>JAHDDL010000017.1:37354-83243 GCA_020629415.1 Maribacter sp. | reverse complement strand
TCTTTTGAGTCCAACATTTTTATCAGCACACCGGTAGTGCCAAATTTATCAGCCAGTGACTTACCTAGATATAATTCTTTGTTAGAATCCACTAATTCTTTTAGAGAATGAGTACCTGACGGAGTTTCTACTAGAGAAAGTCCTTCATTTTCCGGTCTTCCGTTTCCTCTAACTGTTACAGTAGACATTATCCACTCTTCTGGCATACTGCCATCTACCTCTAGACTATCTTTTTTCCATCTATCTATTAGTGCCCCTCCCTCATAAGTACGCCAAACTCGGTTAGAAAATTGCTTTAATGGGATATATGCGTATTGTTCAAAACTGTTATTCATAATACTGTGTTTACAATCAATTAAAATCATCAGAAGTTATTGAATATCAAAAAATTGAATTCACACTTACTTCTACAAATCCAAAAATAATTGAAAATTTAGAGAGGAAAACCGCTCAAATTTAGGATTTTAAATACAGTTTTTTGACGAAAAGAAAGCATAATTAGATATAAAAAGTATTGATTCAAAAAAGTCCCCATTTGTTAATTAAATACCATATTCTCAATATTACACAGGGTTAAAAGCAGATTTGAAAAATTTCAGCACAGCAAAAGTTGTTAAAATGTAAATTTCTCTTTTTTTAACGATGAAATAACATATATTTGGTAAACCAAATTGGATAACCAGTTTGGAAAACCAAAATATTAAAACTCAAATTAACATCGAACTTAATTTTAATTCAATTCAATGACTGAAAATTTAGATTAACACATTTACATTATCATTTCCTATTAGAAATAAGGATGCGATTAAAAAAATGAACTATTTACTGTTAGTGTTTTCTTCAAAAGCAAGTAGTAGAAATTAAAGAAGCCCTAGCAGATGTAAAATGAAACTCAATTCAATTTTCATTTTAAAATGCTTTAATCAGACTTTAACAAGTCGAACTTAAATTAACATAACAAGACTACAAATGAATTTAAAAACAAAATTAGTATTAATAATGGTATTGTTACTCAACATATCATTATTCGCACAAGACGGGTATAACCTGACCGGTACAGTTACCGATGAGACGAGTATGCCTGTACCCGGTGCAAATGTTGTTATCCAAAATACAACGACAGGTACATCAACAGATTTTGATGGTAATTATTCTATTACCGTTAAAAATGGAGATGTATTAGAATTCTCTTACATTGGTTACGCTAAGAAATCTGTAACTATTAATGGACAACAAACTTTAGACATTGTTCTTGCTGAAGATGCAAGCCAACTTGAAGAGGTTGTTGTTGTTGGTTACGGTTCTCAGAAAAAAAGTGACATTACCGGGTCTGTTTCTTCTGTAAAATCTGAGGAATTAAACGCATATCCTGTTTTAAATGCAGAACAAGCATTACAAGGACGTGCAGCCGGTGTTGTTGTTCAGTCTAACAACGGTGGGGAGCCAGGTGCTCCCATCAGTATAACCATTAGAGGTAACACTTCAATTAACGCAAGTAGTTCTCCACTTGTAGTTGTAGATGGTTTTGTTGGAGCATCTATGCCACAAGCCAATGATATTGAGTCTATGGAAGTTTTGAAAGATGCATCAGCTACTGCTATTTATGGATCAAGAGGATCAAATGGTGTTATACTTGTAACTACTAAAAAAGGTAGAAGTGGGAAAATATCTATAGAAGCTAATACTACATACGCCATTCAAAATATATCTAACAGATTAGATTTATTGAATGCTAATGAATTTGCCAATTATCAAAATCAAATTAGAGCAAATAATGGTGTTACTACTCCTTATTCCCAAGGACCGGCAAATACAGATTGGCAAGACTTGATCTATAGATCTGGAAGTACATCCAATAACCAAGTTTCGGTTTCTGGTGGTAGCGATAAAATTAACTTTTATGCTTCTACCAACTACTTTAAACAAGAGGGTATAATTTCAGGTTCTGATTTTGAAAGATTAACGTTCTTATCTAACATTGACGCGCAAGTAACAGATAAATTAAAGTTAGGAATGAACCTTTTTGGGAGTAGAGGTGTTAAAAATGGTTCTGCAACTCAATCAAACGGTTCTGTTTCTGCAGGTGGTGATGATGTAATTACATTAGCATTAAGATACACTCCAGATCAAGCTGTGTTTAACGAAGATGGCTCTTATACATTCGGTAACACTGTGGGTGACCCTGTTGACAACCCATTTGCTGTTCCAACTGAAAGAATTGACGAAACAACAACTGATAACTTTAGAGCAAACTTTTATGCTAACTACGAAATTTTAAAAGGTCTTACTTTTAAAAGTACTTTTGGTTTAAGTACAGAAAACCAAACTAGAGGTATTTACTTACCATCTCTTTTAACACAAACAGCAGGTGGAGAAAGTGGTAGAGCTATCGTTGATATTGATAAAGAAACTAGTGTATTAAGTGAAAACTACTTAACATACACTACAGAATTAGGAAAAGGTAACTTAACTTTATTAGGTGGTTACTCTTATCAAAAGACAGTTGCAGAAAATTTCTTCTCTGAAGCTACAGGTTTTATTTCTGATGGATTTTCTTTTTATGGCTTAGGATCGGCAACAAATATTTTGCAACCAGATTCTTCTAGATCTGAAATTGAAATACAATCTCAATTTGGTAGACTTAACTATGACTGGGATGATAAATACTTACTTACAGCTACATTAAGAAGAGATGGTGCTTCTAACTTCGCAGCTAATGAAAAGTACGCTCTTTTCCCTTCTGCAGCATTAGGATGGAAAGTATCTAACGAAAAATTCTTACAGGACAGCAAAGCTATTTCTAACTTAAAGCTGAGAGCAAGTTACGGTGTAACTGGTAACCCATCTATTAGCGCATACCAATCTTTATCTAGACTGGAAACCATTTATGCTTCTAGTAATGGACAAACTGTTAGTGCTGTTACTCCAGAACAATCAGAAAATCCAAATTTGAAATGGGAATCATCTTACCAATCTAACTTTGGTATCGATTTAGGGTTTGTAAATAATAGATTTACACTTTCTCTGGATTACTACAACATTGATACTAAAGATTTAATTTTAACGAACAACAGTATCCCTGAATACGCAGGTTTCTCAGGTGACAATATTCTATCAAACGTTGGTGAAATTAACAACAGAGGTTTTGAAGTTGCTTTGAGCACCAAAAACATTATTAAAGAAAATTTCAGATGGACAACAGATTTTAACATGGCTTTCAACAAAAACGAAGTTGTAAGTTTAGTTAACGATGCTGATTTATTTTTCGATGCTACACCAAGTTATTTTAGCCATGACAGAAGTTATGTATTAAGGGTAGGTGAAGAAGTTGGATTATTCTGGGGATATGACTACGCTGGTGTTTACCAAGGTGGAGCTTTACCAGCAGGGACGGCTACTTTATCCGGCGGCGTTGCAGGTGACCCATTATTTGCAGATATAGATGGTAGTGGTGATATTACAGAAGGTGATAGAACAACTATTGGTAACCCAAATCCAGATTTCACTTGGGGTTTTACAAATAACTTTTCATATAAGAACTTAGACTTAAGTATTTTCTTCCAAGGTTCTCAAGGCGGTGACATTTTTAACTTAACAAACGTTCAGTTAACAAACGGAGACGCTAATACGACTACAGACTATTATAACAATGCATGGACGCCAACTAATACAGATACTGATGCTCCACGTGTAGGTAATAACAGTAACAGAGAAATTTCTTCTCGTTTTGTTGAAGATGGTAGCTACATTAGATTAAAGAACATTGCAATTGGCTATAATGTTCCTTCTGATATTACTGAGACATTAGGTTTAGATAACCTTAGAATTGGATTAAGTGCACAGAACTTAATTACCATTACAGACTACTCTGGCTTAGACCCAGAAGTAAACTACTTTGGTTCTGGTGGAGACAACAATACTTCTGCCAATACAGCACAAGGTTTTGATTTTGGGAACTACCCAACGGTAAGAACTGTAAACATGAGCCTTAACTTAAAGTTTTAAGAAAAAATTTAATTTAAAAGAAAACAAAATGAAAACATATAAATTATTACTGTTATTGATAGGTTTATCAATAATGGGTTGTTCAGATCTAGAAGAAGAACCTGTAGGTATATTGTCAGCAGAAGGTTTCTTTGAAACTACTGCAAATATTCAAACAGCAGTAGATGGGGCACTAACACATGCCATCAATGAGAAAATATGGGGTAGAAAGCTTTCTATTGCATTAATGCTGCGTTCAGATATGGTAAGTCTTGCCTCTAATGAAACGAGAAGAGTTGAGATGAATGAATTTACTACACTTGCCAGTAATGGTATGATAAGTGAATTCTGGCCACGTACATACCAAGGAATTGCTGCTGCAAATAATGCAATAGCAGGTGCCGAAAACGTAGATGTTGCCGATGAAATTAAAAATCCAATTACGGCACAAGCCTATTTTGCCAGAGCATTTTATTACTTTCATTTAGTTAGATTATTTGGAGATGTACCTTACATTGAAGAACCTATTGTAGATATTGATGCTTCTGCAGCAATCACAAGAACTCCTACTGCTGAGGTTTATGCAAACATAATTTCAGATTTAGAGTATGCTAAAACTTGGTTACCAAATACAGTTGCCTCTAGAGCAATACCTTCTAAAGCTGCAGCTAGTTCTTACCTTTCTTTAGTTTATTTAACAATGGGTGAGTATCAAAATGCATTTACTGAAGCTCAAGAAGTTATTGATAACGCTGGTACGTATAACTTAGCTTTAGAATCAAACTTCCAAAATTTATTTAACGCAAACGAAATTGATGCGTCTTTAGAGCCAATATTCGCTTTAGATTATAACAATTTTGAAGCTGATGACAACGCTTATGATCAAACTGCCCCAATGACAGGTATTAGAGGTGATGACAGAAACTTAGGTGGTGGCTGGTCTGTAGCTGTACCAACGTTAGAAGTCTATACTACTTGGGATGCCGATGATTATAGAAGAGCGGTTAGTATGGATGACGAAGTATCTATTGGAGGTACAGTTGTTGATTACACGCAATTTGATATTAGTGGTCATGAATTCGCAAAAAACAACCCTTACATTGCAAAATATACACGTTTTCCTGGACCATTTGCTCGTGCTAACGCAAGAGCAACTAGCCATAACTATTCTATGATACGTTATGCTGAAGTATTATTGATTGCTGCTGAAGCTGCTGTAGAATTAGGAGATAATGCAACTGCATTAAACTATGTTAACCAAGTTAGAGCAAGAGCTAGAATGGGTGGTGAAACTCAAACTGGTGCAGGTGTTCCAGTAACAGTTGAGCCAAGTGCCGTACCTGCAGATTTATCAGGAACTATTACAGTAGATGATATTTTAGAAGAAAGAAGACTAGAATTCGCGTTTGAAGGAATAAGATGGTACGACATTGCTAGAAGAAAAATTGGAAACGAAGTATTTGGAGCCTCTGGATTAGAAGGTGAAAAACCATTTTTCTCTGAAGATGATTATTTACTACCATTACCTGAAGATGAATTAGAAAGAAACCCCACCCTAACACAAAACCCAGGGTATTAAAAATATATAAAGAAAGTTGTTTGAGTTAGTTTTTTAAGATGGCTGGCTTTTTTGAGAGAGCCAGTCCATCTTTCTTTAAAATTTTAATGAAGTTTTTAATATTCAACTCATTAAAAATTTGATAACACATATATTTTTATAAATTTGACAAACCAATCTGGTTAACCAATTTTTTTAATTCAAATAAAATGTGAGTTATGAAGCTAGAGATACTAACAAAAAACGACCATCAGCAACTTCACAATGAAATCATTGCTAAGATTAGAGATTTAATAAACAATAAAAATCTTGAACCTGGCGATAAATTACCTTCAGAACGTATGTTGTCTGAACGTTTTGAAGTTAGTAGGGGAAATGTGCGGGAAACTATTCAGAAACTTGAATTTTACGGCATATTAAAATCTAAACCACAAAGCGGAACCTTTGTAGCAGATATTGGCTTGGTTGCTATGAACGGTATGATAAACGACATTCTTGCATTGGAAGATCCAGATTTTAAGTCATTAGTTGAAACAAGAATTTTACTAGAGCTTAAAACAGTAAGACTTGCAGCAAAACGAAGAACAAAGGACGATTTGGAAAAGATAGAGTCGGCATTAGAATCTTACAAAGAAAAAGTCCTGAACAATGAAGATGCCGTTCAAGAAGATTTACTTTTTCATTTAGCAATTGCTCAGGCTTGTAGAAATAGTACCATTAATAGAATGATGTTGATCATAACCCCAGAAATCATCAACAACTTTGAGAAATATCATGTTTGTGATAAGAATCAGGGTATTAAACGAATAAAAGAGCATCAAGATATTTTTAATGCCATCAAAAATCAAAATACCCAAGAAGCCAAAGAAATGATGAAAATTCATTTTGGCGAGCTTTATAAGTATTGTTACAATTTATAAGAATTTAAGATTAGCATATAGCGTAACCGACCAAATGAAAATAAAGATCTATTTATAACTTAATTAATTGATCGATTATTCTCATCAAGAAACAAGACCAAAAAGAACAGAATTATGAAAATTAAAGGATTAAGATGGTGGGTTATAACCTTGATAGCAATAGCCACAATTATAAATTACATTGATCGGCAGTCTATTGGAGTTCTTTGGCCAGATATAGCAGAAGACTTATTTCCTGACAAAACTAATGATGAACGTAAAGAGGTATTTGCCACTATTTCCGTAATTTTTATGTTCGCATACGCCTTTGGGCAAGCCATTTTTGGTAAAATATTAGACTGGTTGGGCACTCGAATAGGTTTCGCCATTTCAATTGGTATTTGGTCCATAGCAACAGCACTTCATGCCTTGGCGAGAGGGGTATTAAGTTTTGGTATTTTCAGAACTATTCTAGGTATTGCCGAAGCCGGCAACTGGCCGGGTGCCGCTAAAGCAAATGGAGAGTGGTTTCCTACTCAAGAAAGGGCTTTTGCCCAAGGCCTCTTTAATTCCGGAGCCGCTATTGGCGGTATAGTCGCTATACCGGCAATTGCAACTATGACCGTATATTTTAGCTGGCAAATGATATTTATAATAGTAGGTGCCCTAGGGTTGTTATGGTTGATACCTTGGATGATCTTAGTAAAAGCTCCACCAAAAAAACATCCTTGGATTTCAGACGAAGAACGTAACTATATCTTGACCGGGCAACAAAATCAAGATATAGATAATGACGGTACACCTGATGATGGATATAATCCCGATACCAGAAAACTATTGTCACATAAGCAAAGTTGGGGCGTTATTATAGCTTCTGCTACCATTGATCCCATATGGTGGTTGTTCGTAGTATGGATTCCGATCTACCTGAACGAGGTGTATGGCATGGACGTTAAAACAATAGGTATATATGGTTGGGTACCTTATGTAGGTGCCATGCTAGGTGCTTGGTTTGGCGGGTTATTTGCCCAAAATAGATTAAAAGCGGGATGGACGGTAGATAAAACCAGAAAAATTATTATTACAATTGGTTGTTTGATAATGTTGCCAAGTTTGCTTGCAATGGCCAATCCGGGCGGACCAACTACAGCCGTATTGATTATGGCCCTTATCCTATTTGGCTTCCAAACTGCAATAGGTAATGTTCAAACCTTACCTAGTGATTTCTTCGGAGGCAAAACAATTGGAACTTTATCGGGTATTGCCGGTATGGCGGCAAAGTTGACTGCCGCTGCATTAATTTACTTAGTGCCATGGTTAACTTCCGGGGGCAATTATACTCCTGCATTTGTAATAGGCGCAACTATGGCTATTATTGCCTTGGCCAGTATATGGTTGTTATGCGGTAAAATTGAACCGTTAAATGAAAATAAATAAACTGAATTAAGAATAGATTAAAATAAATTATAACATGAGTACAGAAGGAAAAGTAGCAGTAATTACAGGAGCAACTGGAGGAATCGGATTTGCAGTTGCTAAAAGATTAGGACAAGATGGTTACACCGTTATCTTAAATGGAATAGATGACGAAGCTGGTGCCGAAAGAATTAAAGAACTTACTGCAGAAGGTATTACTGCCGAGTACTTAGGATTTGATGTTACCAATGAAGAAGCGGTAACCAAGAACATTAAAGCGATCGGTGAAAAATACGGTAAAATAGATACACTTATCAATAACGCAGGTGGTCTAGGCGGTAGATCCCGTTTTGAAGAGATGACTACTGAATTTTATAGAGGTGTTATGGCCTTGAACTTAGATTCAGCTTTCTTTGCCTCTAGAGCTGCAATACCTTACCTTAAAAAAGGTGATCATCCATCTATCATCAATTATACCTCTAATGCAGGTTGGACAGCTGGTGGACCAGGTGCTGGTATCTACGGTACTTCTAAAGCAGGAGTTCATGCTTTGACAAGAGCTTTGGCAAAAGATCTAGCTGAATATGGTATTAGAGCAAATGCAGTATCTCCTGGTACTATTGACACTCCTTTCCATGCTCAGATCAAAGCTACAAAACCAGAAGTTTTTGCTTCTTGGGCAAATAACATTATGTTAGGTAGATTAGGTCAGCCAGAAGATGTTGCCGGTGTTGTTTCTTTCTTAGCTAGCAAAGATGCTGCTTTCATTACTGCCGAAACTGTACAGATCGGTGGTGGTCAAGCTTTAGGTATCTAAAAACATTTATATTTGAAAAAAAGCGTTATCGTAACTTTACGATAACGCTTTTTTTATTTGGACGAATCTCTTACAATTAACGCCGAGTCCAGAATTAATTTATTTAAAGATTGTTCTACCACATCTTTATCCACGTAACCCAAAAAGGTTTCGGCAGCTAATTTTCCTATCTGTTTACTGTGCTGATCTATACTTGTAATGGAAGGTGTTACCAAAGAAGTAAACGGTTCGTTCCCAAAACCTACCAATTTTATTTCTTCGGGCACTTTAATGCCCATCTCGTTCAAAACCTGTAACGCTCCTAGCGCAGCATAATCACTTGCAACATAGACTGCATCGGGCCTGTTCTTCAACGAAAGTAATTTTTCAATCTGTTTTCTGCCATCTTCTAATGTAAGGCTACTTTCTATAAGTAATTCATCATCATGTGGTAGGTCGTGCTTTTTTATGGCATCAATATATCCTCTTATCCTGTTATTGAATATTCTGGTTCTGCGGTAACCACCAATATGTGCAATTCTTTTGCAGCCTTGTTTGACCAAATGCTCTATAATCATATGACTACTATCATAATCATTGATCCCAACATAATCCACATTCAAATCATTCTCTCCCCTATCAAATAAAATTAAAGGAATTCCATTGGACTTAATTTTTTCATAGTAGGACAAATTAACCGTTTCATTTGCCATAGATGCTATAATACCATCAACTTGTAAGTATAACAGCGTATCAATATTGTCGCATTCCTTTTCAAAAGATTCGTTAGATTGGGTTATTATAATGTTGTACCCTGCTTTATTTAGAACCTCTTCCATGTTTTCTACTACAGAAGAAAAAAAATTGCTATTGGTTCTAGGAACGATCAAACCAACTAATTTACTTTTCCCTTTTCTTAGTGCACTTGCCAAATGGTTTGGTTGATAATCTAGTTCTTTGGCTACTTTTTTTACCGCATTCTTGGTTTTTACACTAATTCGCGCATCATCATTTAAAGCTTTCGACACGGCGGCGGTAGAAATACCCAAAACGATTGCAATGTCTTTTAAAGTTGTTCTTTTTTTATTCAATTAGTTTATATATATTTGTTTAATCGATTAACCAAAAGTAAGACTTTAATATTTTTAAACAAAAAATGTCTGTTTTGGTTATTTTTTACCAAAATTGGTTAATCGATTAAACAGAATTATAAATCAGTACATATTAAACTTATTAAACAACATGAAAAAAGTAGTAACATTCGGTGAAATCATGCTTCGTTTGGCACCACAAGGATTTTTAAGATTTTCTCAAGCTAATAATTTTGATGTAGTTTACGGAGGTGGAGAATCTAACGTAGCTGTTTCATTGGCTAATTATGGTGTTCCTGTAGATTTCGTAACACGTTTGCCAAAGAATGATATTGGTGAGTGCGCCATGATGGAAATGCGTAAAAGAGGCGTTGGTGTAGATAAAATAGTATACGGTGGTGATCGTTTAGGTATCTACTTCCTAGAAACCGGTGCGGTATCTAGAGGTAGTAAAGTAGTTTATGATAGAGCTCATTCCGCAATTTCAGAAATAGAATCTGGAATGATCGATTGGGATGCCGTTTTTGAAGATGTAGAATGGTTCCACTGGACGGGTATTACACCTGCAATTTCCCAAGGTGCTGCAGATGTTTGCTTAGAAGCTGTTAAAGCTGCAAGTGCAAAAGGAATTACTATTTCTACGGATTTAAATTATAGAGCTAAGCTTTGGACATATTGTGACGATGCTCACAGAGAAAAAATAATGGCCGGATTAACCGAATATTGCGATATTATTTTAGGTAACGAAGAAGATGCCGAAAAGCACTTTGGTATTCACCCAGAAGGGTTAGACGTACATAAAGATGGTGCCGATGTTAAGGCTGAAGCTTTCTTGTCTGTATGTAAGCAAATGATGAAGAAATTCCCTAAAGCTAAAAAAGTGATTACTACTTTAAGAGGTTCTATTTCTGCATCGCATAATACATGGGCCGGTGTTCTTTGGGATGGAAATAAAATGTACGAAACCCGTCAATACCAAATTACCGACATCGTTGACCGTGTTGGTGGTGGAGATTCTTTCATGGGCGGTTTGATCTACGGATTATTAAAATACCCAGAAGATGACCAAAATGCACTTGATTTTGCAGTTGCGGCATCTTGTTTAAAACATACGATCAAAGGTGATGCCAACCTAGTTACAGTTTCTGAAGTTGAGAAACTAATGGGCGGTGATGCTTCTGGTAGAGTTGCTAGATAATAAAAACATTATCCTTTATCCTCTAAAACCAAAAATATGTCTCAAAAGTCAATTTTAATCCTCTGCGGTGGCGGTCCTGCTCCTGGTATAAATACCGTGATCAGTACTGTGGCAAAGGCATTTTTAAAAGACAATTATCGTGTTTTAGGTTTACATGAAGGTTTTAAAGGAATTTTCGATGAAAATCCGCAAATCAAGGAGTTTGATTTCTTCCATGCGGACCGTATTTTTAGTAGAGGTGGCTCCACTTTGATAATGAGTCGTTTTAAACCTAAAAACGAAAAACTAAACACTAACCTGTTTATTGATAATAATGTGAAACTGTTGGTAAGTATAGGTGGTGACGACACCGCCTCTACTGCCAATAGAATTACAGGTTATCTAGAAAAAGAAGGTATCTCAATAGCCAATATTCACGTACCTAAGACTATTGATAACGATTTACCATTACCTGACAGAAACCCAACATTTGGTTTTCATTCCGCTAAAGATGAAGGTGTACGCATAGGTAATACAACTTATGAAGATGCGCGTACCAGCCAAAACTGGTTTGTTATGTCTACCATGGGGAGATCGGCCGGTCATTTGGCATTTGGTATTGCGGCAAGCTGCCATTTTCCAATGATGATCATACCAGAAATGTTTGATCGTACCACTATTACGTTTGATAAAGTAGTACGCATGGTCATTTCATCTATGATCAAACGTAAAATTGAGAACGTTCATTACGGTGTTGCCTTAATTAGTGAAGGCGTGTTTCATAACATGCCAGATTCAGAATTAAAAAAGTGTGATATAAATTTCACCTATGATGACCACGGGCACCCAGAATTAGGTAATGTTAGTAAAGCGCATATTTTCAATATGCTCGTTCAAAAGAAATTAAAGGAATTAGGTATAGATATTAAAAGTAGACCAGTAGAACTGGGTTACGAATTACGCTGTTGTAGGCCTATAGGCTTTGACCTAACCTTATGTACGGTATTAGGTCTGGGCGTAAAAAAATTATTTGATGAAGGTAAAAGTGGCTGTATGGTCACTGCAAATTCCAGAGGTGAAATTACACCATTATTTCTATCCGATATTCAAGATGAAAATGGTAAAATAGCTCCTCGTTTGGTCAATATCAATTCTGAGTTGGCGGAACTATGCTTTCAAAATTTATTCTATGTAGGTGAAGATGATTATGAGGATGCAAAAAAATATGTGGACAATCCTTCAGACTACGATTTCAACAAAATTTTAACCGAGAAATAAAAAACAAATGGCACAATATTCAAGAATAGAAGTAGCAAATGTAATGAAGGAATCTGGTATGGTACCTTTGTTCTATCACCCGGACATTGAGTTAGGTAAAAAGGTTTTACAAGCTTGTTATGATGGTGGTGCGCGTTTAATGGAATTTACCGCTCGTGGCGATTTCGCTTTTGAAGTATTTTCTGAATTGAACAAATACGCTATTAAGAACTTACCAGGTATGATTATGGGTGTTGGTTCTATAACCGATGCTGCTGCTGCATCATACTACATGTCTATAGGTGCAAACTTTATTGTAACTCCATCTTTAAGAGAAGATATTGCTATAGTTTGTAACCGTAGAAAAGTATTATGGTCTCCTGGTTGCGGTTCATTGACCGAAATCAACAAAGCCGAAGAAATGGGCTGTGAGATTGTAAAATTATTCCCTGGTTCTTTATATGGTCCTGGTTTTGTAAAAGGTATTAAAGGACCTCAACCATGGACCAGCATTATGCCTACCGGTGGTGTAAGTACAGATGAGGACAACCTAAAAGGTTGGTTTGATGCAGGGGTTACCTGTGTTGGCATGGGATCAAAATTGATCAGTAAAGACATTTTAAACAATAAAGATTACGCAGGTTTAGAGGCTTTGGTAAAAGAAACCTTGGCCACTATCAAGAAATTAAGATCATAAAGTATAGAGACAGTACCTGAAACGTTTTTGTTTTTAGGGAAGTCTTTTAAAAGTGCATATTTAAGTTGTTAGTTGAAAAAGGGCATTTAAACTTTGGCATAACGCCGAGGTTTGGTGCTCTTTTTATATGTAATTATGATTTAAACAAACTCTTTAGCATAATACGTAGTTGCATCTTTAATCAACACTTCTAATTTCTCTTTTTCATTATTAGCATACACATCGTTCCAGTTCAAATACATTACACAATCATCTAGAATTATATTTGCATACTTTTTAACGCTAGGAATATCAAAATACAATCTACCTGTTCTGCGCACAAAGAAATCGGTAAGTGTGTTTGTCATTTCATGATGAATGCAGAACCACAACTCTGCTCTAATAATTCTTTCTAGAGCATCTTCATTTTTAAAAGTTTTAGATTTATCTAAGATAATTTCTGCTTGCTTACCATAAGTAGTACACAAATACCAAGCATGATACGTATCAGCAACACCCATTTCTTTAAGTCTTAACTCTAATTCTTTTTGATACTTGGATACATCTTTAGAATCAGCCAAAGAAGGTGAAACTAAGGCTATTTTAGCGGTATCCGATTTCATTAGATTTGATGTATGCTTTTTCTCCATGGTTTTCAACACGGCTTCAATTACCCGATCTGCCATTCTACGGTATCCCGTTAATTTACCACCTGCAATAGAAATCAATCCGCTATCAGAAACAAACAACTCATCTTTTCTTGACAACTCAGACGGATCTTTATCTTCTTCATGAATTAAAGGTCGTAAACCTGCCCAATTAGATTCTATGTCACCTATAGTAAGACGCACATCAGGAAAAGTATCATTAATCGCATTTAGAATGTAATTAGCGTCATCTTCTGTTGCTACTACCCTATCTAGACTACCAGAATAATTTGTATCTGTAGTACCTACATAAGTAGCCCTACCTCTTGGTATTGCGAAAATCATTCTGCCATCGGGTACATCAAAGTACAAAGGCTGATTTACCGGTAATTTCTCATACGGAAAAACAATATGCACCCCTTTGGTTAAATGCAAATGCTTATTGTTCATCGATTGATCTTTAGTTCTCAAAGTATCGACCCACGGTCCTGCGGCAGAAACATAATTTCTAGCCTTTATTTTTAATTCCTCTCCGGTATTACCGTCTTTACAGTTCAATCCTTTTATTTTATGATTTTCATCGTAATCAAAAGATTCCATCTCACAATAATTGATAATCGTTGCCCCATACAATGCTGCTTTTTTTAATATCTCAATGGTTAATCGAGCATCATCTGTTCTATATTCAGCATAAAGACCACCACCTAAAACCACACTTTCATTAAGCAAAGGCTCTTTTTCTATGGTCTCTGCTTTATCGAGCATTTTTCGTTTATCATCACCTTTAACATCCGCTAGAAAATCATATACCTGCAAACCAATTGAGGTCATCATTTTACCATATGTACCACCTTCAACTAAGGGTAACAGCATTTTTTCCGGTATTACCAAATGTGGTGCCAATTTATGAACTATTGCACGCTCAGAACCTGATTCTCTAACCAAACCTATTTCGAATTGCTTAAGATATCTTAACCCTCCATGTATAAGCTTGGTAGATTTATTACTGGTGCCCGAAGCAAAATCGTTCTTCTCTACCAAGCAAACCTTCAATCCTCTGGAAGCTGCATCTAAGGCTATACCTGCACCTGTAACACCGCCACCGATTATAGCTAAATCAAACTTACCATCCTGTAATTTTTTGATTTGCTCTGCTCTATTTAATACCGAAAATCCCAAGATAGTATCCTCCTTCATTTGCTTACTTTGTTTTTGTTCGTTTAACTGCTTTTTTCCAGCCTTTATAATTCGATTTTCTTTCCTTTTTGTCCATTTTAGGACTAAAAATTGTATCGACCTCTCTAATTTTTGCTATATCATTTTTAGTCCAAACACCTGCTTTAATACCTGCTAGTAAGGCCGCACCAAATGCCGTAACCTCAATCATTTTTGGACGATCTACCTCAACATTCAAAATATCTGATTGAAACTGCATCAAATAATTATTTGCGCTAGCACCACCATCAACTTTTAATGTAACACTCTTACTCTTACAATCTTTCTCCATTGCACCTATAACATCTTTGGTTTGATATGCCAATGAGTTTACCGTCGCCTTAATCAATTCTTCTCTACCGGTGTCCAACGTCATCCCGTAAATACTTCCCTTTGCCTCAGAATCCCAATGTGGAGCACCTAAACCTGCAAAAGCGGGTACTACAAATACATTTTTTAAAGAAGGTATACTTGTACAAATAGCTTCTGTTTCGCTCGCGCTATCTATCACTTTCATTCGATCTCTTAACCATTGAATTGAAGCGCCACCAGCAAAAATACTGCCTTCTAATGCATAATGTACGGGTTCATTCTCTAAACTACAGGTCAATGTCGTCAGTAGCCCTCGTTTAGAATTTACCATTTTTTCGCCCGTGTTCAAAAGTATAAAGCACCCGGTACCGAACGTACTTTTTGCAATACCTTCTTCAAACCCACCTTGACCAAATAAAGCGGCTTGTTGATCACCGGCCACACCATAAATTGGAATATGAACACCTTTGTAATTAATTGACCCAAAATCTGAAGATGAATTTTGAACATTTGGTAATATCGATTTTGGAATATTTAATTCTTCAAGAAGTTTATCGTCCCATTGTAATTTTTTAATATTATAGATTAAGGTGCGGGATGCATTGGTATGATCAGTTACATGTTTTTTTCCCTCCGTAAATTTATAGATCAGCCAACTATCAATTGTTCCGAACATTAAATTACCGGCTTCAGCTTTTTCTTGAGCACCTTCTACATAGTCTAAAATCCACTTTAATTTTGTTCCAGAAAAATAAGAATCTATTACAAGCCCCGTATTCTGCCTTATATAATTCGTTAAGCCTTTTTCTTCTAAATCATTACAAATAGCCGTAGTTCTTTTATCTAACCAAACAACAGCTTTGTGTATGGGCTCACCTGTCTCTCTATCCCAAACTACAGTGGTTTCTCTTTGATTTGTAATACCTATAGATGCTATTTCATGAGGATCTATACCAGATTTTTCTATCGCTTCGTTAAAAGTTTCCAATTGGTCGTTATAAATTTCTAAAGCATCATGTTCTACCCAACCAGATTGCGGATAATATTGCTTTAATTCTTTTTGAGCAATTGAAATAATTCTACCTTGTTTATCAAAAACAATGGTTCTTGTACTTGTAGTACCTTGATCCAAGGCTATAACATACTTCTTCATATCTTTTTATTCTTTAAAAAATCAAATACGTACTTAATACCAATACGGTAATAATTAGACCTACCAGCTTGGCATGTTTCCATGGGGTTACATCTATTTGATCGGTAATTTTGGGACTATACGTATTCTCATTAGGATACATTTTACCCATCAACAATAAAAAGCCAACATTGATTACAAACAATATGCCCATTACATGTAGAAAATGAGGATATGCCTGTGCCTTTATAATCCCTAATTCTTTGGCATTCGTTATACCATTTGCCGTAGCTTCAGCCATTGCATTATCAATAATATAGGGACTTAATACAAACTGACTAACCAAGTACATTACAACACCGCCCGTTAAAACTATTTTCGCTGCTTTTGCTGGCACATTCTTGGTCAACATCCCTATTGTAACTACTGCTAAAATTGGTACACTTAAACTACCCAAAGATTCTTGAATATAAGCAAATAGACCATCTGGGGCATTCGCGATGAACGGAGCCAGAATCATTGATATAAACGCTAAAAACAAACCAAAAATCTTACCCGCACGTACTATTTGGGTATCCGATGCATTTTTATTGAAATACTGACGATATAAATCAATACCAAAAAGCGTTGAACTACTATTTAACAAGCTGTTAAAAGAACTCAAAATTGCACCGAACAGTACTGCGGCGAAGAAGCCAAGAAATGCCCCTGGCAAGACTTTTTTCACCAAAGCGGGATATGCCTGATCAGGATTCTCTAATTCAGTACCAAATATATGCCAAGCAATAATACCTGGTAAAACAACGATAATGGGAATCAAAAACTTCACGAAGCCAGCTAGTATCATTCCTTTTTGACCTTCCGCCAAACTTTTTGCACCGAACACTCTTTGTAAAATAGATTGATTGGTACCCCAATAATACATTTGTGCTATCATTAAGCCTGTAAACAACGTACTAAATGGCAGAAAAGAGTCTATATCTCCTTTGGCATTAAACTTATCTGGATTAGCAGCCCATAATTCACCAAAACCATCAGAAACGCTACCGTCTCCAATAAGCATTAACCCAAAAACAGGTATCAACAAACCACCGATCAACAAGCCTATTGCATTCACTAAATCTGATACCGCTACAGCTTTTAATCCTCCGAAAATCGCATATACAGAACCTATTAAACCGATGGACCATACGCAAATCCAAATTACCGTAGATTGTGACGTACCTAATAGCTCAGGTAAATCGAACATTGAGCTGAATGCTATTGAACCCGAATAAAGAATTGTCGGTAACAACACAATACCAAAGGCAACCAAAAAAAGTAACGCTAATATTGATTTCGTTTGTGAATCAAAACGTTCTTCTACAAACTCGGGTATGGTAGTTATACCCGCTCGCATATATTTTGGCAAAAGATATATGGCGGTAAATACTAATGCTATAGCTGCCAAAGTTTCCCAAGCCATCACTAAAACTCCTTGAGCAAAAGATTGTCCATTTAATCCAACTATTTGTTCTGCCGAAAGATTGGTCAAGAGTATAGACCCGCCAATAGTAATTGCTCCTAAACTTCTACCCGCAAGAAAATAACCATCCGCAGATTTCTCATCCGTTTTACGTGTTTTGTACCAAGCTATTACTGCAACTAAAATTGTGAAACCTAAAAAAGAAATAATTGATAGCATGCTTATTATATTTTAGTTGTTAGTTACTATTCGTTTATTTGACAATTACCCTGCATTATCAATGCTTTTCATCACTTTACAAGGGTTACCTACGGCAACTACATTTTCTGGAATGTCTTTTACTACAACACTACCAGAACCTATGACAGAATTCTTACCAATCTTTACACCTGGGTTTACGATAACACCTGCGCCGATCCAAACATTATCACCAATATGAATAGGTTTTGCAAATTCAATTCCTGAATTCCGCGCCTTATATTCCAAAGGATGTGTAGCTGTCATCAGTTTAACACCAGGTGCCATCATTACATTCTTACCTATATAAACCGGAGCTGCGTCTAGAATGATACAACCAAAATTTGCATAGGCATTTTCACCCCAATGTATATTAAAACCATAATCGCATATGAACGGATTTTCAATATAAAACTCGTCACCAGTCTCCGCAAAGAGTTTTCTGAACAACATTTTACGATCTTGTTCTTCGTCTTCCGATATTGCAGTAATTTCTCGTAATAATCTGCGAGCACTCAATCTACCTTTAACCAATTCTGCATTGTTGGGATCGTAAGGAAGGCCTTGGGTCATTTTCTCTTTTTCGCTCATACTGCAGATTTAAGCTTTCCTCCCAATTAAAATTCCACACGGCGGTATGGCTACCTCTAGTATACCTTTGTTTAACGATATTGTTTTTTCTTCTATAAGCTGCCCTTGACAGTCATATACCGAACATTGGTAATCTTCAAAATCATTGGCATTTCTGATAATAACAGAATCAGCAATTTGTCCGTTTAAAATATGAAATTCATTATTGACATCTTCTAAGTCTAAAACATAAGCATCATATACTCCAAAAATTGCCTTTTCAGCATTGGCAACTTTCTGCAACGGGTAATTGGCTAATGGTCTATACGGAGTAAATTCTCCATTCATGAGCAAATCTGCATTCTTATTCCAATAATCAGTATAGAAAGCTATCATTTTCTTATGCTCAAAAGAAGCCTTAGAAATAAACATTGATAACTGTGGTACCCCAAAAAGTGTATTGATCAATTGAAGCGCTGCAATTTCAACAGGTTCATCATCATGCCAGGTGACCATGTCTGAATGTACAGCGGTATTGCCACCCAACATTCTAATATCTGCGATACGAATTCTGTTCATTGTCCCATCGCCAGGGCAATCGAAGGCACGCAGCATATTACCAAACTTACGCATAGCCGGACCCACATATTTTTGCCTAAATTCAATAAAAATATCTGGTTTAATTGCTTGCAAATTTTTGATTACATCAGTCATTAATCTATCTACAGCTTCATTTATAGATGCGTAATCCCTTCCATTTTCCATGCCAAGAGGTGTACTATCGTACAACCTAAAATCATCAATAAAATCAAGCTTTAACCCGTCTAAATTCCATTCTTTAACTGCATTTGTATAAATACCAATCAAATAATCCCTTACTTCTGGATATCTTGGATCGAAAACTGGTGCCCATCTATGATCTTCTGTTAAAAACTTACCTTTAAACCTCTTAAAAGCTTCTGATTTTGGACCACAGAACGGTACTGAATACCATATTGCAGCTTTTAGACCGGTATCATGTATTTGTTTTATATAGGCCGCCATGTCCGGTATACGTTCCGGTTTCCAATCTCCAGTATAATCATAGCCTCTGTTGTTGTCAAAAGTTTGCCAACCGTCATCAATAATTATCGCTTTGTACCCTAAATCACTTGCTAATTTGCATTCTTCCAATAAAAGTTCTAGATCTAAATTCTGGTGAAATTGATACCAAGTAGAGTACAACGGCATTTTTGCAATTGGGGGCACTGTTGTCGGTTTCAAATCCTCAAAAGTTTCCCACCATTTAGAAACATCTTTCAACGCATTAGAAAAGCCTGTATTTCTAGTATCTATTCGGATTTGTGCATCGAAATTATCAAGCGCTTGTTCTTCTTCAGAAAAGAAAGTAATATGGCAATAGAAGTAATTGTCCTCTTCTCTAATGCGCGCGTTCATTTGTAGTTTATTAATTGCATTTGAACATGCGAAGGTGATTATATTTTCATCATTATGACCAAACAAACTTATCACAGGAGCATCGATAGAGATTCTAGATTCCATATGATCCAACTCCCAATCTGCCTGTATTCTTTTTGAGAAATCCGTAGTTGGTTTCCATACCCCTTTTACATTAATTGCCGGTACTTTCCACCTTAAGGTAATGGGTTTTGGAAATTGCTTTTCTTTACACGAGACATGAAACTGATAAATTTCCAAACCATTTTCAGCACTTATTTTTTGGATGGAAGAAGACACATTAGCATTATCCCCTATTAATTCCATAGCTTCTATAGTAGCATCAATACTATCAACATTCATAAAAAAAATTCTTTAATTAGTTCTTTAAAAACACTATTGTCTTGTTATTATATTGGGTTGCCATATAATAGTGCTTCCCTTTTTTATCTTTTGCTTGAATTAAATGATTTGATTGACCAGGTACGTAAAACCCAGAATCTCTACTATCGTAAACCACAAATTCATTATTTGTTCTTTCTATCTGTAAACCTGTTAATGCATCTAGATTACCGTAATGTGTTTCTGCCGTTAGGTCATTGCCTACCAAAAGCACATCTATATTACCATCATTATCCAAATCATCGACCAAAATATCTTGGATTGGCGCAACTTGACATTTATCTGGCAGCGCCATCAATCTGAATTTTCCGTTTCCTAAATTTTCTGCATAGCTACTTTCAAAAATTGATGCTTTTAAAGTTTCTGAAGACAAGTCTTTAATTTTCAACAATTTTTCATAACTCACATTTGCGAAGTCCTGATAAGAAGTGTGATCATTTTTTAAGACAGTAAGTTGTTTCATAACATCATCTCTAGAATGCACCGGTAATAATTGTTCCCCTTCTTCTGTATTAAAATATTTTGCCAAAACGGGATCAAAACTCCCATTTTCGTCATAATCCTTGGTGTATACATATACAGGTCTTTCTTGCGTTGGTTTCATAAAACCGTTAGTTCCTTGATTCCCTAAAATAAAATCTACATCACCATCCTTATCTAAATCTGTGGCCACAATCTTATTCCACCATCCAAATGTATTTATATTTTCATCTTGATTATTTATCCATGTAATAGGCATAGGACTTAAATTGCCCTTATTATTCTTAAAAATAGTGATTTCCATAAACTCACCTACCACTACCAAATCTTTCCATGAATCATGATCCACATCTTGCCATATTGCGCTGGTTACCATTCCCAACCCTTTGAATAGCGATTGAAATTTTTTCTGAAAACTTCCTTCTTTATTTATCAGAAATGTGCTTTCCGGCAGAAATGGATACCTTTTTGGAGTTAGTCTTGACCCTACAAAAACATCAATATCACCGTCTTTGTCAAAATCTTCTGCTGCAAGCGTACTACTGCTTTCATGAATTGTAGGTATTAGACCTTCGCCTTTAGCAAACATTCCACTACCATTATTTAAATAGACCCTGTCTTGATAATTTACAGACCCTTCTTCAAATCTATTACCACCGCTGGCAACATATAAGTCTAAATCACCATCTTGATCTACATCGAAAAAAACCGCTGCTACATCATCATATTCCGTATCTAAAAATTGAACAGGCATATATTTACCTTCTGAATTCTGAAACCATATACTACTTGGCTTACCTTTGCTACCACCTATAAACAATTCATCGCCCGCAATACCATCAATATTAGCTGCTAGTATACACGAACTTTTTGGCGTATGTTGCTTTACCAAAAGATGTTGAAAGGTGTATTCGTTTAAAGGGACGTCATCTTGCGCATAGGTCACTAAAGTTGTGTCGGGTTCAAAAAAAAGTACTTTTTGTTCATTGCTTTGTACCTGTACTTTTGCCTCGTCCTGCTTTAAAGTTAATACTTGATTCGCTTTTACGGAATACTTGACAGTGGTTTTACCATTGGGCCATTGTATTTTTAATGAATCAATGATGGTGTCTTTTAATCCAAAATGAACAATTGGTTCCATAGAAGATAAATACCCTCTAATTACAGAATGATATTGATTTTGCGCACTACCATTATGGTAAATCGAAATTTTCGCCCCTATAGCTTTTTTATTGTAAACACCTCCGTTTAGACGTAGTCGTAAATAATTGGCAGACTTATTTTTTGAAGTTGTATTCTCTAGAACTAAAGCTTTAGCATTGATATTATTGACCACCATATCTAGATCACCATCGTTATCTAAATCTGCATATGCCACACCATTAGAGAACGATTTTTCTTCTTGAACCCATTTTGTAGAAACATCAATAAAATTATCATCTTTAGTTTGCTCGTATATAAAATTAGGAAGATGTATACCTGGCAATTTTGAAACTGATTCTTTTAGCCGTTTGCCTTTTGCTTCTGGAGTACCAAATATTCCGTTTTCATTTGAATAGTTAATGAAATCCAAGTCCGTAATATCTTTTACATAACCATTGGTAATATAAATATCCTTATCGCCATCGTTATCTAAATCTACCATTAACGGAGCCCAACTCCAATCTGTACTTGAAATTCCTTTTTGAAAACCTACCTCACTAGATTTTATGGGCTCATTATTAATAAAACCATTACCCATTTGAAGGGTATTGTGCATAAATTGATTGGTATAATCATTAGCTTGAGAAAGCAGAAACTTATCATAATTCATACTACCCAACATCACCTTTTGTCTTTTATACTGATCTGGCAACATATCTACCACTAAAACATCTGGTATAGTATCATTATTTATGTCTGAAACATCTACACCCATGGCATTATAGGTCTCATGAGACAAATAGTCTTTACTAGATTCTATAAAAGTTGGAACCTCGTTCGATATCGATGCATTGTTGATATACAGAAAATCATCTGTTATAAAATCATTGGACACATATATATCCGGTAAATTATCTCCATTAAAATCATGTATACCTACCCCTAGACCAAAACCTCTACCGGTAATCTGTAAACTGTCTGAAACATTTCTATAGACCGGATGATCAACACCTGCCACCGTTTCATTCTTTAAAAGATAATCTGATAAATGCCCTGGCAAATACCTCTTGGGCATTGGTGTATTCTTATCATGTGTAGTATTACCGTTATGAACTATATAGACATCTAAATCCCCATCTAGATCATAGTCAAAAAAAACCGCTTGCTGCGCATAATTAGCATCATCT
This sequence comes from Maribacter sp., assembly GCA_020629415.1. Lineage (GTDB taxonomy): Bacteria > Bacteroidota > Bacteroidia > Flavobacteriales > Flavobacteriaceae > Maribacter > Maribacter huludaoensis. The sequence continues at coordinate 60,162 of JAHDDL010000017.1, read as the reverse complement.
AGACCATATGCCTTTGCTTCTTCTTTAAAAGATGGAATACCTTCTTTATCTAAACCCTTATTTACGAATAATAAATTCGGACAATCATTATTGCAACTTGCACCACCAACATTTAAGTAAATATCGTCCCAACCATCAGAATTTATGTCTACGACAGAAACACCCGTAACCCAAGAATCCGTAAAAAACTTAGCCTTCTCAGAGATATCTGTAAAGGCTAAATTTCCATTATTTAAATAAATTCTTGATGATACCTGGTTACCCGTAAAAACAATATCTTGAAGCGAGTCATTATTGAAATCACCTATACCTACACCTCCACCATTGTAACAATATTGAAAATCTATAATGTTGATGTCATCGTTTTCTGTAATTGTATTTGAAAAATTAATGTGTGTTGTTTGCTCTGAAATAGCATTAAATACAAAATCTTCATTATTAGAATTGCAGCCACTTAAAAACAGCTGTAACAAACATAATAAGAAAACATATTTATTCATGAAAAAAATTATTTATGAAGTTTAAAGCCAAGCATCTCAACATACTTGGCTTATTAAACTCAACAACAAAAACTAACAAACTTTTTAATACCCAGGGTTTTGTACCAAATTAGGATTTGCATCTAATTCTGAACTAGGTATCCAAATCAATTCATGTTTACCAATTTCAAATACACCACCACTTAATGATTTTGGATTTGCACCATGTAATGAATTTGCACCCATATAATCATCTGCAAGACCCCAACGGACCAGGTCAAAAAATCGATGCCCTTCGCCGGCTAATTCCATAGCACGTTCATCAATAATTGCCTGACGCATATCTGCCTGACTTAAGTTTAGATCTGAAATAGTAGAAATGCCTGCTCTTAACCTAACCTCATCAACTAACGGACCTGCAAGGGCTGGTTGATTATTTTCATTCAAAGCTTCTGCAAGCATTAGCAAGACATCTGCGTATCTAATAATCCTCCAATTGTTACCCACATTTGTACCTAAGAAATCTACTTGATCTCTGGTGCCTAAATCTAAACCTGCATATTTTTTTGAAAATATAGGTTCTACACCAGCATCATTAGCTACCGTGATATCATCTGCAAAATCTGTCAAATAATCAGTACCACCATAACCCATAGCACCAGGATAATCATAGACCAATGTTTCATTTCTACGTACTAAATCTCCGTTTGATTCAAATAAATCTTTCAACCAAGGGTTTACCACGTGACTTTGATCAGGAGATTTTGTAGGCGGTGCATAATCAATATGATAGTTGCCCATAGTACCTGTACCAGGGATATCCGTACCCCAAACAAATGTAGTTTGACCCAAAAATTGTAGTTCGAATATAGACTCTTGATTATTCTCGTTCGTGGTAGTAAAATTATCGGCATATTGAGCAGAAGGAAGTAAACTGTATTGACCAATTAGACTCTGAAAAGCTTCTATAGCCAATGGATACTCTTTCATATACAAATAGCTCTTTCCTTTTAGTGCCGTTGCAGCACCAGAAGTTGGTCTACCTAAATTATCACCTCCCCAAGTTTCCGGAAGCATTTGTTCTGCCATCTCCAAATCGGCTATAATTTGAGCCCAGATATCTTCTGGGGCCGCTTGGTCTACCAATAAATTATCCAAATCTGGCAATTCCGTTATTAACGGCACACTACCATATAAATTCAACAAATACCAGTAATCAAATGCTCTTAAAAAATATGCTTGACCTACAAGATTATTTCTAATCTCCGTATCTGTTATACCTTCTTCATTTACGTTAGTGATAATATTATTACAACGCGCAATAGATTTATACAACTGCTGAAAAGGCTCTGTTGCCCATCTATCACCCGGGTTACCTTGTAAGGTTGACATTGCCGTATTACTACCAAACGGAAATATGTTAAATTCGTCTGAACGTAATAAGGCACCTGTATGAACTATTCTGCCCCAGAAAAAAGTATCTGTTATAGGATGAAATGCACCATTTACCGCAGATTCTACCTGTGCTATTGAACTACCAAAATTGGCAGTAGAGGTAGCATTGTTGTTTTCTTGATCTAAAAGTTCATCTGAACACGAACCTAATAAAACAATACTCGATAGCGCTAAGGCTAAGTTTTTTGATTTAAAAATATATTTCATTGTTTTAAATTTTATGATTAGAAAGTAGCTTGTACACCAAACATGATTGTTCTTGCATTTGGATACGCTCTTGCATCCAATCCTCTACCTAATAATGGATTTACCCTATCTCTTAAACCTGGCACACCAGAATTTCTATTTGCTCTACCTCCATTTGTTGAAGAAACATCTGGATCATAACCGCTATAACCGGTAATTACGAATACGTTTTGCACATTCAATGACAAACGAACATCTTTTACCCAGTCTAAACCAGCAAAACCATCTTTAAAGTTGTAACCGATATCTAGATTCTTTAACCTGAAGTAAGAACCATCTTCAACGAAGAATGAAGATGGAGCCTTATTACCTGCTGCATCAGAAATTGAAGCTCTTGGAATATTCGTATCTGTATTTGAAGGCGTCCATGAATTCAATACGTCTGTAAGCTTGCCACCATCTTGCCATAAGATGCTATAATATCTACTCAAATTATAAATTTCATTACCTTGTACACCATTGAAACTAAGGGCAAAGTCAAAATTTTTATACTCTGCATTTACATTTAGACCATAGGTGAAATCTGGAGTAGGATCACCAATATTAGTGATATCATCTGCCGTAACAGCACCATCACCGTTTACATCTACTCTTACAAAATCTCCTGTTGCAGGGTCAACTTTATCTTCAACCACGTAACCGTAGAAAGCACCTATAGGTTCATTTGCCGTTGTTCTGTTCACTACACGTAAATCTTCATCAATTGCAGGACCTAATATTGGATTTGGCACATCTCCCGCTTCACTTTTTAGATTGAACGAGAAATTTGTACCAACGGTATACGTGAAATCACCTTCGTTTTTACGATAGGTCAAATCCCATTCCAAACCATTATTTACAAGTGTACCGGCATTTCTGGTTACAGGTAAACTTACACCACTTGTAGAAGGCACGTTGATAGCCACTAACACATCTTCGATGTTCTTGGAATAATAGTCCATCGTGAAATTCATTTTATTATTCATGAAAGCAATATCAAAACCAATATCAAACGTTTTTGATGTCTCCCAAACCAGGTTAGGATCTGCCAATGTAGTTTGAGCCAAACCTGTTGCCAAACCACCACCGAAAGAAGTATTGGATTGATTTGCTTGAAAAGTAGCTTGTGTAGGATAAAATGTATCTGGATACGAACCTAAAACCCCATAGGATGCTCTTAGCTTAAAATAGTTGATCGTTTCTGATTTCCAGAAGTCTTCATCACTAATATTCCATCCTGCAGAAAATGAAGGAAAATAACCTACTCTATTATCTGGTGCAAAACGAGATGAAGCATCTCTTCTCAATGTAGCAGAAACTAAATACTTACCGTCATAACCATAGTTTACACGACCAAAATAGGACTGTAACGCCGCTGTATTATTATTACCCAATAACACCAATTGCTCAGTAGATGGTAGTGCGCCAACATTACGTATTACATTAGATGGTGTACCTTGACCAAACACACCATTACCTTTTTGTGTTTCTTTGAAATATGTGAAACCCGCAACCGCACCTAGTTTATGTGTTCCAAATTCTATATCATAAGCCAATGTTGGTTCTACAAGAACGTTTACGTCTTCTTGCCTATAATCAGTAAGATCATTTTCCGTATTTACATTCAATACAGCATCTACACTACTCATAAAGTAGGTAGGCGTAAATTGAAAACTGTTTCTATTCGTGTAATCAATACCAAAATTCAATGAAGCTGTTAAACCATCAACAATTTCATAATCTAATTTTGCGTTACCAAATATGGTTCTTGTCGTCTCTAAATTATTTTCCAAACTTGCCAAACCATATTGATTAATACCACCTGGACCGTGAATAGGCAATGACGGCGCTTCAAAACCACCTTCGTTAGCCGCATTTCTAAAAGCTAACGTAGGTACCGATGCACCATCCCAGCCGTACCAGTTGTTTTCTTGCAATTTACCTTCGGCAATACCTAAAGATTGTGTCAAGGTAAACCTACCAAAATCTGATCTACTATTAAATCTCATGTTAATTCTCTTAAAACCAGAACCAACCAAAATACCGTCTTGGTTGAAGTAATTACCTGAAGCGTAGTAAGACGTATGCTCACCACCACCTGATATTGAAAATCCTAAATCTTCAACAATACCAGAACTCAAAGACTCGTCTTGCCAATCTGTATTTACACCGTTATAGGCCACTGTAGTAGACTCACCATCATTGGCAAATCTTTGATTTAAATAATCTGTGTATTGCTGCCCATTGATATAATCCAATTTTTTACTTGGAGAATCAAATCCTATCCTAGTATTTAATTTCACCTCTACGGCCCTATTTTTACGACCATGATTGGTCTTAATCAAAACTACACCATTGGCAGCTCTGGATCCGTAGATGGAGGCTGCAGCAGCATCTTTTAATATAGATATGTCCTCGATATCTTGCGGATTTACATAGTCCATATTATCAACAAACAAACCATCTACTATATATAAAGGATCTGCATTACTTAAAGAGTTTACACCTCTAATAAATACATTGGCAGAACCACCAGGTTGACCACCAAAGCTCTCTACCTGAATACCAGATAGCTTACCTTGAAGTGCAGTGGTAGGGTTACTTGCTACAACATTTACAATCGCATCCTTCTTAATGGTAGCTACCGAACCTGTCAGCTCTCTTTTATTAGAAGTACCATAACCGATTAATACCACCTCCGATAATGCTTGAGCATCTGACTCCATAATTACATTTATGGTAGCCTTACCCTGAACGGTAACTTCTTGTGTAGCATAACCAATGTAACTATAGACCAGTACACTTTCATCTACTACATCAGAAATTGTATAGTTTCCGTCAAAATCTGTTGTAACCCCATTTGAAGTTCCTTTTACTACAATATTTACTCCAGGCAATGGTCCGTCTACATCAGAGACAGTACCTGAGACTTGCGTAGTTTGAGCATATGCCAAACTACCCAGTAGCGCAAGTGCCAGACTGAAAATTTGTTTGAGTGTTTTTCCCATCATAAAATTAATGTTAATTAATAATCCTTTTTTTAGTTAGTTAAATAAAGCAAACTGATATTAAATTGTACTATGCCAGTCTATGCTATTATGCAAATATATCAATATTTGGATAATATCAAAATATTAAGTTAAAAATTAGGATATAACAATTAACCTACATTATTAGTAAGAATATGATAATGTGATAATAAAATAACTGATTACTCTACTAAAGAGAATGCCTAATAATCAAGTCCGAAGGCATAATAATATGAGTTTCACCGTGGTTTTTGATATGGCTTGCTGCCCTTTTCCCCATTTCTTTGAAGTCTGTTGAAATGGTGGTAATACCGCCAAAAATAATTTCTTTTACAACGTGATCATTATGTGATAAGATCCCGATTTCTTTACCCACTTTATATTCACTGTTTCTAATATCTTTTAAAACATCCCAAATATAAGTGTCACTTACAAAGAAGTATAAACTTCCTTTTTTTATAGATCGAGATTTATATTTGCTTACAACTGATCCTTCTATATCATAATCTTCACAAAACCTATTAAAAGCGTTCAAAATACCAATAGGATAATCTGCATCCTCTTTAAAAAATAGTGTGAATTTTTTGTACTTAGAAATCTCTGGTAACAACTCTATTAATTTGGCGTATGTAGATTCTTCAAACTCTTGTGAAATATAAGAATATGAGCTATCAAGCTCAATAAACCTATCTATAACCAATAAATTAGTAGGCGGGATAATTTCTAATAACGGACGTATTTGTGGATCTTGTATTGGAGCTACAACATACATTCCATATTTACCTTGTATATTCTGAAATATACTATTAAAAATTTCCAAGTTATTGTGATGAAAGAAAACATCTATTTGATATTTTTTCCCTAAACCTTTTCTAAACGAGTTGTAAAAGTCTTGTTGAAATCGTTGAAAAGAAAACATAATAAGCGCAACCTTCAACACAACCTTTGTCTCATTGCTAACCACAAAGTAACCCTTTAGCTTCTTTGACTCCACTAAACCACGATCCTTAAGCTCTTCATACGCCTTAACAATTGTTTGTCTTGCAAATCCCAATTGAGACACCATTTGATTAATGGATGGTAACTTATCTCCTTTCTTCACTATATTTTCATCAATAGCCTGTATAATACCGTTAACAAGCTGTTCGTGCTTAGAGTAAGTATTAATATTTCTTAAACTTTTAATTTTATCGTACAAGGTCATCTTAACTATCTATAATATAAAAAAGACAATAATATATAAAAAAGATTTTATGACATTATATAAGACTCAATTTTAATAATCACAGTTTTAACATCGTCAACTATAGTATATTATATGTATTCCCAATATTTAACCATGAACATTAATTCTAAAACCCTACTCAAAGTCGCAAAATTATTATGACTTTTGCTTATATCAGAAAATCAAATACATAAATTGTTTATACATTAGAGAAATGAAATACGTTAAATTTTCAGATTTTCTACATTTTCTCTTCTGTGCCATTTTTACCGTTTGCCTTTCATCACAATTAAATGCACAATCATTTTTAGATAGCTCTCTTATATACAGAAAAGCAATATTAAACCCTGCCAACCCACGAGATTTACCCTCTGGTATACATTATTTCAACAAAAAGAAAGAAATGGACCTAGAGCTAAAAGATACTTTAAATGCTATTTATGACCTGAGACTTTTATCTATAGCGGAGTTTAAAATTGGCAATAACTTTAACAGTGAAAACCATGTGGTAGAAGCTTTAAACTTAATTGAGGCCATGCACACTAAAGACACGCTAATTAATTCCAGGGTTGGTCTTTACAATCAATTGGGCCGTATTTATAGAACCTCAAACAACCCAACCGAAGCTATTAAAACTTTTGACAAGGCTTTAAAGATTGCAAATAAGTTAAAGGACAGCGTAATAATCCTTAATAATAAAGCGAATATTTATAAAGATTATCATGATTATAGAAGTGCCCTTAATATTCATTCCTTTCTGTTCGCAAAACGTTCTGAATTAAAAGATGAGAACCAAATCTCATTAGTGGCCGATAATTTAGGGCATGTACAATCTAAACTAAATTTACCAGATGGTTTACCAAATTTAAAATATGCGCTAGAGCTGCGCCAAGCTAATAATGATTTTATAGGTCAACATGCCAGCAACACCCATTTAGCGGAATATTACTTAGATAGAAAGGACACCGCCACAGCAATTAATCATGCAAAAAAAGCACTTGCGCTATCAGACAAAATCAATAGTGTTTCCTTTAAATTGGATGCCATTTCAACTCTCATGAATATGGATGAGAATCCGCTGATCAATGAATATAAAAGATTGACGGATAGTATAACCAATGCCAAACAAATAGCAGAAAACAAAAATGCATTTCTAAAATATAATGTAGCCGAAGAACAAAAGAAAACTCAAGCTAGTATTTTACTTCAAGAAATAGAATCGCGCAAACGTCTGGCTTATCAAGCGCTTGCATTTATTATTTTTCTAATACTAATTGGGTCCTATTTTATATATAGAAACCGCTACCGCAAGGCTAAAATTGAAGAAATCTATAAGACAGAAACTAGAATTGCCAAAAAAGTGCATGATGAAGTTGCCAATGACATGTATAAAGTAATGACTTCCCTGGAGAACAATCTAGGCATTAACGACACAATTATAGACGAAATAGAAAAAATCTACACTAAAACACGGGATATTTCTAGAGAAAATAGTGCAATAGATCTAAGCGAAGATTTTGGAACACAATTAAACGATCTGCTCTTGGGATATAAGAACGATCAAGTAAAGGTAATTACTCAAAACCTTTCAAAAATACCATGGAACACTATTTCTGAACTTAAAAAAACCACTATATACCGAGTATTACAAGAACTCATGACCAATATGAGAAAACATAGCCAAGCTAGTTTTGTTACCCTAATATTTAAGAAAGAAGGTAAAAATATTCTTATAAACTATCGTGATAATGGCGTTGGATGTGATCTTTTTAAGAAAAATGGCCTACAACATACGGAATCCCGTATCGCTTCTATAAATGGAACTATTAATTTTGAATCTAAGCAAGGTGATGGCTTTAAGGCATCAATAAAAATTTAAGGCATGTTCAAAAAAGTTTTAGTTGCGGAAGATATGGAAGACATCAACAAAGGTGTATTTTCTTTACTGACCGAATTAGGTGTTTCACAAATAGATCAAGTACAATATTGTGATGATGCGTACTTGAAAGTCAAAAGAGCAGATCTTGATGATGTCCCCTATAATCTGGTAATATCAGATCTTTCATTTAAAATAGACCATAGATCACAGGCTTATCCATCCGGTCACTCGTTAGTAGCAAAATTAAAATCTGAGTTCCCAGATTTAAAGGTAATCGTTTATTCGGTCGAGGATCGACTTCAGGCAGTACGCACCTTATTTAACCAACACCATATAGATGCTTATGTATGTAAGAGTAGAAACGGGCTTAAAAATCTTACTAAGGCCATAAACGAAGTTGCTAAAGATGATAATTATTTATCACCTGAAGTTTCCAATGCGTTCAGCAGTGAAAATGAACTTGAGATAGATGACTATGATATTTCACTTTTAGATAACCTTAGCAAAGGTTTATCCCAAGATGAAATAAGTGCTTTATACAGAAAAGAAAATATTTCACCGGCAAGCCTTAGCTCTATTGAAAAACGTTTAAACAAATTACGTGTACAATTCAATGCCAATAATGCCATTCATCTTGTAGCAATAGTAAAAGATTTAGGGTTAATTTAATGATATTGGCCAACGTTACGGAAAACCGTAATCATATTCTTTTGAATGGTGTTAGGTTTGCCATACTTAAAATAAGCATAAACACTAGTTAATATCTATAACATAAATGCTATGGCCATCCTGCTGAAGAGGTATTTCGGGGGAACTAACCGATTTGGCGGGAATGGCCTATTTATAGGATAAGCCATTTCTATTTCAAAGCACAGCAGCAATATCAACCGCCACTTTTAATTTACTCTGTCCGCTACCATATACAACCCCTTTTAAAGGCGGCACGTCATAATAGTCCCTACCCCAGCCTACCACAATGTGTTGGTCTTTGGGTATCTGGTTGTTCGTTGGATCAAAATCTACCCAACCAAAACCTGGAATATAAATAGCAAACCATGCGTGGGAAGCATCGGCTCCTATTAATTTTTCTTTCCCGGGAGCAGGTAAGGTTTCTATATAACCGCTTATATAGCGTGCCGGTAACCCTACAGACCGTATACAAGCAATGGCTATTTGGGCAAAATCTTGACACACTCCTTTCTTCTCCTTCATCACTTCCTCTATTGGTGTGGAAATAGTGGAGAATTCCGAATCAAAATCAAAGTCGGTATAAATGCGTTGCATCAATTCATATGCAGCTTCAAAAACTGATCTATCGCCCTTAAAGGACAATTCTGCATAGTCCCTAATCGCCTTATCCGTCCTTCTAATAAAAATAGATTCCAGCACATATTGCTTAGCTTCCAAAGTTTCCGCATCCATCCCTTGTAATGCAGCTAGGGCATGGTTCATGGTAATATTTTTACATGCCCCGCTATTGAATGATTCATGGTATTGGGCGTACTCTCTTTTAATCTTACTCTTTGTTGTTACTTTTAATGTTCTATGCTCGGTTTGAATGGAAAAACGGGTTATATAATTTCCGAAAAAATCTTTACGCTCAGTAATTTCAGCTGGTTCAGGCGATATTTCAATGGCATAATCCAACAGTTCCTGGCCTTTTGATTCTCTAGGGCGTAATGTTGCAATATTATGACAATAGCTAACGGGAGCGTTATAGTCATACTTGGTAATATGTGTAATATTGAATATCATTATTAAATGGGAAATGACTGTGTAAACAATTGTGTTTGCTTGTCCGTATGATTAAAATAGGTGTTGGATATAGATTGTGAGGTTTTATACAATAAATCAGAAAGTTCTTTTAAAAGGGTATCTAACTGCTCTCTTGTAACATCTGTTTCAGATTTTGTCTGAACCAGCTTAGAAGTCTCTGCCAATCTTAACTTTGAAAATGCCTCAAATACAAATTTTTGATAGTTACTTAATTGATGGTCATGTTTGGAGTGTGGCAATCTTGCGATATCTTTTTGCAATCTATTGATCATAAAGGTCAATGAACGTGCATAATCCAGATCCAATACCACTAGATCCAACACATGTGCCAACTCTATATGAGAGCGGTAACTGTATCTGTATATATTAAGGCTTTCATGACTGGTCAACAGGTACTCTAACAAATCATACTCTACCTGCTCATCATATTTTATGGTCAATAAGGCCCTACATTTAGTAATATTCAAACTACTTTGCTCCAATTGCAACCCTATAAAGTATAATAGTAAACCTTGTTGCACCATAATACTTTCTTCAATAAGCCCCATAAATGCAATTAAACGTGTAATCAATTGATTTAGGACTTTAAGAATTTTATTTATGGAGTGATCGTCACCATCTACCAGGGAGTTCCAAATTTTTTGAATATTCTCAAATACGCGCCACATATCCGAGGACCATAAATTACGGATGGAATAATAGGAGTTCCCGAACATACTTATGGTATGCGCCAGACTGCCCACCCTATTCTTATCTAAAATAACGGATAACATTTCCTCATACGGATTATCCATGGCCAATTTGCCATCTTTTGACCTTTCAACGAAGCCAGGATAGGTACCCGTTAATTGTGTAACCGCTTTAAAAAGCACTTTAAGTTTTTCAGAATCGGGTTTTTCGTTTCTGTTCTGCACAATGGCCATTTGTCGCATTACCGTACGTAAAAAACGTGCATTGACTAATGTACGCCCCACATAGCGCCCCGCCCAATATAAATTTTCTGCCGTTAAGCTGGGTAAATCATTTAGGCCCGAAATGGCAATAGATGATTTTTGCTGCCAATGCCTATTTTTTTCTTCCACAATGGGTTCATCGTCCAATATCCAAAAATCTTTACTGGTGCCACCTCTTTGATTGGACACTCTTACGGTCTCGCCATCTGGAGCCACCCTTACTAAACCACCTGGCATTACGGAATATTCTTTTTTAGATGCGATACAAAATGCTCTTGCCACAACATTTCTTGGCGCTAATTTATCATTGGTAAAATTGGGCGCCGTTGAGAAATTAATGCGTTCCTGTGCAACAAAACGATAGGGACGCTCCAAAATGACCTTTTTAAGTTCATCCAATGCTTCCGCACTCATTAATTCTCCAAAATAGATACTTTCCCTATTGGTACGATCTATTCTTTTTATGACCAATTTTGAAATGTTATCCAAGACAAAATTTCTTTCCTTTTCTTGTCCGCACCACCATGATGCGATCTGAGGTAATTTTAATTCCTCATCCATAAAGAATTTTGCTATGGCTGGCATAAACGGAATCAATCCCGGATTTTCAATAACTCCACTTCCTATGGGGTTTATGACCGCTACATTGTTTCTTCGTACAACATCCAATAATCCGGCTACGCCCAAATGTGAATCTTCCCGTAGTTCCAAGGGATCGGTAAAGGCATCGTCTACCCTACGCAATACCACATCGATCTGCTTTAAGCCTTGTAAAGACTTCATCCAAAGAAAGCCGTCACGCACCACCATATCATTACCTTGTACCAATGGATATCCTAAGAAAGACGCCATATAGGCATGTTCAAAATAGGTTTCGTTATGTGAGCCCGGTGTAAGAATCACAATATTCGGATTTTCCTTTTTCCCAGGTGCGGCATCAATAAGCATTTGATTGAATTCCTGAAAAAATCCGGATAAACGCTTCACTTTCATTTCCGCGTACAAATCCGGCAGAATTCTACTGGTCGTGGATCTATTCTCTAAAGCATACCCCATACCTGATGGTGCTTCTGTCCTGTCATTTACTACCCATAAACGCCCATCTGTTCCACGGCATAAATCTGCGGCATAAATAGACAAATACTGCTCTAACTGAAGCTCCATACCGGAACATTGCCTAAGAAAACCCCTATGTCCATAAATTACTTCATAGGGTACGATACCGTTTTTTATTAATTTTCGGTCGCCGTAGACATCTTTTAACACCAAGTTGAGCAATTCTGCCCTTTGCTTTAACCCTGCCTCTACCTCTGCCCACTCATTCTGGTGCAGCATAAAAGGAACCACATTAAGGTTCCAAGGTCTATGCATACCCTGTGGATCGTTGTACACATTATAAGTGACCCCATTTTCTGACAACAGCCAGTCTATATCTTTTTGACGTGCCGTTAGTCCCGTGACCCCCAAGGTATCAAAACTGGTCAATAGTTTACTCCAATAGGGTTTTATACCATTGTTCAATGAATACATTTCATCATTGCCCTGTTGGGTATCATAATTATTGAACCACGTGGTTTTTGTTGTTGGCATTACCTCTTCAATTACTTCTTACGCAAATCTGTTACATGTGGATACTCTGGGTTGACCGGCATCTCTTTGTATGCAAATGTATTTGAACCTTTCTTAAGTTCTACCATTCTGCCCGTAAAATTTGTTGAAGCCACCAATTCTGTAGGTGTTACCTCATCTTGTGTCATGCCAATATCCCAAAATCTATTAATTCTGCGCGATTCTGCTTCTAAGCTATTTACCGGATAGGTATCATACGACCTACCACCTGGGTGTGCCACAAAATAGGTACAGCCACCAATAGACTTTTTGTTCCAATCATCAACTATATCAAATACCAACGGAGTATCTACCCCAATAGTCGGGTGTAAGGCAGACCATGGTTCCCAGGCCTTAAAACGCACTCCCGCTACGTACTCGCCCTTTGTTCCTGTAGCGCTCAATTCAATTTTAACTCCATTACACGTTAACGAGTATCGCTTTTCATTAAAATTATTGACTTTTACCTGTACACGCTCTAATGAAGAATCTACATAACGGGATGTTCCGCCACCGGTCATTTCCTCACCAAGCACATTCCACGGTTCTATGGCCATACGCAATTCCATTTGTATGGTATTGACATCTATCATACCGTACAACGGGAAACGGAATTCAAAGAAGGGATCAAACCAATCTAATTTGAACGGATATCCCGCTTCGTTCAATTGCTCTACAATATCCTTAATATCTTCTTTTACATAATGCTCCAGCAAGAATTTGTCATGCAATTCTGTACCCCAACGCACCAATTTGTGCTTGTACGGTTTTTTCCAAAACCATGATACCAATGTACGCACCAACAACATTTGCATTAAACTCATTTGCGCATGAGGAGGCATATCAAAGGCACGTAACTCCAAGATACCCAAACGCCCGGACGAAGAATCCGGAGAGTATAATTTATCTATACAAAACTCCGCTCTATGGGTATTCCCTGTTATGTCCGTCAACAGATGTCTGAACAGACGGTCAGTGATCCAAAACGGTACCTCTTTATCATCCGGTATTTGCGAAAAGGCAATTTCAAGTTCATACAAGTTCTCCAACCTTGCCTCATCTACTCGTGGAGCCTGACTAGTAGGCCCAATAAATGCACCTGAGAACAAATAGGACAGTCCGGGGTGATGTTGCCAAAAAGTCAAAAGACTTCGTAATAACTGCGGGTTACGTAATAACGGACTATCAGCCGGAGTTACACCGCCCAAGGTAACGTGATTACCACCGCCTGTACCGGTATGCTTACCATCTAGCATAAATTTTTCGGTTCCTAAGCGGGCCTGCTTTGCTTCGGCATATAAGGTTAGCGTATTGTCCGTAAGTTCTTGCCAGTTTTTTGCAGGATGTACGTTTACCTCAATAACACCTGGATCAGGGGTCACCTTTAAAACTTCTAACCTATTATCACGAGGTGGCTCATAGCCTTCTAGAATCACAGGAACTTTTAATTCTTTTGCCGTAGCTTCTATACTTGCCACCAAGTCCAAAAAGTCTTCGGCACTATCTAACGGAGGCAAATAAAGAAATAATTTATTCTCCCTGACCTCTGCACAAATTGCCGTACGCACATAAGGGTGCTTTCTTGGGTGACCTATAGATTTTAATTTCAATCGTTTTTCCAATGCATCACCAGGTTTTGGCAAATCCGGCGAGGGTTCAAACAACTCTACCTCTGCCGTTGGTTCTGAAGGGATTGGCGGGTCTTGGGGCAATGCCGCCAAAGGCAAACGAAGTCCTATAGCGGAATTACCGGGTGTAAGAAACAAATATTTATTTCTAAACTTCCATTTATTCGTAAGCCATTTATTGTTCTTTTTGGTCAAAGGATATACGTGACCTACTACTTCACCAATTCCATTTTCCAATATTTCACCCAATTTTCTACGTAGGTGACCATCATCTTTATTGTATTTTTTAGGGTTGACATCTACCGGTAATTTTCCTTCTTCCCATAAAAAGTAAAAGGCATCTTCATAGGCTGGCATTACACTGTTGGTCTTACAACCCAAATAGCCCCCTAAGGTCTTTAAAAATCGTTTGGTAATATTTCTGGGCATTTTATATTCCTCAGAGAAAGATGCCAATAAACTTGGATCGTTCCAAATGGGTTTTCCGTCTTTGCGCCAGTGGATACCAATGAGCCAACGTGGCAAGGCCTCTCCAGGATACCATTTACCCTGTGCGTGGTGCAAGAGTCCCCCTTTACCAAATACCTCTAGTAGCCTGATGGAAAGTTTGCTCGCCAGTTCCCTTTTGTGTTGACCATCTGCAGCGGTATTCCACTCCTCAGATTCCATATCATCTATAGAGACAAATGTAGGTTCGCCTCCCATAGTTAAACGAACATCATTGGCCTGCAATTCTTCCTCTACCTTAAAACCAAGATCATAGATTGCTTGCCATTGTTCATCTGTGTAGGGCTTGGTTACACGTGGCGATTCAAAAATTCTAGTAACCGAATTTTCAAATTCAAAGGTAGTTTCAGCAAAATCACTAAATCCGCTTACCGGTGCGGCACTTTCATAAGATGGTGTACATGCCAATGGAATATGACCTTCTCCCGTAAACAAACCAGATGTGGCGTCCAGACCGATCCATCCGGCACCGGGCAAATATACTTCTGCCCATGCATGAAGATCGGTAAAATCCTCTTCTGGACCAGAAGGACCATCCAGTGATTTTTCATCGGATTTCAATTGTACCAAATACCCGGAAACAAAGCGAGCCGCCAAACCTAAATGACGAAGTGTTTGCACCAGCAACCATGCAAAATCCCTACAAGAACCCAACTTAGCCTCTAAGGTTTCTTCACAGGTTTGTACCCCGGGCTCCATTCTCAAAGTATAATCCAAGTAATTATACAATTTGCTATTTAGCCCAATTAAAAAATCTATACTTCTTTGCGGAGTCAAATCTATCTTTGACAGCCACTCTTTCAATAACGGACCACTCTCCACTTTTTCCAAATAGGGTAAAAGTTCTTTCTTAGCCTCATCGGAATATTTAAATGGAAATTCCTCTACAGCTTCCTCAACAAAAAAATCGAACGGATTGATGGTTTTTAAATCGGCTATAATTTCTACATCAATAGACAGCTCAGTGGTTTTATCGGGAAAAACAATTCGAGCCAAATAATTTCCAAAAGGGTCTTGTTGCCAATTAAAAAAATGATTTTCAGGTTTAATTTTAATTGAATAAGCCTCTATTGGTGTTCTACTATGTGGTGCCGGACGCAACCTAAAAATATGTGGCGATAGATTTATACTTCTATCGTAGATATACTTGGTCTTGTGTTTAATTGCAACTTTTAATGCCATACGGTTGTGGGATTTCGGTACTACCTAATATAAGCACTATAATCAGCAAATGAATATAAGTAAGCGTGAATCACAAAATTTTTATTCAAATTGGAGTTGGAACGCTATTTATTGATAGATTGCTAATGTTAGGGGGTGTTTGTTGATCTTTTTTGGATAGAATAACATTAAAAAAAAGATGGTGCTGAATAACCAACCCAAGGGGTTACTATTTTTTTGTAAATTGAAACATACATAAAACGCTCTACTTATGGAAAAGGCACTGCAAACCATGATCGACAACATGCCTGAAAAGACAGGAAAATCATTGAATGAATGGAAGACCATTCTTAAAGAAAAGTCATTTGCCAAACATTCTGAAGGTGTCAATTATTTAAAGAAAGAACATGGTGTTACCCACGGTTTTGCAAATACCATTGTTACCCTTTCAAAAGAAGAAAACCATGCTCCAACGGATTTGGTGGATCAGCAATACAAAGGGAAAGAAAGCCTACTTCCTATTTATGAAAAGCTGCTACTTGCAATAAAGCCTTTTGGAGATGATATTACCATAACCCCAAAGAAAACTACCGTAAGTATTATTCGTAAAAAGCAATTTGCATTGATAAAACCTGCTACCAAAACTAGAATAGATTTAGGATTAAAAATAAAAGACAAGCCAACTACTGAGCGACTTGAATCTTCAGGACCTTTTGGCAGTATGTGTACGCACCGTGTACAACTCACAGATGCTGATCAGGTTGATGAGGAACTGACCGATTGGTTGAAGGAAGCTTATGAGAAGGCGGAGTAAGATTATTTAGTTCTAGAAAAATATCAAATGAAAAGCATATCCATATTACTTTCGATTCTTATTTTAAGTATCATATCTACCAGTACTCTTTTTAGTCAAGATTCTATTTTCAAGGATATATCACCTGACGAACTTGAAATCATATTACTTGGCGAACAGTCTCATGGAGATGGTGCCGTTTTTGATAAAAAATTTGAAATGGTAAAAGAGTTACATGAAAACTATGGTTACAATTTGTTGGTTTTTGAAAGTGGTATGTATGACAATTTTAAGGCAAACGAACTATACCAAAACAAGCAGGAAAACATAAAAATTTTTAATCAAAGTGTCGGTTGGCTATATACTACTACCAAAGTTTTCCAAGAATTATTGAACTATTTGGAAAAGCATCCTGAAATGAAAATTCTTGGGTTCGATTCTCAAGAATCAAATCTCTTTGAAGAGTACTTTCTTGATGACTTTAAAACTTTATGTTCAAAAAACAGGATTGAAGTTTCAAATGAAACTTATATGGAGATTGAAAAAACCATGGTTGCTAGAGATTTTGAAAAGTATGCTTTTAATAAAAAGGATTCCACCGAGCTATACAACCGTATCAATGCTGTCATTGAAAAATTAGACCAAATCCCTAAAAATGATATTAAAACAAAAGTAATCGTCCAAACATTTAAAAGTGTATTTTCTGATTTGGATTTTGGATTAAAGAGTCTTCAAAAAGAAAAAATTGCCATTCAGAACCCTAGGGATGAACAAATGGCAGAAAATCTTATTTTCATAAAAGAAACCTTTCCTAATGAAAAAATAATGGGCTGGGGCGCAAGCTATCACTTTGCGGATAAATTGAACCAATTCGAGTACACCTTAGAAACCGAAAGTTTTATTAAAAAACAAATTGCAATCATAGACAGTATTCAAGGCGATAGCCATACTAGCGCTGAAGAAGAAATTGCACAAATAAAAGAATTGAAATATGCCGTACCAATGGGTCAAATTCTTAAAGAAAAGTACGGCTCAAAGTTGTTTAGCTTAGCTTTCACCTCTTATGAAGGTTTATATTATGATTTTTCCGTACAGCAGATTATTCCAATTTTACAACCGCCATTTAAGAGTATTGAATCCGATTTTAAAAAAAAGAGTTTTAAATCAGACCTATACGTGCTAGATGATATTCCACATCAATTTTATTCATCCGCTTTAGGCTACCTTCCGTTATCTGCCAATTGGGAGAACATTTTTGACGGTATCTATTATATCGAAAATATGTACCCACCTGAGTATATTGATTACAGCGATAAAACGACTGAGATAACAAACTACAATAAAACAGACAACATAACTGGTTTTATCTTTGACAATGATACTTCTACACCTATTAATTATGTAGACGTTTATTATTCTAATTTGAATTCAAGTACGGTTTCAAATTCAAAAGGACAGTTTAGTATTCCCCGTAAAGAAAGTTCAAAAGAATACTTAGTCTTCTCTGCGATAGGGTATGAAAGCGATTCGGTTCATATAAGCTCAATTAAATCAGAAAATAACATAAGACTTAAAAAATCTAAAGATGATATTGTTTTAAATGAGGTTGTTGTTTCGGCTGCAAGAGTAGAATTAAGCGCTGAAGAAATCATTAAAAAAGCTCGGGAAAATATTGAAATGAATTACGTGCAAACTCCCTATAATCAAAGTTTTAATTACAAAGTAATTACATATAGTACTAAAGATTCTGTAATTAAAGGAGAAGAAGCTGTAATTGAAACTTATAATAAAAAGGGTATTAATGGATCCGTAAGACCTGAAAATAATATCTATGCAGAAATTCATCATCTAAGAACCAATACCGACATCTATGACAAAAAGAACACCCTTAATGGTATTGGTAGTTTATGGGTAGTTTTAAATAGAGACATTATTTTAAGTAAAACCAATGTTCTATATCGCTCTGGATCTTATGATTTACAAAAGGACGGAGTTTTAAATTATGAAGGGCAAAAAGTCTATAAAATAAATTTCAGCAACAACTCACCAGGTTCGTATTCTACGGGTTATGGATATCCGGCACCCATTGCTTCTTCTGGCAGTATTTATATAAGTTCAGAAACTTTTGCCGTATTAAAATATAAACACGACATAGAACGTGCCGAATACGAAACCAAAAAAACGAAAAATCTAGTAAAACAAAATCATAGCATTGTACAAACCTATAAAAATGTACATGGTAAATACTTTTTCAATCTTTTAGATGTATCTACAAATACAAAGGTATTTTCACCCAAACATGAATATTTATATTCCATATTTTACAAAAACAACCTTGTATCCAATGACATTGAAACTAATGCTGTAAAAACAATTAAAAGACCGCTAACCGAACTAAAACAGGACTATAAAAAACAACTAACCGATTCTTACTGGAACGATAAACCAATGGATTTCTCTATGGATACGGATTCAATTAACACAAAAAGTTAAACTCCCAAATGCAACAAGGCCAAAGCATCTTCAGTTTTTCCTTCTACCAACCACTGTTGTGCCAGTTTGTGCAATGCTACAGCATCTTCATTGCCGTTTAGTATAGATTTTACCTCTGCATGTGCTGCAATAGCAGTAATTGCTTCTTTTGTTGGCAACTCTTCTAGATTACCTAATCTGCCCAAATTATTCCCCGTCAGTACTGTACTGTTACGCACAGCTTCTGGCAACATATCTACCCCAATACCTTTGGTTCGTATAGGTTTAGGGATTTCGAATAAAGCATCGCCATTAGCTCTGCAATACCAATTGCCTCCCATACGGGCAACCAAATCTAACTTGAGGGTATCCAACTTCCCTTCGGCATCTAGAAATGCTTTCTTTACGTGTATCTGAACTACTTTTGCCAATACTAGATTTCCTGCCCCTGGACCATCACCCAATGCTATTACCTGATCCACCACACACTCAAAAGCTACGGGAGCTTCACCTACTCTTGGTGGCTTTACTTTATCACTTGGCAATTGGGTTAATCCTGCCTTTACAAATTCATTTACACCATCACCGTATTCGGTACTTGACAATGACATTTGTTCTACCATGTCATAATTCACAATATTGATTACCGTTTCCTTTACTTCCAATACATTCTCCAAGGTATGCTTAGTGGTATTGTCACGACCTCTTCTTGAAGGGGAAAAAATCATGATTGGAGGGTTTACACTAAATAGGTTAAAATAACTGAACGGACTCAAATTTACATTGCCGTCTTTATCAATTGTGCTGGCAAAACAAATAGGTCTTGGCGCTACAGCAGATAATAAATACCCATGCAGTTCTTGTTGAGATATACTTGCCGGGTCTATTGTATTTATTTCTTCGTGTTGTGACATTGTGCTCATATTCTAAATTACTTACTGGGTAAAATAGTACCCGTTACTTCGCCGAAACCAACCCTTACGCCTTCTTTTTCAGCAAATCCTTTCAGGGTTATGGTGTCATTATCTTCAATAAAAGTGCGTTTGCTTCCGTCTTTTAATTCGAAAGGTTTTTTACCTCCCCACGAAATCTCCAACAACGATCCATAGGAGCTTTCATCTTTGCCCGATATGGAACCCGATGCCATGACATCGCCTACATTTACATTACATCCATTTACGGTATGGTGCGCCAATTGCTGCATCATATTCCAATACATGTACTTAAAGTTTGAGCGACTGATTATTGTTTCTTCCGAAGATTTGGAAGACGTCCCCACTTCTAATTGTATATCATAATTTTTGGCTCCCTCATATTGTAAATACGAAAGTACAGCTGGATCTTGCTTAGGACCTTGAACCTTAAATGGCTCTAATGCCTCTAACGTAACAATCCAAGGCGACATGGATGATGCAAAACTTTTGCCCAAAAACGGACCTAAAGGTACATATTCCCATTTCTGAATATCCCTAGCAGACCAGTCATTGAACAATACCAAGCCAAAAATATGTTCAGAAGCATTTTCAACGGCAATCCGTTCTCCTAATTGTGTAGGTTTACCTACTATGAAACCCATTTCCAATTCAAAATCTAAACGCCCCGATGCTTGAAAAACCGGTGTTTCCATTTCATTGGTTTTCACTTGACCCATAGGTCTATAAATATTGGTACCGCTAACTACAATAGAAGAAGCGCGACCATGGTAGCCTACCGGAATATGCCTCCAATTGGGCAATAGCGCATTTTCTGGATCACGAAACATTTTACCAACATTGGTAGCATGCTCTATACTCGAATAAAAATCGGTATAATCGCCTACTTGCACCGGTAAATGCATGGTAGCGTCTTTCTGTTGCACAAATGCTTCAGGATGATTTTTTAATGGCGAATTTTCTATCACCAGCAACTGCTGTATATCTAAACGGACTTTATTGGTAATCTTCTTTCCTAGAGCGATAAACTCGTTTAAAGTTGATTGATTAAAATAGTTGGCATCGACCTCTATCAACCCTAACTCTGATACCACAACCAAATCAACAATTTGCGCTCCAATAGCAATACCTGCTCTTGGCTGATCATCGTTCACCGAAAAAATGCCAAAAGGAAGATTGTAAATGGAAAAATCTGAAATATGGGGTACGCTGACCCATGTTCTTAGTGTTGTCAAGTGTTTTCTTATTTCTGTTATAACCAAGATTTGTAATAATCGCCATCATCTAATTTCATGGCATTCTCAGTAACCATTAACGGCTTAAAGGTGTCTATCATAACCGCTAATTCTTCAGACCCTTTTTGACCTATGCTTCGTTCTGCAGCACCTGGATGCGGACCGTGTGGTATACCTGCGGGATGCAAAGAAATATTACCTGGTTGTACGCCGTTTCTGCTCATAAAATCGCCATCAACATAATACAGCATTTCATCTGAATCTATATTGGAATGGTTATATGGTGCCGGAATGGACTGCGGATGATAATCATACAGTCTTGGCACAAACGAACAAATTACAAAGGCATTTGTTTCAAAAGTTTGATGCACTGGTGGCGGCTGGTGAATTCTGCCCGTAATAGGTTCAAAATTATGAATGGAGAATCCGTATGGGAAGTTATATCCATCCCAACCTACAACATCAAAAGGATGCCCTACATACACCATTTCATGCATGACCCCTTGCTTTTTTACCTTTAACAAATGTTCATTGGTATCGGTAAATGTTTCAAGGTTTTGTGGCAATTTATAATCGCGTTCACAGAACGGAGAGTGTTCCAATAACTGCCCAAACCAATTGCGATATCTTTTTGGCGTATAGATCGGTGAATATGATTCGGCATATAATAAACGATTGTCTTCACTATCAAAATCTATTTGATAAATGGTTCCTCTGGGAATGATCAGATAATCACCATATTCAAAAGGAATTTGTCCAAAAATAGTTCTTAAGGTACCAGAGCCTTTATGTATGAACAACATTTCATCGGCATCTGTATTCTTATAAAAATATTCGCGTAACGATTTTCGTGGTGCCGCTACCCCAATGATGATATCACTATTGACCAAAAGTGGCTCACGAGCTACTAAAAAATCGTCTTTTGCGGGTGCATTAAAACTAACCAACTTTAACGAACGTATATTCTTCTCCAAAGCAATTTTAGGAGACACATCTGTACTCTTTACAATCTCTTTGACCATGGTAGGTCTATTATGATGATATAATAAAGAGGACATACCGTCAAAACCAATGGTACCGAACAATTGTTCTGAATACAATTCCCCATTGGGTTTTCTAAACTGTGTGTGCCTTTTTGGCGGCAACGCACCTTGCTTATGATAGATAGGCATATACGTTCGTTTTGTTAGTTACTACTATTTAATTAAAATTAAACTATTCTTGGCTTGTCAAGAAATCTGTTGAACTTATAAGGTTCCTCTTAATTCTTGCTCACGCTCAATAGCTTCAAACAAAGCCTTGAAATTTCCTTTTCCAAAAGAAGTTGCTCCTTTACGCTGAATAATTTCAAAGAACATTGTTGGTCTTGCCTGTACCGTTTTTGTGAAAATTTGCAACAGATATCCTTCATCATCACGATCCACCAAAATACCTAGTTTTCTCAATGATTC
>JAHDDL010000017.1:0-37254 GCA_020629415.1 Maribacter sp. | reverse complement strand
CTCATGAGCGCTGTATAATCGGTAGAAATATCTTTATCATCAAAAGACATTATTTGCTTAAAGCCCATTACATTGGCGTAGAAATCTACCCAATAATTCATTTTACCTTCGTTCACGTTACCTACCATGTGATCTACAAATTTTAATCCAGTAGACGTTGGCTGATAATCGCTTTCCCATTTTTGGTAGCCTGGTAAAAATGTACCGTTATAGTTTTTACGCTCTACAAAAATGTGCACTACTTCACCATAAGAATAAATACCTGAACTTACCACCTTACCGTGCTCGTCTTCTTCGGTTTTTGGCTCCATATAGCTTTTAGCTCCTCTTTTCATAGCCTCGTTGTAAGCATAGGTAGCATCATCTACCCACAGTGCCGTTACCTTAACTCCGTCACCATGCTTGTCTATGTGCCTACCCACATCTGTACCACTCTTTAACGGTGATGTCAAAACCAATCTAATTTTATCTTGCTCTACCACATAGGATTCAAAATCCCTACTACCGGTTTCAAGACCTTTATAAGCTAAAGATTTAAAACCGAAAGCGGTTTTATAATAATGTGCCGCCTGTTTAGAGTTACTTACATAAAGCTCTAAATAATCGGTACCGTTAATAGGCATAAAATCTTGTGCCTCTTTGTGTTTGTTTTCTGCTACTGTTGAAGTTGACATAGTATATGATTTAGTTTTATATTGTTTTTTGTTGCTCATGCAACATATATGATAAAAAAATTTATGCTGTGGTCGTTTGGCTCTTCATTAAAACCTCAATTGCGGCCAAAAGTGCTTTATTAGCCTCTCTTACCCCAAAAGATATACGCACTTTCCCCGGCGCACCAAAATTACCTACAGGGCGTACCATTATACCTTTCTTTTCTAAAAAAGAGGTAAACTCCATATCATTCACCGGTGGATCTATTAGCACAAAATTACCCTGTGTTGGCCAATATTTTAGATTCATTGCATCAAGTCCGTTCAAAACAAACCTTCTTTCTTCCTTAACCAATGCTACAGTTTTGTTTACAAACGCTACATCTTCCAAAGCAGCAATTGCCCCCTCTAAAGCCAATGATGACAATAGAAAAGGTTTACAAATCTTACGCATGTAATTACTTAGTTCTAAAGGGGCATAACAATAGCCAACCCTTAGACCTGCCAAGCCATAGGTCTTTGAAAAACTATTGATTGCAATTACATTTTTACCTTCTACTACAAAAGGAATTCCCGAAGTGTAATCTTCGGCTTCGGCAAAATGTCTGTATACCTCATCTAACACTAATACTAAATGGTCAGGTAATTTATCTATGAAATTTCTTAAATCTGGCAGTGGAATATAATTTCCTGAAGGATTGTTGGGCGATGCTAGAAATATCAACTTTGTTCTATCATTAATAGCCTCTAGAATACCGTCCAAATTGTAATCATAATCCTCGGTCATGGGTACGTTGATCGCCTTGGCTCCCATCCAACGGGTAAAGGCCGTATAAGGTAAAAAGCAAGGCTGACTCACAATTACCTCGTCATCTTCGTTCAAAAATGCCTTAGAAATCATATCTATAATTTCTGAACCACTATTTGCAGTAATAAAGTTATCTACGGTAAGTACACCATCAAAATCTTTCACCAACGCCTCACGTAACCTTATATCCGTATTATCCGGATATAGGCTCAAATCATCTAAAGTACTTGCCAAGGCTTCCTTAACTTTAGGGGAATACCCTAACGGATTTTCGTTAGAGGACAATTTGTGAACGGTAACACCATCGGGCATTACAATCTTCTTACCTCCGCCTTTGTAAGTGCTATCTTCTAATATATATTTCTTAAAACCTGGTTGCATATTTCTAGTACTTTTTGCCAATTTGAACTAAGTAAAAATACAACTTTTTTTCAATTTTGTTGCATTAACAACAATTTTAACGATAATCTCCTGTATTTTTGGAAGAATAACTTTGAGATTATGGACAGGACGGAGGGCTTCGGCGTTTACATTGATCGTACTTTAAAAAAAGTACAGAGCACTTTTTTACAGGTATTTGCAGAAAACAACATTGATCTTACTATTGAACAATGGGTGATCTTACAACGTGTACATTTAGAAGGTAAAGACGCTTCGCAAGCTGATATTGCCAAATCTAACTTTAGAAATAGGGCTACAACCTCTAGAGTAATCAGTGGATTATGCAAAAAAGGGTTCTTACGCAAATCTAGATTTAGGGATGACCAAAAAAGATTTAAACTGGTAATTACGGAAGAAGGCTCTGAACTTATAAAAAGGGTAATGCCTTTTATTACCGATTTAAGAAAAGTTAGTACCCTGGGAATCACTGAAGAAGAATTTGAAATTTTCTACAAAGTACTTGACCAATTATGGGAAAATTTTGATCAATACGAAGGTCGTTCATAGTCATATTCCAGTCTATAAAAGAAATAATTAAATTTTTATTGATTTTCGTTTTACCAGTCTATAAAAATCACTAAGTTTGCACCCACATTTGAAAAAATGGTGTCGGTCGCATAGCTCAGCTGGATAGAGCATCTGCCTTCTAAGCAGACGGTCGGAGGTTCGAATCCTCCTGCGATCACTCAAAAGCCCCTTCTAGGGGCTTTTTTGTTGCCTAATATTTGCTTAACCCTGTCTCCTACTATCTTTTTTAAATGGTGTACTTCATTTTTTAGCATTTTTATTATTTTTGCCCATTAAGGATAACTTCAACAATATGTATACATTGACATATGAATCTGTAGCCACTAAAAAATTAAAAACTGTGGAAATGGAAGAGCTTCTTGAAAATGCTCGTGCCAATAATGAGAGAGATGATATTACCGGATGTCTTATTTATTACAAAGGTGGATTTGTTCAACTTTTAGAGGGCAGTAAAAAGAACATTACCGAACTTTATGATAAGATCAAAAAAGATCCTCGCCATACAAATGTTACCTTATTTTCCGACGATGAAATTAGTAAAAGAACTTTTCCAAATTGGGGAATGGCATACTATCCAATTGATGAAAATAATACCTCTAAATATGAATATGAGCAGTTTAAACGAAATTTAACCCTGCTAGCCGATTTGGTAACACCTACAAATGTTACCTCTAAACAATTTTGGAAAAAGATAAAAACTATGGTTGCAGAGCCGCCTATGTAATCTTGACCAAGACCATATTACAAATATTATCTAATAGCCATCAATCCACATCTTCATTCTTTATTAGTGGATGATCCGTTCTGCCTAAACCTATTATTTTTATAATATTGATTATAGTATTGTATAACATCAATACCACTACAATTAAACCAGAACTCAATATGGCGCTTACACCGATAGTAATGTAATAAATGGCATCAAAATAGTTTTCCGGGATATTTTCACTTTCCGTAACAGGCAGATTAAACACCAAAAAGAACAGCAAAGAGGCTATAAAAATTGCCGTATCCAGCTTTGCAATTTGCATAATATGTAAATAATGATCATTCTTCAATTTAGAGTTCGTGCCTGAGCTTACCCCTAAAAGAGTCAACATTAAAGCCAATATGGTTGCCGAGGCCAACACAATGGTATTACATAATGTATTTAATCCCGTAAGGCTAGACTTTATTAAAACTTTAGCTTCATAACCGCTTAAATTTCCAAGCATAAAAGTTCCTAAACCAATAAACCCTAAAGAGATTAAACCGCCTATAATTGCCCGCTTTGTATAAAGTGAAATTTCTATACCCATATTACATTAAAAAATTACCACTAATTAAACTTTGTTATATGTATCCTATTAAATCCTTGTAATTACCCAAGAAACTGTAATACCGAAAATCATATGTGCAAGAATCAATTGTAAAAAGAAATATGTCCAGTTAATTTTGGGCGGATCATTATGGCTACTTATAATCATTGACCACCCGCCTACACCAACAATCCCTAGTATGAATCCAAAAATCAAACCCGTCCAAATAACGTCACTATAATTTATGTGAGAATAAAAGACATATATGATAGCCGCCATACTTATGCCTATACCAAAATGAATTAACCAGCCTAAAAAATAATTATGTTTCACGTTTCTTTTAAAGGTCTTGGAAAGATCAATAAGCTGATTTAATAAATGTGCCTCATTAAATTTATTGCCGCTTAACAATTCAACCACATGACTAAAACCTGTCATAATCGTAGTTCCTAAAATGCCAGCGCAAAATATATTTAACAATTTCATTGCTGTTTTTATTTCATTAAACTAATCCAAGCATTAAATTAAATAATAATTGGTGCTTACCACTATCTATATTTTTTTGAACCAACATTTACTTGTAATGAATTACTTTTTGGAGCTTAACGCCAGTACCTTCAACGTTGTTAAATGCATATAATAGCAGTTATGCATTCTAAATAATCAACTACTATTAAATAACATGGAAGAAATCATTGGAATTTTTGCCGGCATCTTTACCACCATTGCGGCAGTTCCGCAAATTTACAGAGCTTGGCAAACAAAAAAGGTAGATGATGTTTCTCCTAAAATGTTTTTTATCTTAATTCTAGGGGTCCTGCTCTGGACAGTATATGGTGTTATGAAACAAGATGCTCCAATTATTATTACAAACGGTATTTCAACACTATTGAACATCACCATGTTCATTCTCATATTTAAATATAGAAAACTGGAAAAATGAAAGAATTATTTAACACTTCTTGGGAAACCGTAATGTTAATTTCTATCAGTGCATGTGGTATATATTTAGCAATTATTGTTTTTACACGCATTATCGGAAAACGAAGTTTTTCAAAAATGTCAAGTTTTGATTTTGCAATGACCGTTGCCGTTGGATCAATTATTGCTACAACAATCCTATCTTCTTCTGTAAAAATGATCGAGGGTATAGTTGGCTTGGCAATGGTATATCTATTGCAAATAAGCATTGCATTTGCCAGAAGAAATAAAACAATACAGAATTTGGTGGATAATTCACCTTTATTACTCATGGACGGTGAGAAAATTATAGAATCCAATTTAAGAAAAGCCAGAGTTACAGAGAGTGATTTACGTTCAAAATTGAGAGAAGCCAATGTAACTGAACTCAGTCAAATTAAAGCGGTTATTTTTGAAACTACGGGAGACATTTCAGTTCTACATAAAAAAGATGATGCTCCTTTAGATTTATGGATTATGAAAGATGTAAAAAGAGAATAGCACCTTCCTTCTCATGACTTACATCATTACAATTTAGTCCTAATTTGTGTCGTATTGCTATCATTATTTATCCATATGCTATACCGCACAATTTCCAATCAAAAGAGCAAATCATTTAACTGTGCATATTTTAATTTCAAATGAGAAATTACAACCTATTAAAATTTAACAAAATGAAATTAGCTTATAAAAGTTGCATAGAAGCCTGTAAAAAATGCTTCATAGATTGCCAAAACTGCATAGTTAACATGGCTGGTAAAGAAAGTATGAACGAGTGTCCAAATTGCTGTATGCAGTGTGTAGATACTTGCCTTAGCACCATTAAAATATTAATGGCAGATAGTCCTTTTTCTTCAAAACAAGCAGCGCTTTGCGCTGAAATTTGCGAATGGTGCGCAGAACAATGCCAACAACATGACCATGAGCATTGTCAATTATGCGCAGAATCTTGCTTGGCATGTGCCAAAGAATGTAGAAAACTTGCAGCCTAATACGTATTTAAAACTAAGAACATGGAAAATATAACGATAGATAAAAATCAGGAACAGGCAAAACAACCTGGTAATGAATTCAAAATGAATCCTGAGCCACTTACCATACGTGAAAGCTACAAAGGCAGTGATAAATTAAAAAACAAAGTTGCACTGCTTACAGGTGGAGATAGTGGTATAGGTAAAAGCGTAGCGGTACATTTTGCAAGGGAGGGCGCAAAAATTGCCATCATTTACCTAAACGAGGAAAAAGATGCACTACAAACTAAAATTGAAATTGAAAATGAAGGTGGAGAGTGTCTTTTGATCAAAGGAGACGTAAAAAATGAACAGTTTTGCAAAGATGCTATTGATAAGACCATTTCTAATTTTGGAACTTTAAACTGTGTTATCAATAATGCGGCCATGCAATTCCCTACCGAGCATATCGAGGATATCAAAATAGAGAATTTGCATACCACTTTTGAAACCAACATCTACCCTTATTTTTATATTGTCATGGCTGCCATGAAACATTTAAAATCTGGCGATACCATTATCAATACAACATCTGTTACTGCATATAGAGGGTCTGAGCACTTAATAGATTATGCCAGCACAAAAGGAGCAATTGTATCTTTTACCAGAAGCTTGTCAAAATCGCTTGCAGAGAAAGGAATTCGTGTAAATGCTGTGGCACCGGGACCTATTTGGACTCCTTTGATACCAGCTACTTTTGATGGTGAAAAACTAGAGAAATTTGGTAAAGATGTACCATTGGGCAGACCTGGCCAACCTGCTGAAGTAGCTCCAGCCTATGTGTATTTAGCCAGTGAAGACAGTAGCTACATGACAGGACAAGTATTACATATAAATGGTGGTGAAGTAATTGGTGGATAATTAATTGTATACATAATGATCAAAGATGATGTGTTCCATATTTATATGGCAGAAGATGATATGGAAGATCAACAAATATTTAGAGATGCTATAGCTAGTTTGCAAGAAAATATAAATATTACCGTGTTCTCCAATGGGTTAGATTTACTAAATGAATTGCAAACTAAAACTCTAAAGCCAAATGTTATTTTTCTGGATCTTTTTATGCCTCGATTGAATGGAGAGGAAAGTTTGACCGAAATAAGAAAAAATACCGCCCTTGATGATATTCCGGTAGTTATATTTTCTAATTTATACGATATTGACCGTATTTCAAATTTGTTCCAGAATGGAGCCAATAGATATCTGCACAAGCCAAATTCGTTCAAAACGCTGACTTCTGCTTTAAAAAGAACAATAGAATCTATTAAAAATAACACTTTGGGCGGTACGGCTATAATAAATTATGTTGCATAACAGTTACATAGAACGGTCATTAATAATATGACCCAAAAAAGTAAATCTATTTTTTAGGTATTGAGTTATTTTTAAAATCAATCGCATTATTGCGCAAAAACAGCAAATACTAACTTGCAATAGAATAATCGGCATTTCTAATGCCGATTTTCAATCAAATAATTTTAGAGTTCAAATTATTTACCGAACATGAGCAAACCAATTTTAAATGTTTTCCTAGCGGATGACGATAGTGACGACAGAACATTTTTTTCTGACGCTTTACGCGAAATACCGATACAGACCAAAATATCGGAATTCAACAATGGTGTAGATCTTATGGCAGGCTTGTTATCCGATAGTAACGATAAACCAGATGTTATATTCTTAGATTTAAAAATGCCTATGATGGATGGATTCGAGTGTCTTGCGGATATACGTGATCTTGAAAAATATGAAGATATTCCGGTAATTATTTATTCAACGTCGTACCACCCTAAGGAAATAACCCGTTTAAACGAAATGGGGGCATCTTTATATTTGCAAAAACCATCTTCATACAATCAACTTAAAACACTTTTACACAAGTGCCTTCGCTATGTGGACAATTCTGAAGAAAGCAAACCTGAAAAAGAATTTGTTATTTCCATCTAAACACATCCTTTATCTTTTATTTAAACATCTTTTCCTTTTTACTCCTATATCACCTTTCTTTTATTCTATTTTTCTAAAGCTTTATCCAGACCATAAGTAAAATAAAAAAGCCAGCTCTAAAGAGCCGGCTCAACCATTTTCATATATTTTACCTTATGCTGAAAGCGATACGTTTCTAATGTTCATTAAGTATGCTTTAGGAGTACATTTAAACTTGTTTCTAAATATTTTAGAGAAGTAACTTCTACTGGTAAATCCTATGGAATAAACTATCTCTGAAATGTTCATATCAGATGTTTGTATCAACTCTTCGGCAAGAATCAACCTTTCATTTCTAATGAAATTGGTTACCGTAGTACCTTCCATTACCTTAAAGCCCTCTTGTAATTTAGTTGGCGAAAGACCATATTCCTTACTTAAATCCGTTACGGTATATGGAAATTCCGGTTTTCTTTTAATTGCGTTAACAGCTTCTTCAATTCTTAAAAGCTCTTTCTTGGTCAACATCGTAGATACCTGTCCACTATTCTCAATATCTTGCTTACAGTGTAATATCTCTAAAGCTAAAGTAAAGTTTACAATACCCTCTATTAGCAGTTTTCTAACCAAACCTACCTGGGTAATTGATCTGATCTGCAATAACTGTTCTTTTATTTTTAGATTGAAAGTTCCAATATGTGCATTACCGTCCTCATTTAAGAACTGGGCAAACAATTGGTCGTACAACTCATTATTATCTACGTTCTTACTTAGAGATTCCCCGTTTTGCGTTACCTTAATAATAGATAAGTTAGATTTTGTAGCCTCTCTTAATTTTATATTAATAGTTTTGTTAGAACCGCCTACAACCACTGTTTGTAATGCTTCAACCTTACTATTTTCTTTTCCGTTTGAAAACCTGAAATTACCTTCCAAGCAGTAAATAAAGTATAAACTACGATTTTCATCCAATTTTAAATCAAAATTAAAATCCTCGTTCAAATCCATATCATATTCCGTGTAGGATATTCCAGATCCCAATGAAACAGTTTGTATTCTACCCGTTCCTTTATCATTATCATATTGAAGAATACGATCACCTTGAAAACTGGAGATACTTCCTCCTAATACACTATTGAAATAACTTAATTGATTATGGACTACTTGCATGATATATTGTTTAAATGGTTATTATTAGATAAAGCCTTTTGCGCTACTAAAGCGTCTGATGAGCTAGAAGTTGGTATTTCTAGTTTAGAACCTTGGTTATTAGAGTTTTTGTGTCTTACGGCACCTACTCTAGCATATTGAAGATTGTTCATAAAAGCTTACATTTTTTGTTGTTACAAAGATGCAGCCTGTAGCAAGTAAATACGTTACAACATTTTTAAAAGCTGTTACACAATTTTAAGAAGACATAAAAATTATGAAATATACCTATTATAAAAGGGTGGGTAGAAATACAGTAAAAACGGCCCCTTTGTCCTTCTCTCCCTTGGCCATTATAGTTCCGTTATGTGATTGCACTATTTTTTTACAGATGGATAACCCTAACCCTGTACCGGAAAATTCTGTTTTTCCATGTAGGCGTTGAAATATTTCAAAAATTTTCTCTTGGTACTTTTTTTCGAACCCAATACCATTATCGGCAAATTGAAGTTGCACATAATTAATGTTAGGTAACAAGGTTTCTATATCCGTTTTGTTTCCACTTACTATATTACCCATAATTTTAATATGGGGGCGTACACCTTCTTTTACATATTTAAGTGAATTACCTATAAGATTTGCAAATAATTGCTCTAATTGAAATTGAATACCATTTACGACCGGAAGGCTTACAGATTCTACTTTGGCATCTAAATCAATAATTCTTTCGCCTAAATCTTCTAAAACATTATTTAAAACGTCGTTTAAATCTACCCTTGTAGGTTGTTCGCTTACCTCATCTACCTTTGAATAGGAAAGGAGATTATTGATAAGATTGCGCATTCTATCCGATGAATATTTGATTTTTGACAGATACCCTTGCGACCTTTCACTTAAACGCCCCTCTTCTTCTTCGTCCAGTCTACTAACAAACATTTGAATTTTACGTAACGGTTCTTGCAGATCATGACTTGCAACACGGTTAAATGCTTCTAAATCTGCATTGGTTCGCTTTAGCTCTGTATTCTTTATCTGTAGTATAGATTCTGCCTCTATTTGTTTAGTTACATCCCTAATGACGCCTACCATATACCAACTACCCTCTTTTTGATGGCATTCACCTATAGTATTCATATAGCGTAATTCTTGAGATTTCGTATATATGCGAAAAACAAGATCTGTTTTAGACTTGTTTTTTCTAGCTTCTTTAAAACTAGACTTTACTTTCTCAAAATCGTTTGGGTGTAAAAAAGTGAGCAGACGATCATATTTATTATCAAACTCGTTTGGATCGTAACCAAACAATCTATACACGTTATCCGAATATTTTATATGATCCTCATTTAAATGCCAACGAAAGCTACCTATATTGGCTACACGTTCAGCTTCTGACAATAGCCTATTCTGTATAAATAATTGAGCTTCATACTTTTTCTCCTGTGTTACATCTTTAGAGAATAATATAAGGCCATCATTCATTTTAACCGCTTTAGTGGACAACCAAACAGGGTCATCTGTAAAAGCAAATTCTTTAGTGTACTCTTTATTCTCTCCGGTCGTATAACAATCGGTCAAAATTTCCAATACACCATTTTCTAAATTTTTAGGGTAATATTCTAGAATGGTCTTACCTTCTATAAAGCCCGAATCATCATTGGTTATCTCATTTAACCGATTATTAATATAATCTATACGAAAGTCCTCTACACCTCCCGCTTTATTGAACACGGGCTTTAAGTAAGAAATAATACTATCATTGCTATCTAAAACACGAATACCAAAAAGATTGGAAATTTCAAGTTCTCTATTTCTTGATTCCAAACTACCTAACGGAAGTTTAGAATCCTTATCTGAAATAAATTTTGGCTTTACCAAGGTCAGGGCAAATAATAACCCCTTACCAAAAATCCTAATTCTTACATGATAATTGAGAATATTAGATTCTTCCCGTACTATGATATTAAAATTTTCATCTTCACCAGTTTCCAACACCTTGTTTGCCAAAATCAAAACCTCATCATAATAAACAAGCTCCTCTAACGTTTCACTTTTATCATTTTCTGCTGTAACCGCAAAAAAGACCTGTCCTTTCTTGTTTGCATATTTAGGCCTATAATCTTTGATATTTACAGAATTAGAGGCTGATGGTTCAGCATATAAAATAGCAGTATCGGCATCATCTACCATTGTTCTAAAAAAATCATCCGCTAAATTATTCTTCATACTATTCCGTATTAAACATCTTACGTTAAGATACTGCGAAATAACCGATTAAATTGCGACTTGTTTGGTGCTAAAACAAAAAAAGTTGTTCCTAACGAAACAACTTTAATAAAATACCTTGTGTAAGCAGTTTATATTTTCAATAAAAAGTTTTCTTTCTTAAAATCATTTAGGTGATAGGCCCAGTTCATTTTAACTACTTGCTTTAAGGACTTTTTAAGCTCGTTAAAACTACTTGGTTTTTTGATATAAATATTGGCTCCTTTTTCAAAGGTTTCCTCAATATCCCTTTCTGCAGAAGAAGTAGAATATATTGCGACCAACAGATCTTTTAAATGTGGTGTACGTCTAATTGCTTCCAAACACTCAAACCCGTTCATAATAGGCATATTCAAATCTAGAAATACCAAATCTGGAGTATTGTCCGTATCGTTCAATAAAAATTCCATACAACTCTTACCGTTCTCTAGCTGACGTAACTCCGTATTGAGTTCAACCCCTTCCAATGCATCTGCAAAAAACTGTCTGTCGTCTTCATCGTCATCAACGAGAAGTATTTTTAATTTATCCATTTTCTCTATTCATGTATTGAAAAGAAGAACCCTTCCTCTTTATTTTTTTCTAAACTTCATGTATTGGGTTATGGTTAACCCAGTTACTTTCTTGAATTGATTTGATAAATGGGGAACACTGCTAAAATTTAAGTTATGGGCAATTTCACCTAAACTCGTATTCTCTAAAAGCACTAATTCCTTTACTTTTTCTATGCGCACTAAAATATAAAAATTCTCTATCGAGGTAAATGTTTTACTAGAAAATAAGTTTGAAAGGTAAGGGTAACTAAACCCTAATTGATTAGATAATAATTCTGAAATTTTTACATTTCTAATATCACCTTCATAAACCATTTTTTTTATGTAAATCTTAATTTCCTCAACAAGATCACGATTTTCTTTCGTCTGAACTTTTATACCAAAACCCTTCAACTCACCAATGATCGCTTTAAGCTTTTCATCACTTATATCATCAGACAACTGAACGGTGTTGTCATGCAAAATTTCAAAATCAACCCCTGCAGCGTCCATTGTTCTTTGAAATATTTCATTAACCATTTTTTCAGGGCTATATATGAAACTATATTCCATTAATTACATCAATATTAGTTCGCCACATTTAAGCCGGTAAAATTATTGTTTTACCTATAGATTATATAACAAAATACAATAAAATTTTACCACTATTAAAGCCGATTCCATAAAAATATTGAAATGTAAGTTTAAACCTACATAATATTATCGGAATAATGCCATTTAAAAAAATTCTTACGATTTAGTAAATATCAATGCTCCATATGCAGGTATATTTATTTTTCCTGTCCAGTTCTTGGCATCGGTATGTTCTTCAACAACGGTTACATCATCAACCGGTAACTCTGAGAACGCTTGATCATATATTTTACTGCTAGCATTGATCTTAAGTTCAAAAGATTCATTTTCATGTAGACCAATACCGTAATCCCCGTAGTCCTGATTGCTAAAATTTAAAACGACCAGTACTGAATTGGATACATTATTTTCATCGAACCTTTTATATGCCAATATTTTAGTTTCATGATTTACATGTAGCATTTCTATATGCTGGCTTCTTAAACCCTCACCACCATCTATTTGGCCTGTTCTTAGCTTTATAATATCACTTACAAGATTTTCAATGCCTTTGTGTTTCTTTTCTTTGTCCCAATCCAAGCCTTCCGTATCTTGAAAGTATTCATCTTCAATAAACTCCTGCCCTTGAAAAAGCATTGGTATACCCGGTGCCGTCAAGGTCAAAACTATACCTAACAATGCTCTCTTTTTAGCAAAATCACTTTCTGCATCACCTGGTTGTATCTCTTCTGGAACTCTTGCCTTACCATTGGCAACCTCATCATGAGACTCCGTATAAACTATACGGCAAAACGCATCGTTGCTATACTTAAATTCCAAGGCATCTACCACTTTTTGCAAATCCCTACTATCATCATGGGTATCTTCTATCACCTCTCTAACGGGGTGTACAAAGTTCATATCCCATTGAGATCCATAAGCAAGTCCATTATGTTCAATGGCATCCGTTACCCTACTATCGCCTTTAAGATCTTCGGCAATTGTCAATACATGCGGATATTTATCCCTTATTTCAGAATTGATATCACGCATTAAAATATTGCCTTCTTCTATTTCGGTATCATACCCTAGACCACCGCCTTCATAACGTATATATGAGGTAGCATCCATACGCAACCCGTCACAATGGTACTTTTCTATCCACATTAATGCATTGTCCCTTAAATATTGGCGCACTTCTTTTCTGCCATAGTCAGGTCTGGTATCTCCCCAAGGGGTATCACTTCTATGGTCATTATAGAAATAGATGCCGCCTTTATCGTTCTCGCTCCAACCATCAAACTGCCATAGATCTACATCAGAAGGACCAAAGTGATTATACACTACATCCATTATCACCGCTATACCTTTTTTATGCGCTTCATTGACCAATTTCGCAAAGGCATCTGGACCGCCATAATCTTGTTCAATGGCAAATGGGTGCGCAGGGTTATACCCCCAAGAAATACCACCCGCAAACTCTGCGACCGGTAACAGCTCTATACAGTTAATACCCAAATCCCGTAGGTAGTCTAACTTATCTATAACATCTTGGAACGTACCTACGATATCCGATGCCGAACGATTAAAAGTACCTACATGTAGTTCGTATATAACAAGCTCGTTCCAATTTGGCATGTTAAACTCCACATCGTCCCATTTAAAATCTAATGCCCTAATTATGGAATTACCGTTACTATTGGTCACTTCAAAGGCATAAGGATCGTTTCTGGCCAAAATCTCCCCATTATATTCAATAAAGAATTTATATTCATCACCTTCAGATGCTTTTTCGGTGATTACAGACCAGTACCCATTTTCTTCAAGTTCTAGTGAAATGTCATTTTTAGACCAGTTGTTGAAGCTTCCGCCAACGAAAACTTTCTCCGCATGCGGAGCCCACACTCTAAAGGTTACGGCACCATCATTTAAGACAGCGCCCATACCTGCCGATTTTTCTATAGTAGTATTCATATACCAAAAGTAGACTGCGATCGGTGTAAGTAATATCCTCAAAAAGAGATGCTTTAACTCAAAAACATTTTATTCACGTAATTATAGGCTTCCCTATAAAAAAAGCTCATTTTAAAGAAAATGAGCTTTTTTTATGAATGCTAATCACTTTGGTTCAAGAAACACTATTCTATTGCATTTTTGGCAATACGATTTCAAACACCGATCCTTCGTTAAGTTTGCCCGATGCACTAATTACACCATGATGATTCTGTACAATCTTCTTTACAATTGCCAAACCTATACCGGTACCTACATATTCCTGCTTAGAATGTAAGCGTTGAAATACTTCAAATATCTTTTCTGCAAATTGTTCTTCAAACCCTATACCATTATCGGTTATGGTAATTTTAACGTATTCCTTATTATTTTTTAACCCAACATCTACAGATTTTGCGTTCGTAATAATTTCCGTATCTATGGTTACATTGGGCGAGATATCATTTTTTGAGTATTTGACGGCATTGGATAATAGATTATACATTAACTGCCTAAATTGAAATGGCACCACCTCCAATTCACATGAACGCAACAAGGTTATTTTGCCCTCTTTCTTTTTAAGTTCTTCCCCAAGGTCATTTTTTACATCTTCTACCAGTTCTTTTAAATCTATGACCTCAAAGACCCTATTCTCGGTATCTGTGCGTGAATATGATAGTAAATCATTGATCAGTGATTGCATTCTTTTGGCCGC
Organism: Maribacter sp.; assembly: GCA_020629415.1. Classification (GTDB taxonomy): domain Bacteria; phylum Bacteroidota; class Bacteroidia; order Flavobacteriales; family Flavobacteriaceae; genus Maribacter; species Maribacter huludaoensis. The sequence continues at coordinate 22,403 of JAHDDL010000017.1, read as the reverse complement.
AGATTGTATCTTTTCAAATTTAGCTTTGCCAGATGTGGATAGTTTATCATACTCTTTGTCCATCAACACTTCAGCAAACATCTGAATTTTACGCAGCGGTTCTTGAAGATCATGGCTAGATATGTATGCAAAAGACTGAAGTTCTTTATTCATTGCCTCTAATTTGCTATTACTATCAGCTAGTTCTTTGGTACGTATGTTCACTTCTTTTTTAAGTTCATCTGCAAACGATTTTTGTTTATCGATATTCATTGCCGTACCAATAAAGCCCACCATTTTCTTTTCCTCGAATTTTGGAACCCCTAAAACCTTAAACCATTCGTATTTACCGGTTTCCTTTCTTCTAACCCTATATTCTAGCGTAAAGTCAGTTTCATCTGCAACCGCTTTACCAAAACCTTCATAAATAATATCAAGGTCATCTGGGTGCACTACTTCTTTCCAGACCTTACCGGTAAAGTCCGCTTCTTTTTCTATTCCTACATAATTCAATAAAGCACGATTGGAATATTGAATATTGATATCATTATCCGTAATCCAGATCCATACCGGAGATAAGTTTGCCACTTCCCTAAACCTACGCTCACTTTCCTTTAAGCGCCTTTCTGCCAACACCGCCTCCGTAGTATCGGTAACAATAACCAAAACACCAGATACTTCTCCTTCTTCATTTTTTACGGGACTATAGCTAAATGTCCAGTAAACATCTTCCATTCTACCATTTCTAAAAATAGGAACCATCAGGTTTTCTTTCCAAATAGATTCGCCATTTTCAGTTACAATTTTTAACATAGGTTCTACATCGCTCCAGCTTTCGGACCAAGCCTGCTTTCCATTTAAACCCAATATCTTAGGATGTTTACCATCATTTCCTAAAATGGGCCTATACGCATCATTGTAAAAACTCTTTAAAGTATCTCCCCAAAACAAAAACATGGGAAATGGAGAGTTCAACATTATGTTCAATGTGGTACGTAAATTATGTGGCCATCCATCTGGCGTACCTAACGGAGTAAGAGACCAATCTTTTTCTCGCATTAGCCTACCCATTTCACCACCATCATCCAGAAAATGAAATTTTTTATTCATAAGAATGTAATATCAAAACCCCTAAAACAACTATTAAATACTTGACAATCATAAAATTATACAGAAATTAAAACAATCAATTTCTACCTGAAAAACATAACTGTCAAAGTATGCAAATTAATCAATTTAAAAAGTAATTGTTAACTCAAAAAAATAGATTGGCATTCATATGAAAAATTCTTACTTCATAACTAACATTTTGTTTAAAAACATGGCTCATTGATCCACTATTCTTATTTTGCATACAGATACCAACCACCTACCATCTATGAAGAACAAGACTATTTTTAAAGTATTAATTTGTGTTATCCCTTTTCTTTATCTGTTTGTTCCACAAAATGTAACAGCTCAAGACAAGGTTTCCAATCAAGAATTAGTTCAACTTTTTAGAGAATGGCGCTCTTTTGAAAACCCGCCATTAGTAGACGGCGCCCCTGATTATACCGTGGCAACTTTTAAGAAAAGATCTCCAAAATTTAAACTATTACGAGAACAACTTCTTGCTATTGATACTGCAGGATGGCCTATACCGGACAAAGTAGACTGGCACATTATACATGCCGAAATGAACGGTTATGATTTTAACCAACGAATTTTAAAACCTTGGTCCAGAGACCCTGCATTCTATAAAACAATTTGGACAGATCGTAGCGATGTTCCTGCCCACGAGGGTCCTACCCACCATGCCATAATAGATATTTGGAAATATAGCTTTCCTTTGAAAAAAGCAGACCAAACCAAATTGCTTAACTCCTTAAAAATCATTCCTATCCTTAACAAGCAGGCTCAGGAAAATTTAACGGGCAATGCAAAAGACCTATGGTTGGCCGGCATCCGTGATATTGAGACACAGAGTAATGACTTGGCAGCTATAAAAAACCTGCCCGGGATTCAAAAAAACAAAAAAATAATGGCTGCGATCAATGCGGCAATAACATCCACCGATCGTTTTGCGGCATGGCTAAAAACGGAAGCCAGTACTAAAACCGGTCCTTCGGGCATTGGCAAAGAAAATTATACCTGGTACCTACAAAATGTTCATTTGGTACCATTGACATGGGAAGACGAGGTTATGCTCTTAAAACGAGAGCTTACCAGAGCATGGTCTGCACTTAAATTAGAGGAACACAGAAATAGAAATCTGCCTGAGTTACCAGATGCCGGTAGCGTTGAAGAATATAATAAAATGGCAAAGGTCTCCGCAGAAAGCCTTTTGCAATTTTTAGATAAAAATGAAATAGTAACGGTTAAAGACTACTTTGAGACTGCGCTTAATGATCATTTAGGTGCATATGTACCTCGTGAGAAAAGAAACTTTTTTTGGATTACCGCCCATTTAGATCAACGCCCGCTTTATTCTCATTTTTATCATTGGTTTGAACTTGCAAGGATGGACAAGGAACCTAACCCGCGCGAAATTAGAAAAGAGGCCCTACTGTACAATATATTCGATTCAAGAAACGAAGGCGTGGCAACCGCGGTAGAAGAAATGTTCATGGATGCGGGGCTATATGATGACCAAACCCGTTCTAGGGAAATTGTTTACATTATGATCGCACAACGCGCAGCAAGGGGCTTGGGATCGCTCTACGCACATGCAAACCTTATGAGCTCTGAAGAAGCGGGCGGCATCCACTCCAATTACACCCCAAGAGGTTGGATGAAAACAGAAAAGGACCTGTTGCTTTTTGAGCAACACCTATACCTAAGACAACCAGGATACGGAACTAGTTACATTACCGGTAAATACTTACTTGAAAACACCATGGCCGAATATGCAAGAATGAAAGAATCTAAAAACGAACCTTTTGAAATGAAAGCTTTTTTCGATGAGCTAAATGCTATAGGCTGCATTCCAATAACGTTGGGCAGATGGCAAATGACAGGTGTACGCTCTTTTTTAGATAAAGAATAACATGGCATACCATAACTTCATAACTATTGACTACGAACTCTAAGAAATTAAACCGCCAAATGGGGCTTCTTGCCCTTACCGCTACGGGTGTTTGTTCTATGTTAGGGGCATCTATAAATGTTGTGCCGTTCATGATACAACGTAATGTGCCGGGTATTGGCCCTTATGTACTGCCTGCATTTATTTTTGCGGCGGTGCCTGCATTGTTCGCGGCATTGGCCTATGGTATTTTGGCGTCTGCCATGCCACGTGCAGGCGGTAGTTATATATACGCCAGTAGAGGCTTAAATCCGTATTTAGGCTTTGTCGCCAGTTTCTCCCAATGGTTCGGGCTCTCTATTGTTATTGGTGTTATCGCTTACGTTACCGTACCGTTTATAAGAGATGTAACACTGAGTTTGGGATGGAAAAACATCTCTAACGGATTGGAAATAGGATGGATAAGAGTAACCATTGCATTGGCATTGATCTGGTCGTTTATCACCATTAACATTAGGGGCATCAAAAGTTATGAACGTATTTTATTACCCATGATGTTTTTAATGTTCGCCCTTGGCGGAATTGTTATAGTTTCGGGACTCATTTATGATACAACGGATTTCCTGGCCGGGTTACAAAACAAAACAGGACGCAGCTTTATCCCTGTAAACCAAATAGATTTTGATTGGCGTATATTTCTGTCTGCGGCCGCACTTTTGTTTTCCAGCTTTATTGGTTTTGATTCTATTGCCCAAGCAGGCGGGGAAGCAAAAAAACCTACTAAAACATTACCAAGGGCAATTTTACTCGCCATATTTGGCGTTGGCCTATTTTACTTTCTCTTTGCAACGGCGGTATACCATATTGTACCGTGGAGTTTTGTTGCAGAAGAAGCAATGAACAAAGATATCTCTGCCCCTGGGCTGTTAAGTTATGTACTGCCATCTGGTTTAGGCATTGCAATATTGGCAGGTGCCGCAATTGCGCTGATCAATGATCTACCTGCTATGTTACTATCCGTATCACGCTTAATGTTCGCTTGGGCCAAAGATGGTATTTTTCCAAAATCCATCTCTAGGGTACATCCAAAAAACCATACACCACATATTGCCTTAATTGTGGCAGGCGCTATGGCAAGTATTGGTGTTCTAGGCTCTCATTTTGCAGGGGATTTCTTTTTGGGCATAGATATTATGGTGACCTCTATGATGGTCAATTTTCTGCTAATGTGCATTACACTTGTTACCATAAAAAAGGTAAACCCAGGTCTGGTAAAAAAGATTTCTGTACTTAAAAACAGAACATTACAATTATGCATTGCTTGGTCTGGCATTTTTACCCTTTCCGGGTTCTTGGTCATACACACTTATAAGGATCTTACCTCAGAGACAACGGCGTGGTATTTTCACTCTACACCAATATGGCTCATAGTTATGGCACTGGCAAGTATATTATTTGCCTATTACTGGAAAAAATTGAAGAAACAGAACAACGATACAAACAAATTATTTTTAGAACTGCCTGAAGAATAAAAGATGCGAACAACAATTGAATTAGCAAAAGATTTAGAGATTTCCAGAGTGGTTACGGGCTTATGGCAAATTGCGGATATGGAGCGTAACGGCAATACCTTGGACCCTGTTGCAACGGCCAAGTACATGAAACCTTATCTAGATGCCGGTCTCACCTCTTTTGACATGGCAGACCACTACGGCTCCAGTGAAATAATTGCCGGTACCTTTAAAAATAACCTAGCGGATAAAGATAGCGTGCAGCTATTTACCAAATGGGTTCCAAAACCCGGAAAAATTTCCCGTGAAGATGTCAGAGCTGCCATACGGACTGCACTTGACAGAATGCAACAATCCAGCATAGACCTTTTGCAATTTCATGCGTGGTACTACCCCGATGCCAGTTGGTTAGATGGCCTCTTATATTTAAAGGAACTACAGGAAGAGGGTTTGATCAAACATATTGGGGTCACAAATTTTGATGCCGCACATTTAAGAATTGCCCTGGCAAGCGGTATCCCTATTGTTAGCAATCAAATTTGCCATTCATTGATAGACCAAAGGGCGAACGGGCAAATGGCAAAAGTATGCCGTGAGTATAATGTAAAACTATTGACGTTCGGGACTTTGGCAGGCGGATTTTTAACCGATAAATGGTTAAACAAAACCGAGCCCGCCAAAGAGGAACTGACTACATGGTCACAAATGAAATACAAACGTTTTATTGATGCCGCCGGCGGATGGGAACCGTACCAAAAGTTATTGCGGACCGTAAAAAAAATTGCAGATAAACATAATGCTTCCATCGCAAATATTGCAAGTAGGTTCATCTTAGAAGGTGAAGCCGTTGCCGCTGTTATTGTAGGCGCCCGTTTGGGAGAAAGCGAGCATATTGACGATAATAGAAAAATGTTGGACATTCAACTTGATGCGGATGATATCAACGATATTAAAAAGGCACAACTTCAATTGAAAGACATACCTGGAGATTGCGGTGACGAGTACAGAAAACCCCCCTTCCTGACCGCATCGGGCGATCTCAGCGACCACTTGGAAACTATTCCCAAAGCTTTTATCCCGTTAAAAACGGGAGAAAATAAAGAACAGATTTTTAGTGGTACCGAATGGGAAGAATATGCAGGTTATTGCAGAGCCATTAAACTTGGTAAAAACATCCATGTTTCTGGCACCACCGCTACACACGGCAACTTAATGATCGGCGGTAACGATGCCGCTGCCCAGACCCATTTTATAATTGATAAAATAGAAGGCGTAATCACTTCCTTTGGCGGTAAACTTGAAGACGTGGTTAGAACACGTATTTTCGTCAACGAACTAAAAGATTGGGAACCTATTGCTAGAGCTCATGGCGAACGGTTTAAAGGCATAAACCCTGCAAATACCCTGGTAGAAGCCAAACTGGTAGGCAATGGTTATATGGTAGAAATTGAAGCCGAAGCTATACTACCATAGCTCTTTTTAGCTTTTTGATCAATCTTTCAAAATGGTACTACTTTTTTCAATATTTTCTTGAAAAGGAACCCAGTAGTCATCCATAAAATTAGATACGGTCTTAGAAAACTCCGCAACGAGTTTTTTTGCTTGCCCAAGAATTTCTTGATGCTGAACAGAAGGTTCGTTGTTCTGTGCGGCCGCAATACGTAATGCGTCTTTTATTTTTGAATAGGGCGTTGTGTTAAATGATTGCCAAGCCCCTACTTGCCTATCTGGTTTTGGGGTCTTACCTTTTGCCCGTAATTCTTTTAAGGACTGTTCCATTTTTTCTAGCTTACCTACCAATACCTGATTAGGATCATTATTAGATGCTTGTATTTTAGATAGCCAATCAGCTATTTTCTTGCTCTTGGCATCAATATCCTTTAAGTCATTTGACAAAATTTCTACTTGAGCATCTACTTCTTTTTTATAATCATACAATGCTTTATCTACACTTGGCAATACTTCAAATCTAGGATCTGCAACTACCGTAACCTTTGTGGTATCGGCATAAGTACCTTGCTCTAAGACGATGGTATATTCCCCCGGCAACACTGGTATATCCCTAGAAAAATCATCTGTCCATGAACCTGGCAAGGAAGATGCCGTTTCATCTAATTTCCAGATCATATAATTTAAACCTTTGGTCAATTCCTTGGTCTCAACTGTATGGATCAATCTATCTTTTTGATCATAGATCATGGCGGTTACCTTAGTTTCATTGGTAGGCTCATCCGTAAGGTAAAAGGGGATTTTAGTCTTCTGAAATAACTTATTTTCCCCTTCAAAAGTAGTATGAAAACCTGTCCAAATATTTCCTGGCGGATTTATGAACAAACCTTTTACCTGTACGGCATCATTCATAGGCAGTGCGGTTAAGCCCAACTTTAACCTGTTTGCCGCAATTTCACGTAAGGCGGACAAATCATCCAAAACCCAAATTGCCCTTCCAAACGTACCAACGATCAAAGCGGATTCTTTCTCTTGAATTTTAAGATCCATGGTTGATACTGAAGGAAATCCGTTTTTAAATTGAGACCATGTTGCCCCTTCATCAATGCTTATCCATAATCCGTTCTCCGTGCCCAAAAAGACCAAATTTGGTTCTACCGGATCCTGTATTATACTTAAGGCATAGCCTTTTACCATAGTATTATCCGCTACACGTTTCCATGTTTTGCCTAGATCATCCGTTTTAAAAACGTAGGGTTCATAATCACCCTTTCTATAATTGTTGACGACCATCCATGCAGAATTTTCATTATAACGAGAAGCCTCTATTTGGGCAATCCAACCTTCGTTTGGCATACCCTTTACCTTAGAGGTCATATTTTTCCATTTTTTTCCGCCATCGGTCGTTAGTTGTACTTGTCCATCATCCGTACCTACCCAAACAATACGTTCGTTCAAAGAACTTGGCGCAATACTTAAAATTGCATTATAGCGCTCTGCACCGGAAACATCCAAGGTCAACCCTCCATAATCAGGTTTTTGGTGCTCGGGTTTATTGGTCGTTAAATCTGGCGAAATAATTTTCCATGTTGCCCCTTTATCTTTGGTTACGTGTACAAATTGAGACCCGTAATAAGCTGCATTGTCATTTTTGGGGTCTCTTGCAAAAGCTGCGTTCCAGTTAAAACGTAATGGAACGTTTATATCTTCTGACGGTGGTTTTATACTTACATAATAACCGGTTAATTTGTCATACCTGTACAAATCTCCGTTTTGGGAGGAACCATAACCAAATCTAGAATTATCCGGATCGGGAGAAATATCAAACCCATCACCACCTACCAAATACTGCCAGTACAACGTTCTAATCCCACCTCTTTTCCAGGTATAGGAAGGCCCGGACCAATTGCCATTGTCCTGCATACCTCCGTACACATTGTAAGGCGTATCGTTATCTACGCCCACATGATAAAATTGCGCCACCGGTATGGTTTCCGGAAAGTACCAACTTTTGCCATGATCTTGGGTTATGCCCAGACCTCCGTCTCCACCAATAATAAAATGTTCGGCATCTTTAGGATTTACCCAAAAGGCATGAAAATCTGCATGAATGCCCTTTGTCTCATCAGCGGGTATCATAGGTACTGTATCAAAAGTAGCGGCACCATCATAACTGACCGATAATGGCTGATATATATTATAGACTCTGTCCGGGTCTTCCGAATCTACCGCTAGGTCTTGAAAATAAAAGGGCCTATTATTGGCAAATTTTGGATTGTCATTGATCATTTCCCAACTTGTACCTCCATCATCGCTTCGGTAAATTGTATTTTTCTTTGCTTCTATTTTTGCATAGATCCTATCTGGTTTAGAAGGTGCAATGGCAATACCTATTCTTCCTAGATCACCATAAGGCAATCCATTTTTCTCATCTAGCTTTCGCCAATGTGCACCGGCATCATCAGTTACATAAAATCCGGAACCTTCTCCGCCCGATGTAAAATAATAAGGCGTACGTTTATGTTGGTATAGCGCTGCAAATAGCTTTTTAGAATTTGTAGGATGCATGACCAAATCTGCGATACCGGACGTGGTATTGGAGTATAAAATCTTTTCCCAATGCAACCCGCCATCAACAGTTTTATATAAGCCCCTATGCTCATTTTCCGTAAAAGGATCGCCCATTGCCCCTACGTAAACAATGTTAGGATCGTTTGGATCAATACGTATTCTATGTATAGTTTTAGTGTCTTTAAGCCCCATGTGCTTCCAGGTTTTACCGCCATCCGTACTTTTAAAAACGCCCATACCTAAATTCATGGAATTACGGGGATTACCTTCACCCGTACCTACCCAAATGACATTAGGGTCATTTTGTTGTATGGCAAGTGCCCCTATATTTTGTGTTGGCTGTTCATCAAAAACAGGCTTCCATGCAGAACCTCCATTTTCTGATTTCCAAACGCCGCCAGAAGCCGCCCCAACGAACATTGTCTTTGGATGATCCGTTACCACATCTATTGCCGTGATACGACCGCTCATATTTGCGGGGCCCACATTGCGTATTTTCAGGTTTTTAAGCGTAGAGAAGTCTATTTTTTGCCCGATCGCAAATGGTGCAATCATGGCAAATGCGAAGAATAAGATACTAAAGCGAATTTTCATAGTGTGACAGGTAGTTTACCCAAAAATAAAAATCAAGGCTTTAATATCAGCAGCGTAAGCCCTAAAAGATGATCATGGCATGTAAATTTATGTTAAGGAAGAATGCTACTTATGCAAATGTGTAGCAAAGTATACCCCATATATGTAAATCATTAAGGTTCCATTGAAAGAAATGTGAAAACAAGCACTGTATAAATTTTAAAAACTATCCATTTCAGCTTAAAAACAGTCCAAAATCCACTTAAAACAGTCAAATAAATCATAAAACGGGTCAATTTCTTGTGTTTTATCAAAATTATACTATGTTATAGTTTAACCTTAAATTATTCTATGCGACAATTAAAGATCACCAAACAAATTACGAACAGAGATGCCAAATCATTAGAAAAATATTTTCAGGAAATCAGTAAAATAGATTTAATTACTGCAGATGAAGAAGTAGAGCTGGCAAAGAAGATTCGTGAGGGTGATCAAAAAGCGCTAGATAAATTGGTTAGTGCCAACTTAAGGTTCGTGGTATCTGCGGCTAAACAATATCAAAATAGAGGGTTACGCCTAACGGACCTCATCAATGAAGGTAATCTAGGACTTGTAAAGGCCGCTAAACGTTTTGACGAAACCAGGGGATTCAAATTTATATCCTATGCCGTTTGGTGGATCCGCCAATCTATTTTACAGGCATTATCGAACAAATCTCGACTCATTCGTTTACCACAGAACAAAATTGCGGTGAACTCCAAAATCTATCAGGTATATTCTGCTTTAGAACAAGCAAACGAAAGACCCCCTAGTGCTTCTGAGGTTGCACAGGAGTTGGACATCCATGTTTCCAAAGTAAAAAGCTCCATGAAAAATTCCGGCAAATCGGTTTCATTGGATGCTCCTTTTAAGGAAGGAGAATCATCTTCTCTTTATAATGTACTGGAATCTACCCAGATCAATAGCCCGGATAAGCAGATGATGGCAGAATCTTTAGAAACGGACATTGATCAAGTGCTAAGAAAAATTCCTGAAAGACAAGGCGATGTTCTTCGCCTATTCTTCGGTCTAGGAAATCAGCCTGCCATGAGCCTAGTTGAAATAGGCGAAGTCTTTGACGTTACCAGGGAGCGTGTACGTCAAATAAAGGATAAAGGTCTAAAATCACTTCGCCGTACTTCTAATACGGAAATACTACGTGCCTATCTATAATATTAGACATTAATAACTTAGAAAAACTGGTACAGCCCAATTACAAGTACCCCCTTAAAACAGAATAACATAAACTTAACAGCTCTAATTTGGAGTTGCAATTGCTTATGTTATGTTACTATTAAAACAGAGCTACATGAAATTTATTTACATTAAAAGAGAGAGCAATACCAAAGAATTGTACAGAACACGAAATGGTTTAAAAAAGTCTAAAGTAACCTCTATTACAAAATACTTTTTAGGAATACCTATTAAAACCTTGCATACCTACAGACAAATATATTACAGACGCAAGAACAATGCTGTTGACAAGATGTTGTTCATCTAATTGAACAGCTACATATACCATCCAATAATTAAAATTAAATTCATGAAGATATTAGTAATAGGAGCCGGCAATATGGGCCTAACGTATGCAGAAGGCATGTCTAAATCAAAATTACTTAAGAAGAGAAATATAATGGTGCTGGACACTTCTGAAGAAAAATTGGAGGCATTACGGGAAAATCCCCAATTTGATGCTTTTGACGATCTAAAAAATTGCGCTCCCCAGGCCGATATTATTTTTATAGCGGTAAAACCTTATCATGCAGAAAGTGTATTTCTAAAATTGAAACCCCTGGTTAAACCTGGTCAAATTCTTATCTCCATAATGGCAGGTGTGACCATGGAAACCATTAGAAACTTAACAGGACTCACAAAAATAGTACGTGCCATGCCCAACTTGCCGGCACAGATAGGTAAGGGACTAACTTCTTTCGTTGCCGCAGAAGATGTCACCAGAATTGAACTGTTGACCATAGAAAGCCTGTTGGATACCACAGGTAAATCCGTTTTGGTGAGCGATGAGAATTTTATAGATGCCTCCACGGGTATTTCCGGTAGCGGACCTGCCTACGTATTCTACTTTATGCAAAGCATGATGGAAGCTGCTTTAAAAATGGGCTTTACGCCCAATGTCTCTAAAATATTGGTTGCACAGACCTTTACGGGAGCTATTGAATTATTCAACCAAAATGAACTTTCGCCAAATTCCTGGATGGACAAAGTTGCCAGCAAAGGCGGTACAACCCGTGCGGCCCTAGATTCTATGGAAAACAATAATGTAGGTGAATTGATCAAGGATGCGGCCTTTGCAGCCTTTGAACGTGCAGTAGAACTTGGAAAAGAAAAAGCCGGTAAACATTAAATTACATCGACTTAAATTGCCGATCCGTTTTATTTTAAAATAACACTATATTGTTGCCTAGTGGAACATAAAGATTCCAGTAAATTTAATTGACAATGGTACCCCTCTACCTATTGTCTCATTTAATAACATTAATACTTTGATAAGACTATATTTTGTGCTTTATTTGAAAAATGCAAGCTAGAATTATCAAATTCATTAATGAAAGGCGCTAAAAATATGAAATTCATTCCTCACCTTTCTTATGACTGTGTAATATTCGGGTTTAATGGAAAGAAGTTAAAAATACTCATTTTAGAATATCACAATACGGGCTTGTTTGCACTTCCGGGAGGCTATGTCAAAAAAAACCAAAGTTTACAGGATGCGGTAAACAAGGGAGTAGAAGAACGTACCGGACTCAAAAATGTGTATTTAGATCAATTTCAGATTTTCGGAAAATTAGATAGAACCGATCCTGAGGCCACGCGTCGCATTTTAGAGGCAAACAATAAGAATTTGGAAAAAAATAAATGGATGATGGAACGCTTTGTTACCGTTGGCCATTACGCCCTTATTAATTATGAAGATGTAAACCCTAAACCGGATCACCTTTCAGATAGTATTGGTTGGCATGATATAAACAAGGTACCCAAGTTAATGATGGACCATAACGAAATTGTTGAAAAGGCCCTGGAAGTACTTCGTAACAACATTAGCGAGAAATTGATAGGTATGAACCTACTACCCCAAAAATTTACAATGAAACAGTTACAACAAGTTTTTGAGGCTATTTTGGGCGAAACCTTAAGACGAACCAGTTTTCAACGTAAAATGTTGTCTCTTGATATTTTAGAGCGACATGAAAAACTTTTTGAGGGCAAGGCACACAAAGCTCCTTATCTATATAGCTTTAAACAATAAAAATAATATTCACACTTTATACAACAACAATGAAAAATTCAACAAACAACTTATTTAAATGCATGGCTGTTGCCATTTTTATGCTGGGCACGGTAACCACCTATGCCCAAAAGAAATTTGGTGGCCTTGCCCTTTATACGGTCAGAGATGACATGGGCAAAGACGCCAAAGCTACGCTACAGGCAGTAGCAGATGCCGGCTACAAAAACATTGAAGCCGCCGGTTATGAAGATGGAAAATATTATGGTATGACACCATCTGACTTTAAAGGTTTATTAAAATCTTTAAAATTGAAACCGATCAGTACGCACCAAAGCGCGGTTACCCTTGACAATGCCGATAAAATGATGGCAGATGCCAAAGCTGCGGGGTTTAAGTATTTTGTAGTTCCTATACCACCAATGGGCATGTTTACCTTTGATCAGGAAACAAAGCAAATGGGTATGACCGGCACGGTAAAAGACCTGGCTGAAATTCTGACGACATTAGGTAAAAAAGCCAACAAAGCAGGATTAAAACTACTTTACCACAATCACGATTTTGAATTTAAAAAGAACGAAAACGGCATAGTACCTATTGACTATCTTTTGGAAAATGTAAATCCCAAATTATTGGATTTTCAAATGGATCTATATTGGGTCACCAAAGCGGGCGCCAATCCTATAGCATATTTTAACAAGTACCCAGGTCGTTTTAAAATATGGCATGTAAAAGACATGGATGAGCAAGGTAGATTTGCCCCCGTTGGCACCGGGTCCATCGGTTTTAAAAACATATTGGCCAATAAAGCTCTTTCCGGCATGAAATATTATATGGTTGAGCAAGACATGACCTTTGATGGTCTTAAACCTTTAGATGCCATTAAAATTAGTCACAAGGGTATTAAAGAAATTGGCTTTAAATAATAAAGAACACCAAACAACGGAGAAGGCCCCTAAGAGATTTTTCTCTTTGGGGTTTTCTTTTTTTTGGCTTCTTCTCATTAAACCTTTTATCATTAAGGCTGTCTTAACCATTACATTAAAATATGTCCCTATTTTTGCGCACCAAAACCAACGATTAAAAAGTAAAGAATGAAAATGACCACAAGTTTACGCATGAGAATTATTCACCGTTATTTAGGTTTCTTTTTAGCCGGTATCATGGCTATGTATGCCATTAGCGGAATTATCATGATCTATAGAAATACCGATTTTCTTAAAAGTGAAAAAATAGTGGAACGCCAGTTGAAACCGAATTTAAAAGCTGCAGAACTTGGTGGAGCATTACGTATTAAAGGCGGCGTAAAGCCCGAAAAAACGGAAGGTGACGTAGTCTATTTTAAGCAAGGGCAATACAATAAAGTTACGGGTATTGCCACCATAAAAAAGATGGAACTCCCGTTTATTTTAGATAAGATGGAGCACTTACATAAAGCCACGACCAATAGCCCTGTTTATTTCTTAAATATTTTCTTTGGGCTATCACTACTATTTTTCGTGGTTTCATCATTTTGGATGTTTTTACCCAAAACTTCAGTTTTTAAAAAAGGACTGTATTTTTCCTTAGCAGGTATGGTGTTGACCATTATACTGCTATTCGTTTAGTATAAACTCGACTAATTCAAACGTGAACCGTTGTAAAGACTTTCTTTACAGCGGTTTTTTGTTGTTTTAGTAGCTATCAGTATAGCGACAAAACAAAAACCTCCCCTCTAGGGAGGGGATTGAGGGGTGGGTAATCGGGTACTGTAGATTTCATGGAACATGCTAACCTTCAAGAACCCACCCCTAGCCCCTCCGAGGAGGGGAATAGTTTGTGACTGTTTAATCTCCATCCATTAACCTTTAATTAATCAAACTTCTGTATCTTTCAATAAGCAAAGTACTCTCCCCTAACACTTTATAATATTATCTTTATAGTAAATCCATAACCATAGGATTTTTTTAAAAACCGTAAAACAAATATCTGACCAAATGAAAAAAGTTTTAACCCTTCTTATCCTTTTAGCAACTACATCATCCGTTTTAGCACAATCAAAACTCATAAAAGCAGCTTCTTTTTTAGATGTTAGAACCGGTAAGTTAATTTCACCTGCCAACCTGCTCATTGAAAACGGAAGTATCAAATCCATTAATCCAAAGGCATTGCCGGAAGGTTTGGAAACGATTGACTTAACGGATAAAATATTGTTACCCGGGCTTATGGACATGCACGTGCATTTAGATGGGGAATTTAAAGGTAGTTGGGACTATGTTTATAAGGAAAGTGCCAGTCAAGGTACTATTAGGGCTGTTGCAAATGCTGAAAAAACATTGATGGCAGGCTTTACCACCATAAGAAGTATAGGGCAATTACATATTACCCCAGAGTTAATTGATGTTGCCGTTTCAGAGGCTTCTGAACAGGGTACCATAGCAGCACCACGAATTATTCCATCGGGACATATGATCACCATTAGCGGCGGACACGGGGATATTTCTTTAGGACTGGCGGAAGGTTTGGTTACCGTAGGTCCCAATGACGGAGTGATCAATGGTAAGTATGATGCCATAGAAGCGGTAAGATATCAAATTAAGCATGGTGCCAAATTCATAAAAATGCACGCCACGGCAGGTGTACTCTCTATGGAAGATGCCATTGGCGCCCAACAACTAAGCAATGAGGAAATGAAAACCATTGTTGACGAAGCTGCTAGGCACCATATTAAAGTTGCCGCCCACGCCCATGGTACAGAGGGTATTAAAGAGGCCATAAAAGCCGGCGTGTACTCAATTGAACATGGGTCTATTATAGATGATGAAGGCATTCAACTTATGAAAAAAAATGGTGTTTATCTAGTACCTACCAGGGGGCTGGCCACTATAATAGAACCCATGATAGATAAAATGGATCCCGTCATGGCCGGTAAGGCAGAATATGTAATGCCCATTGCCAAACAAAACCTTACAAAAGCTATCAAAGCAGATGTCAAAATTGCTTTTGGGACGGACACGCCTATTATTCCCCATGGAAAAAACGCCATTGAATTTGCGGCATTAATAGATTGTGGTATGAGTACTAAAGAGGCCATCAAAACCGCTACTACCAATAGTGCAGAAATGCTAGGGCTCACGGATCGTGGTGAATTAAAAGAAGGTATGCTTGCAGATATTATTGCCGTAGACACGAATCCAATTGAAGATATCTCCACTTTGGAGCACATAAAATTCGTGATGAAAAACGGTACAGTTTATAAGAATGAAAAATAAATAACCTTGTAGAATTCAATCAATCAAAAAAACAAATTATGAGATCATTACATCGCAGTATAGGGAGTAGGTTACTTACTTGCTTATCTGTTATGCTTTTAATAAGCACTGCAGCAATCGGGCAATCAAAATCAGAAGAAATAGATGCACTCCTAGATCAATATCTCTCATATGGCAAATTCAATGGTTCTGCCCTAGTTGCCAAAGATGGTGAGGTTATTCTTAAAAAGGGTTATGGTATGGCGAATATGGAGTGGGATATCCCTAACAGTCCCAACACCAAACATCGTTTAGGATCGATCACCAAACAATTTACGGCCATGCTTATTCTTCAATTAGCAGCGGATGGAAAGTTAGATCTACAAGCTCCCATAACTACATACTTACCAGAATATCCAAAAACTACCGGAGACCAGATTACCACCCACCATTTATTGACCCATACCGCCGGTATACCCAACTACACCTCATTTCCTAAGTTTTTTGAAGAAGATAGTCGCGATCCATATTCGCCAGAAGAGTTCACTAAAAAGTTTCAGGATATGGAATTGGAGTTTACCCCTGGGGAAAGATTCAATTATAGCAATTCGGGGTACTTTCTTTTGGGTTTGCTTGTTGAAAAACTATCCGGCAAAACGTATGAAGAAATGCTAACGGAACATATATTTTCTCCACTAGGAATGAAAGATTCCGGATTTGACCATCACTCCAACATCCTTAAAAATAGAGCTACAGGCTATGAAAAAAATGGGAGCGAATTCATC
Organism: Maribacter sp.; assembly: GCA_020629415.1. Lineage (GTDB taxonomy): Bacteria > Bacteroidota > Bacteroidia > Flavobacteriales > Flavobacteriaceae > Maribacter > Maribacter huludaoensis. Next base: position 6,018 of record JAHDDL010000017.1, on the reverse strand, counting down.
AATGCTCCTTACCTAGATATGTCCATTCCGTATGCCGCAGGATCTCTCTATTCTACCGTAGAAGATTTATATCTGTGGGATCAAGCGCTATATACCAACAAATTGTTACCCCAAAAATATATGGATATGTATTTTAAACCATACATCCCTGCATTTGGCAGTTTTCACTATGCCTACGGATGGATGACCGGCAATGAAGCTCTTGGGAATACAACGGATAGTATTGCCGTAATTAGTCATGGTGGCGGAATTAACGGATTCAACACACAAATTTCCAGATCGCCATCAGACCGATCATTGATCGTGCTTTTAAATAATACAGGCGGCGCTCCCTTAGGTCAAATTACGCAAGCTATTCTCGGTATTATAAACGATAAGAGCTATGACCTCCCAAAAGCTTCCTTGGCATCTAAAGTTTTAGAAGTTATAGAGACAGAAGGTATTGATGCAGGAGTATCCTTTTATGAGAAAAATAAAGACAATCAAGATTTTGATGTCAATGAAAATGAGATGAACCAAGCGGGATATAAATTATTAAGGTCTAACAAAACCAAAGAAGCTATTCAAGTCTTTAAGTTGAATGTAGACGCGTATCCAAATTCTGCCAATGTATATGATAGTTATGCCGAAGCGTTAATGAAATCAGGTGATAATAATGGTGCTATTGAAAACTATACCAAAACGGTAGAAATGAATCCTGGAAATATAAATGCGATTGATATGCTTAAAAAATTAGGTGTTGATACCAGTAACTTCACTAAAGAGTTTGAAGTACCAGAAGCACTACTGGAAAGTTACCTAGGCGTCTACGAATTGATGCCCACTTTTAAAATTACGATTACCAAAGATGGTAAACAATTAAAAGCACAGGCAACGGGGCAGCCATCGTTCAATATTTTCGCCAAATCGAAAGATACTTTTTACTTAAAAGAAGTTGCCGCACAAATTCAGTTCATAAAAGACGAAAACGGAAACACAGAAAGTTTGACCCTATTTCAAAACGGACAGGAAATGAACGGTATGAAGGTGGAGTAGTGTGAGATTGATTTGTTTTAGAACGTAGATACCTTAACATCAAAACAAGAAGCCCCGAAAATCTTGCCCCAACCCTAGCCCCTCCGACGAGGGGAACAGTTGGGACTCTACTTTAACTTTCAGCAAATGATTTACATGACAATAGAATTTTCAACCAACGCTAACTTTACCATCAAAAACGCAATTCTCCCCTCTTGGGAGGGGACTAAGGGGTGGGTACTACTATGAGAGAATAATACCATACCACCCATATTTAGTAGAACTGGCTAAAAAGCTAAGGAACAATATGACCTTAGGTGAAATTGCCCTATGGCGAGAAATTAAGGGTTAAAAATTGGGTCACAAATTTAGCAGGCAAATACCTATTGACCAGTATATAGTAGACTTTTATTGTAAAGATCTTCAACTTGCCATAGAAGTAGATGGCAGTATCCACTTTAAAGAAGGACATGAAGAAAAAGATAAGAAACGGCAAGCTCGTTTGGCGTCTTTAGGAGTAAACATGATTAGGTTTTCAGATAGTGATGTGAAGAATAATCTATCTAGCGTTCTGGAAGAAATCAGAGAGTATATTGAAGAATTGGAACAAGGAAGAACCCACCCCTAGCCCCTCCGTGGAGGGGAATAGTTTGTGACTTTTTTTACACTTTTTAGGTCAAAAAGTGGTGGTTACCTTTTTGAAAACGTAGCTCCCCAACAATCAACAAACCCCAAAACAAAGACGAAAACCTCCCCTCTTGGGAGGGGACCAAAGGGGTGGGTGATTGGGTGCTGTAGATTTTATGGAACATGCTAACCCAAAAGGACCCACCCCTAGCCCCTCCGAGGAGGGGAATAGTTTGTGACTATTACTATACTTTTTAGATAAAAAAGTAGTGGTAACCTTTTTGAAAACATCGCTCCCCAACTACCAACAAACCTAAAACAAAGACGAAAACCTCCCTCTTGGGAGGGGACCAAAGGGGTGGGTGATTGGGTGCTGTAGATTTTATGGAACATGCTAACCCAAAAGGACCCACCCCTAGCCCCTCCGAGGAGGGGAATAGTTTGTAGATATTATTACATTTTTTAGATACAAAAGTAGTGGTAACCTATTTGAAAACGTCGCTCCCCAACTACCAACAACCCAAAAACAAAGACGAAAACCTCCCCTCTTGGGAGGGGACCAAAGGGGTGGGTTTTTAGGTGTTCTAATCTCAATTAAAAACCTCCCCGTCCCATAGTAGGCAACCCATTTATTTTTCTGACAGTTTTACGGAAAACCGTAAGAAAATATGTCAAAAACTTCTTTATATTGCAGCTGTAAGCAAAGTATATTCCCCCTACCTCTTTAGCTTAAAAAATTTTATAATAGAAATTGCACATATACCTTACTATTTTCGAATATGTGTAATTAAACACATGCATAATAGTTAGCAGCAAGCTCCAGAAAACTTAAAATACATGAACAACAAGGAAGAAACCGACAAATACTTTCCACTTTTCTTGATAATAGCTGGCGGATTTTTAATTATTGCTTTTATCTTTCCATTCGCTATAAATTACTTCTTTTCTGATTGGAGTAAAAGCGGAACTTTCGGAGACACATTTGGAGCTCTAAATGCATTATTTTCTGCTCTAGCTTTAGCAGGAGTTATTGTCACAATTCTAATTCAAAGAACTGAATTGAAAAATCAACGAATTGAGTTGAGCTTGCAGAGGAATGAAATGAAGGAAACAAGAAAAGAGTTTCTATTAAACAGAACAACAACACTTGTTTACAAACAACTTGATAGATTTGAAAAAGCTTTATCAGAATTTATAATTAGAACTCCTAATGGAACACCTTTGAAAGGAAATGATGCAGTCCTATATTTAGACGAGAATAAATATTCAGTAAATAAACCTTATGATAAGCCTGAAGATGAATATAAGGCCGAAATGAAAACCTCGATTATACAATTGCTGAAAATCTATTCAAGAAACAAATCTGAAATTGAAAAATTATCACATAGCGCAAGTAATTCAGTTGATGTTTTAAAAAGGCTTGTCTATAAAACTGATTTAGAAATCGAAGAACTAAACGATTTAAAAAATCTATTTTTCGTTAATATTGGTTTTATAAATATGGGAGTCATAGAAAGAATTGTTGAAGTAGCTGATAATCAATTAAAATATTTAGAGGCCAGAGATTATTTAGATAACGGTTTAGACATTGGAGCGATTATACACGCGGAAATCTTTTTAAGTTCTGTTTCTGATTTCTATAATTTGAAATTAACTAAAGAAAATTTTAAGCAAAATAAATCTAGTTGGATTGACAGTTTGGGGAACTTAGAAAAATAATTAAAAACAAAAAGTTCTGGCTCGCAGACAAGACGGAAACGAAAAATTTCCTTGCCTGCACTACTTGCCATAGCATAATCGTTAGCTAGCATAAAAAAGAAATTATGATTACGATATCAATGTTTAATAATAAAGGAGGGGTTGGAAAAACTACCCTTACTTGCAATTTAGGTAATTACCTAGCAGATTATCACTCGAAAAGAGTATTGATAGTTGACTGTGACCCACAGTGTAATGCAACACAATTAATTATGGGTTCTGATTTTGCAAGTGATTTGTACTGGGACAACTCGTCTACAAATTATAGTGAAATCACAACTATAAGTGATATCCTTCAACCGATAGAAGACGGTGACTCTACAATATTGGAAGCTATTGTGCCCATTGATAAATCCACAAATCGATTTAATGTAGATTTAATTCCGGGTCATCCAACATTTTCTATTATTGAAGATAGATTAGGATCAGCATGGCATGAACTTAAAGGAGGTGACTTAGGGGGCATAAGAAAGACTAACTGGAATACTAGCTTAGTCGCTCAATTGCAAGATCGATATGACTTTGTGTTTTTTGATTTAGGACCAAGCTTAGGCTCAATTAATAGAAGCATCTTGATTGGCTGCCAATATTTTATAACTCCTATGGGAACAGACATCTTTAGTATACTGGGAGTCCGTAATATTTCTTCATGGCTGTCTTCATGGATGGAAATTTATACCAATTCTTTAGAGTTAGCTGAAAACAGAACACCTGGCAGACTTGCCCAATATAAAATAGCTGCAGAACCTGCAATTTCAAGAGGCTATTTAGGTTACACATCGCAACAATATATTACAAAGAGTAAAGAAGGAGTTAGAAGACCAACAAAAGCTTTTGAAGAGATTATTAATATGATTCCTGAGGAAATCGCCAATTCATTACAGCTTTTTATGCCCACTAATTTAAACTCTGATAGCTTGAAAATAGGCGACGTAAAACACCTATATAGCTTAATTCCTCTGGCTCAATCTGTTTCCTCACCAATATTAAAATTGAAGTCAAGTGATGGCCTGGTTGGCACACAATTTAAGCAGCAGTCAGAATATAAACAGATAATTTCTGCTATTACTGGTAACATATTAACGAATTTAAATTTAGCAGAATGAATTGGCCTAAAGCATTGACAGCTGAACTAGCATCAAGAAGATGTATAATATTTTTAGGTTCAGGAGCATCTGCTGGCTCACTTTCTGCAGATGGGAGTAAATCCCCTACAACTTGGAATAAATTCCTTGATGATTTAAAAGGTAAAATGACATCCGGAGATAAGACAACTATTGACAAGTTTATTTCAGAACAAAGGTTCTTAGATGCTGCAGAAGTAATTCTGCATCATGTTCCACAAGCTGATTTTTCAGCTTATATAAGAGAAGAGCTAGTTCGTCCTAAATATAAACCATCACTTGTACATGAGTCTGTTCTCGAGATAGACCCAAAAGTTGTTGTAACAACGAATTATGATGATATTTATGACAATTATTGTCGGCAGGGTGAAGCTATAGATGGTTATAATATTTGCCGCTATTATGAAGATCATCTTGTTTCAGATTTAAGATCTCCTGTAAGATTAATTCTTAAAGCTCACGGTTGTGTCTCCAACCCTTCTAAAATAGTTCTTTCTAGATCTCAATATTTTAAAGAAAAGCAAGACCACGGAAATTTTTTTAAGGTTCTAGAATCTCTTTTCTTAACGCATACAATACTATTTTTAGGTTATTCACTTAGTGACCCAGATATTCAATTAATTCTTGAAAACTCAAATATTGCCGCTAAAAGTGCTCACCCACACTATATTGCTATTGGAAATGATACAGACCCTGTTCTTAAAGAATCCTATAAGCGCACTTACAATTTAGAGTTTGTTGAATTTCCCGCAGGTAATTATAATGCTCTCAATTCAGGAATATTTTCACTGAAAGATGAAGTTTTGAGTTATAGAGCAACGTATGATTATTAAAAAGCTAGCTAACACTATGTATAGTGTATAGCATCCTTAGGAGTGCTATACACTATACACTTAACTTCACAAATCCCACTTCAATATTGAATAAGAAAAACTTCAAAAGAACAGAAAAGAATTTAGAAAAGGCATTAGGTCTACTACCCATGCTCATTCCGCTTTTTTTTTATTAAATAGTGCGTAATTCCAAAAGCATCAAATTGAGTAAAATTGGCGTAAGCTATCGATCCCAATGAAAACTATCTTCGTTACATTTCTATTCTTCTTTTTTCACTATACTAGCAATGCCCAGGACAGCTTCAACAAACTTCCCCAGGCAGCTAATACCAGCTGCGCAATACTCTTGATTGACGAGCATATTATCGCCAATAAAAACATCATCACTTCAAAGGAAGACATTGAAGAAATAGCAGTGATAAAGTAAAAACCTAGCCGCAAAGCGCATTTTTATAATCTTACGGCAAACGGTATTTTGTTTGCCAAACTAAAAAAGAAGATACCTTCTAAAACACAAACAGAACTCAATGCCTTTTTTAATTTGGAAGAAAATAATCCGGTTTATGTAAACGGCTATTTATTAGAGCATGACACCTATACCATTGCAACAGAAAGTATTGCGAACATAGACTTAGTAATGCCAAATGAAGAAAATGACTTAG
>JAHDDL010000016.1 GCA_020629415.1 Maribacter sp. | reverse complement strand
GGTTTCAACCGGAGAATTTACCGTAAGTTTAAGTGCTCCCAATAATACTACTGGTCCAATAATAGTTAACTATAACATTTCTGGTACAGCTGATAATGATATTGATTATGACGAAATAAGTGAAAATGCCGTAAGTATTCCAGTTGGCGAGCAAGAGGCTGAAATTGAAATTTCGCCTATAAACGACGCTATTCAAGAAGGGACTGAAACTGTAATCTTGACTTTAATTAATGGTACGGGGTATGATTTAGGAACTGCGGCTACGAGAACGGCGACTGTTGAAATTGACGATAATGATCAGGCTACATTGACAATTTCAGATGAATCGTTAAATGAAGATGATGCAGCTGGTGAAATGATTTTTGATGTGGTTTTGGATTTGGAAGTTGTAGGTGGTACAACCGTAACTTATTCCTTTGCTGATGATACGGCTACAGAAGATGAAGATTACACAGGGGTCGGCGGTTTGCTTACTTTTGATGGAGATGCAGGTGAAGTACAACAGATTACAGTGCCGGTTATCAATGATGCTATTTTAGAAAATACGGAAACATTTACGGTTCAATTAGGGATACCGACTAATAATGTACAAAGGGGAAGCAATGGTTCTGCTATAGGTACTATACAAGATGATGATAATTGTGTTGCGGCGCCTACTTTAGATACTTCGGTTTCCAATATCTATTGCGTAGAAACGGCAGGAGATGATTTTTCTGCGAACTTATTCGATTTTACAAGTAGTACGGCTCCTGCCGGTACGGTTTTAACTTGGAGTAGGGTTTCTAATCCGTTGAATACCAATTCACACTTAACGGTTGCTGAGGCTCAAGATGTTGATTTACCTGCATCATATTATGGTTTTTTCTATGATGAAGCCAATAATTGTGCTAGTGGAACTATAGAGGTGCAAATTGTTCGTAATGTGTTGCCACAGTTAACCGAAATTAACGATAACGAACGTTGTGGCCCTGGTACATTGCTGTTAAGTGTAGAGCCAACTGATGGCGCCTCTGTAAATTGGTATGATTCTTTAGATGCGGTTACGCCTATAGCAATGGGTGAAACGTTTACGACTCCTTCATTGAACGCTACGGCTACTTATTACGTTGAAGCTACAGAGAACGAATGTACTACAGAAAGGCAGCCTGTTGTTGCAAGAATAGGTTCACAGGCAACTACCGGAACGGCAACAAACGGTTCTATTTGTAATGTAGCTGCGAACGGACTTACAACTATTGATTTAGATACGAGACTTTCTGGTGCTGATCCCGGAGTTTGGATTTTTGTTTCTGGTCCTGAAACAGATGTTGATATCAGTTCTACCAATGTTGTAGATTTTGAAGGTGCTACTTCTGGTGCTTATATATTTAGCTATACAACAACTAATTCTACGGCACCTTGTGAAAACCTTACCGTAGAGGTCACTATAAACGTAAGCGATTGTGAAACCGATGATGATGATGACGGTCTTTTAGGTGGTCAGGAAGTAGTTCTTGGTACTGATTCTACTAATGAAGATACAGATGGTGACGGTATTAATGATGGTGATGAAGTTGGTGATAATATCGATAATCCTTTAGATGAAGATGGTGATGGAATAATAGATGCGCTAGATTCGAATACGGAAGATGCGGATAATGATGGTGTTAATGACCAGCAAGATCCTGCAAATAACAATCCTTGTATTCCCAACCGTTTTAACGGTAGCTGTGATACGGATGGTGACGGGGTTTCAGATTTGGACGAACAGACCAATGGCTCTGATCCAGATGATCCTTGTGATCCAGTGGCAACGCCCAACTGCGATGATCCTATAGATTTAGAGGTGCTGAAATCTGTTGATAATGTTGATGCTCTAATTGGCGATACCATTATATTTAAAATATTGCTTACCAACTTATCGGATAGAACAGCACGGGCTATTGTTGTTGGCGATCTTTTAGAATTAGGTTTTGATTTTGTTTCGGCAGATGCTCCTGAGGCTACAGAGTATGATGAGGTATCGGGTAACTGGACTATTTCAGAGCTAGCGGCAGGAATATCTTTAGAATTATCCATTACCGTAGTAGTTGCAGAGCAAGGTCCGTATACCAATACAGCTGTGTTGTTAGAATCTATTCCTTCGGACAATAACCCGGAGAATGATGAAGCTACGGTTGAATTAAGTACTGAAGCGCCAGAAGGCGTTGATCTTAAAATTGAAAAAGAAGCTCGTCCAGATACGGTATTGGTTGGTGATGAAGTAGAATTTATTATTAGGGTTACCAATGTTTCGGAATCTGATGTGGTAACGGACATCGTTGTCAGCGATTTAATTGCTATTGAAAACGGATTTGAATTTGTTTCTGCTGAGTCAGACTTTAACGGTACATATGATGAGATAACCGGTAATTGGAATATTCCGACTTTAAATAGGGAAGAGACTGCAACATTGATTATAAGAGCAAGGGTTCCTGCCACCGGATCGTTTACAAATACCGCAAACATTATTAGGTCTACGCCTAGAGATGGTAATACTGAAAACAATGAAGCTACGGTAACGGTCGAGGTAATAGAGAAAAGCCCTGCCGATCCAGGATTTCTTTACAATCAATTCTCCCCTAACGGGAATAACCAGAATGAGGTTCTTCGTATCAATAGAACTATGACCGATCCCGTCACCGGTGTGCACGTAGAGGTTAATTTGCAATACAAAATAAAAATTTACGATCGCTACGGAAACCTTGTTTTTGAAACAGAAAAAGTAAACGATAGCGATGTTTGGGACGGTACTTATGAAGGTAAGGAATCACCAAAGGGAACTTATTTTTATATCATGAACTATAGTGTTAATAATCAACCTGCCGTAATGGAAAAAGGTTGGATACAGCTTATTAGATAAAATAAATTATGGATTATAACTTTTATAAACCGAGTTATACTATTGCTTTAGTGCTATTTTCTCTGTTAAGCTTTAAGGCAATTGCGCAGAAAGAACCACAGTATACACAGTACATGTATAATATAGGTAGTTTTAACCCGGCTTATGTTGGTACTGTTGAGAATCCTGAATTTTCAGGTCTGTACAGGGCACAATGGATAGATATACCTGGTGCACCCAGAACATTTCGTTTTGGTGCTAATTTGCCGTTTAAGAATGAAAAAGTAGGTTTGGGAATAAATATCGTAAATGATGAATTGGGGCCTGCAACACAGACCTATGCGGATATTTCTTATTCATACCAAATTATGGTTACGGATGAGACAAAATTATCGTTTGGTATCGATGCAGGAGGCTCATTCTTAAATGTTGATTTTTCTAAGGGAACTTTTGAAAACCCAGGTGAAAATCTCAATGATGAAATGCTTACCAAATTCTATCCAACGGTGGGCGCCGGTGCGTTCTTATACTCAGAAGATTGGTATCTAGGTGCTTCGGTACCCAACTTCTTGACAGAAGGCATATATAATGATGAGATTGCGTCCATAGTAGAAGATAAAATTCAGTTTAACTTTATTGGTGGTTATGTTTTTGAACTTTCGGACAATTTAAAGTTCAAACCTGCCTTCTTGGTAAATACCATATCCGGCTCACCGGTGAACGTTAACCTATCAAGTAATTTCTTGATATCCGACGTCGTAACCGCTGGGGTTTCTTATCGATTGGATAATGCTTTTAGTGGTTTGGCTGGTTTTCAAATATCCAATACCTTGTTTGCAGGATATTCATATGATTACAATACAAACTTGCTTGGAGACTTCAATAATGGCTCTCACGAAATTATACTTAAGTTCTATTTAGGTAGAAAGGGACCTTCAAAAAGCAAGAGTAGTAGTGATAAGAATGCCAAGGGTAAGCCTAAACAAGTAGATTCGCCTAGATTCTTTTAAAGAGAACGTAAATGAAATTTAAATTAATCATAGTATTACTGCTTTTTGTACCATTTTTTGGTACGGCACAAAACAAAAAGTCTAAAGCTGACGATCTTTTTTATGGCTATCAATATGAAAAAGCTATTGAAGCGTACAAAAGTGAAATGCAGAAAGATTCATTGACCAACCATCAATTGTTAAATCTTGCAGATTCTTATTTCAGTACCGGTAGGTTTGATAATGCTTCTGAACTTTATTTAAAGGTAAATAGGAACGATACTATTATGTCTGTAAACAGATTTAATAAAATGTTGCAGAGTCTTTCTAAAAATTCGGAAAAAGATAGGGTTAAGATGTTTTTGAAGTCAAAAGCGGATAAATTGTCTCCTGAACTTTTGGAGAATGCCGAATTTAATTACAGCTTATTGGATATTCCATCGAATATGGATAATAGTCTTGTGCGTGATTTAGGTATTAACAGTGCTCAAGGAGATTTCTCGCCTGCTTTTTATAAGAACGGAATATTGTTCAGTAGTAGTAGAGGTAGAAACAGTAAAAATGTATATGAGCCTACCGGTGAATCTTATTTAGATATCTATTTTGCAAGATTAAGCACAAACAATACCTTGGAAGATGTTGAGAATTTCAAAGAAATTCCGGCAACTGAATTTCATAAGTCTACACCTTACTATTCTGAAAAGTTGGAAACGTTTTTTTATATTCTATCCAACGAAGAAGACGGCGAGCTTAGATATGACGAGAACGGTAAAAATGCTCTGGCGATCGGTACACTTGCAAAGAATAATAGATTTAGATTTATATTAAAGGATTTAAGTACTTCCTTTTACTACCCTTACTTTGATGATGCTACCGAGCGTTTGTATTTTGCCGCTAATTTTGATGATAGCTACGGTGGTACAGATCTATATTATGTGTATACGAACAACGGGCAAATTATGTCTGCGCCAATTAATTTAGGTCCTAGAATTAACTCACCTGGCAACGAAATTGCACCGTACGTTTTTGATGGTAGTTTATACTTTTCTTCTGATATATTCTATGGACTTGGTGGAATGGACATATACAAGGCCAATATGTTGCCCAATGACTCCTATACCATACCCGTTAATTTAGGTGCGGGAATAAATTCTAATGCAGATGATTTTGGATTTATTATTAGAAATGTTGAGAATACAGGCTTGTCAGGTTTCTTTGCTTCTAATAGAGAAGGCGGTAAAGGTGGTGATGACCTTTATGGTTTCGAATTTAAAAATGCACCTGGTTTAAAAACATTTGCTCTAGGTGGTAAAGTGGTCAACCTAAGAAATAAGGTTGGTTTAAAAGGTGCTCAGGTAAGATTGTTGAATCAACAAGGCGATATTTTAAAAGAAGTTATAGCTGGTGAAGACGGTAGCTTTAGATTGGAGATACCATGGACATCTCAAGTTACCATACAGGCTATGAACGATGGGTATTCTATATTCTCCACGACATACTCTGAGGAGGGCATGGAAGAAATACAGAATACATCTTTTAATATGGGTCTTGCAAGAATGGAAGACTTGGTGACACAAAAAGAAGATAAAACGGTTATAAAACTTAACAAATTCTATTTCGATAAAGGTAAGTCGGTAATAAACGCTCAGGTGGAAAGTGAATTGAAGAAGGTAATAGATGCCGTTGAACGTTTTCCTCAAATGAGACTAAGAATACAGTCTTATACGGATACTAGGGGAAGCAGTTCATCCAACAAAAGATTATCACAGGCTAGGGCCGATGAAATTAAAAACTATCTTCTGAGTAATGGATTGAGCTCGAACAATATTATCGAGGCAACTGGTTATGGCGAAGAAAACATTGTAAACAATTGTGTTAATGGTGCCTATTGTCTGGATTTTCTTCACAAACAGAATGAACGTACGTTATTTGTCGTAGAATGATGATGTTCATTTTTATATTGTTTAGATTACAATAACGTAGAAATAATAAATTGCAAAGCACGAGAGAAATAAAATACCGGCGTAGGTAAGTATTTTTAATCTTCTACCGGGTCGTAATTTTGGGTCTATATCGTTACTGGTCACATTTTTAAGATTCATGTATCCTATGATGGGGGCTACGACAAAAGAAACAAAGGTTGCCAGGGCTACCAAATTACCCATATTGGCGCTAAATGCTGCTATAACTACAAAATTGATAATGGTCAAGACCAATACTGCAATAGCGAAAGCTGTTTTGGTAATGTACCATTTATTTTTTGGTCTTAATAGAGAGATAATATCCAAACTTACTCTAGCTAAAGCGTCATGAGCGGTCATACAAGTACTGAACATAGTGGCAAAAGCCGAAATGGCGATAAAGAGATAGGCCCATGATCCAATATGCTGGGTAAATAATTTAACTACTTGATCGGCAAAACTTACCGCATTGTTACTTAGTTGCATATTTGTGCCATAGAGGGTAAACCATCCTATGATCATGAAGAAAATAGCCAATATGGCCGTAATGGTATATCCTATATTAAATTCCTGTAAAGACTCTTTTAGGCTGGGCTTACTTTGAGTTTTCCATTTTTCTATACTCCATAAACTAATCCAACTAGAGGCTTCTACACTGGTTGGCATCCATCCAATGAGTCCTATTAAAAATAATATTCCCATTTCGTTGAATATTGGTAAAGGTTCAAAGCTTGGGGCATGTGCAACCGGTCCTTTCACCAGTACTAAAATGGTGGTCACCAATAGAGCAACGAACAGTATGCTGACCACGAATTTTAAACTAATTTCCAAAAACTTATATTTTCCAAAAATGAGTAACGCGCTTATAATTAAAAATAAGACCAATGCTATCATGGTTATTGAATTATGGCCAATACCAAATAGATTCATAAAAAGCCCAGCGGTAACCGTATACAAGGCCGCTAAGATAGTGAATGTAGTTACTAAGGTAATTAAGGCATAAAACCACAAATACCCTTTACCGCAGTTTAAATAGCCTTCTATTAAAGTCTTGTTAGTAACATTTGTATAGCGAACACCGAATTCAAAGAAAGGGTATTTTAAAATGTTTGCCAGAATAATAGGTATGACCATTACCCAGCCATATTGTGCTCCTGCCTTGGTAGATAAAACTAGATGAGATGTGCCAATGGCCATACTAGCAAACAAAAGTCCGGGACCTAAATTTTTTAGAATTGTTTTAAAATCGAGCATTATAAACGGTTTGGTTGGTGCTCTTAAATTTAGTCTATTTAATATTACTTATTTAATTTCTATAGTAGTGCCGTAAAATTTGGGTTGTGTATTCAATATCATATCTATGAATACTTTGACCCGGGCAAGGTATTCCCTTATTTGCACTTTTAATCCTTGACTGGTAGAAACATCTTTGGCATTGAAGCCTATTGCGTTCAAGCCCTTTTGTTTGGCTATATAAATAGCTCTTTCATTGTGAAACTTTTGTGAGATTACCGTAACGTTGTCCAGGCCGAATATAAATTTTGCCCTGAACATGGAATCTAATGTACGAAAACCTGCATAGTCCAAGAAAATCACTTTTTCTGGGATGCCCGCTTTTACCAAATCTTTTTTAAATGTATCCGGTTCGTTATAATAAATGCTACCGTTATCTCCACTAACAAGAATAAATTTGATTTTACCTGCATTATAGAGTGCTTTGGTAGCGTTTATGCGATACGTATAGTATGGGTTTGGGGATCCGTCAGTTAATCTGTTAGAGGTGCCTAAAACTAGTCCGACGCGATTAGTTGGAATTAAAGATATATCTGAGTACGTTCTTTCTTCTGCAGTGTTTGAAATTATGCTGTTACAGGCAAATATCATCAATATTAATACGATAAATAATAACGCGGATATTTTTAATATTTTTTTTAGCATGTAATCTATATCGTAACTAAAGTTAATGAATAACTACATGATTTAAATTATTAAAAATTCTTTTTGGGATTCGGTTGCCCCTTTAAAATAAAAAACCCCTGAAATCAATTGATTTCAGGGGTTTGTGGTACTCGAGGCGGGACTTGAACCCGCACGCCCCAAAGAGCACAGGATTTTAAGTCCGGCGTGTCTACCAATTCCACCACTCGAGCAAACTTAGCATTAAAAAAATGTTGACGGGCAACATTTTTTTGAGCGAAAAACGGGATTCGAACCCGCGACCTCCACCTTGGCAAGGTGATGCTCTACCCCTGAGCTACTTTCGCAAATTTAAAAGAACGTGCATCTCTTAAAAGATGCGGGTGCAAATTTAATACAATTCTGTAAAAACCAAAGTAAAAATGTGCAAAAGAATTAAAATAATTACGAAGTTGCTTTTTTGTCCTTGGTTAACAGCCTTTTAATCTCATTTAATTTCATTAAAGCTTCTACCGGTGTAAGCGTATCTATGTCTAAATGCGTAATTTCTTCCTTGATTTCTTCCAATAATGGGTCATCTAAATTAAAAAAACTGAGTTGCATTTCATCGGCATCACTTTTAAGTTTATCGCCAACATCTTCGCTAACATGTTTGTTTTCCAACTTTTTCAAAATCTTGTTTGCTTTCTGAATTACTTGTTGGGGCATGCCCGCCATTTTGGCCACATGAATACCAAAACTGTGCTCACTACCACCTGGAACCAATTTTCTTAGAAATAAGACAGTGTCTTTTAGCTCTTTAATGGCAACATTATAATTTTTAATGCGATTAAAGGTATTGGTCATTTCATTGAGCTCATGATAATGTGTGGCAAACATTGTTTTTGCTCTTGCGGGGTGCTCATGCAGGTATTCTGAAATTGCCCAAGCAATAGAAATACCGTCATAGGTACTGGTACCTCTCCCTATTTCATCCAGTAGCACAAGGCTACGTTCAGAAAGATTGTTTAGAATAGATGCCGTTTCGTTCATTTCTACCATAAAAGTAGATTCGCCCATTGAAATATTATCACTGGCGCCAACCCTTGTAAATATTTTATCTACTACACCAATTTTAGCCGTTTCCGCAGGTACAAAACTACCCATTTGTGCCAGTAATACTATTAAGGCGGTTTGTCTTAACAGTGCAGATTTACCACTCATATTAGGTCCGGTAATCATTATAAATTGCTGATTGGAGCGGTCTAATTGTAAATCATTGGTAATGTATTGCTCACCTAATGGAAGTTGCTTTTCTATAACCGGATGTCTACCATCTGTTATCTCCAAATCCGTAGAATCGTTCAAGGACGGACAGTGGTAGGCATTTTCTTTGGCTAGTTGGGCAAAACCACAAAGGCAATCTAATTGTGCAATTAAATAGGCATTATTCTGTACCGGGGAAATATATTCTTGCATCCAAACTACCAATTGGGAGAATAGTTGTTGTTCCAAGGTGGTGATGCGATCTTCTGCTCCTAATATTTTTGCCTCATATTCTTTAAGCTCATCTGTAATGTAACGTTCGGCATTTACCAAGGTCTGTTTGCGTGTCCAACTTTCAGGCACTTTGTCCTTGTGTGTATTTCTAACTTCTATATAGTACCCAAAAACATTATTGGAAGCTATTTTAAGGGAAGTTATACCTGTTGCGGCAGTCTCCCTTTCTAGCATGTTGTTCAAGTAATTTTTGCCAGATGTTGCCAACCCTCTAAGTTCATCAAGTTCTTCTGAAAAGCCTTCCGCAATTGTGCTACCTTTCAAAATATTAACAGGCGCTTCTTCGCTAAGCATTTCCTTTATCTTCGCCCTAAGCAAATCGCAGGATTGAATTTGGTCTCCCGTTAAAGCGAGCGACTCGTTTTTAGAAGCGGTTGCCAATTGCTTTATAGGTATTAGAGCTTCTAAAGAATTTTTTAATTGTACTACTTCCTTAGGATTGACTTTGCCAGTTGCCACCTTGGAAATTAATCGTTCCAAATCGCCCATTTGTTTAATATGGTGCTGAAACTTTTCCAATATTATTTCATCATCATACAGAAAAGAAACAATCTGCTGCCTCCTTTTTATCTTTTCCAGATTTTTAAGAGGTAGGGCAAGCCACCTTTTGATCATACGCCCACCCATTGGTGAGATAGTTTTGTCTATGACATCTAAAAGTGTTACTGCATTGATATTGGTAGAATGGTACAGTTCCAGATTTTTAATAGTAAATCGGTCCATCCATATATAATCATCCTCGGCTATACGTTGTAGTTTTGATATATGCTGTAATTGGCGATGTTGTGTTTCTCCTAAGTAATGCAAAACCACACCAGAAGCTATGATGCCGCAAGCTAAGTGGTCCACTCCAAAACCTTTTAAGGTCTTGGTGTTAAAGTGTGAGGTAAGGTTTTCTAAAGCATAATCTTCTTGAAAGACCCAATCCTCTAGATAAAATAGATGATGATTTTTTCCAAATACCTCTAAGAATTCTTTTTTATGCGCTTTGGATAGTAATACTTCGTTGGGTGAGAAATTCTGTAATAGTTTGTCTATTTGTTCTTCGCTACCTTCAGATGTCAAAAACTCACCGGTAGAAATATCTACGAACGAAATTCCTATTTTCTTTCTTCCGAAATGAACGGCACAAAGAAAATTATTGGTTTTAGAGTTTAGTATGTCATCGTTCATTGCAACGCCAGGAGTAACCAACTCGGTAACGCCGCGTTTAACGATCGTTTTGGTCTGCTTGGGGTCTTCCAATTGGTCACAGATAGCAACTCGCTGACCTGCTTTCACCAATTTAGGTAAGTAGGTGTTTAAAGAGTGGTGCGGAAAACCCGCTAACTCTGTCCTTTCGCCACCGTTATTTCTATTGGTTAATATAATTCCTAAAATACGTGAAGCTTTTACTGCATCTTCACCAAAAGTTTCATAAAAATCGCCTACACGAAACAATAATAGGGCATCAGGATACTTGGTCTTGATGGTATTATATTGTTTCATTAAAGGAGTTACCTTTTTTGTCTTGCTTTTATCCGCCACTTTATTTTTTATCTCATTAATTTTGCTCCTTCACGAAAGTATGGTTTAATCTTTTGAAATTTAATTATTGTTGATATTTCAGGATAAGTTTATATCCATTTATACCAATGAAACTGAATTGTAACGTATGAGGAAATTAAGAAATGACGAGCTGGATAGGATTGATGTTGAGGCGTACAAACTAGCTGGAAAATCTCCTATAATAATCGTTCTTGATAATATAAGGAGCTTAAATAATATAGGTTCTGTCTTTAGAACTGCCGATGCCTTTTTGATCGAAAAAATATACTTGTGCGGTATTACCGCTAAACCGCCGCATAAGGATATTCACAAAACTGCTTTAGGTGCTACGGATAGTGTAGACTGGGAGCATGTTGAAGATACCGTTACATTGGTTGATAAGTTAAGAAAAGATGGATGCCATATTGTTTCTGTAGAACAGGCAGAAAAGGCAACGCAATTAAATGACTATGCACCTGCGAAAAATAAAAAGCAGGTGCTCATTTTTGGGAATGAGGTAAAGGGCGTTGCCCAGAATGTAGTTTCCGCCAGTGATGAGGTTTTGGAAATTCCCCAGTTCGGTACTAAGCATTCTTTGAATATTTCTGTAAGTGTAGGTGTTGTTGTTTGGGATTGCTGGAGTAAATTAAATGCATAAAAAAACCTGGTCTTGGACCAGGTTTTTTAGTATAGTTTGAGTTAGTTAGTTGCACGTATGCCCTCACAATAAAAGATTTTCTTTTCATTTACGCAAGAATTTAACCAATTTATAATGGTTATAAGTTGGCTAGGGCAAAGTCTTCTATCTTTGTTAAAATAGCCTGATAATCATCTTGGTTTTTTACAAAATCTAGTTCGCTAACATCTATAATGAGCTGGTTTTCTTTAGGGTATGTCTTTAAAAAGTCAAAATATCCACGGTTGATCTTTTCTAGATATGCTAGTTCAATATTCTGTTCGTAATCCCTGCCGCGTAGTTTTATTTGTTGTAATAATCTTTCCGTGGTTTGGTACAGATAAACGTAAACTTTAGGCTTTTTAACCTCTTTGTACATAAAATTAAACACCCTTCTGTAAAGATCAAATTCATTTTGTTGTAGCGTTACCTTGGCAAAAATCAGCGACTTAAAAATATCATAGTCGCTCACCATAAAACTTTTGAATAAATCTAATTGACTGGTATCTTCCGTAAATTGTTGGTAACGATCTGCTAGAAAAGACATTTCTAACGGGAATGCATATCTGGCTTGGTCTTGGTAAAAATTTGGCAAGAACGGGTTTTCGGCAAACCGCTCTAATATTAATTTAGCATTGAAGTCTTCTGAAATTTTTGTGGCCAATGTAGTTTTTCCTGCGCCAATGTTACCCTCTATGGCAAGGTACTGTATACTGGCAAAAAATGTGTGTCTGTTCTTAAAAAGTCTTTTTATTTGCTTTGTTATAGTGCTTTTGTCCTTGCATTCCTGTAATAAATTCCTGGTGTCTTTATTGAAAATAGGATGGTAGAATTGCGGAGTAATGTCGGCAAGTGGTTTCAGGATAAATTTTCTGTCCTGCAATTTTGGGTGTGGAACCGTTAAGTTCTTTGTGTTGATAATTTCTTTCTCGTAATAGATAATATCAATGTCCAAAGTTCTGCTTTGGTAACTGCCACTTTCGTTTCTTTCCCTACCAAATTCAGTTTCTATACTTAATAATTTTGCTAATAATTCTTCGGCAGTCAGTAATGTCTGTAGTTCTAAACAGGCATTCAAAAAATCTTCGCCCTCAAAACCCCAGGACGGAGTTTCATAGACAGCGGAAACCTGCCTTATTTCACCGGCAATTTTGCCGATTTGGAAAATGGCTTTTTGCAATAACAGTCGACGATTCCCTAAATTACTGCCAATAGATAAAAATGCTGTTTTGTATACTCCCATAATATTAGGGCAAAATAACTAAAACATATTCACATTAGTTATCTTTGTTAAGTATTAAAATAAAGATTTAAATGAATTTTTTAAGAAATTTTCTTGCTTCTATTTTGGGGTGCCTGTTTGCATTTGGGATCATGTTTGTAATGTTTTTAATATTTGTAAGCTTGGTCAGTAGCGGTGAAGACACTGTTACCGTTAAGGACAACTCTATTCTGGAATTGCAATTGCAGAGACAGATTTCAGATTATACAGGTAACAATGAATTGGATCCATTTGCTGGTATTTTTAATGAGTCTCAAGGGTTAGATGAAATAATACAAGCAATTGAGGTTGCTAAAAATGACGATCGCATAAAGGGTATCAGTATCAACAATAATTTTATCATGGCCGGGTTGGCGCAAACTCAGGCTATTAGAAGGTCATTAGAAGATTTTAAAGCTGAAAATAAATTCATTTATGCCTATGCGGATTTTTTTATGCAGCGAGATTATTATTTGGCAAGTGTGGCAGATTCAGTTTTTATTAATCCCGTAGGGGTTTTGGACTTTAAGGGTTTGTCCACAGAAGTACTTTATTATAAAGAACTTCAAGAGAAATCTGGAATTAAGATGGAGGTTATTCGTCATGGAAAATATAAAAGTGCCGTTGAACCATATTTAGAGAATAACATGAGTGAAGCCAATAGAAGCCAATTGACTTCTTTATTGCAATCTCTTTGGAATTCTATGATTGTAGATATTTCAAAAACACGTTCTATTTCTGAATCTGATCTAAATGTCATTGCAGATACCTTAGGAGGAAGAACTCCTGAATATGCTAAGCGATCAGGTTTAATTGATGATGTAGTTTTTTATGATGAGTACGAAGGTAAACTGGCAAATGCGCTAATGCTTAAAAAGGATGAGGATATCAATTATAGCAAATTAGATGACTATGTAAAGTATTCGAATAAAAAGAAATTGAAATCAGGAGATGATAAAATTGCTATTGTATTTGCACAAGGTGAAATATTGTACGGTGAGGGCGGACCAAATATAATTGGGCAAGGTATTATTAACGAAGCACTGATAAAAGCTCGTGAAGATGACAATGTTAAGGCTATTGTTTTACGTGTAAATTCACCCGGTGGTAGTGCCTTGACCTCAGATATTATTTGGAGAGAGGTAGAGCTTGCCAAAAAAGTGAAACCCGTAATTGTTTCTATGGGTAATGTTGCGGCATCCGGTGGGTATTACATTGCGGCCGGCGCCAATAAGATCTTTGCCGAGCCTACTACAATAACGGGGTCCATCGGTGTATTTGGAACTGTGCCGAATATGACGGAACTGGCGGATAAGGTTGGTATTAATGCAGAGCAGGTGGGTACAAATAAAAATGCTGTGGAGTATTCGCTTTTTGAGCCTATGCAGGAAAGCTTTAAAAATCAGGTTCAAGAAAGTATTGAAGAGACATACCGTACATTTTTACAAAGAGTATCAGAAGGTAGAAATATGAGTATGGCACAAGTTGATAGTGTTGCCCAAGGTAGGGTTTGGAGCGGTACTGAAGCCTTGCAGGTTGGTTTAGTAGATGAACTTGGTAATTTAGATGATGCTATTGATGCTGCAGCGGAGATGGCCGAGCTTAGTTCTTATGGTATCAAGAAATTTCCAAAATACAAAAGCGGATTTGAACGCTTTATGGAAGATTTGGAAGGAGCAAGTATGCAGGTAAAGCAGAACTTGTTAAAAGATGAAATAGGGGATGATGCTTATAAAGTGCTTAAAGAGCTACAATCCTTTAAAGAGCAAAAAGGTATACAGGCAAGAATGCCGTTTGCATTAGATATTAAGTAATATATGACCTTAAAAGATAGAAAACTAGCACAGCGTATATATCTGTATTTGGGGGCTTTGTTCATCACTTCTCTAGTGGTTTCCAACCTTATATTTCAAAAATTTTTTTATTGGAATCCCTTCGGGGATTTCACTATTTATGGGGTTTCGCTTTTTGAAGTTTCCGTAGGTATATTGCCCTACCCGATAACCTTTCTCATTACTGATCTAATATCGGAGATATACGGTAGAAAAATGGCGAACCAGATTGTTACCGCCGGTATATTTGCTTCTTTCTTTTCTATGGGTATTATTTTGTTGGCAGAAGTAGCACCTGCAATTCCTTCTTCACCTATAAATGATGAAACTTTTACACAGGTTTTTGCCCTATCACCAATTGCAGTTTTGGCTTCGATGATCGCTTATTTGTTAGCGCAATACGTTGATGTGGCCATATATCATTTTTGGAAAAGGTTGACCAAAGGGAAGTATTTATGGATACGTAACAATTTTTCAACATTTCTATCACAATTTCTTGATACGTTTACCGTTGTGGGGTTGTTATGTGTCTTCAAAGTACTACCGTGGGATCTTTTTTTCGGTCTTGTTGTCAGCGGATTTATTTTTAAGATTTTTATAGCATTTCTAGACACCCCTTTTCTCTATTTCTTCGTATATATTATGAGAAAGCGTTTTAATCTGAAGCCAAATGAAGAATTGGATTTAGATGTTTTAGAATAAGAATTTTAAAGAAAAACAGTATAAAAATATACTATGGGTAAGAAAATATTAAAAATTGTAGGGGTATTATTAGTATTGATTATTGTTGTTTTAATCGCAGCTCCTTTCTTTCTGGAAGCAAAAATAGGAGAGATTATAAAAAATAATGTCAACCAGAATGTAAATGCCACTTTAGATTTTTCAGAGGCTAATTTAAGTTTGGTCAGTAGTTTTCCGAATGCAGAAGTAGATTTTAAAGATGTTGTTTTATTGAATAAGGCTCCTTTTGAAGGCGATACCTTGTTTAAGGCCAAGAATTTGGATTTAACAATGGGTATTATGCAATTGTTTAAAAGCGAGGGTGATGCCATAGCAATTAATGATATCAATTTAGATGGTGCATTTATTAATGTAGTGGTAGATAAAGAAGAGAATGCAAACTATGACATAGCTTTGGCGTCTGACACTTCTGCTACGGTAGAAGAGGAGACTAGTACTACAGATGGTTTCAACTTAGATTTGCAGTCGTACGAAATTACGAATACAAGAATTTATTATACAGATAATTCAACGGGTATAGTATTTAAATTAGATGATTTTCAACATAAAGGTACCGGCGATTTATCTTTGGCTACCTCTGAGTTAGATACGCATACAGATGCTTTGATTTCTTTGGAGATGGATAGTGTTAACTATTTAAACAAGAACACCATAAAGTTAAATGCGCTTATAGGTATTGATTTAAATGAAAATAAATATTCTTTCTTAAAGAATGAGGCGTTGATCAATCAATTACCATTGGTCTTTGACGGTTTTATTAAATTGAACGAGAACAGTCAAGAAATTGATTTAACGTTTAAAACGCCATCTTCGGATTTTAAAAACTTTTTAGGGTTGATACCAGAGGTGTATTCTAAAAATATAGAGAATGTTACTACTACGGGTGATTTTGCCGTTAATGGTAATTTTAACGGTATTGTTGATGAGACACATATTCCCAAATTTCATATTGACCTAATGTCAAATAATGCATCATTTAAGTATCCTGATCTACCAAAAGCTGTACGTAACGTGTTTTTTGATATTCAATTAAATAATAAAACGGGAATTGCCGAAGATACTTATGTTGATGTAAACAAGGCTTCTTTTAAGATCGATGAAGATAAGTTCAACCTTACCTCGCACATAACGGAATTAATGGGCAATACTAAGGTAAAAGCGCATGTTGATGGCGATATGAATTTGGCCAATATTTCAAAAGCTTACCCAGTGCCGGCAGAGTATGATTTAAGAGGTATGTTGAAGGCAGATATTTCCACTGCTTTTGACATGCAGTCCGTAGAGAAAGAGCAGTATGAAAAAACGAATACTATTGGCGATTTAAGCTTGACTGATTTTGAGTACAATTCTGATGAGCTTGCAAATCCTGTAAAATTTAAAGCGGCACGTTTAACTTTTAACCCTAAAACGGTTACTTTAAATAATTTAAACGGTACTACGGGTACAACGGATTTTGATGCAACCGGTACAATTAATAATCTGTTAGGGTTTATGTTCAACGATGAAAAAGTTGAAGGTAACTTTAATCTAAAATCTAACTCTTTTGCTATAAGCGATTTTATGGTTGCCGAAGCTGAGACCCCTTCGTCTGCGGGAAAGGGTAGTACATCTAATGAAGGAACCGTTGTAGAAGAAAAAATCAAAATACCTTCTTTCTTAGACGCTACAATCAATGCAGATGCCAAAAAGGTAATTTATGATGATATTGTTTTAAGTGATGTCAAGGGAGTTTTAAAAATTAAAGATGAAACTGCTACGCTCAATAATATGACGGCCGGTATGTTTGGTGGTAAAGTTGCTTTTAATGGTGATGTGTCTACTAAAAATGAGACTCCCACTTTTAATATGAAGTTAGATTTGAACCAACTAGGTATTCAAGAAACTTTTGCTTCGGTAGATTTGTTCCAAAGTATTGCGCCAATAGCTAAAATATTGAATGGTAAATTAACTTCGGATATTTCTTTGTCCGGTAATTTGACCGATGATCTAATGCCAAATTTATTATCATTAACAGGTGAGTTGTTTGCAGATCTAATGACTGAAGAAGTAAATACCGAAGAGGCGCCTGTATTAAATTCTTTGGTTTCTAACTTAAACTTTATAGATTTAAAACAATTGAATTTAAAAGACTTGAAGACTTCATTGTCATTTAAAGATGGAATTGTGGTGGTGAAACCTTTTACCCTAAACTATAAGGACATTGCAATTAATGTAGATGGAAGCCATTCATTTGACCAAAAATTAGATTATAAGGCTACCTTACAGGTGCCTGCAAAATATTTAGGTTCGGATATTACCAATTTGATTGCAAAAATTGATGACCCTTCTCTCAATGATCTTACTATACCTGTTGTTGCAAATATTGGCGGACTTTATAATAGTCCCAAAGTGTCTACGGATATGACCACCGGTGTAAAGCAATTAACTACGAAGTTGATAGAAGTTGAAAAACAAAAGTTGATAACTAAGGGTACGGATAAGGCCAAAGACCTTATAGGTGGTTTAATCAGTGGAGATAAAACTTCTACAGATTCTACCGGTCAAAAATCCACTAGTACTAAAACAGCGGCAAAAGATATTCTAGGGGGTATATTGTCAACTAAGAAAGATACCGCAAATGGCAACACGGTAAAGAAAGATTCTACACCTGTTAAAGCGGAAGAAGCTGTAAAAGAAAAAGCGAAAGATATCTTAGGTGGCTTATTCGGTAAAAAGAAAAAAGACAGTACTAACTAATTGTTAACCCTACATAATAACCTTCGCTACCTCTTACATTGAATACGGTGTTATCTTCAAAGATGAGATATTGGCCTTTTATTCCTTTTAACTTGCCTTCAAAATTAGGCGTTTTGGTCAAGTTAAGGCTTTTTACTTTAGTGGGGTATTGCAATACAGGAAACTGCATTTCTGTTTCTGAGTTAGATTCTAAGAAATAGGGTATTGCCTCTTCTGGTATATACTGCCTTAATTTATCTCGCCATTCTTGAAGATTTTCGTCCACTACATTATTGGTAAGCATAGTGCGCCAATTCGTTTTGTCACCAACATGGTCTTTTAGCGCAACTTCTGTAATACCGGCTAAATACCTATTCGGTACCTCTACAATTTCTATCGCTTCATGAGCACCTTGGTCAATCCAGCGTGTAGGTATTTGCCCTTTTCTGGTGACCCCTACTTTTACATTGCTTGAGTTGGCCAAGTAAACAATATGAGGTTGTAACTGTACTTTTTTCTCATAAGCCAAGTCTCTGTCCTCTTGGTCTAAATGCGCTTTGCTAAGTTCTGGTCTCATAATCCAATCTCCTGCAGATGGTATTTCAAAAAAGCAAGTTCGGCAAAATCCTTGTCTGTAAATAGGTCGGTCATTACCGCAGTTCAGGCATTGGTGTTTTATGAATTCTATTTTAAGTGTTCTGTCCAAAACTTGGTTTACGTTTAAAAAGTCGGATTCGAACAACATATAATATTGAATAGGACTTCCAATTTCTGTCTGCATTTTTTTTAGTACACCTTCGTATTGCATGTAAATTTGGCTTATTGAATTTCTATTTGAAAATGATAGTGAGATACGCTACTTTTAACAATACAAAGATACCTATAAATGCCAATAACCTTATTTAATTCAATAGCCTCATGGTTACTGAAAAAACGATTTCATCAGATAGAACTTTTTTTGAAATATCCTAATGAGGTTCAAGAAGAGGTTTTATTGCAGTTGCTTGAATTTGCAGAAGATACAGAGGTTGGTAGAGCTTACGATTTTGAATCTATTGAATCTTATAGAATCTTCAGGGAGCGACTGCCTATTGTGTCGTATGAAGAGGTGCAGCCTATTATAGAACGTACTAGAAAAGGTGAGCAGAATTTATTTTGGCCTACCAAAGTAAAGTTGTTCGCCAAAAGTAGCGGTACTACAGATGCCAAAAGCAAATTTATACCTGTTAGTGCAGAGGCGTTAGAAGACTGTCATTATAAATCAAGTAAAGATTTGTTATGTCTTTATTTGAACAATAATGAAAATTCCCAATTATTTACGGGTAAGAGTTTGCGCCTAGGGGGTAGTAAAGAGCTTTATGAAGATAATGGTTCTTTATTTGGTGACTTGTCCGCTATTTTAATAGACAACATGCCCTTGTGGGCAGAGTATAGTAGTACGCCAAGTAATAAGGTGTCCTTAATGAGCGAGTGGGAGAGTAAGCTAATGGCTATCATTCACGAAAGCGTTCAAGAGAATGTAACCAGTTTGGCGGGCGTGCCTAGTTGGATGCTGGTTTTAATGAACAAGGTATTGGAAGAAACCGGTAAAGAAAATCTATTTCAAGTTTGGGAAAACTTGGAGGTATATTTTCACGGTGGGGTAAATTTTAATCCTTACAAAGAGCAGTATAAAAAGATATTGCCAAAGAGAAATTTCAGATATTACGAAATCTATAATGCTTCTGAAGGCTTCTTCGCTATTCAGGATAGAAACGGAGCAGATGATTTATTATTGATGCTGGACTACGGAATTTTCTATGAATTTATTCCAATGGATGTTTATGGTTCTTTTGACGAAGAGGCAATACCCTTGTGGGAAATTGAATTGAATAAAAATTATGCCATAGTAATTACCACCAATTCAGGATTATGGCGCTATAAAATTGGGGATACGGTACGTTTTACTTCTAAAAATCCGTATAGAATAAAGGTTACCGGTCGTACCAAGCACCATATTAATGTATTTGGTGAAGAATTAATCATTGAGAATGCCGAAGAAGCATTAAAAATAGCCTGTGCAAAAACCGAGGCTGAGATAATGGATTATACGGCAGGTCCTGTTTTTATGGTAGGAAAGGAAAAAGGAGCCCATGAATGGGTGATGGAGTTTAGAACTTTGCCTAAAGATTTTGATGATTTTATAGAGATATTTGACAATGCTTTAAAATCGCTTAATTCTGACTATGAAGCAAAAAGATTAAATAATATTACCCTTACTGCACCAAAAGTTCATAAAGCGCGCAAAAACTTATTTTATGACTGGTTAAAGAAAAATGACAAGCTGGGCGGGCAACATAAGATTCCAAGACTTTCTAATAAAAGAGACTATTTAGAAGAACTTTTGCGAATGAATAAATAATGTGCTCCATTCACACTAGATTTTGACCTAATCACAACAAAGTTTTATATTTTTTCTATACTTAATTTACATTTGTCTTCTAAAATGTAGTTAATAGATTACGCGTTTGTTGTAGTTAATTTCTGGGATAGTTTTTCCTGTAAATTGGACTACAACGATAATTTTAAGCGTGTAAACAATTAAATGGGTGTTAATGGAGTTATTATTCCAACTTGCTTAAGTAAAACTTAACCAAAACTATAAATACTATTATTATGGCAGAGAGATTAGTGATTGTTTCCGATATGTGGGGTGCTAAGAAAGGACTATGGATTACATCGTACTTAGGGTATCTTCAACAATATTTTGATATTACTTTTTATGATAGTCAACAACTTGCCAATTTAGATATACTTATACAGACCGAAGAGAACGTGCATAATGCTTTTTTAGAAGGAGGCATTGACACTGCGGTATCTCATTTACTTAAAAAAGAAACGGAGCCTTGTTACTATCTAGCTTTTAGTACGGGTGCTAGTATTGTTTGGGAAGCTGCTAAGAAAGGTTTGCCGGTTAAATCTTTATATGGCGTTTCTCCTACTAGAATACGTAAAAAGAACGATAGGCCAAATATTCCTTTTCAATTGGTTTACGGTGCTAACGATGCATTTAGACCAAGTGAAGAATGGGCTGATAAACTAGGTATTGAAATGGAGGTTTTACCAAATTACGGTCATACACTATATACCGATGAGAAAATTATTCAAAAGGTTTGTATGGACTTGCTCCAAGAAGTTACTAAAATTACGCCACAGGTGAAGAAAGTGGTTTGAAAAAATATATGATTATAAAGCATAAAAAAAGCGAAGATTTAAATCTTCGCTTTTTTTTATATCTAAGAATAATTGAAATTTTAAGAAACCGCTTTTAGTTTTTTAATGGTATCGTGAGATAACATTTCTTCGGCATAGGGCTTTGTTACTTTAAAATTACTATCGCCTGAACTTGGCATTTCAAACATTGCATCTGTAAAAATAGCTTCACAAAGAGATCTTAAACCTCTAGCTCCAAGTTTATATTCAATGGCTTTATCTACTATATAGTCTAAAGCTTGGTCTGTTATGGTAAATTTAATATCGTCCATAGCAAACAGCTTTTCATATTGCTTGATAATAGCATTTTTTGGTTCGGTCAAAATAGCTCTTAACGTTTTCTTATCTAAAGGATTCATATGTGTAAGAACAGGAAGCCTTCCAATAATTTCTGGTATAAGTCCAAAATCTTTTAAATCTTTAGGTATGATGTATTGCAATAAGTTGCTATCATCTAAGAAGCTGTCAGATTTAGAAGCGCTATAGCCTACCGCTTGCATATTTAAACGCTTTGTTATTGCACGTTCAATACCGTCAAAAGCTCCACCGGCTATAAATAGAATATTTTCTGTATTTACTTCAATGAATTTTTGATCGGGATGCTTTCTTCCTCCTTTAGGCGGAACGTTTACCGAAGTACCTTCCAATAACTTTAAAAGCCCTTGTTGTACTCCCTCTCCAGAAACATCTCTTGTAATTGAAGGATTGTCGCTCTTGCGGGCAATTTTATCGATTTCATCAATAAAAACGATACCTCTTTCCGCTTTTTCCAAATTGTAGTCCGCAGCTTGCAAAAGGCGGGTCAATATACTTTCTACATCTTCGCCTACGTAACCAGCCTCGGTAAGTACGGTTGCGTCAACAATTGCCAATGGTACATTAAGTAATTTTGCAATTGTTTTGGCCATTAAAGTCTTACCTGTACCGGTTTGACCGACCATTATTATGTTACTTTTTTGAATTTCTACATCATCTTCTTGTGAAGATGGTTGTAGTAATCTTTTGTAGTGATTGTAAACTGCAACGGACATTACCTTTTTGGTGCGCTCTTGTCCTATGATAAAAGTGTCTAAAAATTCCTTTATTTCCTGCGGTTTTTTCAGAACAAGTTCAGAAGAAAGATCGTTGGTCTTTGTCTGTTTTGACTCTTCTGCAACAATGCCATGGGCTTGTTCTATACAACGGTCGCAGATGTGTGCGTCTAGACCGGCGATCAACAAGTTTGTTTCAGGCTTTTTTCTACCGCAAAATGAACATTCTAAATTTTCCTTTGCCATTATCTATCTTCTCTATTCTATTCCTTAACGATCAAAAATCGTTTTTGGTTTAAATGTCATTAAATTATTTGATTCAATCAGTCCGAAATTATTTTTTCTCCCTTACCAATATTTCATCAATCATACCGTATTTTAAAGCTTCATCAGCTTTCATCCAGTAATCACGGTCACTATCATCACGTACTTTTTCAATATCAGTACCTGAGTGTTCAGCAATAATTTGGTAAAGTTCGTCTTTCAGTTTTAAAATCTCTCTAGCTGTAATTTCAATATCACTAGCTTGACCTTGTGCGCCACCAAGTGGTTGGTGAATCATAACACGAGAGTGTTGCAAGCCACTACGTTTACCTTTTTCACCTGCGCATAATAGTACAGCGCCCATAGAAGCGGCCATACCTGTACAGATAGTAGCAACATCAGGAGTAATAAATTGCATGGTGTCATAAATGCCTAAACCTGCATATACACTGCCGCCTGGTGAATTGATGTAAATTTGTATGTCCTTTTTAGCATCAACACTTGCTAAAAACAATAATTGTGCTTGTATAATGTTGGCTACTTGGTCGTTAATGCCAGTACCCATAAAAATGATGCGATCCATCATTAAACGCGAATAAACGTCCATTGCAACTATGTTCATAGAGCGCTCTTCAATAATATTGGGCGTCATGTTCGTTGGGTACATGCTGCTCATAATAGAATCGTAATAAGTGCTGCTAATACCTTGGTCGTTTATAGCGAAATTCTTGAATTCTTTTCCGTAATCCATAAATTGTATGTCTATATTTTAGAGTAAAAAAAGGTGCCGAAAATTTCATTTCCGGCACCGTAAAGATACTTAATTTATTGTTTGGAATTTATCCGTAAACTTCTTTCACGAAATTTTCATAGGTAACTTCCTTTGTCTTAAGGTTCGCTTTTTCCTTATAAAGATTCAATAGTTTCTGACTCATCAATTGTTCCGATAGTCTTTTTACTTCATCTTGGTTGCCAAGAACCCTAGCGGCTATAGAATCTAACTCTTCCTCTTTAGGGTCAAGTTGGCCAAATTGTGCCATTTGAGAACGAATAAATCCTTTGGAAAATTCTTTCAACTCATCAAATTGAACTTGAAGGTCATTGTCACGAATTATTTTACCTTCAATAAGTTGGTAACGTAATCCTTTTTCAGATTTGGCATATTCTTCAACGGCTTGCTCTTCTGACAATGGCTCTTCACCGGTCATTTGAATCCACTTTGTCAAGAAACCGGTTGGTAATTCAAATTTTGTATTTTCAATAAAATACTCGGTAACGTCATTTAATAACTTTTGATCGGACTGCTGCTCAAATTGTTTTTCTGAATCTTCTTTGATACGCTCTTTTAATTCCTTTTCAGATTTTACGCTGTCAGGGCCAAATAGCTTATCAAATAATTCTTGGTTTAGCTCAGCTGCTTCTCTTTCGTTAATTTCAGTAATGGTAAACGTAACTTCGGTATCAAGAGATTCTGCTTTTTGCTTATCAATACCCAAAGCGCTAGATAGCATGTGGTCTTCATTGAAAAGACCTTTGGTCTTTAAAGTAACAACATCACCAACTTTTTTGCCTTTTAAAGCGTCTAAAGCTTTTTTGCTTTTCAACTTGCTGGTCTCGATCATTGTTGTGCTGTCGATCTCTTCGGCTTCATTGGTAAAAGTTCCGCTTACTTCATCGTTCTTGCTAACAACATCTTTGCTTACAAGTTTACCGTATTGTTTTTGAATACGTTCTACTTGCTCATCGATCATTTTTTTGTCTGCAACAATTTTGTATTGAGTAATTGCTTTTTTAGTTTTTAAAGAAACTTCAAAATCAGGAGCTAAACCTAATTCAAACTCAAAAGCCAATTCATCTTGGTCCCAGTCAAAATTATCTTGTTGTTTTGGTAACGGGTTACCTAAAACGTCCAACTTTTCTTCGGTCAGGTATTTGTTAAGATTGTCTTGTAACAATTTATTTACTTCGTCTACCAATACGGCCTTGCCATATTGCTTTTTGATAAGGCCCATAGGAACTTGGCCTTTTCTAAAACCAGGAATATTAGCTTGCTTTTTATAATCCTTTAAAATGGTGTCTACCTTATCTTGGTAATCTTCTTTCGTGATAGCAACTTTAACTACTGCATTTAAATCGTCTATCTGCTCTTTCGTAATATTCATTCCTTAATATCTATTTGCATGTGTAAAATGGGATGCAAAAATACTATATTTTGCAAAGTCCACCAATTTTTTAAAGTATTGAATTTCAAATCACAAGCAACTATGACTTGTCATCTTTTAACAGTGTAAAAAAGATTGATTGCAAAAATGAGAGCAAGAGGCTAAAAATCAATGCCCACCAAATGTTGCCGACCGCAAACCCATCAATAAGTTTGTCTGCCAATAATATGATTATAGCGTTAATGATCAATAGAAAAAGACCGAAGGTAATTACGGTTACGGGTAGCGTTAAAATCACCAAAATAGGTTTTACCAGCAAGTTTAAAATACTTAAAACAACTGCAACGATTACCGCGGTAATAAAGCCGTCTACAGAAACATTTGGCAAAACGTTGGCTAAAATGATCACGGCTACTGCGCTTAATAGAATTCTTAAAATTAATTTCATGGCTTATCGTATTATATGGTTATAATTTATTCTTGGTTTAAAAAGGTAACTGTTTTTTCAAAGAATTGTTTGGGATTTTCTGCATGTAACCAGTGCCCTGCATTGTCAATAGTTTCAACGGTTGCTTTAGGGAAATGACGATGTATAATTTCAAAATCGTTATTGGTAACATATTCAGATTTATCTCCTCTTAAAAATAAGGTCTGCCCATTAAAGCTATCCGTGCTATTGATGTTGTCGCCAATTTCCTCCATTTTATTGCTCAGTACTTCTAAATTAAATTTAAAGCATAACTTTTTGTCTTCGTTTCTTTGAAGATTTTTCAATAGAAATTGTCTGATGCCCGGGTTGGAAAGATGTTTTTTTAACTGTTCATCGGCATCTTTTCTTGATTTTAAATTGGTGGTATCTATAGCGTTTAAACCGTTAATTATTTCTTGATGATGTGGTGGGTAATACTTTGGTGCTATATCCGCAATGATTAATTTATTTACTCGCTCTGGGTAAGTGCGTGCAAATTGCATTGCAGTCTTGCCACCCATAGAATGACCAATTAAGGCGGTATTTTCTATGTTGTGTTCGTCTAAATAATTTAGAAAATCATTTGCAAGTATGTCGTAATCAAAATCTGGCGAATGAAAACTTTTACCATGATTTCTTTGGTCGATCAAATGTACGCAAAACCCATTTTCTGCATACAATGTGCCAAGTGTTTTCCAATTGTCCAGCATGCCTAAAAACCCGTGTAGTATGCACAGTGGTTTTCCTTCTCCTAAAATTACCGAATGTAATATCTGTTTCATTTTAACCTATGTAAGTACATGTTTACTACGTTGTCCAAGCCTAAATACAGTGCTTCGCTTATAAGAGCGTGGCCAATAGATACTTCTAGTAAGTTAGGAATATTTTTGGCAAAATATTGAATATTGTTCAGGCTAAGGTCATGGCCTGCGTTAATGCCCAGGTCTAGTTCGTTGGCACGTATGGCGGCTTCAATGAATGGTTTTATAGCTTCTTCTTTATTGTTATCGTAATCTGTTGCGTAACTTTCTGTGTATAATTCTATTCTATCTGTGCTAACCGCTTTTGCGCCCTCTATCATTTTTGGGTCTGGATCAACAAAGATCGAAGTGCGAATACCTGCATCTTTGAAGGTTTTGATAACGTCGGTCAAAAATGCTTTGTTTTTAACCGTGTCCCAGCCAGCATTAGAAGTAATGGCGTCTACAGCATCAGGTACTAGTGTAACCTGTTCTGGTTTTACCTCTAAAACCAATTCAATGAATTTAGGAACCGGATTGCCTTCAATATTGAATTCTGTAGTTACGGTTTTTTTTAAATCTCTGGCGTCTTGGTATCTAATATGGCGTTCGTCCGGTCTGGGATGAATGGTGATGCCTTGGGCTCCAAAACTTTCTAAATCTTTAGAGACCTTAAGTAAATCTGGAACATTGCCGCCACGGGCATTTCTAAGAGTTGCAATTTTGTTTACGTTAACGCTAAGTTTTGTCATTATGTCTTATTTACCTTTTAAGAGTATCAAAAATACAAATAAGGCACGCCTTTTGATATTATTAATTGTTATTTTGCGTTATATAAAGGTCTATGAATATTCAAGAACATATCATTACGAATTTACCGGTATTCGATATTAACGATACCGTTGAGAAACTCTTGGAGTTTTTTCATGATACAACGTATTCACATATTGCTATTCTGGAAGACGGGAGGTTCTTGGGCCTTTTTTCTGAAATAGATGCCGATGGATTATTAGCTAATGCTAAAATTGACGAGTTCAGGTATGAGTTGCAAAACTTTTTTGCCCGTAGAGATACCAATTGGTTAGATGTGTTAGAGGTTTTTGCTAGAAACGAGGCCAATTTGCTTCCTGTTCTTAATGAAAAGCAAGAGGTAGCCGGTTACTATTGCTTAACACATGTTGTTGCCGAGTTTATTGATACGCCTTTCTTTACCGATCCCGGTAGTATTTTGGTGGTTGCAAAAGGTTTTAAGGATTATTCGTTCAGTGAAATTGCTCAGATAGTAGAAAGTAACAACGCTAAGCTTTATGGTGGTTTCATAACAGATACGCAAAATGACGTTATTCAGGTAACCTTGAAAATTACCGCCAATAATTACAATAAAGTGGTGCAGACCTTTAGGCGTTACAATTATCATATTATTTTTGGCAACAGTGATGATGAGTTTTTAGAGGACTTAAAAAATAGATCGGATTACTTGGATAAATACCTTAATGTATAATATGAAAGTAGCAGTTTACGGTCAAACTTATCAAGATAATGCCATTGAATATCTCGTAGAGCTTTTAGATGAGTTACAAACGGTTTCTGCAGATGTTCATATAGAAAAGGAATTCTATGATTTGTATAAATCCAAGGGTAATGCGCAAGACTTTCCAGTATTTACAATTACAGAAGGTTTAAATGCTTCTTTTGACATGTTCGTTAGTTTTGGAGGTGACGGTACTATATTAAGAGCTACTACTTTTGTAAAAGACCTTGGTATTCCTATTGTAGGTGTCAATACAGGGAGGCTAGGTTTCCTTTCTACCTTTAAAAAAGAAGATGTTAGAAAAGTTGTTCAAGAATTCAAGCAAGGCGCATATACGGTAGTAGAACGTAGTTTGGTTCAGTTGAATACTGAAAAATTGGATGCCGAGTTTGGTGACTTAAATTTTGCATTGAACGAAATTACCGTAAGTAGAAAAGAAACTACTTCTATGATAACGGTCGAGACCTATTTAAATAATGAGTATTTGACATCTTATTGGGCAGACGGTTTAATTATTTCTACCCCAACGGGATCTACTGGGTATTCTTTAAGTTGTGGTGGTCCTGTAATAGTGCCTACAGCTAAATCTTTGGTGTTGACACCAATTGCTCCACATAATTTAAATGCGCGGCCTTTGGTCATTTCAGATGATACCGTAATACGTTTAAAAGTGTCCGGTAGGGAAGAGAACCACTTGGTTTCTTTAGATTCAAGAATAGCTTCATTGGAAAATGGGGAGGAGATTACTATTAGTAAAGCTCCTTACACAATAAAAATGATAGAATATACTTCAGAAAGTTTTTTAAAGACCTTAAGGAATAAGCTTCTATGGGGCGAGGATAGGCGAAATTGACCAAACATTTAAACAATAATTGTCCTTAATCGCTGTTTATCTTTTGAGAACTTAAACTTATTGCATTTTCAGTATTAATTATTAAATCTGCAATAATCGTAAAATTTATTTTATGCGTTATATAACGTTATTAATATTACTTTTTTCATTGTCAGGTTTGCATGCGCAGACTTATGAGGTGGGTATTTTTGCAGGTGGTGCCAATACAATTAGTGATGTTGGTAGAACAGATTATTTGCTGCCTTCTAATATTGCTTTTGGCGGCTTGTTTAAATGGAATATCAGTAAAAGATATGCATGGCGTGGTAGTTTAACCTATGGTAAGTTTACCGCAGATGATACTAAATCTAGTTCCACGGCAAGACAGCAAAGAGGTTATGTAATGGATAACTCGATCTTTGAGGGTTCTGTAGGTTTGGAATTTAATTTCGTAGAATATAATTTACATAAACTTGGACCTGCTTTTACACCTTATTTATATACTGGACTTACCTATTTTAGGTATGATTATCAGTATTTTAATGGTGGTGTATTACAGGATATAAACCAAAAAGAAGGAAGTTTTGCTGTGCCAATGACCGTAGGTTTTAAGTATCGTATCAATCAGTTTCTTATTTTTGGGGGCGAAATTGGTGCTAGGTACACTTTTACGGATAACTTGGATGGTAGTAACCCTGAAGGTTCTAACTTTGAAGAATTCCAATTTGGTAATATATTTAGTGATGACTGGTATGTGTTTTCTGGTTTAACTTTAACCTACACTTTTGGAAGGAAACCTTGTATGGATTGTTTTGAGTAAATTATACGATGAGTGATATAAGCGATATAGATAAACTGAATGTTCCTAAGCATCTTGCTATTATTATGGATGGTAATGGTAGATGGGCAAAAGAACGTGGTAAACTAAGAGTTTTTGGTCACGAACATGGGGTAAAAACCGTTAGAATTGTTGTGGAACAATGTGTTCAGCTAAAAGTTGAATATCTAACCTTGTATACTTTTTCTACAGAAAATTGGAACAGGCCAAAGATAGAAGTGCAGACGCTTATGCGCTTATTGGTGTCTTCATTAAAGAAAGAACTTAAAACTTTTAACAAAAATAATGTGCGCCTAAATACTATAGGCAACATAGATGCACTACCCGCAAAAGCTTATAAAGAGTTGGTAGAGGTTATGGATCAAACCAAACAAAATACAGGCATGACGTTGACTTTGGCGTTGAGCTATGGAGCTCGTGAAGAGTTGCAATCTATGGTGAAAGAGATAAGTACCAAAGTTAAAAATAATATAATTTCAGTTGAAAACATTGACCAAGAAATTATAAATAACCATCTTTACACGCATGATTTGCCAGACGTAGACTTGCTAATCCGTACTAGTGGAGAACATCGGATCAGCAATTTTTTATTATGGCAAATAGCGTATGCAGAGTTATATTTTATTGATGTATATTGGCCTGATTTTAGAGAGCATCATTTAGTTGAGGCCATAAAAAATTACCAGAACAGAGAACGAAGATTTGGAAAAACAAGCGAACAACTCACTTAAAGATATGGCCAGGTTCATATCATTGAACCACTTTTTAACTACCCTTTTATTTTTGATCACTTTTATTGCCGCCGCACAGGATCCTTCCTATGAGGATGGTAAAAGTTATATTTTAGGAGGTTTAGATGTTACGGGACTGCAAAGTTATAATGAGCAAACCGTAAAAACGTATACCGGTCTAAGGGTTGGTCAGCCTATAACATTACCCGGGGAGCAGATTAGTGAAGTCATTAAAAAATTATGGGGTCTAGAGCTTTTTAGCGAGATAGATATCTTTATAACCAACATAGAAGAGAACACGGTCTTTCTGGAATTGAACATAATTGAGCGTCCAACCTTATCCAATGTTAAGTTTTACGGAGTTAAAAAAGGGAAAGTTGAAGGTTTAATTAAGGATACAGATCTTAAAAAAGGAAAGAAAATTACCGAAAGTTTAATCTCAAATTCTAAAAATTATATTGCCAATAAGTATAAAAAACAAGGCTATCTAAATGCCGATGTTACTATTGCCACTTCTAAAGATACGCTTGATACTAACACCCGTAACATGGTTGTAAATGTTAATAAAGGTGATAAAGTAAAAATTAGAGATATCATATTTGAAGGTAACGAACAGTTGTCAGACAAAAAGTTACGTAAAGCCTTAAAGAACACTAAAAAGAAGAAATTAGGTCGTTTCTGGAAAAAGTCAAAATATATTGAAGAGGATTACGAGGAGGACCTAGGTCTGTTAATAGATAAGTTTGCTGAAAATGGATACCGTGATGCACGTGTATTATCAGACTCTATTATAAAGGTCGATGAAAATAATATTGATTTAAAGATAAAAGTTGAAGAGGGAGATAAGTATTACTTTGGTAATATTGATTTTGTTGGTAATACGGTGTATACCGATCGTCAATTAAATCAAGTCTTAGGTATTAAAAAGGGTGATACCTACAACGGTGTTTTGTTACGTGAAAGAATAGCGGACAATTCTAAGCCTGATCCAAGTGATGTTACCAGTTTATATCAAAATAATGGATACTTGTTTTCTACCATTAACCCTGTTGAGATATCAGCTGCAAATGACACTATTGATTTTGAAATTAGGATTATAGAAGGTAAAGAGACTTTCTTGGATCATGTTACCGTTTCCGGTAACGATAAAACGAATGATCACGTAATCTATCGTGAGCTACGTACTAGACCTGGTCAAAAGTATAACAAGGCCGATATTATCAGAACCATTCGTGAATTAGGTCAACTTGGCTTTTTTGATGCGGAACAAATAACTCCAGATGTATTGAACGCAAACCCAAATGAAGGAACTGTGGATTTGGCATGGAATTTAGTTGAGTCTGGTTCTAGTCAAATAGAGTTGCAAGGTGGTTATGGTGGCGGTGGCTTCATTGGTACATTAGGGTTGTCATTTAGTAACTTCTCTATTCAGAACTTGTTTAAGGGTGAAAAATATAAGCCCGTGCCAATGGGAGACGGTCAAACCTTTGCATTACGTTTGCAGGCCAGTCAAACTTACCGGGTTTATAGCTTAAATTTTGCAGAGCCATGGTTAGGAGGTAAAAAGCCGGTACGTTTTAATTTAAGTATGTCCAGAACGCAACAGTTTGCAGCTTCTTTTGATAATAGCGGTGATATTGATGTAAGAAAAGATCAACAGTTTTCTATTACAGGTATAACTGCGGGTCTGGCAAAACGTGTACAATGGCCAGATGATTTCTTTACCATTTCTCACTCCCTCAGTTACCAATTGTATGATTTCAGAAATTATAATATAGGTCTTTTTAACTTTGGTGACGGTAGGGCAAATTCATTGGCGTATACTTTTGGTATTTCTAGGAATGCTACACAAGGTGGTCGTATATTCCCAAGAGGTGGATCTAACTTTGAAATTAGTGCTAAGTTTACTCCGCCATGGTCATTGTTCAGTGATAAGGATTATAGGTCATTGCAAAACCAGGCAAATGAAATTGAGGATATTGCAACGGCCAATAGAACTAGTGTGGAACAGTCACAGCTTGAAGAAATTGATCAAGAACGTTTTAGATGGTTAGAGTATTATAAAGTAAAGTTCAAAGGTGATTGGTATACTACTCTTGTTGATAAACTAGTATTACGTAGTAACGCCGAATTTGGCTTTTTAGGGAACTATAATAGTGCTGTTGGTGATGTTCCTTTTGAAAGGTTCTATGTAGGTGGTGATGGTTTAGGTAACTTCACATTAGATGGTAGGGACGTTGTTCAGCTAAGAGGTTATGAAAACCAAGCTATTACTCCTTACTCCGATGATGGTTCTGTAGATGGTGCATTAATTTATAATAAATTCTCTTTAGAGCTAAGATATCCATTAACATTAAAGCCTTCTGCATCTATCTACGGTCTTGCATTTTTAGAAGGTGGTAATTCTTTCAACAATTTTCAGAACTTTAATCCGTTTGAATTAAAACGATCGGCCGGTGTGGGGCTGCGAATCTTTATGCCGGCATTTGGTTTGTTGGGTATTGATTTTGGTTATGGGTTCGATGAGGATCTTAGACCACAGTCTATAGGACAAGGACCTAGCGGATGGCAAACTCACTTCATTATTGGTCAACAGTTTTAATTTTCATTGAATTATTATACTCGTGCTTTATGCTAATCCTTTAATTATGATAGATTTAGTAATTTTGGCACGATATTTTCTATAGGATTAAACGACATTAACAATGAGTACAAAAACAAGAGTTCTATTTATAGTTTCGGTCATCTTCATGACTGTTCAGGGTTTTGCCCAAAGAGGGGTAAGAATGGCATATGTAGATATGGAGTACATATTACAGAATGTAGATGAGTATAGAGAAGCTACGCAGCAATTAGAAACTAAAGTACAACGTTGGAAGATTGAAGTGGAGCAGAAGCAAAGTGTGGTAGAGCAGATGAAGAAAGATTTGATGGCAGAGAAAGTACTGTTAACTCCAGAACTTATAGCGGAGCGCGAAGAGGAGATTCAAATTTTGGAACGTGAGATGATCGAATACCAACAAGATCGTTTTGGACCACAAGGAGATTTAGTGTTGCAAAAAAGAAGGTTGATACAGCCTATACAAGATCAAGTGTTCAATGAGGTTCAGAAAATTGGCACGAATAAAAAGTATGATTTTATTTTTGATAAATCTGCGGATGTTGTAATGTTGTATTCCGAAAAAAGACACGATATTAGTGATTTGGTGCTAAGAGGTATTGCTAGAACAAGAAAAATTAGTAAACCCACCAAAAAGTCGGATGATCGTAGTAGATTAGATGATTTTGAAGGTGAAGAGGAAGAAGAAGTGGTAAGTGAGGCTTTACAAGAGCGTTTGGATAAAGCGGCACAAGCTGCTGAGACAAGGGAGAAAAGTGCAGCTGATGCCAAAGCGGAGCAACTAAAGTTGCGCGAGGAAAGAAAGAAGGCTTACGAAGAAAGAAGAAAAAAGTTATTGGAGGAAAGAGAAGCCAAGAGACAGGAAAAGTTAAAAGACAGAAGCGAAAATAAAAAAGAAGAAAATAGCGATACCGAAAAAGATGATAACGGTACTATTTAAATAGGTCTATAGACCGTAAATTAACACTTAAAATTGAATTAAAATTACACTCATGAAACAAGTAAAACAAATTGTGGTAGCCTTATTGTTGTTCGTAGCAACGACAAGTTTTGTAAATGCCCAAAGTAAAGTAGCTCATATAGATGTTACTCAATTATTATCTGCAATGCCAGAGATGAAAGCTGCAGAAGCAGAGCTTAAAAAGTTACAAGAAACGTACAATGCGGATATCGAAGGTTCAATGACGGAATTGCGTAATAAGTATACACAATACTCAAATGAAGCTGCTACGAAATCTAAGGAAGAAAACGAAAAAAGATCGATAGAGTTACAAGGTTACGAGAAGAATATTGGTGAGGCCCAGCAAAGAGCACAACAAGAATTTCAAAAGAAACAAGCTGAGTTGTTCGCTCCAATTTCTGAAAAAGCTAAGGCGGCAATAGAACAAGTTGCAGCAGCACAAGGATTTGATTACGTTATCGATGCGCAAGCTGGTGGCGGTTTGATCGTTGCGAAAGGAAAAGACCTTTTGGCAGATGTTAAAAAACAATTAGGTTTCTAATAGATGCCTCATATTATAAAAAAAAGCCATCTATCAGATGGCTTTTTTTTATGCTATTATTTTTCTCTTAATATTCGTCCATCGTAGGTTTCTTATAAATTTACCCTCTTCTTTAGTAACTAAATATGCTTTGCCGTTCAATACGGCCTGTGTATAACCAAGCATATTGTTCCAAAAAGACTTTATGGATTTATTTTTCATCGCCATTTTTAAGGAAGCTATACATGTAATTGCAAATCCATATCGCATAGTATACATTGCCTTTCCTTGTAGTTTTTTTGCTCTTGCGTTATATCCTTTTCCAGTAGGTCTTAAATGCTTTACATGAAGGTTTTCTTCGGTATATGTAGAAAAGCCATGAAACCTTGCTAAGAGCTCATCTACAGTATCCCATCCCATTGCGTTCTTCAATCCTCCTATGGCTTTAAAACAAGCTTTAGAATAGGCTTTAATGGCTCCTCGTACATGGTCTTTATCCATTGGGTGGTTCAATATCCATTCTCCAGCATTATTTTGCTCATAAATGAATCCGCCACAAATACCTAAATTCTTATTTTGTTGATAATGCGAACATATTACTTTAAAATAATTAGAAGGTAAAATAACATCTGCATCTAGTTTTACGATAACATCATAATGCTCATCTAATAACTCTAATCCCTTATTAAACGCATTAATGACTTTGCTACCCGGCATGTGTTGTGTAGACGAAGTTGTGTTCAGCTTTTGAAACAGACTGTTTGTTGTACAGTAGTAGTTTATGATGTTTTCAGTGTCGTCTGTAGAATTATCATTAACTAGAACAACTTTTTTAGGGGCTAATGTCTGTTGTAAAATAGAGTCTAAAGTACTTTTTAAAAAAGCCTCTTCGTTGTGTATAGGAATAACTATGTAGTAATCCATTTTGAATATAGTCTCTTATTTTCTGGTCGCGTAAACAATATAATATCTAGGGGTAAATAATCTTAAAATTGGTCTAAAGCCAATTTGCTTTACGGGATTCGTCCATTTCATTGAATCTTGTATCTCCCAACCAGCTTTCTCCAGAAGCCAATTAAATTGCCAATCTTCAAATTCATGATAGTGCCTATCCCACTTATCGGTTTTGCTTCTGTAAGCAGGCGAAAACCAAAGTTTCAATGGAATACTTGCTACAAGCTTTTTAGATTTTGTGTTGGATAAAAGGTGAAGCGGAGCTAATAGATGTTCAAATATTTCAAATGCCGTTATTACTTCTGCGTCCGTATTTGTTACGGCACTAAAATCAAAATCCAAATCTTCTCCGTTGGTATTGGTTACTTGGTAACCATCTTGCCGCATTATTTTTGTAAACGGATTTTCCACTCCTAAATCTAAAATAGACTCATTAGTGTTTATATGTTTACGTAAAAATTGTAATGTATTCTTATAGCGTTTGCTCGGAAAAGTGTTCTCGTACATGTTTAGATTCTGTATACCATTGCATTGACGTTCATTCCGGCGCCAACACTAGCAAAGATAACAACATCTCCCTTTTTAACTTCCTGATTTTCCAATTTACCTTCCTTCACTAGGTCAAATAATGTAGGTATGGTTGCAACAGAGCTGTTGCCCAACTTGGATATACTCATTGGCATAACGCCTTTGGGCATTTCTTTACCATATATTTTGTAGAAGCGTTTTACTATCGCCTCATCCATCTTTTCATTTGCTTGGTGAATAAATATTTTCTTTACTTCATCAATTTTAACGCCACTTTTATCTAGGCATGAAGCCATAGCGGGCGGTACATTGGTAACGGCAAATTCATATATTTTTCTACCGAACATTTTTATGTAATACGCTTTTTTGTCGTCCTCTTTGTTATAGGATTCACCAAAAAACAGAAAGTTTGCTTCGTCGTTCGCAAACGTAGCAGACTCGTGTGCTATAATTTCGCCTCCGTCACTTGATTCTTCTACAATTGCCGCGCCTGCGCCATCTGAATAGATCATAGAATCACGGTCAAAATCATCTACGATTCTTGATAAGGTTTCGGCGCCTATTACCAAACATTTTTTAGCTATGCCACTTTTTATAAACGCGTTGGCCTGGATCATGCCTTCTAACCAACCTGGGCAGCCAAAAATTAAATCATAAGCAACACATTTAGGATTCTTTATCTGTAATTGGTGTTTTACCCTGGTAGCCAGGCTTGGTAAAGTGTCTCCTTGTATATAGCCATCTTTTAGGTCTCCAAAATTATGGGCTACAATAATATAGTCTATAGTTTCTTTATCTACATTAGCATTTTTGATAGCCTTCTCTGCGGCAAAAAAAGCCAAATTAGAAGTCGTATGTTCTTTGGGGGCATATCTCCTTTCCTCAATACCTGTAATGGCCTTAAATTTCTCAATTATAACCTCATTATTATGTTTGAAAGAAGTGCCGTCTAAATTTAAAAAATTATGCTTATTAAAATCTTTGTTAGAAATTTTTAAATCAGGAATATAACTTCCTGTTCCTGTAATTGAAATGCTCATTTTTAAATTTTGAATTGTAACCGAAATTTAATCAAATTGTAAAAATATTCTATGCATGCATAATAAATTTTACGATGGTCAAGCTATTTTATTTTAAAGGGAGAAATGAAAAAAGCCTTTTCGAAATGTCGAAAAGGCTTTGATATATGGGGTTTGTGCCATTATTCTGTTTCTATATACGCTTCAATAGGTGCGCAAGTACAAATTAAATTACGGTCTCCATATGCATCATCAACTCTACGGACAGAAGGCCAAAATTTGTTTTCTGCTATGTACGGCAACGGAAAAGTGGCTTTTTGTCTTGAGTATGGAAATTGCCAATCATCTGTAGTGGCCATTTCTAAAGTATGTGGAGCGTTTTTTAGAACATTGTTTGGCTCGTCTGTATTAGATTCATCTATTTCTTCCCTAATAGAGATCATTGCTTCACAGAACCTGTCTAATTCTGCAAGATTTTCACTTTCTGTAGGTTCTATCATAACGGTCCCTGCTACGGGAAAAGAAACTGTTGGTGCGTGAAAACCATAATCCATTAGTCGTTTTGCAATGTCCGTAACTTCAATTCCATTTTTCTTGAATGGTCTGCAGTCCAGAATCATTTCATGGGCAGCTCTTCCTTTTTCACCGGTATAAAGAACATCGAACTTGCCTTCTAATTTATGTTTAATGTAATTGGCGTTCAAAATTGCAATCTTGGTAGATTGGGTTAGACCTTGTTCTCCTAGCATCTTAATATACCCATAAGAAATTAGGCAGACCAATGAGCTTCCCCAAGGTGCTGCTGATATGCCCGTGATAGCATTGGTTCCCCCTGTTTTTATTACCGGGTTGCTTGGTAAGAACGGTACTAGTTGTGGTGCAACACATATTGGGCCAACCCCAGGGCCACCACCACCGTG
This sequence comes from Maribacter sp., assembly GCA_020629415.1. GTDB lineage: Bacteria > Bacteroidota > Bacteroidia > Flavobacteriales > Flavobacteriaceae > Maribacter > Maribacter huludaoensis. Next base: position 46,201 of record JAHDDL010000016.1, on the reverse strand, counting down.
TGGAATGGCAAATGTCTTGTGAAGGTTTAGGTGACAAACGTCTGCACCAATAGTTGCAGGGTTTGTTAAACCTACTTGTGCGTTCATATTTGCGCCATCCATATAGACTTGTCCGCCGTGGTCATGGATTAATTTTGTAATCTGTTTGATCGATGATTCAAATACACCATGTGTAGATGGGTATGTTACCATCAAAGCAGCTAATTTATCTGAGTGTAATTTTGCTTTTTCCTCAAGATCTGCAACATCTATATTTCCTTTTTCATCTGTTTTGGTTACAACAACTTTCATTCCTGCCATTACAGCGGAAGCGGGATTGGTACCATGCGCAGAAGAAGGGATCAAGCATATGTTTCTTTCTGAGTCTCCTCTAGATTCGTGGTATGCTCTAATAACCATCAACCCTGCATATTCACCTTGTGCACCAGAGTTAGGTTGCAATGAAGTATCTGCAAAACCTGTAATGACCGAAAGGTCTTTTGCAAGTTCTCTTAATATTGTTTGGTACCCTTCAGCTTGTTCTACTGGTACAAATGGGTGAATATTGCCCCAGTTAGATGAACTTAGTGGAAGCATTTCACTGGCGGCATTTAATTTCATAGTACAACTTCCCAAAGAAATCATACTGTGGTTTAAGGCTAGATCTTTACGTTCAAGTTTCTTGATGTAACGCATTAATTCAGTCTCTGAATGATATGAATTAAATACCTTGTTTTCCATAAAAGAACTTGTGCGCTGCACATTACTTGGAATTGAAGTAGCGCTTAATAAACTTGTTATTTCTGACGAGGTTTTATCAAGTGCTTCAGCGAATATGGATACAATCTGGTTTAGGTCGTTTAATGAAGTAGCTTCATTGACCGCAATAGAAATAGTATCATTGTCAACAAAATAGAAATTCACTTCATTTGCTTCTGCAATTGGGCGAACTTTTTTAGCATCTGCTTTTACCGTTATGGTATCGAAATAGGCTGAGTTTGTTTGGTAAATACCTAAATTTTCAAGGGCATCTACCAAAGTAACTGCGGTAGCATGAATTTTTGATGCTATGTATTTTAATCCCTTAGGACCATGGTATACACCGTACATTCCTGCCATTACGGCAAGCAATACCTGTGCGGTACAAATATTAGAAGTTGCTTTGTCCCTTTTAATATGTTGCTCTCTGGTCTGTAAGGCCATTCTTAAAGCGGGCTTGCCATCGGTATCCTTGGTTACCCCTATAATTCTGCCGGGTATGTTTCTTTTAAACTCTTCTTTGGTAGCAAAGAATGCAGCATGGGGCCCACCATAGCCAAGTGGAATACCAAAACGTTGTGTTGTACCCACAACAACATCCACTCCAAATTCGCCAGGTGGTGTCAATAAAACTAAGCTCATAATATCCGCGGCTACGGCTACCTTAATATCATTGTCTTTTGCTTTAGCTACAAATGCGGCATAGTCGTAAACTTGACCATGTTTACCGGGATATTGTAAAAGTGCACCATAAAAATCAGAGCTGAAATTGAATTCCTCATGGTCTCCTATTACCAATTCAATTCCTAATGGAATAGAACGTGTTTTTAGTAGTGACAACGTCTGTGGTAATATTTCTTCTGAAACAAAGAATTTAGCAATAGAATTCTTTTTTTGTTCACGACTTCTAACATCAAATAACATGGTCATGGCTTCTGCGGCTGCCGTACTTTCATCAAGTAAAGAAGCGTTGGCCAAAGTCATGCCAGTTAGGTCGGAAACAATAGTTTGAAAATTTAATAAAGCTTCTAATCTACCCTGGGCTATTTCAGCTTGGTAAGGCGTATATGCAGTATACCATCCTGGGTTTTCAAGAATGTTCCTTTTTATTACTGACGGTGTTAAGCTTTCATGATACCCTAATCCAATATAGGTTCTAAAAACTTTATTTTTTTTGGATAAAGCTTCTGTATGAGCAAGAAATTTATGCTCACTCATTGGTGGGTCTAATTTTAGGGGTTCTTTAAGTCTTATATGTTCTGGTATGGTCTCAAAAATAAGTTGTTCCAGATTTTCAACACCAACCGTGTTGTACATGGTATTTAAATCTTCTTCCCTAATGCCGATATGGCGCAAAGCAAACACGTCAGTCTTCATAGATACTATTGTTATATATCTTGTAAAATTACCACTTTTATGTGTTTAATTTAGTGTCGTAAGAAGGCCATATTCTGAAAGTTTTTAACCAAAACAAAAGGTTATAAACACTTTAACTACTTTTGTTTAATGACCATGATCAAAAAGATTTTTGATTTTTACCTTGACGCTAGTATTCATGTCGCTTTGGCGATATTTAGCTTGGTTCATGTTACGGCCCTTACCTTAAACATTAACGTACCTTTTGAACTTTACTGTTTTATCTTTTTTGGGTCTATTAGCTGTTATAATTTTATAAAATTTGGTGTAGAGGCAGAAAAGTATATTCTTGTTTCCAATACGTATCAAAAAAATATTCAATTTTTTAGTCTAGGATGCCTTTTGGTAGCAGCGTATCAATTATTTTTTCTGTCGGAAAAGGTTTTAATTTCATTATTTGTTTTGGCTGCGATTACTGGTCTTTATGCGTTGCCCGTACTGCCCAGGCATAAAAATTTTAGAAGCTTTAGTGGATTAAAAATATTAATAGTTGCGGCAGTTTGGGCTGGTGCTACAGTAGTTTTGCCAAGTATTTCTGTGTTAAATGAAATTTCTTGGAATATAAAAGTAGAAACGTTACAACGATTTTTCTTTGTATTGGTGTTACTGGTGCCTTTTGAAATTAGGGATCTAAAGTATGATAATGTGGCACTTAAAACATTGCCCCAAAGGGTAGGGTTTAAAAGAACAATAGTAATCGGATATTTGTGGGCAATTTTCTTCTATACCCTTACATTCTTAAAATTAGATGTAGATTTAAATTACATAGCGGTTAAAACGATTGTATTTATTATTTTAATGGTAATGCTGTATAAAACAGAATTAGATCAAAAAAGATATTTTTCATCTTTTTGGGTAGAAGCAATTCCATTATTTTGGTGGTTGGTTTTTTTACTTAGCAAGAAGTATATTATTTAGCTTTCGTAAAATTTTCTTTCATCTTCTTTTTCTCTTCATCTGTTAAAACAGCTAATCTTGCCTGATTACATAGAGAAGTTAATTTTGTATTGTCTTTGCTGTGCTTGGCACAGGTTTTACAAATAAGTAAGTGAAACTTTAATTTTAATTTATCCCAACCCGAAGCTTCTTCGTATTGAGCTTTGTCGCAAATATTTGCCGCCTTTTCACATGAAATCATCATAACTAAAACCAATTTTGATTTAAACAACCCATTAAGCCCGTTCTGGCTCTATGTATCATTACCCAAAGGTTAGACGCATTAATACCTAAAGCATTACAAATATCTTCAGTTTCCATTCCTTCAATAGTTTTCATGGTAAAAACCTGGGCTTGCTTTTTTGGTAATTTAGAAATACAAAGTTGTATGGCCAGGCCTAATTCTTCGTTTTCAATAGCATCGTTTTCAAAATTACTGTTGGGGTCCGCAATACGTTCTTCTAACCAATCACCTTCTGCATCGGTCTGTGAACTATAGCTCATACGTACTTCCGCTTTGCCTTTTTTTGAATTTATTTTGCGGTAGTGGTCTATGACCTTGCGTTTTAGAATTGCTATTAACCAAGTACGTTCGGCTGCATCACCCTTAAAATTTTTAGCCGATTTTAGACCTGCGATAAAAGTATCTTGAACAAGATCTTTAGCAATTTCGGCATCGCTTACCCTTGTAATGGCATAATTAAATAGGTAATCTGCATAGAGATCTACCCACTTGTCTGGATTTAGGTTGTTTGTTTCCATTTTATATTCTGCACTTCAAAAGTAATTGAATTTTGGTTATTATATTTACTTTTGGGTATAAACACTGTTATTATGAGGATTTTACTGTTTTGTGTATTGTTGATGAGCGCCCAATTTGTGATCGGTCAGATAGCGTCTAAGCCAATTATGGAATTTGCAGGTTATCAACAATCTTCAGAAGTTTTAATAGATGTTAGGACTCCTGTAGAATTTGAAGAGGGGGCAATAGAAGGTGCTATAAATATTGATTGGTTTTTCCCTGACTTTAATCAGCAAGTACAATCCATAGATAAAAACAAAACAATTTATGTGTATTGTAAAAAAGGTGGTAGAAGTTTGAAAGCTCAAGCCAGGTTAGAGGAGTTAGGCTTTAAAAACGTAATTAATCTAGAAGGTGGTTACGATGCTTATTTGCAAGAAGAGTAGGTTGGGAAAAACTACAACTCTGCTAAAATTTTAGTCAATTGGTTGTCCCTTATCGGTTTAACGATGTAGTCCGTTACTTCTTTTATATTTTTTGTTTTTTCAAAATCTACCAGGTCTACAGAAGATGACAAGATGTAAATGGTAATTTTTTTACTGGTTTTAGGTAGTAATTTTATGTACTCGTCCATAAACCGATAACCGTCCATAACCGGCATATTAACATCCAAAAAAACAACATCGGGCAATTGGTTATGGTTATTTATGTTTTTGGAGAAAAAACTCATTGCTTCTGCACCATCCGTAAATGGTATGATCTCACTTACTGACCTGTGTGCGTTCAACGTATGAAATATAGTGTATTGAAAAACTTCATCATCATCTATTACGCATACCTTAATACTATGATCCATTTTAGTTTAGTTTAAAGTGATATAAAATGTTGTTCCAATATTTACCTTACTATCTACAGAGATAGAACCTCCCATAGATGTTATCTGTGCTTTTGTCAAAAATAGACCTACACCTTTTGCTTCCGGATGTTTATGAAAAACTTTATTGAGTCCAAAAATTTTGCTCCCGTGCATGTTCATATCTATACCTGATCCATTATCCTTAAACTCTAAAAGTACTCTTCCATTCACTTTTTTTGATGATATAAAAATTTCGGGAACTCTTTCTAGTGATCTGTACTTTAAAGAATTACTAACTAAATTAAGAAAAATACTTTCTAAATAGATAGGATTGTATTTTACATTTTCGGCATTTGTAAAATCACTTGTAATTTTGGCACCTGTTTCTATCATTTCTGCCGCTAAAACATTTTTGGTTTTAAGTAGCATTTGTTCAAATGAGATTTCTTCTGTTACTGCTGCTGCATTATGCTTAATGGTAATTGTCTCTATTAGCGCATTTAATGTTTCTGACAAATGTTCAATTACAATTTCAAACTTTTCAAAGACCTCTTGTTTTGTTTGCTCGTTCTTGGTTTTTTTGTACAATGCCAATAGGGCATTTAAATTGCTTACCGGTGAACGCAGGTTATGTGAAGTAATATGGTTGAATTCGGCAAGCTGCTTGTTTTTTGAAGTTAAGATGATAGTGGATTTTTCTAAACTTCTATTCGTGTCCAGTATTTTTTGTTGTGCCTCAATCTGTTCCGTTATATCTTGGCTTGATCCTATTAGCTCAATAACATTATCATCAACATCTAGTATAACCTCACCAATTATTTTAATGGTTCTTATAGAGTTGTCGTTTTTTATAATTCTGTGATGGAAGGTATTGAACTTTTTGGTCTCAATAATTTTTTGACTCATTTCAATAACCTTCTCGCGATCGGCGGGATGCACTTTCTGTAAATACGTACTAAAATCTGGTTTTGTCCCCTGTTCAAAATCTAAAATTTTCAATAAATTTTCAGATTTGTTCATTACATCTTTTACAATATCCCATTTCCAATGACCTATACTAGATAATTGTTCGGCAAAATTCAACAGTTGATTTTTTTCTAGTAAATCTTTTTCTATTTTTAAACGTTCTGTAATGTCTTGTGCAGTTCCTGCTATTACGACTACTTCTCCGCTATGGTTTTTGGTAATACCGGCTATTGATTCTATAGAAAGAACGTTGCCATTATGTAAGACTATGCGAAAAAGGATTGGTTTTGTACTTTCGTCTCCCTCTGTATATCTTTTAACCCGGTCTTTTACATATTCCAAATCGTCTGGATGTATTTTAGAATAGAAAATATTCATATCCATTGGTGAGCTCACCTCCAGATTATAAATCTTATAAAGATTATCTGACCATTTTAATTCATTTGTACGTAGATCAAAATGCCAAGAACCCATTTTGGCAATTTCTTCTGCATAAGATAGTAATTGGTTTTTTTCTTTAATTTTCTCCTTGGCCTCAATTTTTTCGGTAACATCACGTGTTGTACCAATTAATTCGGCAATATCTCCGTTTTGATTTTCTATGATTTCAGATACCAATTCTAAAGAACGTACTGTATTATCATTTTTTATAATACGAAATGACAAAATTTTTCCGCTTTCATGCGTTTCAAGAATGTTGTTAATATGTTGATATGTTCTATCTATATCTTCTGGATGTACTTTAGATAAAAACTTTTCGAAAGTCATTGGGGTGTTCAGTTCAAAGCCATAAATTTTATAAAGGTAATCTGACCAAGTGGAAACGCCGGTAGTAGGGTTCCACTTCCAAGAGCCCATTGTTGCCATTTCTTCAGATACCGATAATAGATGATTTTTTTCTTGAATAAGTTGTTTTGCCTTGATTTGATCGGTGATGTCCTGTGTAGAACCAATAATTTCTATATTGCCTTCATTATCTTTTGAAATTTCCCGTCTAACTTCCAAAGTTTTTATTTCTCCGGTATGTAGCAAAATACGGTAGTAGCTATGTTTGTGTTCTTTGCCTTCAAAAATTTCTTTGATCAATGTTTTAACATCTTCCAGGTCTGGAGGATAAACACTGGCCAATGCACGTTCAATGTTGATTTCTGACCCTAATTCAAACCCATATATTCTATAAAGGTTATCTGACCATTTGTATATATTCTTTTTTGGTTTCCATTCCCAAGAACCAAGCATTGCCATTTGCTCCGCCATGTTCAATTGTTGGTTTTTTTGCAATAACTCTAACTCTTTGGTTTTTGTTTCTGTAATATCTTGACAAACACCGGTCATTTCCAAAACTTGGCCTTCACTATCACGTATAATTTTCCCTAATGATTTTATGATTTTAATGGTGCCGTCATTTAATTGAATTCTATATGTTGAATTTGGAAATTCACCCCCTTTCATGGCACTCGTCAGTTTAGAGACGATCTGCTCTCGATCTTCTTCATGAATATAATTGATATAAGTCTCAAAAGTTAGCGGGGCATCTTTTTTGTGTCCGTAAATGGAATGTAAGTTATTTGACCAAATAACCTCGTTGATTGGCGTGTTCCATTGCCAATAACCGATCATAGCCATTTTTTCGGCAACGTTTAAACGATAATTCTTTTCTGATAGTTCTAAATCTTTTGTGTTACCTTCTGTAATATCTAAGCATGTACCCAACAATTCTTGTGTGCCATCTGTTTTGTTAACGGTTACCTTTCCAATAATCTGAATTACTTTTGTTGTCCCGTTTTTAAGCAGGATTCTATGGGTAAAGTTGTAGAATTTGTTGTCATTTATAGATTGAGCTACTTTTTTCTTGACAAAGGCTTTATCTTTTGGGTGGACTTTGTTAAAATATGTTTCAAACGTCAGATTATCTATGATGGGTTGTTCAAAGATCTGAAACAAATTCTTTGACCAAAAAACACTGTTTTCACTAGGTTTATATCTCCAATAACCCATAGTTGTCAGGTGCTCTGCAAAATCTAGCAATTGGTCTTTTTGAACTAATTCATGTTCTATATCTATAGTATTGGTAATATCACGAGTAGTACCGATCAATTCCCTCTCCTTGTTTAAGTCATTAGAGATAATATCGGCAACTATTTCTAGCGTTCTTACACTACCGTCTTTGATTATAATTCTATGAACGAACTTACATTTTGTATTTGTGTCCTGTACAAATTGCATTGATTTTTTAACAATGTCCTTGTCTTCAGGATGTATGCGTGTATACAAAACATCGAAATTCATGGGGGTGTTTTTGTCAAAATCCATAATTTCATATAGATTTTCTGACCATTTAAACTTACCTGAAGATGGGTTCCATGACCATGTGCCGGCTTTTGAGGTTTCTTCCGTTAGGCTTAGTTGATGGTGTGTTTGTATCAACTCTAGGTCTTTGTTGACTTTATGGGAAATGTCTTGGGTAGTACCAATAAGTTGTATGACCTGCCCGCTGGTATCGGTAACCGCATCTGACACTACCTGAACCGTTTTTACCGAACCATTTTCTAAAATAATTCTATGTAAGAACTTGTGAGATTTTTTGTTGAGCAGAATTTCATTGAACTTTTCTTTGAGATGCTCTAAGTCATCCGGATGAGTATAGTTTTGTAATGTCTCAAAAGTCATTTTTGTACCGATCTCTATTTCAAAAATTCTATAGAGATTATCGGTCCAACTGAATTCTTCTTTTTTTAAATCTAACTGCCAAGAACCTGCTTCGTTTATATTTTCCGTTAATTTTAATTGATGGCTGGTCTGTGAAATTTTTTCCTTTATGGCAATCTTTTCTGAAATGTCTTGGCAAGTTCCCAGCATGGAGATAACCTCTCCTTTTTCATTGCAAATAACTTTACCGGTAGAGCATAATGTTTTAACGGTACCATCTTTTAACTGAATTCTATAATTTAATTCTGGAAATTGATTGGTTTTCAGCGCTAAATCAAACTTAGCCCTTACTGCCTGTTTATCGTCTTCATGAACATAACCAATGTATATCTCATAAGAAATGGGGTTGTTTTTGTTATGGTTGAAAATAGCGTAAAAATTATCTGACCAAGTCAATTCACCGGTAACGACATTCAAATTCCAAGATCCGGATTTTGCTAATTTTTCAGCATAGTTCAGTTGAAGTTTTATTTGCAAATTTTTACTGTCTGTATGGTCATTCTCGCTCCTATCTTCAACCACTCCATATACACTGGTGCATTCTCCATCAATTAATACCGGTTGTGCAGATAGGTGTAAAGGGCGAGAATTTCCTTTGGCAGTTATAATTTCGTAATCCAGTTCAAACGGAGTGCCGTTTTCTATAGCTTGTTTATGTAATTGTAAGATTTTATTTTTTGAATCAACAGCTTTACACTTGCCATAGCAGTTTGTAATATTTGGAATGTGATCTATAGAAACTTCATGAAGTTCCTTTAAGGTGCTGTTCCAATCAACCGTGTTGGTTTTTAAATTGATTTGGAACATACCTGGTTGAGATACTTTCCGGGAAGTTTCTGTAATTTGTATTGCAGGCGAAAGAGCGTCCTCTCTACTCATTATTAAAGTATTAGGTGATTGTCTACAAAATCTCTAATAAAAGCAATAATCGAAAAAGAATAGATTTGTAGCTATATGACTACAAGATAATTATTAAATTTTTGGGACACAGTAAGTTTTTAATTTTTTGGAATTAAAATAACATTACTTTTTTAAATTTTTTATGATTTATGTGGTTGTAACTTTAATTGCTGTAACTATTATATAGGTTGTACTTTGTATTCTAGTACAAACAATTAATTTAGTCTTCATGTTGTTCAATTAATTTTCTCTAAACTATTCCATGTATAAATTTAAAAGGGTTCTAAGTGTTTTTTCAATTCTAAATTCTAAACATCTACTGCTATTAAGTGTTTTTTTAATCAGCAATTTACACTTGGCTTATTCACAAAACGATACTATTTTCTTTAACGCTAAGTGGAAGGTGGTTCCCAAAGAGGATGCTTCTTTTTTTAGGCCCAAAGTCAAAAAGGTGGGTGCTTTGTATAAAATTGAAGATTATTACATAAATGGTAATGTTCAAATGCGGGGTATGTCCTCAAGCGCAGAAAAAGATATTTGGGAAGGCGAGGTTATTTGGTATAATGAAGATGGTACACCTTATAGGCAGGGAACATATGTAAATAGTAGGTTGCATGGTAAGTTTATAAGCTATAGTGAAAATGAAAAATTGGTTGCCAATTATGTAAACGGGTATTTCAATTCAGGTGCAATAGTTTCTGATTATGGTGAAGGCTATTTTTATCAAGAAAAAAAAGGAGACTCATTGCTGCAAGTGTATTATGATAATGATAGAAAAGGAATTAGGTATGAGAATTTTAGCACTTCAATAAAAGGAAATTACTATTCTAGGTATTATGGTGATGATGGGGTGTTAATTGGTGACCGTACGCTACTATCAAATGGTTATGTTAAAGGGATTGAGGTGTTTTATTATTACGATCCTATGAGAGTTCGGCAAATAAGATATTTGCCATATGGTCGAGAACTAGCATCTGCAACATATTATGGTAACGGTCAAATACGCGAAAAGGTAAATACCAATGATAAATGGTCAAAAGAGTATTATTCTAAAAAAGGGGCATTATTGGGTAAAATAGAATATACTCTAGACGGTGATTATTTACGCCCAATGAATGGTACGCTTATAAAATTTCAATTAAGTGAAACTAAAGATTACAGTGGGGCAATAGGTTCTATAACTACCTATACTGATGGGGAAATTCAACTAGAAGAAATTTTTAATGCCGTTAATAAAAAAACTAGGTCTGCCCAATTTATAAACGGCGTCAAGTCCTTGCAAGTAAATTTTGACGATAACGGGAAGGAAATACATAGAATGGTCTTTAAAAACGGTTTACCTTTTCATGGTGTAGAGACTACTAATTATCATACTATAGTTTATGAAAATGGAGATTTGGTAGAAGAGGTCTTTTTTTACCGAGATACCAAGAAGCCTCAAAAGAAGTTGAATAAGACTAAAGAGGTTTATTATGACTTTGACGGCAATATTTTGGGCGAGCTAAACATTAAGTTTGAAAACGGATATAGCACTCCTTGGGAGGGACAACGGTTTACCTTAGGCGCAGAAAAGGGTGAGGTTTTAGGTATAAGTGAGTATAAAGAAGGGGTGTTGGTTAAGCGAACAGATTATAGAAAACGTCTTGTGGACAAAGATACTTACAAGACCTTTAAGAAAATTGAAGAATACGGTGACAACGGTTATGATAAAATAAGGGAGGTTCGTTTTTATAGTAATGGAAAAATGCAAAGTGATATAACTTTTTCTAAATACAAGGAGGTGAAAGGTGTGTTTTTTAATGACCAAGGTGAACAATTAGGTGTTTTTGATTATGAAAGCAAAGAAGGTAAAATGTATAAATTCTTTGTTGATACCAATGAAATACAATTAATAAAAAGTTATGAGAATGGCAGACTGGTAGCATCAAAAAGATATGAGATGCAGAGAAATGTAGATTATAACATAAGCAGACCTATTTTAATACATGATTTTGATATTACTTGTTGTGAATCGTTTTATAGCGATGAAACAGGAGAGTTACTTGGCCGTGTTGAATATGTAAACAACAAACCTTGGAAAGGAACAGCTTATAATACCGCAGATAGAACCAAGTATGTAATAAATCAAGGTAAACGCAATGGTGAATATGTTAAATATGATTATTCCGGCAAAATAAAAGAACAGGGTAAATTCGTAAATGATAAAAGAGAAGGTGTGTTTAATTATTATAGTTATAATGAAGCTTTAAAGAAAACTGAAAATTATAAAAATGACATATTAGATGGAGATGTAGTTTACTATAATGACGAAGGTAAATTGATTTCTAAAGTTGAATACAAGAATGGCAATCCTTACAATGGTACAATACTTCTAAATACATACTCTAAACGTGGTGCTAACGAAGAGTCTTACGAAAAAGGTGTCTTGGTAAAACGTATAACCTATGGTGAAAATGGTAAAAATGCAACTACATATGTAAATGGAATAGAAGATGAGACTGTTTCTTTTTATCCTGAATCAGATTTTATAAGGCTTAAGTACCGGTCAAAAAACAACTATATAGATGGTGATGTAATTAGATATGATGAAAAAGGGAACCAAGAGTTTAAGGCCAATTTAAAAATGGGAAAATTATTATCGGGCACTATTTTGTTAACTACAAATGATTATAATAACAGGGTAAAGTATGTTAAACTTACCAAAGACAATGAATATGTAAAAACAGAAGTATTCGATATTGACGGCATAGTTATTTTTGAGGCCAAAGAAAAAATAATATTAGGTTCTAGACCAGAATATTTAGAACGTTTAAATCTTGTTACGAAGTTTATTGATAGCAATTATCTGTATTGATTTTATATACACAACTACTACTAATAATTAAAAAGGGAGTCGATGTAAATCGACTCCCTTTTTTAGTTTATAAGTAAAATATTAAGATTGTAATAAGCCCGCTCTCTCTAATAATGCTTCTACTTTTGGTTCTGCTCCTCTAAACCTTTTGTAAAGTGTCATTGGGTTTTCTGTACCGCCTTGAGAAAGTACATTGTCCTTAAATTTCGTGGCGACTTCCTTATTGAAAATTCCTTCTTCTTTAAAGTAGGCAAAGGCATCTGCATCTAACACTTCAGCCCATTTGTAGCTGTAGTAGCCAGATGAATATCCACCTTGAAATATGTGTGAGAATGCGGTGCTCATACAAGTTTCTGGAGTTGCAGGGTAAAGACTGGTGTCTTTAAATGCTTCGTCTTCGTGTGCTTTTACATTGGTAATGCTTGTTGGGTCAATACCGTGCCAAGACATATCCAATAACCCAAAACTTAACTGTCGCAGTGTCTGCATACCTTCTTGAAAGGTTGCCGATTCCTTTATTTTTTCAACCAGTTCCATTGGTATGGTTTCTCCGGTTTCGTAATGCTTTGCAAACAGTTCTAATGCTTCTTTTTCATAACACCAATTTTCTAAAACCTGACTAGGTAATTCTACAAAATCCCAAAATACAGATGTACCAGACAGGCTAGGGTAGGTAGTATTTGCCAACATACCGTGCAAACCGTGTCCAAATTCATGGAACAAAGTAGTAACCTCATTAAAAGTCAATAAAGATGGTTTGCTTTTAGTTGACGGAGTAAAGTTGCATACGTTGGATATGTGCGGACGCACATTTTCTCCATTTCGCTTCCATTGGCTTTTAAAGGAAGTCATCCAAGCGCCACCTCTTTTTCCTGCTCTAGGGTGAAAATCTGCATAGAACAATGAAATGAAGTTTTTGTTTGCATCATAAACCTTATATGTTTTTACTTCGTCATGATACTTCTCAATGTTGTTTACTTCTTCAAACTGTAAATCGAATAAGTTTTCCGCTACTTTAAAAACACCGTTTATAACATTTTCCAATTTGAAATAGGGTTTCAGTTTTTCATCATCTAAGTTGAATAACTCTTGCTTTAGTTTTTCGGAATAGTAGCTGCTGTCCCATTTTTCAAGTCGGTCTATACCATCTAATTTTTTAGCGAAGTCTTCTAATTGCTTGAACTCACGTTCTGCAGCTGGTTTCGCTTTTTCAAGTAATTCGTTTAGAAAGGAATGTACTTTTTCAGGAGTTTCTGCCATGCGCTCTTCCAAAACAAAATTGGCATGCGTTTTATAACCTAATAAGTTGGCTCTCTCAAAGCGTAATTTGGCAATTTCCAGTACGTTTTCTTGATTGTCCAATTCATCATTATGAAAACCTTTGCTACCAAAAGCCAATGAAAGCTCTTTGCGTAACGCACGGTTTTTGGCATACTTCATAAACGGAATATAACTGGGGTAATCTAAAGTAATCATCCAGCCATCTTCTTTTCCTTTAGATAGTGCTAGCTGTGCGGCAGCTTCTTTTGCTCCTTCTGGTAAACCGTCCAAGTCGGACTCATCTGTAAGATGCAATTGGTATTTATTGGTTTCGGCAAGTACGTTTTCGCCAAAAGTCAATTTCAATTTAGCCAGTTTTGTATCTATTTCACGTAATCGTTTCTTTTTTTCTTCGGATAAATTAGCTCCGTTTCGGCTAAAACTCTTGTATTTCTTATCTAAAAGAGTGTTTTGCTCAACCGTAAGGTCCAAATCATCCTTTTGGTCATAAACTGCTTTTACTCTTTTAAAAAGTGCTTCGTTCAATGTTATGTCATTACCAAATTCTGAAAGTAACGGAGAAATTTCCTGTGCTATTTTCTGAATTTCCTCATTGGTTTCAGCGGAATTCAAATTGAAAAAAACACTTGAAATTCGGTCTAATTGCTGACCCGAAAATTCTAAGGCTTCAATGGTATTTTCAAATGTTGGGGCATCTGTATTTTCTGTAATGGTGTCTATTTCTGCTCTTGCATCTTCTATTGATTGTAAAAATGCAGGTTTAAAATGCTCATTTTTAATCTGGGAAAAAGGAGCAGTATCAAATGGAGATAATAATGGATTCATATGTCAAGTTCAATTTCAAGTGTCAAATTCAAGACCACTCAAATAAATTAAAATTAGTTTAACTCGATAATCGAGATTTAAATGCTCCGACGTTTCAGTCGAAATCTAAATAAAATTTTCAATTCAATGCTTCACGGCTTGTTCCCAGGTTGTTTACTAACTATTTACCGTTTACAGCCTTTGCGCCATCTATTACTTTTTGCTTTAAACCTTCTTTGTATAAAATAATCTTGTCTAAAACACATTTGTCTGAACTGCCTATAATTTGTGCTGCCAAAATTCCGGCATTTTTTGCTCCATTAAGTGCAACGGTAGCAACTGGTACGCCACCTGGCATTTGAAGAATAGAAAGAACAGAATCCCATCCATCTATTGAATTACTACTTTTTACGGGCACGCCGATAACTGGTAAGGGTGACATTGAAGCTACCATACCAGGTAAATGTGCTGCACCACCTGCACCTGCAATAATTACAGAATATCCGTTAGTATGTGCATTCTTACTGAAATCGAATAATTTTTCCGGTGTTCTATGCGCAGAGACGATATCTACATCTACCTCTATATCAAAACCTTTTAAAATATCTATGGCGTCTTGCATTACGGGCATATCACTAGTGCTACCCATTACTACGGCTACTTTACTCATGTTTATTATTTTGAAATCACTTGAATTGTTAACTTTACCTTTTCGGCTATCGCTCTCGCTTTGCCCAAATCATTATTTACAATGGTAACATGGCCCATTTTTCGAAATGGCCTTGTTTGTGCCTTTCCGTATATATGTGGAGTAACATTTTCCATCGCTAAAATTTCCTCTATATTTTTATAAACCACATCACCTATGTGATTTTCTGCACCAACTAAATTTACCATGACACCCGCAACTTTGCTGTCAGTGTTACCTAGCGGTAGCCCTAAAATACTTCTAATATGTTGCTCAAATTGGTTGGTGTAACTAGCTTCTATGCTATAGTGGCCGCTGTTATGCGGTCTTGGTGCTACTTCGTTTACCAATATATCATCATCTTCAGTTTGGAACATTTCTACGGCCAACAACCCGGTAAGTCCTATTTTATCCGCTACTTTTAACGCTAAGGCCCTTGCTTTTTCAGCTACTTCATCTTTAATACGAGCGGGGCAGATTACATATTCTACCTGATTGGCCTCTGGGTGAAATTCCATCTCTACCACAGGGTAGGTCTTAATTTCCCCTTTTGCATTTCTAGATACGATTACCGCCAACTCATTTTTAAATGGAATCATGCTTTCGGCAATGCATTCACCGGCCGGCAACCCTTCAAGGTCGGCCATGCTTCTGATTACTTTAACCCCTTGACCGTCATAACCAAACTGTGCTACTTTCCAAACAAAAGGAAATTCTAATCCGCCATTGGTTATACTATCCTTTATTTCGCTTGAGTAGGCAAAACGATTAAAATCTGCGGTAGGTATTTCATTGTCTACGTAGAATAACTTTTGTTTCGCTTTGTTCTGTATGATACGCAAGGCTTTTGGCTGTGGAAATACTTTTACGCCTTCATCCTCTAACTTCTCTAGCGCATCAAGGTTTACGTTTTCAATTTCAATGGTCAACACATCTACATCTTTACCAAAATTGTAAACGGTATCAAAATCCAATAGGCTTCCTTGAACAAACTCGTTACAGGCCATTCTACTTGGTGCTTCAGAAGAACCGTCTAAAACTTTAGTGTAAATATCCCATTTACGGGTTTCGTACAACATCATTTTACCTAGTTGCCCACCACCTAAAATGCCTAATTTAAAACCTGAAGAAAAATAATCCATATAATTATTGCTTTTGGCAGATGAAAAATGCCTTAAGTACTACAAAAATACGGTTAAATCTTAGAAACCAATTCCTTTCTATTCAAAAACACAAGGCAATAGCTTATCTTTGCAAACCTTGATAATTTATGAAAATTGATACAAATTCACGACAAGTTTTTTAAACCTTATCTCAGCGAATCTGAAATTTTGCAGGCGGTAAAAACGGTTGCCGATAAGATTGCTGTAGATTATAAAGATGAAACACCCATTTTTGTTGGTGTGTTGAACGGGTCTTTTATGTTTGTGTCAGACTTAATGAAAGCCTACCAGCACCCGTGCGAAGTTTCATTTGTTAGGCTTAGTTCTTACCAAGGTCTAACATCTACGGGTATCGTTGAAACATTGTTGGATGTACCTGAAAATATTGAGGGGCGCAGCGTCATTATTTTAGAAGATATTATTGATACAGGGCGTACCTTGCAGAAATTGGTGCATTTATTTTCAAAAACAAAGGTCAAAGAATTTAAAATAGCCAGTCTTTTTTATAAACCAGATGTGTACAAGGGCGAATATGCCATAGATTATTTTGGCTTGGCCATTCCTGATAATTTTATTGTCGGTTACGGTCTGGATTATAAGGAACAGGGAAGAAATTTAAAAGAAGTATACCAATTAAACCAGAAACATATGATTAATCTTGTACTCTTTGGTAAGCCAGGAGCCGGCAAGGGCACACAAGCACAATTCTTAAAAGAGAAATATAATTTAAAGCATATTTCTACGGGAGATGTTTTTAGATTCAATATCAAAAACGGAACCGAGTTAGGTACTTTGGCCAAATCATATATTGATAAGGGAGAGTTAGTGCCAGATGAGGTAACTATTAAAATGTTGCAAGAAGAGGTAGAGAAAAATGCAGATGCAGACGGCTTTATTTTTGACGGATTTCCAAGAACGGCTGCACAAGCAGAAGCTTTGGATAATTTCTTGGAGTCCAAAGACATGGGTATCAACGCAACTATTGCTTTAGAGGCCAATGACGAAATTTTAATTGATCGTCTTTTAGAGAGAGGTAAGGTTAGTGGAAGAACAGATGATCAAGATGTGGCCAAGATTAGAAATCGTTTTGACGAGTATAATGCTAAAACTACGCCTGTAAAGGAATTTTATGAGGCGCAAAACAAGTTTCATAGTGTTAACGGTATTGGTACTATTGCGGAAATTACCGAACGCCTTACCGATGTAATCGAAGGCTTAAAATAACATCGATTTTTTTATATCAATTTGTTTGATGTAATTGGTTGAACTGAAAGAATTAAAATGACCGAAGGTAATTTTGTAGACTACGTAAAAGTGGGTTTGACTTCTGGTAAAGGGGGCAAGGGATCTGTGCATTTGCATCGTGAAAAATTTATTACCAAAGGTGGTCCTGATGGTGGTGATGGTGGTCGTGGCGGACATATAATTGTTCGTGGAAACGAAAACTTGTGGACCTTGATCAATTTTAAATACAAAAAGCATTTTAAAGCTGGTCATGGTGCTCACGGTAGTAAAAGCCGTAGTACCGGGGCAGATGGTGAAGATGTGTATTTAGATGTGCCGTTAGGTACTGTAGTTAAAGATTTTGAGACCAAAGAGGTTCTTTTTGAAATTACCGAGCATGGTGAAGAAAGAATTCTACTTAAAGGTGGTATGGGTGGTCGTGGTAATTGGCATTTTAGAACATCTACCAATCAAACACCAAGATATGCACAACCTGGTATGGACGGTCTTGAGGGTGAGTTTTTGTTAGAGCTTAAAGTTTTGGCAGATGTTGGTCTGGTTGGTTTCCCAAATGCTGGGAAGTCTACTTTATTATCCGTTATTACTTCTGCAAAACCCAAAATTGCAGATTACGAGTTTACAACCTTGAAACCGAATTTGGGTATTGTTGAGTACAGGGACTTTAAGAGTTTTGTAATGGCAGATATACCTGGTATTATAGAAGGTGCTGCAGAAGGTAAAGGTTTGGGCCACTACTTTTTAAGACATATAGAGCGTAATGCCAATTTGTTGTTTTTAATTCCGGCAGATAGTAAGGATATTAGCAAGGAATATGAGATTTTATTGGATGAATTGCGCCGTTACAATCCAGAGCTGTTAGATAAGGAACGTCTTATCTGCATTTCTAAAAGCGATATGCTAGATGACGAATTAATGGATGAAATGCGAGAAGAACTCAACAAAGAGTTAAACGGAACTCCGTTCATGTTTATATCCTCTGTTGCGCAAATGGGAATCCAAGAATTAAAGGATAAGCTTTGGGCAATGCTTAATGCAGAATAATGGTTAATGAAACAGTATCTCAAAAATATTGTTGAAATTAATGATAATAGAGAGAGCAGGGTATTTGCCTATTTTATACAAGCTTTAATATTTATTTCCATTATCTCCTTTTCTTATGAGACTATTCCAGATTTAGATACCTCAACCCGAAAAATATTAAGAATAATAGAGGTTTTTTGTGTACTCGTTTTTTCAATAGAATATTTACTGAGAATTTATGTGGCCGATCACAAATTAAAATTTGTTTTCAGCTTTTATGGTATTATTGATTTATTGGCCATACTCCCTTTTTATTTGGCATTGGGTATAGATTTAAGATCATTAAGGGCACTTAGGTTTTTAAGATTGTTCCGTATTTTAAAATTAATGCGGTACAATAGGGCCATTAACCATTTTACAAAGGCTATAGCATTAGCAAAAGAAGAGATATTACTGTTCCTAATAGTCACGCTGATTTTAATTTACTTTTCTGCCGTTGGTATCTACTATTTTGAAAATGAAGTGCAACCAGAAAATTTTTCTTCAATTTTTGACAGTCTTTGGTGGGCAATAATAACACTTACAACTGTGGGGTATGGAGATGTTTACCCTATTACGGTAGGCGGTAAGGTATTTACGTTCTTTATTCTCATGATCGGTCTAGGTATCGTAGCTATTCCTACAGGAATTATTTCTTCTGCCTTAACAAAATCCGTAGATAAAAAGGAAGATGAATAACATTTTTTGCAGAGATAAGGTCACTAAGGCCTTTTTTGGGTTCACATTTAGTCGAATACCTTTATAAAATCATATAATAATCTTTTAATTTCTTTAATTTTAAGAAAATACATTTATATGAGAACTTTTCTTCTTAGTATGGTCTTGGTCGTTTTGGCTTCTTGCGGTGCGGCAAGGGTCAATTATGATTATGATGACCAAACCGATTTTACGTCTTATGCTACATATAACTATTTTAGTGATATGGAGACCGGGCTAAGTGAATTGGACGAAAAAAGATTGATGGATGCTTTAGATGCTACCTTAGGTGAAAAAGGTTTTATGTTCGCAGAAGAACCAGATATGTTCATTAATATTAAAAGCACTGTTTACAGAGATCAGGCTAGTGGCAGTAATGTTGGTGTAGGACTTGGTGGTGGTAACCGTGGTATTGGTGGGGGAGTGTCCATTGGTATTCCCGTAGGCGGTCCAAAAATGACAAGGCAGCTACAGATAGATTTTGTTGACAGTAACAAAGATATGCTTATCTGGCAAGCCATTAGCGAGAGTCCGTTTCGTGAAGGAGATACACCTCAAGAAAAATCGGAAAAGCTACAGGCAGTTGTTGATAAGATATTTAGCAAGTATCCGCCACAATAATTTTATTTTACCTTAATCACATAGGTAGCGATCAGTTGTTCGTTGACCGAAAAATGAACATCGTATAAACCTTTCTTTTCAAAGAGTTGTACCAGACTTATTTCATTTGCTTTCCTTTGCACAACTGGATCAGCTTTTCTTTGATTACCTCCTCTATTGAATAATAACTGAACTTCTCCGTAAAATTCTGTTGGTACTTTAATGGTAAATGTTAATGATGTTCCTTTTTCTATATTATGAAGCATTTTAGTTGGTGAAATGGGAATTA
This sequence comes from Maribacter sp., assembly GCA_020629415.1. Taxonomy (GTDB): domain Bacteria; phylum Bacteroidota; class Bacteroidia; order Flavobacteriales; family Flavobacteriaceae; genus Maribacter; species Maribacter huludaoensis. Next base: position 26,238 of record JAHDDL010000016.1, on the reverse strand, counting down.
TAGGAGCTAAAAATGCTTCTTTATAAACCACCGGTCCTGCCAAGTAGGTCTTAAATGCTTCAGTTTTTAGATATTGTTCATTTTCTTTTTTCAAAGGGAAATGATTTTTTGCAAATAACTCTGGGTCAGCTAAAAAATAACCATCGAAATAGTCTGGTTGAAAGTAGGGTGTGCCGTTTACAACAATAGTTTCTCCTGCAGACCAAGTAGCATCGCACAGATACCATTTGTCATTTATTTTTATCCTATTCCAAGAATGATTTGGTGTACTATCTTCTTTTAATACTAAAGTAGGTGTACGTCCATAGCCATCAATAATATCACATTCAAACCCTGCAAGGTTTGCCATTTCTTTTACCAAGTAGGCATAGCCCGTACAAGCCGTTTTTCGGTCTTTTAATAAGCTTTTGAACATTTTTGGTGTAACGCTCATATTCCAATCTAAAAAAGCGTCTCGATCTTTGGCAAGTCTTTTTCTTTTGTTGCTAATTTTTAAGTATGAAGAATAATCATTGGCAATGTTAGCGCAGATCCAGGTATAAATTGCCCTGAATTTTTCAACATCGGTCTTTAATGAGACTGTTAAATTATGGGTGAGCACCGGTAAATTTTTAAGGCTTGCATCTTTATAATAATCAGCAATGCTATCGGCCTGTATAAAATCTATTTCTTGAAAATCTTCACGTTGGGCGAAGCTTGTTATATAAAAAAAGAACAAAATCGTAAAAAAGGAAATTCTCATTTTTTAAAGATGTCCCCTATTTTCTGAAAGATGTTTCTTTTGCTTTTATAAGCACCAACGATTACAATTTCGCCCATTAGTTCAACATCATAAGTGTCAAATGCTAGGCTAATGTCTATGTTAGAATTTGTGCTTGCCGCTACTTGGTAGGTTTTGGTTTCATATCCTATAAAGCTAAACACCAAAATATCATTTACTTCTAGTTGTTGTGGAAATTCAAATTTACCATCAAAATCTGTTTGTGTACCAATGGTAGTGCCTTTTAAAACTACGTTTACGCCAGGTAAAGGTTCATTTGCCTCATCAACAATGGTGCCTGTTAATGTGTATTTTTCTTGTACTACTTGTATTTTGCCTACAACACCTTCCAATGAAGACACTAATTCAATTGGTGGGTCTAAACTTGCGGTTTCTTGACCCTTTACGTCAGTGGCACAAAGTGCCAACAAAGAAAAACCCATCATTGCCATTCCTTTGGGTAATATAGAATTGTTCATAGTGTGTAAAGAATTGGTTTCATATGTTTTTAATTGTGATGCCTTGAACATACCGCAGGCTTTTTTGTTACCATGGTTTAAATAATTGATAAGCTCCTTATCAGAGAAATTGGTAAAATCAATTACTTCCTTTTCACAACTTTTGCAAAAACCTCCCTTTTCGGTTTTACTAAAATTACTAAATTTTTCTTTGCAAGGTTCTTTTACGGAAATTGTTAATGTGCTTCTCATATTGTTATGGTTTTATATCTATGGTTCTAAAGTATTACGGATACCAGTTGTATAAAATAGAGAATGAGTAAAGTACTACTTTCAATGAGTTAACAAGATTTTGTTATGATTTTAGTTCTTGTAAATAGCTTATTGTCAAATGTTAATCTTGTAAATTGATAGTGAAATAAACCTATTGAAAATAAAATCCTGTTATTTTTGTAACAAATCTCAAAGCGGGCGTCCTATAGGGCAATACGTTTAAAACTAACTCACAAATGAAAAAAGTTTATTTATTCGCTGCCGGTTTGGTAGCCCTGGCTTCATGTAAAGAAGAGGCTAAACCTACTGCTGAAGTAGAAAAAATTCCCGGTATTGTTCTTGCGAATATGGATACTACCCAAAACCCTAAGTCAGATTTCTATAACTATGTAAACGGTAACTGGATGAAGTTTACCGAAATACCTGATGATAGAACCAGTTGGGGCGGTTTCAGCGTACTTCGTAAGTCTACCGATGACGATGTGTTGAAAATATTGGCAACTGCCAAAGAAAGCGGAAACTACGCGTCAGATACGGACCAAGCGAAAGCTTTGGCAATTTTTGATTCAAAATTAGATACTACTGCTAGGAACAAAGCTGGTATTACGCCTTTAAATTCAGCTTTTGAAGCTATAGCAGGTGTAAAGAATCTAAATGATCTACAAACGGTATTGGCTACAAATGCAGCTGTGTCTTCTCCTTTTCTTAATATTGGTGCCGGTGCAGATTTGAATAACAGCAGCATGAATGCCGTGTATTTAGGTGCAAACGGATTGGGATTGCCGGATCGTGATTTCTATTTGGAGGAAGATGAAAAGTCTATTGAAATACGTGAAGAATACAAGAAGCATATTTCTAAAATGTTGCAGAAATTAGGTGATTCCGAAGCTGATGCAACAAAGGCTGCTGACAAAATTTTGGCTTTGGAAACTCAATTGGCGGAACCTCGTTTGAACAAAGTGGAACGTAGGGATGCTAGAAATTATAACAACCCTAGGACGATTGATGAGGTTGATAAGATGATGTCTACTATAGATATGAAAAAACTTATAGCTGATTTAGGTATTACTAAAAAATTTGACACCCTGTTGGTTACTCAATTAAGATATACGGAGGCCTTGGACAAGTTCTTGAAAACTACACCCATAGAGGATATCAAAACTTTGGTTAGATGGGATACTTTCAATAGTGCCGCGGGTAAATTGACTACCGAAATTGAAACCGCAAACTGGGAATTTTACAGTAAATACCTTAGAGGGGCTAAAGAACAACGCCCAGCGGACGAGCGTGCATTGGCAACCGTAAACGGTACTGTTGGTGAAGCTTTAGGGCAGCTATACGTAGACGCCAAATTCCCGCCAGAAGCCAAGGCGAAAGCGGAGCTAATGATAGCCAATGTTATAGATGCTTTTAAAGAGCGTATTTCTGTTTTAGATTGGATGAGCGATTCTACAAAAACAAAGGCGATAGAAAAGTTGGACAAGTTCACCGTTAAGATTGCGTACCCGGACAAATGGGAAGATTATTCTACCATGGAAGTTTCTGCCGAAAAGTCTTATTTTGATAATATGACTGCGGTTAACAAATGGGGAGAGTTAAAGAACTATTCTGAAATTGGTGAGCCTGTAGACAAAACGGAATGGGGAATGTCTCCACAGACTGTGAATGCATATTTTAATCCGTTGAACAATGAAATCGTTTTTCCTGCAGCTATATTACAACCTCCTTTTTATAACTATACTGCTGATGAAGCTGTTAATTATGGTGGTATTGGTGCAGTTATAGGACACGAGATTTCCCATGCTTTTGATGATAGCGGTTCTCGTTTTGATGCCGACGGAAATCTTAAGAATTGGTGGACAGATGCTGATTTGGCCGCTTTTACAGAAAGAGCAGATGCTTTGGCCGTTCAATATGATAGTGTAATGGTATTACCAGAAGTATATGTAAATGGTAAATTCACCTTAGGTGAAAACATCGGTGACTTAGGCGGATTGCTAGGTGCTTATGACGGATTACAGAAATACTATGCTGAAAATGGACGTCCTGAAGATATTGATGGTTTTACGGCAGAGCAGCGTTTCTTTATGTCTTGGGCTACGGTTTGGAGAACCAAAAGTAGAGATGAGGCTTTAAGAACACAGATCAAAACCGATCCGCATTCTCCTGGTATGGTTAGGGCTACACAACCTTTATTGAACATTCAAGCGTTTTATGATGCTTTTGATATCAAAGAAGGTGATGACATGTACCTAGCTCCTGAAAAGAGAGTTCATATTTGGTAAGCTATATTTTAGTAAAAGACGGAAAAGGCGCTACATTGTAGCGCCTTTTTTTTGTGCTATTTCGTCCTTACGAGGAGCATTTTTCGCGACGTAGCAAACTGTCTGTTGTTGGTTACGAGTAAGTTTTAGTCAGTTCATAAACAGATTACTTCACACTGTTCGTAATTAAATTAGTTGTTCACCGAAACACGAACTCCATCGCTATGACTACTAAACTCCGGTGCATACATACTTTCAATTGTAGTAATACCATTGCTAAAATCGCCAGCATTATTTACACGAACATCATATTCAAATACATAAACTCCTTTACGTAAATAGTCAAAGAAGAAATTGGTGCTAGCATCTTTTGTGCTTTCGTAATACCCAAGTCCGTCTTGCCATTTGTATCTGGAAATTATGTTTACTGGCTCAAAACCGGCAGCTCGCATATCTTTCATATGTACAAACTCCATGTCTCTATCCGCTCTTAATTCTATTCTTATTTTAACCAAATCTCCCACCTTTAAAGTAGTTTTATCCGTTATTTCAGAAATTTCCTCGCCACTATCGGTATTCTTTTTTAAGAAGATTTTCTTCTTTAGATTTAATGGGGTCTCAGCGCTTGTAATTTTGTCTAAGTCCTCAAAATACTGCCAGTACAAAGCTCCCCAGGCAATACCGTTGCCTTTTTTACTGATTTGCACATCACCCATTTTAGGAGAAATCTCAGCAGTATTCCATGACGTTTTAAAGTAACCTGTACCAGCTTCGACCTTTACATCCTCTAAACTGGAATGGTCTATCTTTTCTCCTCCAATTAGAACATCTACAGCATCTGTAACGGATAGCCATTCACTACCCTGAAGTAGTAACGCATATACTGCTTCTGTGGTAGCTTTAGTAGTGCTCCATTGGTTGGTCTGTTTGTTTTTAAGCAACCAAATTTTAAGGTTGTCTATGGTTTCAACATCCGTAGGGCGAATTTCGGAAAATGCTTCAATTAACAGCGCTTGTGTTTCAATGGGCGCTTGGTACCAAAACCATGAGCTGGTATTGCCTTTCCAGTACATGCCCAATTCATCACTAGTAATACTATTTTCTTCTAAAGCACGTAGAATCTTGGTAGATGTGTTTGCATCATTGTTTCTATGTAGAACCAATGCTAACATTCCTTGAGTATACAAGCTTCTCTTTGTCCAATATTTCTGCGCTTGCTTTATATAATACGCGGTTATCTCATCTACTTTTTTAGAGGTTTTAATATCCTTAAAAAAGCTGCGCATGTATAGGTAGTGTACTTGATGAGTACTTAAATTATCATTATTGATATTAGAAGTGTATTTCTTCATTTGTTCGTATTCAGCTACAAATTCCCTATCCAAAAAATCAATGGCATTCTCAATCGCTACAGATTTGGAGTTGAATAAAATTGATATATCATTAGGGTCACTATCTTCTGAATCTGTTAATTTGTTCAAATGTCCCATTCCAGTAATAATGTGTTGGGTAATGAAACGGTTGTCCGGTCCGCCATTGAACCATGACCAAGCTCCGTTTGCATTCTGATTTTGCACAAGTTTGTTCAATGCTGATTGCTGCTCATTTTTCATCTTGTTCAAATTGAACAATATACCAATTCTTTTCTTTTGTTCGGTTTCTGACTGGGCGTCTCTCAACCAAGGTGTTTCTTGAATTAATAGGGATTTCAGTTCTTCGTTCTTTTCTAAATTGCTCATCAAAGCATCTGAATTTGCCCATTGATCGAATACTTCACGAATTCTTGGAGTACTGTTGGCAATGTGGCTTGCCAATGTATTCGCGTAATATCTAGAGAAGGTCTGTTCGTTACAATCATACGGATACTCCATTAAATAGGGTAGCGCCTGTACTGCATACCAAGCAGGGTTAGAAGTCATCTCTAAAGTTAACTTATGATGATTTAACGTTGACGATGAGGTGTTCTTCAATTTGTCTAACGTAAAGGTTTTGGTCTGGTTACTACCAATCCACATGGGTAATGTTTCCGTTACCAAAGACCTGTTAGATAAAATCGGTAACATATTCTGTTCGCCATCGGAGAAATCACCGGCTTTTGCAATAATTTTGTACTGAACGGATTGTAAGCCGTCAGGAATTTTTAGTGCCCAGGATACTTGTGTATTCCCCATAGCATCAACTTCAAAAGAATTGGTGCCTACTGTATCGGCAGCCATCAATAGCTGTTTTGAAATATCCTTACCTGTTACCGCATCGGTCAGTTCTAATTTTGCATGCCCGGAAAGTAGTTTTTCTGTAAGGTTGGCAATTTTGCTACTTATGGTTATTTCATCTCCTTGTCTTAAGAAGCGTGGTGCATTTGGTGTTACCATCAACTCTTTCTGGGTTGTCGTAGTTAAATCGGTAATTGTGCTCTCCAATTCTTTGGTATGTGCCAGGAGCTGTACATTCCATCTGGTCAAAGCCTCGGGTGTAGTGAAGTTGAAAGAAACGTTTCCTTCTTTATCTGTTTTTAGCGTAGGGAAGAAAAATGCTGTTTCCTGTAGGTTCTTGCGTATAGTGACCGACCCAAAATCTAGCTTATCTGTATCGGGTTCAGGTAACGTTTCGTTAGTTTCAACATCTGCAACAGCACCGGATAACTCATTTTCTTTTTTGGTAGTTCCATAACCAACCGTAACTACTTCTTCTAAAAGAGCATCATCTGCCACCATGGCATTGCTCATTAATGTACTTGATTTTTGATACCTAGATCGAGATTGACGCCATGCAGGTGAATTAAAATCTAGATTAAATAAATTAAAAATGTCGAAGCCAAGGCTTGGGTAGTCCAAATTGATATTGTGAGAAAATGTTCTAAAATCAACCGTAGCAAAACTTTTATATGCGCTAGTTCTTCTACGAGAATAATAGTAATGCTGGTTGATAGGATTAAAATACCATGAGTGTGGTTTAAATTGATCTAAAGAGGCATCATACATGCTTGCCAATAGCTCTGCACTCACTTTATCACCTGCAGGTCCTTTGACTTTAAAAGACCAGGTTTCATCAATACCAGGTGCTATTTTATCCCTGAACGTTGTTGTCTCTATTTGTAACTTGTTTGACGGGTAGGGTACCATTAAATTAAGTGTACTCTCCTTAAAATGATTGGCGAATGAATAACTGTACGTAATAGCAAAACCACCCAAATCATTTTTGGTTATAGGTACTGTAATTGCTTGGGAATTGTTATTTAACGTAATAATTCTCTCTTCAAAAATCTTATGGTTTTTTTCAATATGTACGGTAATGTTTAAATTTTTTGCACTTGAAAAAAAGGTTATCTTGGCCATGTCTCCAATTGCGTACTGTTCCTTGTCCGTTTTTACATGGAACAATTGGTTATCGGCTAAGCTACGCTCATTGCCCGTAATTGAAAAAATGGCAATATCTTTTACTTCTTGTCCAAATTTATCTTTAGAAAAGAGTTCCATCCGGTATTTGCCGGATGCCCAATTTTTTGTTTTGCCAAAACCGAATTCATTAGATTTTTCAGTATCAAACGTAGATTGCCAAACCATTTTACCCTTTTTCCAATTAGAAGAATTGTCTTCATTTTCATAAGCATCATGCGGATATACTTTTTTGAATTCTTCTTTAGAAAAACCGGCATAATCTGGTGCTGCCCATGGCCTTGGTCTAATAACATAGTCCGGTGCTTGTAGTTTGTATAATTTTACGTCTCCCGTGGCGGCAACAGACTGCCCGTTTAAATTATTGCTAATAATATTAAAGCTTGTGTTTTTCAATGATTTGTCCAAGATCTCTGGTACTAACAATCTTACATTTAATGCGTGATAGCCAACCTTGACCGTGGTAGTGGTACTGTGTGTTTCTCCATTAATATCGGTCACATCTGCCGTAACTTCATAGGTAAAAGTGGGCATGTTCTCTTTATCAACAGTATGGTCAGGAATGGCCTTAAAGGAAATTTTATAATTCCCTGTTGCATCCGTTTCTGTTTCTCCATGAACAATTTCTTGTGATGAACCATTAAAATATGGTTTGATCCAATAATGCCATCTTGGTACGCTTACCATTCTTTTTACACGGTACACTACCTTGGCATTAGAAATGTTACTACCGGCATATGCAGTTGCTGTACCGGTTACCGTTACACTATCGTTTACCTTGTATGTATCTGTTATAGGTTCAAAATTTGTTTCGAACTTGGGTCTTTTATATTCTTCTACCGAGATTGAAGCGTATCCGTTTAAAGCATATGTATCTGAAGTTGCGTGAATGGAAAATTGCCCTGTTAGTCCAGAATTTGGCAGTATAAATTCACCTGATACCGAACCGTATTCGTTTGATACCAATGTAAGTGTTTCAATTTGTTGTCCGTTTACATCTCGTAAGATTACATTGATAGAGGTATTCGTTAAGACGTTGGATACATCATTTTCTTGACTAATGGCAATACCTTTAAAATAAACAGGCTGCCCCGGTCTATAGATGCTACGGTCTGTAAATAGAAAGCAAGTATAATTAATTCCTTTATCGTTTTGGGAATAATTCCGGTCTACGTAGTATTCGCCAAAATTAGCTTTATCATTTTTGGTCTTAACGGTTATATTAATGTTGTTCCAATTTTCTTTCTTATTTTGAACAGTTACAAAACCAGTTTTGTTTGTTCTATACGTGGATTGTTTTTGACCGTCTTTATAATTTATACGATAATTTAAATTGACCTCTGCATCAGAAATTGGATTACCGTTGTTTCGGTCTATAATTTGGTATTGCTGCTGTGAGTTCATATTAGATTCTACTACGGCAATATTCGTTACCTGTATAGTGGTATAGCTGAACACATCTTTTTTTTCATCACTTGATTCTGCGGTTAAAATATAATTTCCGTTTTCTAGTGCAGGCACTATAACTTCGGTATTATGACGCTGATAATCTTTTTCGTTCTTTAAATCTACGGACCACGTTTTAGCAATGGGTAATTTTTTAATAATCGTTTTTCTTTCAATGTCCGGATAAGTTTTTTCTAGTTTTAAAAGTTGATTCCGGTTTATTTTATAGGCTTTTAAGTGTAAACGCTCAACATTTTTATAGGTTACCAAAAGTCTGCTGATAGTATTTTTTGGAATGTACTTCTCAGCTGTCAACTGAACGTTGTAATCTTGAATCTCTTTCTTTAGGACTTCGCATTTTTTTGCGGCCAAACTTTTTGGAAACCTGGCTATGATATCGTCACATAAAGAGACGGTCTTTACTAGTTCCCATTGTTCTTCTGCATTGCCTTCAGATGTATAAGTACGTCCTTCTTGTTGGTGTTGCAAGGCTATTTCATAGGTGTATAGGCCAGAAAGTGGGCTATGCTTAATATGCTCTGCAGAATTTTTAAGTACTTCTAAATACAAATCGTCCTTATTGTCAAATATGGCGTTCTTGTGAATAAAGCGTAAGCGTTCAATATCGATCAGAACAAGTGGGCTAATATCTGGATTGGTAAAATGAAATGCTACTAGTTGCTGGTATATAGTAAGGGCTTTAGATTTAAAGGATATGTTCTTGTTATGATCAATATTTAAAAAGTTGGCGGTGTAAGCTTCGCATAAAACAGCTTTATCATCGATTTCAAAAACTGTTGCAGGTTGGTTGATGCTATGCTCACTGGTGGTGTAAAATTTAAGTGCCGTATGTGCTAAAAGATCAAATAACGTAGGTCTAAAATTTCTATTCGTTTTATCTTCATATAAAATATCATCAAAATTGGAAATAGGTAATTTCTGCGTAGCGCTAGCGTTTTGTAAAGAGGCGGTAAAATGGTAGTCAATTTCTTCTAAAAGAGTGTCAAGATCCCAAGTTCTAAAGTCTACTGGGTCTATTTTTTTACCTGTTCTAGTTCTATTGTAAAAACGAAATCTATTATGTTGAAAATACTGCCAATATAAGGTTGCTAAATGACTGTGTAGTATTTGTTTGGTTGGTTCATCTGCTACTTCAATTTCAGATTTAAAATCTTTAACGATGGCTAATTCAGCATCTTCTTCAAGTAATTTGATGAAACTGGACTTATAGAGCAGGGCTTTGATCAGTTGTATTTTATTACCTTCTTTTTTAGCTTTTGTAAAGATGGCTTTGGTCTGCTTTAAAGCAGATTTACTTAAGTTTTCCTTCTCTAAATCGATAACTTCATTCCATAATAAATCATATGAATCAGGCTCTTGGGCATTACCAAAGTGTACGGACATAAACAGAATAAGAATTAAATGTAGCTTTTTCATCATAGTAAAATTACAATACAAAACTGTGCCAAGGTAATTTTATATACAATCAAAAATGAGTGAAACTTACTTTTCGGTTAGTAATTATGATTGTTCTAAGTTAATGGCGAAGATAATTACTGGACCAAGCAACTAGTATTGTAGAAGTATTTGGGTAGTATAGTCGGTTATAGAGAGAGGAAATTTAATTGTTGTGTGGATGTGTTTTTAAATTTTAAAGCTATTTTTTACTTGCCCATTAATCGCTTTCCGTTAATGGCAATATGCGTTTCTTTTCATTCAGAAAACAGAAATAGGTAGTAACTTCGGTACCATCATCGTAAACAAACTTAGCTACATAATCTGAAAGGTAATATCTACCGCCCGTTTTGTTACTGGAAGATGTTGATCCCCTTACTCCACCGGTTGCGTTAGCAAAACCTGTTTTAGAATGGGCAAAACGACCGTTGTTCTTAAAGCACCATGAACTGGCATTACCTACGGTGCTGCCGCCACCATAGCCTTCGGTACTTCTTGATGTAATATTGCCGTAGCAACTGTTAAGTTTTAAATTTTCTTTAGCTGGCTCCGTAAGCCAGTCTCTTGCATCTTTATACTCTGTTTTGCCATGTGCTTTTAATTCTAGCTCATTGTTTCGCATACGCCAATGTCCCTATCTATTTGGTTTTTCACTTTTAGATGCCGCAATACCTTTAGAAAAAGTGCGTCCTATATCGCTAGTATAGGTACCATCTTTAAAAAGGGCAATGACACCGCTGGTGGTAGTGAGCATACCATTTGAAAAACCTCTTTTTAGCACACCTCTAAGTTCCAAAAAACCTTTGGGAGCATTACCCGGCGATAAAGCCTCATTAGATGTCTCAACAGCGGTAGTAACAGTTGGCGTGGTAGCTGTTAGGTTAGATGCCATACTCTTTGTAGCTGCCTTGGTAGTTTTTTTTAGTCAACATGTCTGCTTTTATATTTTTCACTAAATCGTCAAATCTGGTACCGTATTTTAAAACAATCACAAGGTCGGTAGATGTTATAAGTCTTATAAAGAAATTACGACCATCTTCTAATTTGCCACCTTGGTAGGCAACTTGCATGGTTACACCATTGCCGTCAACGTAACTATTGGTAATAGCGTAATCTTCTTTTTCAGATTTTACTACCCATTTTTTAAGAGGTTGGCCTAATTCCTTTTGTTTATCTTTTGCAGTTTCAGACACCCAATTTTTTAAATCTTGGTTTAAAGTTTCTATAGGTCCGTAGGTGTAAACGTCAAACGTTTTATTGCTCTTTAAATCTTTGGGCGTGTAGATTTTAATATCTCCATCATAATTTATATTCCATTTTTCCTGTGCTAAAATTTGTATTGTGCACAGGGTTGTAAGACATATAAAAAGCTTCAATTTTTTCACGGTAGTAAGATTTTTAACTTGTAGTCAATTACCTAAAATTAATTGATTATGAGTCAATTAGTCATGTTTTGTGGTTAAGTTTTTGTAAAAAAAAAGCAATAGATTTAAAAGGTTAGCTGTAGGATATATGAATAATCCTTACTTAAATAACTTTAGGATCGGAACGAATTTTAATTTTCAACGCTGAATCTAATTGTTTTAAACACCATTTCTATTCATAGTCTTACCACGCATTAAGCAGTTGTTTACAAGAACTTAATACCTTCGTAATAATTATTTGCAACACGGTTAACCCCAACTTTACATTGATCTATTTGTTTTGATACTTAAAACCAAACTGTATTGAAATGAAAAATGTATTAAGACCTTTTTGTATTGGAATTCTTGGAATTTCGCTAATGTTTACATCATGTGCCGATGATGGTATTGATGGTATTGATGGTATCGACGGTAAAGATGGTGTAGATGGAGTAGATGGAACGGACGGTGCCAACGGCTCTGACGGCGCCGATGGTATGGATGCCGAATTCCCAATAACTATTGATCAACTTAGTTTTACTAAAATAGGAACTTTTACCAATGGTAATGACGAAGCCTACGCAGAAATTTCTGCTTTTGATGCCGTTACCAAAAAGTTGTTCATAGTAAACCCAGAGGAAGATGAAATTTCTGTTTTGGATTTGACCGATGCAACAAACCCTATCAAAGGGGCTTCCATTCCTTTAACCGGTAGTCCTAATTCTGTTGCCGTTCATAATGGTATTTTAGCCATTGCTGTTGAAAATAGCGATAAACAATTGAACGGTACTGTTGATACTTATGATACGGATACGCAAGTATTGATTAAATCTTATATAGCAGGTGCGTTACCTGATATGGTTGCTTTCTCTCCTGATGGGGAGTATATCGTTGCTGCAAATGAAGGTGAGCCAAATGATGATTATACGGTAGATCCAGAAGGTTCAATAACTGTAATTGAAATGGCTACCGAAACCGCAACGCAAATTTCTTTTGCAGGGCAGATGAATCCTGGTAACGGATTTAGAGTTTTTGGTAATGACGGTGCTTCCTCATTTGTACAAGACGTGGAACCGGAATATGTTACCATTTCAGACGATTCTAGTACTGCATATATTGGTTTACAGGAGAATAACGGAATGGCAATAGTTGACCTTACTACCAAAACCATTACAGGTTTGGTAGGTTTGGGAACAAAAAATCATAATGTATCAGGTAATGAAATTGATGCATCTAATGAAGACGGAATAGCAGGTGATTTAAAAAATTGGAATGTTTTAGGTTTTTATATGCCAGATGCAATAGACTATTTCACGGCCAATGGAAACGGTTTTATCGTTTCAGCCAACGAGGGCGATTCAAGAGACTATGATGGATATTCTGAAGAGGTACGGGTCAAAGATCTAAATTTGGACCCCGCTTTTTATCCTGATTTTGAAGTTTTGCAAGAAGATGAAAATCTAGGTAGATTAAAAACAACTATTGCAAACGGGGACGAAGATAACGATGGGTTATATGAGCAGATTTATTCATACGGTGCTCGTTCTTTCTCTATTTGGGATACGAACGGACAATTGGTGTACGATTCCGGTTCTGAAATAGCTAGAAGAACATTGGCAGTGGCTCCAGCTATATTTAACCAAGATGAGGGTGCAGTAGATGGTAGGTCAGATGATAAAGGTGCCGAGCCAGAAGCCGTAAAAACTTTAAAAGTTGGTGAAGAGACGTTATTATTTGTAGGACTGGAAAGAACGAGTGGAATATTGGCTTACAACGTAACCAATCCATATAACCCAGTTTTTGTTACTTGGATCTATGATGCCACTGATATCTCACCAGAGGGCTTAATAGTGGTAGATAAGAACGATAGTCCAACAGGAAATTATTTAATGATCGCAACGCATGAAGTATCTAGTACCATTGCAATTTATGAGATGAAATAAATGTTTACAATTGATTTTAGAGAATATCTAAAAAATGAAAACGCCAAATACTACTATTTGGCGTTTTTTAGTTTTGAGAAGACTACTTTGATTGTATGTCGTCTTTAGTACCTAGTTTACCATCAGGTCCTAAAGATGTTATCAAAAAATTATTTCCATTTTCTGTAACGATATAGGAATACGGTCTATTCCAACCATCTGTCTTCCATTTTTGTCTTAAAGGATTATTGCGAATTAAATCATTTAATTCATAAGGGTAATAACCAAGTGTCTCTTTGTAATTTTCAATTCTTTCGCTTATTTCAAGAATTTCATTTTGTGTGTTTTTTGGAATAATTGTGGTTCTATGATAAATAGAAAATAAAGCTGAACCAATGCCAGTTAACAGTATTAAAATATAGAATATTATTAGACTTGGTTGAAATAGATATTTCTGAATAGGGCGTTTTTTGCTATCATGTTTTTCCTTTTTGCGTACTCTCTTTTGGTGTAAATAATCTTCTCGTATTAAACCGAAATCTACTAAAATTATAAGTATGGTTTCTATCATTAATTGTATTTTTCAGTTGAAGTCGTTTATGTAAACGACATACAGTAGTTAGGTAACTATTGGTAGTAGTTTAATTGCTTTTAGGGAAGTTCTGTCTTTGGCTATACGGTTAATATTTTCTTTAGTTCTGTAATGGTACTTTCCTTTTCTAGATGAAACCCTAAATGCGGTATTCCAAAAACAAGCAACAATAACGCGATAGGGACTAGAATATAATACGGTTCAATTTGTTGGTATGATACTAAATAAACGAAGGCAAAAAGTGCACAGATAATAAAAGCGTAAAACAAGATTAAAAATATACTAACAAATGAGTCCACTTTTAAGGTTATCACTATTTTGGTGCCTTTTGGCTCTTCCTGAAATATACCGGTTACCTGAGGTAGAAACGAATTTCGTTGGTAGGTAAATTTTTTGCATTTAAAATGGTCAGGGAAAACGGTGCCTACAAAATACTTGTTAGACTTTTTTATTGATCCGATGCTATAACTGCGGTGTTTTTGTATGTTTTCTCTTAGGTGCCCTTCTAATTCCGCCATAGAAAGAGAGGTGGTCAATTCTAATTTTTCTGATGGAATAATTTTCATAATAATGATTATTGTTCTGTGGTTTGGTTGAATAATAGCACTAATACAAAAATAACAATAGCAATTCTTATTAATTCCTGGTAAAGGTTAGCTAAGAAAATAGCTTTTATGGAACATCTATATAATACTTTTCGGTTAACGGTTCATCTTGCCAAAAAGCAAGCTCAAATGTCCAATATGGGTTATCTTCATAGATGAGGTGGTAATTGCCCCATGTATATTGAAAAGGATAGTTTTGTTGTTTTTCTTTATTAAAGACTTTTCCAAAAAGATAAACGCTAGATGTTCCACTTACCCAATTCGTATGTATCTCTATTTTATCTATGTGTACTTCTGTGCCGGTAGGTATCTCGGCTACGATTTCTAAATCAGAGTTCATGCCAAAGCCATTACCATCTTCTAAATGATAGCTGTAGTCTTCATGTCTCGGTAAATCTTCATTTAAAATTAGTGTGGGTCTTTTAGTGATTATAGGTTTGCTTAAAATCTCTACAAAAGGTTTTTCTTTTGATACGTCTCTGTATTTAGGTCTTGTAAGTATATAGAACAATAGCGTTACCGTACCTATGACCAATACTAAAAATATTCCGCAACCAATAGCTATTTTTTTCATTAAAGGTGTTTTCTTAAAGCCTAAGGTAAATTGATTTATGTTTTACGGCTAATAATTGTAGAACTATTTGGTGAAGATCTGTTGTAAGGTCTATACTGTACAATGCCAATTATTTAGGTTTGTATGAAATTTATTAGGTGTCCTATTAATTTGCAGGTTTTTGTAATTTATAGATGAAGTACCTAGATTATATACTTTTTATTTTTCCTTAATGGTAAATGTAGCGGTCAGCCCAACACTAAAATTTCTTGGTAATTTCTCAACACCGAATATTGCTCTTGAATGTTTTCCTTTTTCCCCTAATACCTTAAAAAACAAATCTGATGCGCCGTTGACAACAATTGGCGAATCGTCCCAATCAGGTTCTGATTGAAAATACGCATCAACGTGATTAAGCCCAATAATATTATCAAATCCAACTTTATTTTCTACTTGGCTTAAAACATTTAAGGCACACAATTCCATTGCTTTGTAGCCTTCTTCTGTTGAAATTTCTTTGCCTAACCGTCCTTGATAATGGTATTGTTGGTTTAAAATTGGAAATTGAATTGCTATATAAGCTATGTTTTTTCTAATGTTTACGGAAACATAACTTCCTCCTGGGGTTGAAACTTCTGGAAGTTCAAGGTTTAATTTTTTAAGATTTTCTTTTGGGTTCATCTTCTTCCATTACATATATTAAAACAATTGTTCTGGTTTTTAAATGGTTATTCCAAGTATCGTACAAAAGCAATACAACTAATTATTTTTCTTTTGTCAAAATTCTAATTCTCATTAAATTATAAGGTGTTTGCTTAGAAATCCCCAATTTTAATTGTGTTTTAGTTTTTGGGCTACCATATCATAATACTCTTGCGTAACTACTTCGGTCCATGAAGTTGGTTGACCTCCCCCATATAAAGCTAAATAGGTGACGTCACTAAATTTTGTAGAAGAATGCCAATGTTCTATGTCTTTCTTACACTTAATTACATCGCCCTGTTTTAAAATTATAGGGTCATTTCCTTTTTCTTGATAATAAGCTTCTCCATCAACAATTATTAGCACTTGGGCGGTACCATGTTTATGCCAATCTAGTGTTGAGTTGGCCGTAAATGTCGCTTTTGTAATATTATAGCCCAATTCCTCATCATCGTGTATAATTGCATTAAGCCAAGCTTCGCCTATGTAGTGGGTGTTAGGTGCTTTTGTTCCCTCGGTTAAATAGGAAGACACATTGTAATCCGTACTTTGGGAAAATACCGATGTAGAGACTAAAATAAATAATGCCAAAATTGAATTTTTCATACTCTTATGATAAATATTTAATTGTGATTGTAGTATGTTGGTGTATCATTAGCGTTCCAGAAATAGCATTATTACGTTTATCTTGATGCAAGATCAAAACTTTAAGATTAGGGTCCTTGTAAATGTACACAGATCTATCTGATTAAATTTGGAGTTCGCTTTTGGCGTAGCTATAGTTACTTTTATTGCTTTTTACGCCCCAAAATATCCATCTTCATAAACAAGCTAACCTTTGCCAATTTAAATTAGAAAAGAATTTGGATATATAATTCTACTAATTGGGCTATAATCAAAATAACTACAAGGATTTTAAAAGTCCTCCATCAATGGGAATATTGGTTCCTGTGATATAAGCTGCATTGTCAGATGCCAAGAATGCTGCTAAATACCCATATTCCTCCGGCTTGCCAATACGTTGTACTGCCACTCTAGATTCCATTTCTTTTCTAACCTGGCTAGCTTCAATACCTAATTGTTCGGCTTTTTTTGCATTAAGCTGGGTAATTCTGTCGGTGTCAAAATAACCGGTAAGAACACTGTTAACGGTTATGTTATGCTTGCCTACATCCGTTGCCAATGACTTTGCCCATGTTACCACTGCAGCTCTGATAGAATTTGATAATGCTAAATATGAAAGCGGCTCTTTTACCGATACGGATGCTACATTAATAACGCGTCCCCAATTGTTTTTTGTCATTGATTTCAAAGCCAATTCAGTAGTGAAAACAACAGTTTTAAAGAGAAGGTCAAATGCTTCTTGATAGTCGTTTACTTTTTTTTCTATGGCACTACCGGCAGACGGACCTTGGGTGTTGTTCACTAAGATATCTACGCTGTTGTCTTCAAAATACTTGGAGATCACTTTTTGGTAGTCATTAAAATTATTAAAATCTACGGCCAGATATTGATGTTGTTGCCCTTGGTCAGTAGATAGTTCATTGACGATATGGTGCAATTTCTCCTCGCTATGGGACATTAAGGTTACACTTGCGCCGCTAGCTGCCAGTTGAACGGCAATTGCTTTGCCTATGCCGCCACTACTGCCGCCAACCAATGCTTTTTTATTTTTTAGGGATATATTCATTTCTCAAATTTGTTTTAAAAACGGTAAGTGGGCGTAACCGAAGTTACGGACATACAAACAAGTGACAATTAGCGGTACTCTTCTCTTGTAGGACTAAAGACATCCAATAATTTACAAGGGGTCAAAGCAACACCGCTATGTTTTAAATGCGGGGCGATCACTACAATATCACCTTTATGGTAGACTTTGGTATTACCATCTACAGTAAATTCAAAATCACCCTCCATAACATGCATGATCTGCTCGTTCATGTGTGCATGTTCAGGTACCGTAGCGCCTTTTTCTACCTCCCAAAATGCCATGCTCATATTTTTGGAATGTACCAATTTGCCATGAAGACCGGGCATAATTTCCTTTGAAGGAATTGTAGAAAGATTGTAATTCATAGTTCTTTGGTTTTAAGAACTAAAGATACAGGAATCTATCATAAATTTATAATGTTGTTTGCAGAACAACGTAATCTTATTACTTGCCGTATTCCCAACTAAGAACTACAAATTCACAACGACGGTTCCACTCATGGTCTTCCTCTGAACAGGCGTCTTCCGTTGCACAAACCACTATAGGTTTAGACTCTCCGTATCCTTTGGAAATCACTCTATCAGATTCAATTCCGTTTTTTACCAAGTAATCTTTGGCAGAATCGGCACGTTTTTGAGAAAGGTCTTTATTATATCCTCTATTGCCACGTATATCGGTATGCGTACCAATTTCAATGACCATACCCGGGTTTTTCTTCATAATATCTATGACCGTTTGTAAACGCTCCCTAGACTCTCTGCGCAGGTACCACAAACTGTAATCAAAATGAATTTCTTCGGTCTGTATAACGGTGCGATCGTTCGCTTTAACAATAGCTTCTTCTGTTGCTATGGCATCGGCTATTTTCTTTGCCAATGCCTTCTCTGCTTTTGCTTTTTCTGCAATGCGTTTTTGCGTTAAACGTTCTGCTTCTTCAATACGTTGTTTTTCTGCTAACAGTGCAGCTTTTTTATCTGCTTCCAACTTTTTAGCAGCCATTTGTTCTGTGCGTAGTCTTTCAGCTTCTTGCTTTTTTTGCATTGCAAGTGCTTCTGTTTTTTCTTTTTCTTGGATGGAGTATAAACTCATAGAGGCATCATGTTCGGCATTTCTTTCTTTTGTACTGCGGATGTTTTTTGCATTATCCTCATACCCATTTTTTTCAGCTTTCACCTCGTATGATGCTTCACAGACAATATTAAAATCGAACGCACCTTTTTCTTTGGTTATACATGTGCCTATTACTTCATTATTTTCATCCAATAACGTTACCGTTGCACTTGCCAATGGTAGGGTAGTAGTACGGTCGGTTATGATACCAGTAATAAATTGTGCACAATTTTCAATTGTCAGATCCTTGGTTACGCTAAAACTATAAATATCATCGCTGCCTTTACCGGAAGGTCTATTACTTGCAAAGTATCCTGATTCATTATCACTATTCAATACATAGGAGAAATCATCATAACCGCTGTTTACGGGAAGGCCTAAATTATTAGGTTTTTGAAATGTTCCATTCTGGTCTTTGGAAATAAAAACATCTAAAAGACCAAATCCCGGGTGACCGTTAGATGAAAAGTAAAGTGAATTATCAGAAGCTACAAATGGAAATTGCTCTTTCTTGTCCGTGTTGATCACACCACCTAAATTAACGGGAGTACTAAATGTATTATCTGCTTGTAAGCTTGTTACATAAATATCAAAAGACCCGAATCCTCCCGGACGGTCCGAAGAAAAATATAGTTTCGTACCATCTGCATTTAAAGCAGGGTGCTCATTAGAAAAGTCATCGCTATTAAAAGATAGCTCCGTAACATTCTTCCATTCCCCGTCCACTAAATTTGCACTATAAATCTTTAGGTTTGAAACCTTTTTGTCATCTGTTTTGCGTTTACCATTGTTGTAATTGTTTCTTGTAAAATACATAGTTGTACCGTTGGGTGCAATGGTAAATGATCCTTCATGTAATTTGGTGTTTACATGTTTAGATAAACTGATGCTAAGGCTATCGCCCAATGCTATTTGATCTATGGCGTGGGTGTAAATATCCAAATAATGTTGATTGTTCCAGCGATAGTTTTTTGAGGTCGATTTTTTATGCGAAGCGGTATACCAAAGTGCATCGCCAACCTGCATTGCCCCAAATTCTGAAGTGGTGGTATTCAATTCACTGTTTTCAATAGCGAAACGATTCCCTATGGCACTTACATTTTCTAGATATGTAATCCCTTCTTTTAGTTGCTGTAGTTGCGCCATATTACCTTCTTTGGTATAATAGTCTATGAGAACATTATTTGCTTCTTCATATTCGCCAATAGCTTTTAAAGATTGATTCAGCTTAAAATAATACTGCTCATCTACGGTGTCGCCATAATTAGAAATTAGGTAACGGTACCAACGTGCCGATGCATTAAGGTCAAAGGTGTGGTAGTAGCTATCTGCTAAATTTTTAATGACCAAACTGCTTTTGTTGTTGGGCAATGCCGCTTCATATAAAGCAATGGCATCTGCATAGTATTTCTTTTCAAATAAATCGTTGGCACGTTTTAGATCTTGTTGTGACCATGCGGATTGAAAAACCCCTAGGAGTATAATAACGTATAATTGTATTTTTTTCATTTTAGTAGAATCTAGGTGATTTATCATAGCCCTTTTTAAGTCCCCAAAGGTCTAGGTTGAACAATACAAAAATTTCATGAGATCCATTATTGAATGCACCTAAATTAGACAACGTGTAGTCATAAGCATAGCCAATACGTAAAGACGGTAGTACCGCAATATTGAACATGGCATTGACAGAGTCATCTAACCTGTAAGATATGCCGCCTTCAAAACGTTTGTTGAATAACGCGTTGAGCGAAACATCTGCCGTTATTGGCGCTCCGGACACCACTTTTGTCAATACTGATGGCTTTAGCTTTAAATTTGAATTTACATCAAAAACATAGCCTGCCATACCAAATAGGTGAATGGCTTCTGATCCAATACGGTTTATGCCATCTCTATTTTCTAAATGTTTGGATGTCAGTAAATTGGGTATGGATAGCCCTGCATAAAATTTGTCCCTGTTATAGAATGCACCAATACCCACATTAGGGAAGGTGTTGTTCATATTTTCATTGAATGCAGGATCGTCTTGTATTTCTGGGAGCCTAAAGCCATTGAAGTTAGTTTCAAAAGTAGTGACTCCCCCTTTTAACCCTAAACTTAAATTACTTTGTTCGTCCAATTTTAAAATATAGGCGAAGTCAACATAAATGTTATTTTCTTTTAACGAACCGTCGCTAATATCATCTGAAATAATAGAGGCTCCCATTTCAATTTTTTCCGATAACGGAGTATGGGCGAAAAAGGTCAATGTTTTTGGTGCGCCAACAGCATTTTCCCATTGGGTTCTATATAGCGTGCCAAAATTCAGCATACCTGGTTCGTTAGTGGTATACGCTGGGTTGACCACGTTCATATTGTACATGTATTGCGTGTACTGCGGGTCTTGCTGACCTTGCAGTTGTATCAAGAACAAAAGCATTACTATGCAGATGCCCCAAGTGGTGTTTGTTATTTTTTTATGCATGGGTTATCTGTTTAAGTATAAGCGCCCTTGAATAGGCTCTGAATTGTCTTTGTTATAATTGATGATATAAAAGTAAACTCCGTTTGGTGCCGTGGCAGAACCATTTCTACCATCCCAAGCAGGATTGTTAATGTCGCCCTTAAATAATGAGGTACCGTATCTGTTCAATATTTCTAAGGTGAATTCAGGGAAAATCGTTTCTATGTTCGGAATAAAAAAGGTATCGTTTCTGCCATCATCATTAGGTGAAAATCCGTCAGGGACAAAAAAGTCATAATTCTCGGGGTCACAATTGCTAAAATCTATAGTTATGGGAACACGTGTTGCAGAAGAACATCCGGTAACGGAATTATAATTTTCAGCATAATACACGGTGTCTTTAAGTAACGGAGTGTCATCTGTTAGCGCTGTACCGCCAGTTTCGGTTATAAACCAGAATACTTCATTTTCTGTTTCGTTTTCTAAAGTGCCTAATGCTACAACGGTAGGGTCATCCAGACCACAAACGGTCAACATGTCTGATGATAGGGTAGTTGGAGCTACAGTAATTACAGTTGGTGATATTTCTAAACGTTCTTGGCTATTACAGCCACCGGTGTTGGTAGCCGCAAAATAAGATTGACCGTCTACTAAAACTGTTGATGTCTCTATCTCGCTACCACCTGTAGCTGCATTAAACCAAGTAATGGAACTGCCTGTGGCAACATCTACCATAACATTGGCTATAGTAGGGTTCGTTTCTGCACAGAACATTGGGTTACTATTAGTAGTCGTCGGTGCATTAGTGTTACTGAAAACAATTGTGATCTGAACGCGATCGGTGCCTTCGCAATTGGTAAGAGGGTCACTATTGGTAACAAAATAATCTTCACCATTTTCAAGTGGCGTTGAAATAGGTAAAATATCATTGTCTGTTGCAGTATCATAAAACAAGACATCTCCTTCTGCGGTAACTTGAATATCCATCAAAGTTGGTGTAATGGTAAAATCACTTAAACAGAAGGTTTGTATGGCATTTGCCACAGGAGCTTCCGGCATTCCACCACGCGAGAAATTTTCATTTTCCTCGAATTCAAAATCTAAACGACAAGGTGTAGTGTCATCTTGAACGCTACGTACGTTTGCGGTGTAATTACCGATCGGTAGCGCATCTACATCTATTTGGTAAGCGGCAGTACCACCTGTGAAATTTATAGTATTGGTAGTTAGCACGGTGTTAGAACCTAATTCTGTAACATCATATGTTATGGTATAGGTGCCATCTGGTAAAATAGGCGCATCAACCAAAACATCTATTTGTGTGGCATCGCAATTATTGTCTACAATGAGGTCTAACTGAATAGCATCTGGTAAGGGAATTACGGTAAAAGTCTCTACTAATGGGCAACTTGTTTCATAAATATCTGTTATTGTAGGTCTTATACTGTACTCGCCTTCTAAGCTGAAATTAGTTGCAGGTACCGTGAACGAAGCGTTCCCATTTGTAAATTCAAGCTCAAAAGGATCAGAATCTAAGATGCTACCACTAGGGGTTGTTAAGGAATATGTTGTTGTGAAATATCCGCTTGCAAAATTGCCTTCCTCATCTAGGATATCAGTTATTTGAATAGTATTGTCTGTCTGTACACATATATCATTGGCAGTAATATCTGAACTGGTCACTAAAAAAGTGGTTGTTGGTACAATGACCCTAGGGCAAACATCTCGGGGAGGTGTTACGCTTCTAATACCAATGACTTCTAAGGTAACCTCTTCATTTAAAGGTACTAGGCCTTGGTCTATTACAAAACTCCCATTTCCGTCTAGTAGTGTTGTTGGGGATTCCCCAAAAGAGTTGTTAACGAGATATTGAAGCAAAAAATCGCCATTGAACAGGAGTGTGTCGTCATACTCAAGATCAACGACATATGCCGACCCAACACAGATGTCAACGGTTTCTACTGTGCCATTTAATATGGGCAATATTCTAATGCTAACCTCTGAAATTCGTTTTTCACACACTGGGTGACTTGGGAAAACGGTGTAATTGAAGGTAAAATCGGCATACCCAAAATTATCGTACATTTCTTGAATGTTAATGACGGAATCGTTTAGGTCACTTAATTGATCGGTTCCATTTTCTGTCCATGTTCCATTAGGGTCCTCACCTATTAAATATTCACTAAGGTCAAATGCCGTATATGCTGATAGATCATCACCGGCACAAAAAGTTAATACAGGAGCAAAACCTGCGTTTGGCGGTGGGTGCACTTCTAGAATTACGGTAGACGTTCTACCTAAACAGCTATCAACGTCCGGTACGGTATAGGTAAAAGTGTAAATACCTGGACCCGCTTGTTGGGCATTGAAAAAATTATCCTCTAACTGACCCGTAAATGTGCTAGGGTCTTCTTGCCAAAGACCATTAAAATCTTGAACTTTTCCGTCTACATTGCTGCCTAGAAAACCATGAAGGTTAACGTTAGGGTCATCTCCGCAGGCATTGGCACTACCATCAATATTATCTTCTCCAGGGTAACCGCCTAAGGTAATGGATACGGTAGCCGTTTCATTACAATCAGTATTTGTATATACAAAGGAATGTGTGCCATAATTATTAATGCGCCAGAGATCGACGATTCCCGTACTTTGATTTAAAGCGTAGAAATTTTCTGGATTTGTGGTGGACCATGTGCCGCCAGCAGTAGGTGAGCCGCCTAATCTTGGGAATAATGCAAAGTTTCTATTGGTGTCGTCCGCATCCTTTTCGCAAACTACAACACTGGCATCATTTCCTGCACATTGCGCTTGTACCATGTTGGTGAAACCAAACGTAAAGAACAGTATGGCTAAGAACCTAATTTTTAATTTATTCATTAATAGGGGGTTGGTTGTTGAAAACAATATTGAAGGTTAAAAGTATTTGCCAAATTCTTTGTAAGAAATTATATGTTGTGAAATGTTAAAAATGTAGGGTGAATACTATTAATAATGATAGGAAGTGTTAAAATTTAATGTAATTCATCGATAATATACTGATTTTCTTACATGTTTATGTCGTCTTAGGTTTGTAAGAATTGCTAAGTTTTAATTGCACAATACGTATCTTTATGTCCTAAATTTTAGGAATGCAAATACATTTTATTGCAATAGGGGGGAGTGCTATGCACAATTTGGCACTGGCCTTGGAACATAAAGGATATGTAATTACCGGTAGTGACGACGTCATTTTTGAACCTTCTAAATCAAGATTGGCGGCAAAAGGTTTATTGCCCCTAGAATTTGGTTGGTTTCCTGAAAAAATAACGAAGGAACTTGATGCAATCGTTCTAGGTATGCATGCCAAAGCGGATAATCCAGAATTGCTAAAAGCTCAAGAACTGGGAATCACCATTTATTCTTATCCAGAGTTCTTATATGAGCAATCTAAAAATAAAACTAGAGTGGTCATTGGTGGTAGTCACGGTAAAACGACCATTACATCTATGATTCTTCATGTACTTAATTTTCATGATATTGAAGTAGATTATATGGTAGGTGCGCAGTTAGATGGCTTTGATAGAATGGTACACCTGACCGAGGATAACGATTTTATAGTTTTAGAGGGCGATGAGTATTTGTCTTCGCCTATAGACCGTAGACCTAAATTTCATTTATACCAGCCAAATATTGCCTTGCTAAGTGGAATAGCATGGGATCATATCAATGTTTTTCCAACTTTTGAGAACTATGTTGAGCAATTTAAAATATTTGTAGATAGTATTGTAAATGGCGGATCTATTACATATAATGTTGAAGATGAGGTAGTAAAAGAAGTTGTTGAAGCTTCTGAAAATGCCATTAGAAAATTGCCTTATACTACACCTGAATACAACGTTGAAGATGGTGAAACTTTGTTAGAGACTAACGAAGGCCCTATGCCTATAGAAGTTTTTGGCAAGCATAATCTAAGTAATTTGGCAGGTGCAAAATGGATTTGCCAAAACATGGGTGTTGATGAAGATGATTTTTACGAAGCTATTGCTACTTTTAAAGGAGCGTCTAAACGTTTAGAGAAAATAGCCGAAGGGAATACAAGTATAGCTTATAAAGATTTTGCACACTCCCCAAGTAAAGTAGCCGCTACTACAAAAGCCGTAAAGGAACAATACCCAAATAGAAAATTGATTGCTTGTTTAGAGTTGCATACGTACAGTAGTTTTAATCCGGAATTCTTAAAGGAATATAAAGGTGCTCTTGCTGCTGCCGATGAAGCGGTTATTTTCTTTCTGCCAGAATCTGTAGCCATTAAAAAATTAGAGGCCGTTACACCAACACAAATATCTGAAGCCTTTCAAAGAGAGGATTTAAACATATTTACGGATGCCAGGTCTTTTCATGAGTTTGTGAAAAACAAAAAATACTCAAATTCCACTTTATTGCTAATGAGTTCGGGAAATTATGGTGGACTAAATTTGGAAGAATTACGAAACATAATCGTAAGTAATTAATAGTGATGCAATAAATTGATATGTTTTTCGTTTCATTTTTACTAATCATTACATATAAATTGTGAAAAAATTAAACATTTCAGTAGTATTCTTTATTTTATTATGTGCTTTCTCATGTAGAGATACCGCAAAAGAACAAGAACAATTAGATACAACGTTAGATAAAATAGAAGCCGTTGAAGAAGATTTAAAAGAAACTTCAATAGAAGTAGAAAGTAAAGCAAAAGAGGTAGAATCTGCATTATCTGAATTAGATAGCATTTAATAAAAAAGGTATGAAAGTTATTTTAAAAAAAATAGGATTAGTATTAGTCATTTTTACACTTGCAACAGCTGCTGGTTATTCTCAGGGGAATTCTGAAGGAAAGGGTAAGGGTAAAGAGAAAAAAGAAAAATTTCAAAAGTCTGTTGAAGATGAGGCCGAGTTGCAAAAAGATAAAGCCAAAAACATGAAACAGAAAGGTCAGGATAAAATTAAAGAAAAAGGAAAGGTCAAAAAAGGGGAAGTAGAAGCATCTATTGAAAACGAAGCCAATCGCCAAAAAGGTAAAGCTGAAGAAATGAAGCAGAAAGGTAAAAAGGCTAAAGAAAAAAAGGGTCTTGATGATGATGATGATGATGATGATGATGATGATGATGGTGATGATGATGATGAT
>JAHDDL010000081.1 GCA_020629415.1 Maribacter sp. | reverse complement strand
GGTAAGGATATGGTAGGTTTAAAGCCCGCATTAAAGCAGATATCTAAGTTTTTTCTCCTTAAATCTGTCATCCAAGCAATATCGTTATAAGATTTTGAGTCAGGTTGGTCTGTTACCTTAGTTTTTTGCTCTTCTTTATCTTTTGGGCCGAACAGCTTTTTGAAAATTCCCATAGTGTTATTATTGAAGTTTTATTTTCTAACGTTTATGAATATTCTTTGTTGAAGTCATGTTCAAAATAGTACGTTAGGATGAATAAAGGATGCCATTGGTATTTGGTCTTGCAACTATTTGTAAATCGATCAACTAAACTTTTAAACAATTTTTTGGATTTAAAAATTCGCGTTTACTTTTTAAAATCAAAGTGTCTTAAGTTCTCTTTGTAGATTGGATTTGGCATTGGCCTCATACTTGTTATAAAATATATCGGTTTTAAATATTCTGTCCATTGATAAGAAATGGTGCAAAACTTTCTTACGGCCAGGTTTATAAATAAAGGAAGGGTAGACCGCATATTCCTTTCTAACATTTTTGTAGTATAGAGTGTATGTTTCCCAACTTTGACCTAAAACGAAAAGGTCGGCATCTGTAAAATAGTTAGTGTCGCTGTCGTTTGAACTAAGGTGCGATTTGGTAGCTAAAATTTGTTTTTTACATTTTTCGATAATAGCACTGGAAACAGCAACTTCTTTTAATCGTTTTACTGCAAGATTTGCACTTTTCTCTTCGTTATCTGACTTGGTTGCGTTGTATATGATGTCGTGGTAGTATAGTGTGAATAAAATAGTATCCCAGTTTTGTATTTCTTCTTTTACATCAGTCAATTGAGCTAATAAATTGTCAAGATGCTGTAATGTATGATAATGCCTTCTATTGCCTGAATAGTTTTTTTCAATTTCTGACCATAATGTATTTATCAAACTTTTATCATCGGTATATTTTGTCAGGAGTTCATTGAATTTTTCTTGCAGCATCATTGTACATTAATATTTGTCATGGCAATTATATGCACCGGCAAATCTACCCAAGAAAGATACAATTTTCATCTAAAGTCAATAGAGCTAGTAAATTAAAATATAAAAGAAAGTAAAAGGCGAATAGTTATAAACAAGCAACCGGAACCGGTAATTCATAAACCTGCAATTGAAAATAGGGTAGGGCGGCTAATAGATGGTCAAAAATATCTGCCATTACATATTCCTAATTCTCCTATCTTTTGTTGGCACTAAAAGCATATACCTCTAAAGGTATACCCTGCGGTGTTGGTGCTAATTGTCTAACCATAAAGGTCAAGCCTTTATTTACCGCAGAATGACTTTCTAGGTAGTCGTTCACGTATTTTTTTAAATACCCCAATATTGGTCAGGTTTCTGCCGTTTATGGCTAAATTATTATTGATATTGTTTTCGGTATTTTAGGTAGTAATATACTATTTTCCATGGCGGTATATTTTAGAAGTTTGGTAGGTTTTGGATTGTAATGGTAATTTCTATTTCACTTAACTTTTTGCTTGTATTAATATTTGGGATAATACCTTTAGTTTTAAATCTCTATAATTTTGAATTAACGATAGGTAGGCATCTCTTTTCTTTTCATGGTGATTAAGGTAATAGGTATCGCAAGCAGTAGTATCACATTCAATTGCTTTACCTACGGCATTTTCATATTTGTATAATGCTGCTAGCATTAGGGCATTTTCCCTACGAATACGGTTTAGCTCTTGGTTCAATTTTGAGTTTTGTATGATGCTGTCTTCAATATCCAAATAGAACTCAATTTCCTTATTTAAAAACTCTAGTTCATCTGTCCAATTGTTAATTTCCAGTTTATCCTTCTTCACCATTATTCTTTTGTCAGACTCATGCGGATAAAATTGTTTTGATGTTATCATAATACCATATTTATATTCATATGCAGATTTTCTTGTTCAACTTTTTCTATAGTTAGTTTTTGTTCTCCGGACGGAAATTCCCAATTAATGGAATCTCCTTCACTATACCCTATAACCGCTGCGCCCATTGGTGTGAGTATGGATATTTTATTGTTCTTGATATCACTGTCTGTTGGCATTACCAGCTTGAATTTTTTGTGCCATCCGTTTTTAGAACTTATGGTAACATGGGTATTAAAGCGTATGACGTCATTATACATCTCAGATGCATCAAGAATGATAGCGGTCTCTAATTCACCAACTAATTTTTGAACAGATTTACGTAGTGTATCATCTTTATAATAACCGGATAGGTTCATAAATCTTTTGAGTACCACGTATTCTTTTTTTTCTATAACAAGATTGCCGTACTTCATTTTTTTGTTTTGTTCAGATAGTATATTATGCATTTGGCCGATTGTCATTTTAGGCGTAGCCGGAAACCAAGAATTGTTTGTTTTCAAATAATTACGACTACGCCCATTTTGGCGCTATTGGCTATATACTGTTTAAAATCATTATTGTTTAAAATTTATGATTATCAAGGAAAAATACCGCGTTGTACATATGCCTCTTCTAAACGTTCAATAGCAATAACAAAGGCTGCGGTGCGCATGTCAACCTTTCTTTCTTTTGATGTTTTTAGAACAGTAGAGAATGATTCTTTCATTTTCTTTTCCAGTTTTTCCATCACCTCGTCTAAAGACCAAATTTCTCCATTACGGTTTTGTAACCATTCAAAATAACTACCGATCACACCGCCAGAGTTGCAAAGAATGTCCGGGATTATGTCTATACCTTTTTGTAATAAAATTTCTTCAGCGTCCACATCCGTAGGTCCGTTGGCACCTTCGGCAATTAAATAGGCTTTTACTTTATAGGCATTTTTAGCGGTAATTTGGTTGCCCAACGCTGCAGGTATACAGATATCACAGTCTAACGAAAAGAAGTCTTTACTGTCAATTGTTCTTGCCTTTGCATAACCAAGAATGCTCCCCTTATTACCTTGGGAATATTCTTGTAATTGATCTACATCTATACCATCTTCATTTGCAATACTACCATAGGCATCCTGTACTGCCGTTAAAATAGCACCTTCGTTTACCAAGAAAAAAGCAGCCCAATACCCTACGTTACCAAAACCCTGTACAATGAATTTTTTGTCCCTTAGCTTTATATTATTACTTTCTGCCCAAAATTTAATGGTTAGGAAAACTCCGTACCCGGTAGCTCTGTCACGACCTTTAGAGCCACCTGCACCAATAGGTT
>JAHDDL010000054.1 GCA_020629415.1 Maribacter sp. | reverse complement strand
TTCTCTCTAATGACCCTACGTTTTAATTTTAGAGTAGGTGTTAGCTCTGCAGCTGCACCATCTGTATGTACCGGGAGCCATTCTTGGGAAATAAGTTTAAACTTCTTAATTTGTTCTACATGACTAAATTCCGGGTTGTATTTGTCAATAATCTTTTGGTAGCGTTTAATTACTTTGGGGTGCTTTATAATGTCATCTAAACTTGTCCATATAATATCTTTTTTATGGCAGTAGCTTTTTAAAGCTTCTACAGCAGGTACTATTAAAGCAGAGACAAATTTTTGCTTATCTCCAATTACCATCATCTGTTCCACTAAAAATTCTTCTTTTATTCTATTTTCTATAGGTGCAGGTGCTACGTATTTACCGCCTGAAGTTTTAAGTAGTTCCTTCTTTCTATCCGTTATTTTTAAAAATTCACGTCCCGTTGGTCCTTTTACCAAAGTACCAATATCACCGGTTCTAAAATAGCGTTTGCCATTAATTTGGCAAAAAACTTGGGCATTCACGTCTGGTTTCTTGTAGTAACCCATCATTACACTTGGTCCATGTGCTAAAATCTCACCTTCTCCTTCTCTATAATCCCCTCCTTCTTTATCGATTACTATGTCAATACCATTAATAAGTGGACCTGCGGAACCCAATAGGGCACCATCTAGATCCATGGTATTCACGCTTAACGTAGGTGAAGTTTCCGTTAGGCCGTACCCTTCTCTAATAGGAATTCCTGCGGCGCAAAAAACACGCATAATTTTTACAGGACATGGTGCAGCTCCGGTAATTACGGCTTTTAAATTTCCGCCAAGTGCATCGCGCCATTTAGAGAAGATGAGTTTATCCGCAATTTTCCATTTTAGTTTAGAGGTAAAGGATAGTTTTTGATTCAATTCATAATCATCGGTCAATGCCAATGCCCAAAAGAATAGCTTCTTTTTTACGCCATCTAAGGCTAGGCCTTTATTATAAATAGCTTCATAAATTTTCTCTAACAATCTTGGAACAGTAGTGAATGTAGCAGGTTTAACAGCTGCTAAATCGCCCTCGGAGCCACTTAGATTATCTGTACCTGCAAAGAAAATTTTAGCGCTTTTATAATAATATACAAAGGACACTGCGCGCTCATATATATGGCATAGGGGTAAAAAACTAAGTACATTTTCGCCAGATTTTGCCTGTAAATGTGGAGAAGTATTTAAAACAATATGCATTATGTTTTTGTGTGACAACATTACACCTTTTGGATTTCCTGTAGTACCAGAGGTATAGATAATGGTAGCTAAATCTTCGGCCGTTGTAGCGTTTTTAATTTTTTCTATCTCATTCTTGTGCGAATCATTAAAAACATTTTCCCAATAAGGTTTGTCATCTTGCTTATCCAATGTGTATATCTGCTTTAAAGTCGCTACATTTTCCTGTGACGCTTTTAGTTTGGTATATAAATCCCCGGCACCGCAGAAAGCTATTTTTACCTCGGCCTCATTTAAAATGTATTCATATTCGCCAACACTTATGGTTGGGTATAAGGGAATACTTATAATGCCGGCCATTTGCATGGCAAAATCCAAAATCATCCATTCCGGTCTATTTTTATAAACTACCAATGCAACTTTATCGCCAGGCTTAAGGCCAAGGTGCAAAAGTCCAGATGCCATACTTTCGGCGGCCTCTTTAACTTGCTGTGAACTATACGATTTCCATATACCAGCATCATCTCTGCCGTTTATGGATTTTTCTAAAGGATAATTTTCAAGTTGATGGTATAAAAGGTCAAAAAGTCTGGTCATTGCTTCTGTTTATTTTACTAGTTTAAAATACGAAAAAATTCAATCAGATTCTACTTACATAACTATGATTATTAGGTGTTTATGAGAACATTAGGCTAATAAATTCTGCTACACAGGCCGGTTTGTCATTACCTTTGATTTCTACGGTACAGTTCCATATTACTTTTAGGCCTTTGTCACCATATTCTTCTATATGGGCAATACTACCTACTAATCTTAAGCGACTGTCAACTAACACAGGACATGGAAAACGAACTTTGTTTAAACCATAATTAACGCCCATTTTTACGGACTTGATCTTAATAAGGTCCTCTAGTAGTTTAGAAAGCATGGATACGGACATAAAGCCATGTGCTACAGGTTTTTTAAAAGGGGAGTGCTTCTTTGCCTTTTCAACATCTACATGAATCCATTGGTGGTCCCCAGTTGCTTTTGCAAAATCATTGATCATTTCTTGGGAAACGGTTATCCAATTACCTTCGGGCAAAGATTTGCCCTCTAGTGCTCTAAATGCCTCAAAATTTTCTATCTCTAATTTTGCCATGTTTTTATCTTGAAGTTCCACCATCTATGGTTAAACATGTTCCCGAAACAAACCTAGCCTCGTCCGATGCCAGATATAAATATCCATAGGCAATGTCAATAGGCTGAGCAACGGTTTTTAACGGTATACTTGCTTCTATTGCTGCAAAGTGCTCCTTAGGTATTTTGGCAACCATATCTGTCATGGTAAAACCTGGAGCGATCGCATTGGCTGTAATGCCATGTTTACCAAGTTCCATAGTCCAAGTTTTTGACATGGCTATTACACCTGCTTTGGTAGCTGCATAATTTGTTTGCCCAAAGTTTCCACGTAGGCCTACATTAGAGGCCGCACTAACAATTCGCCCATATTTGTTTGCTTTCATATATGGTGCTGCAGCTTGGGTGCACAAAAAGACACCTTTTAAGTTTACGTTTACGACAGAGTCAAACTCCTCTTCGCTCATTTTTTCAAGAGTTTTGTCCCGTGTAATTCCGGCATTGTTGATCAGGATATCCAATTTTCCGTACTTATCGTTAATAGCGGCAAATAAGGTTTCTATAGCTGATTTTTCGGTTACGGATACCGAGTGAAACTCTGCCTTACCACCACTAGAATTAATACTGTCTGCAACTGCTTGCCCTTCTGGTAAAAGATCAACTATAATTACTGTAGCGCCTTCTTTTGCAAATAGTTCAGAAATTGCCTGTCCTATACCTCTAGAGCCACCTGTTACTACTGCTATTTTGTTTTCTAATCTCATATTGTTCTATTTCTAAATTCTAATTATTTATTACTGACGTAAAGTTGACAGCGTTATGTTTATAATATCCTTAGCTGATTATATGGTAACGATCAATTTACCTCTTACCTTTCTATCGGTCATTTCTTCAAGAGCCGTGGCGGTATCCTTCAAATTGTAAATAGCATGAATATGTGGTTTTAGTTTACCTTCTGCATGCCATTTCATTAAAGTCATAGTATTCTGCATATTAGCTTTACTATCTTTCATGGCAAAGGCACCCCAAAAAACTCCAACTATTGCAGCTTCTTTAAGTAAAGGAAGGTTAAGCGGAATTTTAGGAATATCGCCAGCTGCAAAACCTACTACTAAATATCTGCCATTTCGGGCTATACCTCTAAAAGCTGGTTCTGAATATGTTCCTCCTACTGGGTCATATATAACATCAACGCCTTTACCACCTGTAAATTCTTTTATAGATGCTTTAAGGTCTTGAGAAGTATAATTTATGGTTTCGTCTGCTCCATATTCTTTACATAAAGCCAGTTTTTCATGGGTAGAGGCTGCTGCAATTACTTTGGCGCCCATAAGTTTACCAAGTTCAACAGCTGCCAAACCAACACCTCCAGAGGCGCCTAGAACCAAAAGTGTTTCGCCTTTACTTAAATTACCCCTGTCCTTTAATGCGTGATATGATGTGCCATAGGCCATTAAGAATGAAGCGGCAATAGGAAAATCCATTTGAGGTGGCTTTGGAAAGCATGCGTTAGAAGGTATTAGAACTTCCTCTGCCAAGCCTCCATGAGCTACAAAGCCAAATACTTCTTGCCCCACTTTTAAATGAGAAACTCCCTCACCAACTTCTTTGACGATACCGGCTACATCACTGCCAGGGGTAAAAGGTAATTCTGGTTTAAACTGATACAGTCCTTGAATGATCAAGGTATCGGGGAAATTTAAGCCACATGCTTTTACTTCTACTAAAACCTCTTTAGCCTTGGGGTTTAAATTGTCTACATCTTCCAATACCAAAGAGGACGGAGGACCAAATTTTTTACATCGTATAGCTTTCATTTCTAAGTTTTTAATCTTTAGTTTCTAGACGGGCAGAAAAAATGCAATATTAGCTACTGAACAATAACATAAGATTGGTTGTATAGCTAAATTTGCGCTATGTACTTCTTAATCCTCTATAATTTTTAAAACCAATTTTCCCATTTTGTCACCAGAGAAAAGACGGCTGTAAGTTTCCGGAAAATTTTCAATTCCCTCATAAATGTCCTCTTTACTTTTTAGTTTTCCTTGCGCCATCCAGCCACCTAAGATTTTAGCTCCTTCAGCGTATCTGTCCGCATAGTCAAAAACCACCATGCCCGTCATGCTCGCCCTATTGACCAATAGCGATAGATAGTTGCTTGGACCTTTTATCGCGGTCTTATTATTGTATTGGGAAATTGCTCCGCAAATAACAATTCTAGCGTTCATACGTAATCTACCTAAGGCGGCATCCAATATTTCTCCACCAACATTATCAAAATAGATGTCCAGGCCTTTAGGGCATTCTTCTTTTAGCCGGTCCTTTACGTTATCATTTTTATAATCTATACACGCATCAAAACCCAATTCTTCAACAACATATTTGCACTTCTCTGCACCACCTGCAATACCTACTACTTTACATCCTTTTATTTTGGCAACTTGCCCAACAATACTGCCCACGGCACCAGCTGCGCCAGAAACTAAAATAATATCACCTTCTTTTAATTTGCCCACTTCTGTAATACCAAAATAAGCTGTCATGCCAGGCATACCTAAAGTGCCAATATACGTAGGTAATGGTGCCAGCTTTGGGTCTACTTTATAATAGCCATCTGCTTTTGTAGCAATATATTGTTGTACGCCTGCGTAACCGGCAACGTAGTCGCCAACTTTAAAAACAGGGTGATTGTTGGCTTCTATTACCTGACCAACGGAACCGGCTCGCATTACCGAATTGATTTCCATAGGTGGTATGTATGATTTGGCATCGTTCATCCAGCCACGCATTGCAGGGTCTAATGAAACATAATGCTGCTGAATTAAAACTTCACCTTCATTTATTTTTGGAATAGGATTGGTCGTTAACGACCATGTTGAAGCATCGGCATCACCAGTGGGTCTTTTTACAAATAATAATTGTTTGTTCATGAGTTTAATTTTTTATGTAGGTTCTAAACCTGTCTTTAACTTATAGCTTTCTACTAATATTCTAGTTATTTTTTCTTGTTGGTAAAGCTTTCAACATAAGCTTTCATTTTGGAACGTATCTCTGGTTTCCACCAAAGTTCAGCGGCTTCTTTTAAAGAGTTTTGACCATTTTTATCCAATTTTTCAAGAAGGTGTTTTCTAACTTTGGCCTTGGTATTCATCCAAATTTGTTGGTCAGCTTTCATGTACAGGCGCATTTGCTTTTCTGCACGCTCCAAAACATTTTCCAAGGGAACCAATTCATCTACCAGACCAGCGGACACTGCTTCTTTTCCGGTCAATAGTTTACCTTCTAAAATATATCTGCTAGCCAAACCATCACCCATCCAAAAAGCATATACTTCTGTCAGGTTTTGACTAATTTGAATGTTTACGGCAACCTCGTTGAGACCTATAACAAATTTCTCACCATCTGCCATGTATCGGTTATCACTGGATACGGCCAATACACACCCGCCCGCTGGTGAATATCCTGTAATTGCAGAAATAAAAGGCTTTTTAAATTGTACCAGTTCTAAGTATAATGTACCGAACGCTGCAAAGAAATCTTCTATTTGATTTTTGTCATATTGAAAAAGTTCTATTAAGTCTAAACCTGCAGAAAAGTAATTAGGTTGACCGGATAGTATTACACCTTTTACCTCATCATTTGCTGCTATAGACTTAAAAGTTTCTCGCAATTCTGCCACCATTTCAGCATTTATAGCATTTACTTTACCACGGTTCATTTGTACAATGGCGTACTCGTTTTTGTATGTAATTTTTAATGTTTTCATATTATTTATAAGGAAGTTCCTCCGTCTAATGTTAATGTTTGTCCTGTCATGAATTTTGAATTGTCAGAAGCCAGATAGCAAATACCTTCTGCAATTTCTTCGGCCTCACCAAATCTTTTCATGGGAACCATCCTTTTTAGCAAATCTCCCATATCTGGTCTAGAACTAAGTAATTGGTCCAATAATGCAGAATGTGTATAGCCCGGGCAAACTGCATTGATGCGAATATTTTTACTGCCATACTCCAGTGCGGCAGATTTTGTCATGCCTACAACGGCAAATTTGCTGGCGCTGTAAGACAGATTGTTGCCAGAAGCTTTGAGTCCGGCCAAGGAGGCTATATTGACAATGTTGCCTTGGCCTTGTTTGGTCATCTGTTTAAGCGCTACTTGCATACAATAGAATACCCCGGTCTGGTTTACGGCAATGACATGGTGCCAATCTTCATGGGTGTGCTCGGCTGTTTTCAAAAGATTTTTACCTCCAATACCGGCATTATTGACCATTACATCTACGCGGTCATAATTTAAGACCGTTTGTGATATTAAATTTTGAACTTCATCAAATTTGGTTACATCGGTTTTTATGGCAATTGCGTTACCACCGTGGGACTTTATTTCTTCAGCAATTTTTTCTGCATTTTTAAGGTCGATGTCCGAAACTACTACAGTTGCTTTTCGCTCACCTAAAAGTTTGGCCGCTGCAGCACCTATACCGCTTCC
Organism: Maribacter sp.; assembly: GCA_020629415.1. Taxonomy (GTDB): domain Bacteria; phylum Bacteroidota; class Bacteroidia; order Flavobacteriales; family Flavobacteriaceae; genus Maribacter; species Maribacter huludaoensis. Next base: position 13,161 of record JAHDDL010000054.1, on the reverse strand, counting down.
ACCACCTGTAATGATTACTACTTTATCTTCTAAATTCATCTATTGTATTTTTATTGCCTTAGGTTTATTTGATTGTTTTTTTTTGAATTTTAATTAAATTGAATCAACCTTGAGTCTAACAAAGCTTGATCTCTTAGGTGAGTAGGATAGCCTTTTGCCGTAATCATTTCCAAAAAATCAACGGGAGTTTTATATTTTACAAGTAATATTTTGTCCCATAAAGCTTCATTCTCTGGTCCGATCAATGTTCGTTGAGGTTTTCCTAAATAAAGAATTTCAGCATTGGCTTTTATAAAAAAGGGCATTGCAGCTTTCATGTAGCCTTTATAAGATTCTGTTCCGGATAATCCGGTTTCTGCAACCGCATCTTTGAATTTTAGCAAGTTCATCATTACTAGAGATTTGTCTGCAGGTAATAGCGAAAGGGCCTTTAACTGTTCTTTGTTGATTGTTTTATGGTATGTTGTTTTCAACTTCTCTAAAATAAATTGTCTATTTGTTTCTTTTGTATCGCTTCCCACGCTGTTTTACAGCATAGCTCAGATGCTTTGTTCAGTTGAGCGAACTTTGGATCGCTCGTGTGTCCATGTTTATAGCGATAGTAAATTTGCTGAGCGATTACGGCAATTTTGAACAATCCGTAGGCATAATAAAAAATTAGGTTATCTACATTTCGTCCACTTTTTACTGCATACTGCTGTACGATTTCTGCACGAAGAGGATTGCCTTCCATAACCGTTGGAGACTGTAGTCCTTGCTTCATAAAATCTGGATCTGCATGCGTGGTCCAATACCCCAAAGAAGTACCTAGGTCCATTAAAGGATCACCAAGGGTACACATTTCCCAATCTAGAATAGCTGCAATTTCTTTCCAGCTATTGTCCTTAAAAACCACATTGTCATATTTAAAATCATTGTGTATTAAAGTGTGATCATATGTTTTGGGTTGATTTTCTGCCATCCATTTCATTACTTTCCCGGCAGTAGGGACATCATCTGTTGCGGCAGCTACGTATTGTTTGCTCCAATTGGTTACTTGTCGCTCCACATAACCTTCAGGGCGTCCCAAGTTTTCTAATCCTGCTGATTTATAATCTATAGCGTGAAAAGCTACAAAAGTATCTAGCCAGGTATTGGAAATGGCCTTAAACTCTAGTGAAGTAATTTGTAATTTATGTGCTTCTTTAGCAGTCAGGATAATCCCTTTTACTTTACTCATGATGTAAAATGGGGCTCCAATAATTGTAGTGTCTTCAGTATATGTATATGCTTTAGGGGTTTTATCGAATAGGATATTTAAGTTTGAAATAACCTTGTATTCTCGACTCATATCATGTCCTCGTTTTGGTGCGGCAAATGGAGGTCGGCGTAAGACGTATTCCTTATTTTCAATTTTCAATAAATAAGTAAGATTAGAAAAACCATTGGCAAATTGTTCTACTTGAAGTGTACTATTGCTATCTGCAATTAAGTTGTGCTCAAGAAGAAATTTCCTAAGATTATTTTCTTGTAATTCTTCACCTTTTCTAACCGGTTTTATATTCATATTGTAATTTTCTTTCCCCAGTAGGAGGGAAGCTTTTAAATTTTGATTATCCTTCTATTTATTTGGCATATCTTTTTATGACATTTTTACCAAGTTGACTCATATGCACCTCATCAGGCCCATCTGCTAACCTTAAAGTTCTTGCCGCTGCGTAAAAGTGTGCTAAAGGAGTGTCGTTGCTAACACCCATACCACCTAAGATCTGAATAGCTCTGTCAATTACTTTTAAAGTCATTTTTGGAGTAACAATTTTAATCATTGCGATTAAATCTTTTGCTTCTTTATTTCCAAGTCTGTCCATTTTGTCCGCTGCCGACAATACCAATAAACGGGTTTGCTCAATTTCACACGCAGACCTGGCAATATCTTGGCGTACACTACTATAAGTGTCCAAGGTTCTGCCAAAAGGTTTACGCTGTGTGGTGCGCTCTGCCATAATTTCTAAAGAACGTTGTGCCATACCAATAAGGCGCATACAATGGTGTATTCTACCTGGTCCCAATCTACCTTGGGCAATGGCAAAACCTTGGCCTTCGCCTACCAAAAGATTCTCTTTAGGCACACGAACATTTTCCAAAAGAATTTCTGCATGACCTTCAGGGGAGTCAGAATATCCAAAAACCGGTAAATGTCTTATGATTTTTAGACCTGGTGTATCCATAGGAACCAAAATCATACTCTGTTGCTGGTGTCTTGGGGCATCAAAATCCGTTTTTCCCATGACAATACTGATCTTGCAATTGGGGTCCATTGCGCCAGATGACCACCATTTTCTGCCGTTAATAACATATTCATCGCCGTCGGCAACAATAGAGGTTTCTATATTGGTTGCATCAGAAGAAGCAACCTCTGGTTCGGTCATTAAAAATGCGGAACGTATATCGCCGTTCATTAAAGGTTGCAGCCACTTTTTTTGCTGGGTAGGATTACCGTACTTGGCAAGCACTTCCATATTGCCCGTATCAGGAGCGTTACAATTAAATATTTCAGGAAGCCATATGGTGCGGCCCATAATTTCGGCCAACGGTGCATATTCCAAATTGGTCAACCCTGCACTTAGATCGCCGTAAGCTTTAGGTAGAAATAAATTCCATAGACCTGCATCTTTTGCTTTTTGCTTTAAGCCTTCTAATCCTGGCCATTTTTTCCAAGCATTATCCGGATGGTGATGAAAAGCATCAACCTCAGCTTCCACCGGAAGAATGTGTTCATCAACAAAGGCTTGTACTTTTTGCTGTAATGCTATTGCTTTTTCACTGTGTTCAAAATTCATTAGCTTTTTCTTTTATCAACTTAATAATGAGTTTTCACCTATCCGGAAATCAAGTAACCACCGTCAACGGTATACACACCGCCCGTCATATACGAACCTGCATCTGAAGCTAGAAGCATTACAACGCCGGCCAGTTCATCTGGTTCAGCTATTCTTTTTAGTGGTACGATACCGGTATAACCGGCAACCATTTTTTCGTTGGACCATAGGGCTTCGCTAAGTTTTGTTTTTACCAGTCCCGGACAAACCGCATTGGAACGTATTCCATGTTTGCCCCATTCCTTAGCTTGGTTTTTAGATAGCATGATCATTGCCGATTTGGTAACGCTGTACAGGCCAAGGTTAAATCCTGGATGTACACCTTCAACGGAAGAAATATTGATGATACTGCCGCCGCCTTGTGCTTTCATGTGGGGTTGGGCCAAATTTGAAAGAATCCAGGGAGCTTTGACATTAACATTCATGATCTTGTCAAAAATTTCTTCATCTGAAGCTTCCAATGGTCCGTAATAGGGGTTGATTGCGGCATTGTTCACCAAAATATCTATTCTGCCATAGCTATCTATAGTTTTAGCTATTAGTGCTTCGCGCTGATCAGCTTCACCAATATGACATGCAATACCTACAGCTTCTAAACCTGCTTCATTGAATTCTTTAGCAATGGCATCTACGGCATCTTGCTTACGGCTACTGATAACCACTTTAGCTCCATTTTCTGCTAGCCCTCTGGCAATTGAAAGTCCTATACCTTTACTAGATCCTGTTATAATAGCTACTTTTCCAGAAAGATCAAATCTTTTTTTTATACTCATTTTATAATATTGGTTCTTCTTGTTAGATATGTTTAATATTAGCTGTAGAAGTATCTATAATAGGTACTTCTACAGCTATTCTCACATTTGTGATCGTTATGGTATGTTAAGCAAGTACTTCTTTGTCGGTACCTATGGTCAGTGCCGTTTTGTTATCCGTTAAAATTTCTGCCAATCCTGTGGTTTTTGGAAGTTCATACTTGAAGTAAAATTGCATGGTATGTATCTTGCTTTCATAAAATGCGACACTATTTGTCTTATTGCCCGTCACTAGTGCATTTGTAGCTTCATTTGCAATATCTAACCATAACCAACTTATTAGAATAGTACTGAAAAATTCCATAAATGGGGTTGCATCTGCCAAAAAGCGCTCATAATCTCCTTTCATGGCAAAACCCATAAGAGATTGCAGCACCTCTTGTGTCAACTCTAATTTACTTGCCAATTTTTTGGCGAAGGGCACTAAAGATTCATGGGTCATACTGGCTTCAATAGAATTTTTAATTTCCGCCGAAAGTAATTTCAAAGCTTCCCCATTGTTCATAGTAATTTTTCTGCCTAATAGATCTTGGGATTGAATACCCGTTGTGCCTTCGTATAGTGCAAAAATTCTAATATCCCTTAAATATTGTTGCAAAATATAATCAGAACAGAAACCATATCCTCCTAATACTTGAACACCGTTATCTACGGCCGTTTTTCCCATTTCAGATGGATATGTTTTTACAACCGGAGTCATTATTTCAAGTAAAAGTCTATATTTCTCACGTTCTTCTTTACTTGTAGCGGACAAAGAAAGATCATGATATTTTGCTGCTAAAAAAATGAGGCTTAAAGATCCTTCGGATACCGCTTTTTGTAGCAATAACATGCGTCGTACATCTGGATGGTTTATGATTAAAGTTTGTTCCTGGTTTGCATCTTTTTTTCCGGTACTGGTCAGTTTACGGCCTTGCGGTCTTTCATTGGCATAATTCAATGAAGCTTGGTAAGCTGCGGTTGCAATGGCCGCGGCGCCTCTACCAACACCAATTCTTGCACCGTTCATCATTAGGAACATATATTTAAGACCTTGATGGGGTTCGCCTACCAACCAACCTTTGCAATCTTCTTTATCTCCAAAAAATAAGTGCGTAGTACAATACCCTCGTTGTCCCATTTTTTGAAAATCCGCAACTGTGGTAACATCGTTTGCCGTTAAACCTCCATCTTCTGTAGGCCTTCTTTTTGGAACTACAAAAAGTGAAATTCCTTTGGTACCTGCGGGTGCACCTTTTATTCTCGCCAAAACTAGATGTACAATATTCTCTGCACCAACGTAATCTCCACCAGAGATAAAGATTTTTTGTCCATGAATTTTATAAGAATCCCCATCTGGCGTGGCCGATGTAGTAATATCCGATAGGGAACTACCTGCTTGCGGTTCAGTTAGACACATAGTACCGCCCCATGTTCCTTCTAACATTTTAGGCACATATGTTTCGTTCAAATTTTTGTTGCCAAAATGTGTAATCAATTCTGCGGATCCCACCGTTAGACCAACATAACCTGGTAAATAGTTATTGGCAGCTTCTTGTATGAAAGCAGAAGCGTTTAAAACCATTTGAGGCAATTGCATACCACCATCTTCAATAGAGAACGAGCCTGAAATAAAACCCATTTCTCCCGCAGCTTTCATGTATTTGTTTACTTGAGGATGTACTATTATTTCACCGTCCTTAAAATGTGCGGGGTTTTCATCCATTTCCCTGAAGTAGGGAAACATTTCTTTGTCAGCAAAATCCTTAACCGAGTTCAATAACATTTCTATTGACTCTTTATCATATTCTGAGTAGCGCTCTTGTTCAAGTACTTCCTGTACATTATGTACCTTATATAATAAAAATTTAAGGGTTTCTAAATCTACATATTGGTTTGCCATATTGAATTTTATCTTAGAAATTATCGAAAGACAATTTAGAATTAAATCATATGAAATTGATTAAACCAGTTTAATAAATAGACAGTAAAAAGTTAAAATTTTGAGATTGTAATAATTTAAACCGTAACAAACTAATAAAGTGTTAAGTGTTTGGTGGTTTTAAAGAATTATAAAGAAGTGCTTATTCTTTTTCTGATTTTGGAAAGACCTACTGGAGTTAGTCCTAGATATGAGGCAATTAAATACTGGGGAACCCTTTGGAGCAGATCTGGTCGTTTTTCTAATAATCGCAGATATCGTTCTTCGTTGGTTCTATTACTTAATCTTTCTACACGAGTAAAAATTTTCATAAAGGCCTCTTGCATTGACAAGCGCCCAAACCGCTCTAATTGGTGAGATTTTTTAAACGAATTTTCACCGTCCGATTTGGATATGGCATAGACGATAGTATTTTCAGAAGCTTTAAGGTAATATTTTGAAGGGGTTTCCTTTACATAGGCAGGTAAATCTGTAAAGAAGACATCATCCGTATAGAATTCAAGAACTTTTTGCTCACCTTCTTCTAGCTTGTAATAATAGATACATCCCTTTGCAACATAATAAAACTTGTCCACCATCTGACCGGGAGAAATTAAGGTTTCCCCTTTTTTTACCCTTATTTCATGATAAAATTGTAACCAATGGTTCAATTGGTTTTCATCAACATCTGTATATGAAAGAATTTTATTTTTAAGATTTTGCAAATAATTTATGGGAACAGATTTAGTCATTACCTATTTATACCTTTGGGACCTTATAAATATAACAATTTTGTTCCATTAAGAAATTTATAAAGAACAGTTGAAGTCATATTAATTGTAATCAATTCTATAAAATTTACTTAAGCAACTGTTTTTCAAATTACAATATACCTTTAGACCATAAACTATAGAAATACGTGACGAATTTTGTGAAATTTATTTTGCAGCTAATGTTGCCGTCATGATATTATAGGGCATTGGATTGTAATGCACAAACTTGAAGTTAACGTTACTTTTGTACATGGCATTGGTATAGTGCAGGTTAGAGATCTACTAATTTATATACGAACCAAAAAAAATAAAAGTATGCTGCAAAATTTAAAATTTTAGGCTCGGTATTTCAAGACAATTTTTAAAGTAGAATAGGTTTTACCGGCAACTTTTGTTTTTTTTATACCTAAATTGTTCCACTTACAATTAGTTAGTAGCCATGCAGACAATAAAGGAATTAATAGAGTTGATAACTCTGAATAAAATTGATGAGACCATTTTTGAAGGGGAGAATTATCAAGCACCTTGGGGAAGGGTATTTGGTGGTCAGGTACTTGCACAATCTTTACATGCGGCATATCAAACCGTACCCAAAGATCGTATTGCCCATTCTTTACATGGCTATTTTATTTTAGGTGGAGATTTAAGATATCCTATTAGATATGAGGTAGATACTATACGAAATGGAGGCAGCTTTACTACAAGAAGGGTAGTAGCGAAACAAAACGGAGTTGCTATCTTTAATATGGCGGCATCTTTTCAGGTAAAAGCCGATGGGGTCAGCCATCAATTTCCTATGCCCAATTTAATTCCACCGGAGAAATTAACAACAAGTTTAGAACAGGTAGAAGAGATAAAAGAGTTGCATCCTTTGGCTTATAAAAGACTTAAGGCAATACAACCTAGGGTTTTCAAATTTAAGCCAGTAGAAAAATTCACCACTCAGTTAGTTGAAAACGGTTCTCCTTTTTTTAATACCTGGCTTAAAACCTCTGACACTTCTGAAATTAGTTTACCCATGCAGCAACAACTTTTGGCCTATGCGTCTGATTATAATTTGCTGACAACGGCAACCTTGCCACACCGCGAGCAGTTGAACAAAGGGGAAACTTTTTACGCAAGTCTGGACCATGCCATATGGTTTCATAGAGATTTTGATATCACCAAATGGCTGCTATATAGTATGGATAGCCCTAGCGCATCTAATTCTAGAGGTTTTGCTAGAGGTAGTGTTTATGACCGAAAAGGGGTATTGGTAGCTTCTGTAGCACAAGAAGGGTTAATGCGTCAAAGCATAAAGTAAGTAGTTTCTGTTAATATAAACTTTACTTGTTTTCTGTTAGTAGGCCACTGCTATTCTTTTTAATGCGTAATAATGAAAGAACGCCATGTTTTTCAGATTTGTCCATAAATTACCTAAGAAGTCTTTTTAAAGTTTTGGTGTCATTTTTTTTAAAACGGTATATAAATAGCTCTTGTCTATGCTGATTTTTTGGTGTTATAGTTCTCTGTAATGGTTCAAGAATTCATTGATTACATGGTGCTATTTCTTGCCTAAAGATAGTTGCATAGTACGCATATGTAGTATTCATAAAATTCATTAGTTTACATTTAAATATGTAAGTTGTTGATATCAACATACATTAGAATGATAACTGGTCATTGAATTATTATTATTTAAACCATATCTTCTACATATGAAATCATATCGTTCAGTGTATTAAAGTAAACTTTATCATTTTTATAGTTCATGAATATTCTCCCAATTTTAGCTTTTGATATTAAAATTAAACTGTATGCAGAAGTGGTTAAGGCACCAATAGCTTCCGTAAATATGAAATCATATCTCTTACTTGTCATTTTATTATTCGGTCTTTTGGCACAAGGTCAAGAAAACTTCTATTTTGAACAAATAGGCACGGACGATGGTCTTTCACAAAGTGATGTGAATTGTATATATCAAGATTCATACGGTTATATGTGGTTTGGTACACACGATGGATTAAATAGATATGACGGGTATTCTTTCGCCGTTTTTAAACCTGATCAAAAAAGCACGAACATAAATAGTAATCTTATTTACGCCATGACAGGCAATCAAAATGGTAATCTGTGGATTGGTAGTACAGGTGATGGATTATTTTATTATGATAAAAAGAAGGAGACTTTCAAACAATTTAAATTCAATAAAGAAGACGACTATAGTATTTCTAATAATTATATAACACGTTTATATATTGATAGTAAAAATAGATTATGGATAGCCACTAAGGAAGATGTGAACATGGTTGACCTCTCGGCATCTATGGATAGTGTAAAGTTTGAAAAGTTCAAGTTCGTTATCAAAGATACCGATGAGCGACAAGATGGTAGTGTAATCAATTCTATATATGAAAATTCTGATGGCGAGATACTTTTGGGCGGTCATTTAGGAATATATCAGCTAAAACTTGACGCTGGTGGCAAATCCTATTTTAAACTGATTAGTGATGAAATCGGTTTTGGTACAGAATCGGTAGGTGTAATAGCGCAAGACAGATATAACAAATATATTGTTGGTACAGGGCAGGGGTTGTTTGTCCAAAATAATGATAAGGAACAAAAATTTATAAAAATAAGAGAAGGAAACTTTACGTCTTTGGCTTTTGATGATATGAACCACATTTGGGCCGGAACTGATAATGGACTGTTATACTTTGATAATTCTTCTAGCTTAAAGCAACCCCAGTTAATAAAAACCTTCAGCTATAAGCCAGAAGATAAAAATAGCATTAGCAAAAATATTATTACCTCTTTGTTCATAGATAGAACGGGTATTTTATGGGTAGGTACCAATGGTGGCGGAGTAAACAAGTTTGATCCAAACAGAAAAAAGTTTAAACACGTAAAGCGCAATTTAAAAGAGAATAGTCTTAGTTATGATAAAATAAGATCAATTTTTGAGGATAGTAACGGTACATTTTGGGTAGGCACAGAGGGTGGTGGTTTAAATAAAGGTGAATCTGATAAAGAGAAATATGCCGCATTTACTTCAACTAATGAATTGAGAAAAGTTTTTGCCCTTGAAGAGATTACCATAAAAAATAGAAAATTTCTTTTGGCGGGCGGTCAAAGTCATCCGTACTTGTTTAAAATAGATATTACAAATCCTAAAGACAACACTCCTAAAATTACTAGACTAGAAGGTATTCATAGAAGTGTATTCAGTCTCTTGAACGATTCTCAAGATAATTTATGGATAGGTACCTATTCAGGTGGTTTGTACCGATGGATAAAAAATCCGGATGGAAGGTATTCAAAGCAGAATTTTAAGGAAAATACCAGTGATGCTAACTCCTTGGCCAACAATATTGTAAGAAATATTTATGAAGATAGTAAAGGGAATATTTGGATTGCTACGGGAGATGGACTTAGTCAGCTAACTATTACCGAAAAATATAAAGAGCACCCAAAATTCAAGAATTACAAAAAGGATGAAGATGATCCAAATTCATTAAGCCACAATTATATTTTATCACTTTTTGAAAATAGAAAAGGAGAGCTTTGGATAGGTACTTTTGGTGGAGGATTAAATAAACTTATACCAGGGGAAAATGGTGAAGAAGCGACGTTCAAGAACTATAGTATAGCCCAAGGTTTGCCTAATAATGTAATAAAGGCAATTTTAGAAGATGAACAAGGTCATTTATGGGTTTCTACTAATAAAGGACTGTCCATGTTTGATACTGAACAAGAAATCTTTAAGAATTTTGATGTCTCGGACGGCTTGCAGGATAGTGAGTTTCAAGAATTGGCCTCTTTAAAAAGAAAAGACGGTGAATTGGTTTTTGGCGGGATCAACGGTTTTAACGCATTTTATCCAAGGGAAATAAATGATAACAAAACAGCACCGGAAACGGTAGTTACCAAACTATCTATTTTCAACGAAGAGGTAGCTGTAGGCGAAGAAATAAACGGCAGGGTTTTATTAGAGAAAAATATATCCGAGGTAAAGGATATTACCTTAGATTATAGCGAGAATAGCTTTTCATTTGAATTTTCTTCATTACATTTTTCTGCACCCAAAAAGAACCAATACGCATATAAGTTAGAAGGGTTTGATAATGATTGGGTATATACAAGTTCAGACAAAAGGTTTGCTACTTATACCAATATTGAACCTGGTAATTACACCTTAAAGGTCAAATCCTCCAATAACGATGGTCTTTGGGATAATACGCCTTATACCTTACAATTGACCGTAAGACCGCCTATTTATAAAACAACGGTGGCGTATATAATTTATGGTCTTCTGTTATTACTCATTTTGGCAGGTTTATGGAGATTTACAATAATCAGTAATTCAAAAAAACATCAACTGGAGCTGGAGCATTTGGAAAAAGAGAAAAATGATGAATTGCAAACACTGAAGCTAGATTTCTTTACCAATATTTCTCACGAGTTCAAGACCCCGCTTACGTTGATCAAAGCTCCTTTGGAGTATTTGTTAAGCAGTAAGGAAGAAATTGGGGCATCTAATCTGAAAGAGCAATATCAATTAATGCATAAGAACACCAACTACCTTTTAAGGTTGGTGAACCAATTGTTAGATTTTAGAAAGATCAACCAAGGTAAGATGTCACTTGTTGTTAGACATACGGATATTGTATTTTTTATAAAGGAAGTAGCGGAGCCCTTTCAGTTGTTGGCATTTAAAAAATCGGTCAAATTCAACATTGTCTCAAGTCAAGAGCATTTTAAAACTTGGTTCGATCATAATGCATTGGAAAAAGTGATAAACAATCTTCTGTCCAACGCCTTCAAATTTACCCCTGAGGGTGGTGAGATTATAGTAGAAATCGATGTTGATAAAAATGGACCTACAGAAAAAGAAAATGTTATCATTAAAGTAAAAGATAACGGACTGGGTATTTCAGATGTTAAGAAGAATATCATTTTTGAGAAGTATTATACGGAGAAAGAGAACGAGAAAGTAAACTCCAAAGGTGTGGGTATAGGCCTTGCATTTACCAAAAGTTTGGTAGAGTTGCACTTGGGCAGTATTTCCGTTGAAAATAATGAAGGTGGAGGGTCTTGTTTTATAGTGACCTTACCAACGGATAAACAAGCATACGAAAATGCTGAAGATATCAGCTGTAAAGAAATAACCGATAATGATTATTTGGTAAGATCTTCTGAGGCTGAGTCCTTGGCAATAGATTTGAATGATGAACTGGAAGATTACAATTTATCTAAGGTCAGGTCTAAAAACCCCGTATTGCTTATTGTAGATGACAATCCAGATATCATACAGTTCATAAAACAGGTTATGGGTAAAACCTACACGGTCTTTGAAGCCAATAATGGAGAACGTGGTATGGAGATAGCTAAAAAAGTGTTGCCCAATATTATAATCACGGATGTAGTTATGCCGGTAATGGGCGGTATTGAGTTCTGTGAAATGATAAAAACAACCAATATCACCAGTCATATTCCGGTAATAATGTTGACTGCCAAGACTTCGCAAGAGAGTGAGATAGAAGGTTTGTCACACGGAGCAGATGCCTATTTAAAGAAACCGTTTAATGTACAGGTATTAGAGCTTAAAGTAGCCAATATTCTTAAAGATAGGGAAGAGTTGCGTAAAAGATTCAAGAAAGAAATTACGTTACAGCCCAAAGAAGTTACCGTAACCTCATTAGATGAAAAGTTTTTGCAGCAAGCGGTTGAAACGGTAGAGAAACATATGATGAATACTGATTTTAATGTAGAGATGTTGGTAAAGGAAATGGGGCATAGTAGAAGTAATCTATATCTAAAGTTCAAGGAGCTTACCGGTTTGTCTTCAAGTGAGTTCATAAGGAATATTCGATTAAAACGAGCCATTCAACTTCTGGACAATAGCGATTTTTCCGTAAAGGAAATTATGTTCAGAACGGGGTTCAATACAGCATCCTATTTTTCTAAATGTTTTAAAAAAGAATTTGGTGTAGTACCTAGTGAATACATTAAGAAAACAAAAGTGGAACAAGATTAAAATACCTTCAATCAAAGATGAAACTCGGTAACAACCTATTTTTAAAATTTTCTGTATTGGTATTGATATTCAGTTCCTGTAAGGATAGGAATACGGTTGATGAGAAAAAAGCGAACGATTTTGAACGACCTAATGTTATTTTTATAATCACAGATGATCAAGGCTATGGAGACGTAGGTTTTCATGGTAATACTATTATAAAAACGCCCAATATTGATGCTATAGCGACGAAGTCTACTGAGTTGACCAACTTTCATGTAGGTACTACCTGTGCGCCCTCTAGGGCGGGATTAATGACAGGTAGAAATAGTAATAGAAACAATGCTTGGCATACCATTGGGGGCTGCTCTATTTTAAATGAAGAGGAGCAAACCATGTCAGAGGTTTTTCAAGAAAATGGGTATGCAACCGCAATGTTCGGCAAATGGCATTTAGGGGATAATTACCCGTTTAGACCGCATGATCGAGGTTTTGATAACGCATTATATCACGGCGGCGGTGGTGTAGGGCAAACTCCGGATTATTGGAATAATGATTATTTTGATGATACTTATTTTAGAAACGGTATACCAGAAAAGTTTGAAGGCTATTGTACAGATGTTTGGTTCAATGAAACTATAAAATATATTGAAGATCAGGCGGATAAGCCTTTTTTAACATATCTAGCTTTAAATGCGCCTCATGGTCCATTTAACGTACCGCAAGAGTATTTGGATATGTATGCAGATGCAAATCTTACCGATACCCAAAAACGGTTTTATGGTATGATCAGTAATGTGGATGATAACATAGGTAAGCTTTT
>JAHDDL010000015.1:70863-86305 GCA_020629415.1 Maribacter sp. | reverse complement strand
CTTATAATCCAGAGAATATCTTGCTAAAAAATTAGACACCTTCCCAAAAGAGTAAATAGCCGCATCTTTATTCTCAAAATATTTATACTCTTCTTGCAAGTAGGCTAGTTTTATTTTAGATATCGCTTTTGGTCCATAACTCCCCCACTCTAACTGAGTTCTATACTGGTTATCTTTATACTTACTTCTACCTAAAACCACCAAGTTTCCCGACAAATTTCTATCACTAATAAAAGTTTGATGGTATAACTTCAGTATCTGATTTTCAGAAAGAACATAACCTATATTCCAATTTAAATTTAGATTATTAAACTCGCCATTCTTATTCTCCTCATCGGTGTTTAAATACTTATAGTTATTATCAGATGCATTATAATTAACCCCTAAACTGTAGGACATTAATCGGCTGCCATAACTCTGATTAAAATTTATTTTTTTTGTTTTATAACTTCCATAACCGATAGAAACTTGATTATCAAAGTGCTCTTTAAATAATAAATCGCTATTTAAATGAATACTACCGCCTATAGCTCCTGAGCCATACTGCACGCTTCCACCGCCACTACGAATACTTATAGAATTGTAGTTAAAAGGGTTTATGGTATTAAAATCTACTTGCCCGTTTAACTGTGAATTTATATTTATACCATTCCATATAACTGCGGTATGAGACGCATTGGTTCCTCTAAAGGCAGGGGAAGAAACCATACCAAATCCGTTCTCTTTAAAATAAATGTTAGAATTAAATGCTAGTAAAGAGGTAAGAAATCCGTTAGTCCGTTGTATAATACTATCTTGTAATACAGTTACTTTATACCCCTCAGCATACTGCTTAACTCTACTATCGGACACCACAACTTCATCCAACTTTAAAATGGAATCTCGTTGTGCATACCCAACTGTAGCACAAAATACTAGTACTATTGAAATTAATTTTTTCATCACTACAACGACTTTTTACCCGAAAGTCCATCGAATCTATATTTAGAATATGGCAGGTCTCCTGACTTACGTACTACTATTCACCTTCCCATTAAACTAATAACAGTGGCATTGAAGAAATAGCAGCCATCTTTAAAACAAAGACTAAGCTTACAGTTGCGGGAACAGCTCTAGATTTTCACTAGATTCCCTTTTAATTTCATTACAAAAAGTAATGAAAACCAAAATTCAAGGCGAAAGTAAACATTTAGTTTAATCTTTCTTAGTAAACTTTTATAATACTACTTTTGAAAAATAGACGAACTACGAATATGTTAGAACGCTTTTTTTTTATTAGTTGCTTTATTTTGTTCTGCGGATGCAAACAGGAGAAAAAAGAAGCATTTCCCAGTCAAACCACGGTTAATAGGACATCTATACAATATGCGAATGGTTTTGAAATTCAAAATCAGAGCAACGGTATTACAATTATCAAAGTCTTACAACCTTGGGCAAATGCAGAAACTACATATACATATGCCTTGGTACCAAAAGCAATCCAAGCTACAATTACTTTAAACAAAAATGAATATGACGCTATAATTTTAACGCCTGTTGAACATATTGTGGTGACCTCAACTACCCATATTCCAGCATTGGAAGAATTGGGAGTTTTAAACCAACTTATTGGCTTTCCAGATACCAAGTACATTTCTTCTACGGCAACAAGAAAATTAATAGATGCCGGAAAAATTAAAGAATTAGGTGTCAATGAAAGTCTAAATACCGAAGCTGTCCTGGCATTACAACCAGACTTAATTTTTGGCTTTGCCATAAACGGTGGCAATAGCACTTATGAAACCATACAACGCGCTAATATACCCGTAGTTTATAATGGTGATTGGGTTGAAGAAACACCCTTGGGAAAAGCGGAATGGATTAAATTCTTTGCTCCTTTTTTTAACAAAACCCAAGAAGCAGATGCTATCTTTAATGATATTGAAACATCCTATCTTGAAGCTAAAAAACTAGCTGCCGGAGCAAAAAACAAACCTACCGTTCTTAGTGGTGCCATGTACAATGATGTTTGGTATTTGCCGGGAGGCAAAAGCTGGGCTGCAAATTTTCTAAAAGATGCCAATGCACAGTATTTATGGAATTCTACCGATGAAAACGGAAGTCTTTCCTTAAGTTGGGAAAGTGTGCTAGATGTTGGGCAACATGCCGAGTATTGGATAGGTCCTGCCCAATTTTCCACATATAAAGAAATGGAAGCTTCTAGTCAGCACTATACACAATTTGATGCTTTTAAGAAAAAAAAAGTATTTACCACGGGCAGTACCAAGGGCGAAACCGGTGGTACCCTATATTACGAATTAGGGCCACAAAGACCAGATCTTGTGTTAAAAGATTTAATCCATATTTTACACCCTGGGTTATTACCTAACTATGTACCTTACTTTTTTAAACCATTGCTTTAATTGCCAAAACAATCTACATATAGCTTATACTTCATAGCCTTACTGGTAGTTTTGCTTATATGCTTTGTTATCAACATTTGCTTGGGCTCCGTAAATATTTCATTTTTTAAAACCTTTAAAGCATTATTTGGAACAGCTACAGAGGATGCCTCTTACTATATCATTTGGGAATATAGATTACCAAAAGCAATGACAACTATAATGGTCGGTGGCGGACTGTCGCTTAGCGGACTACTAATGCAAACGCTATTCAGAAACCCTTTAGCAGGACCGTATGTACTTGGTATTAGTTCTGGCGCCAGTTTAGGCGCTGCGCTCTTAATTATGGGTACTTCATTATTTTCGGGTGCATTCGCTTTTTCTACTTTCAATGATATCACATTAGCTATAGCATCAAGTCTTGGTTCTTTTTTGGTGCTATCACTAGTTCTTATAGTTGCAGCGAAGGTAAAAGACACCATGGCCCTATTGATTATAGGGCTCATGTTTGGCAGTATTACCGCTGCTATTGTTAGTGTACTTTCTTATTTCTCTAAAGCTGAAAAGCTGCAACAGTACATTTTTTGGTCTTTTGGTAGCTTAGGTAACCTATCTTGGGTACAATTACTCATAGTTGCGCTATGTACTATAACAGGAATTTTTCTAAGCATCATATCCATTAAACCATTAAATGCTTTTTTACTCGGCGAAAATTACGCTAAGAGTTTAGGTATAGGTCTACAAAAATCTCGTTATATTATCATAATAGCCACAGGATTACTTGCCGGATCCATTACGGCCTTTGCCGGTCCTATAGCATTTGTGGGTTTGGCCGTGCCGCACATTAGCAAACAACTGTTTCATACCACAGATCATAAAGTTCAAATACCCGCTGTACTTTGCTGTGGCGCTATTTTAATGTTGATATGTGATACTATTGCGCAATTGCCCGGATCAGTTAGTGTTTTACCTATAAATGCGATTACTAGTATTTTTGGAGCTCCGGTAGTAATTTGGCTACTGGTTCGTAAAAGAAAAATGATATTCTAATTTTAAACTGACAACATCACTAAAAGCACATCACATAGCACCCTTTCCATCAACAAGCTATCCGTTGGGTATGACGACAAAGTTGTTGTCTCCAATATTTCTTTTAAATTAAAGAAGGGAGAACTTGCGGCTATTGTTGGTATCAACGGAATAGGAAAATCTACATTGCTACGCACCTTGGGTAATTTTCAACCTAAAATTTCCGGTACTATAGCAGTTGAAGGAAAAAAACTTTCAACTTATAACGAACTACAAATAGCATCTAAAATCAGTGTGGTGTTAACTGAGCCTATCGCTTCTAAAAACCTTTCAGTTTATGAATTGTTGGCTTTAGGTAGACAACCCTATACCAATTGGTTAGGCAAATTGACCAAGAAAGATATATCTTTTATTAACAATAGCATTTCACTTTTAGAGTTGGAACCGTTTTTAGATAAAAAGTGTTTTCAACTGAGTGATGGTCAATTACAACGTGTACTTATTGCAAGGGCCTTAATTCAAGATACGAATATTATATTATTGGATGAACCAACCACTCACTTGGATCTCTACCACAAGGTTCAAATATTAAAGCTACTTAAAACAATTGCCCATAAAACCCAAAAAGTCATCTTATTTACAAGTCACGAAATTGAGCTTGCTATCCAGTTATGTGATAAAATGTTGATTTTAGACGGAAAAGAGAACGCATTTAATGAACCATGTGCATTAATTGAAAATAAAAAATTTGATTCTCTCTTCCCTACAGACACAATTTCCTTTGACCCTAATACCGGCTCTTTTAAAATCAAGAAATAGGTTTTTCAACATATATAAGAAATTAAAGTTGGTATGTTAATTAAAAACAGACCAGCTCTTTTAAACTTTATTGAGCAATCAAGTATCTTTACCAGATTACTTTAGCATAAGAATGAACGAAATCTATATTTACTTAATCATTGCTGTCCTATGTATTGCCATCGGATATTTTTTGGGTAACTATATTCAGCTTCTTAAAACAAAATCCCGTCAAAGCACTTTAGAGGAGAGAGAACAACAAATGCTCAATAATCTTTCTGTTTTTCAGGATAGATTAAAGCATAGTGAGATACAAAAGGAACAGTTACAGTCAGAAAAAGAACGGCTAGGCAATCAAATTGTGCGTTATCAATCTGATATAGAAAATTTACAGAGTAAGAATAGAGAGCAGAAAGAGGAAGTTGAAAAGCTTCAAGAAAAATTTACAAAGGAATTTGAAAATCTTGCCAATAAAATATTGGAAGAAAAGAGCTTAAAATTTACGGAACGTAATGAGAAGAACATCAAAAATATTCTTACTCCCTTAAATGAAAAAATACTCCTGTTTGAAAAGAAGGTAGAGGAAAGTCAGAAAGAAAACATCAGCATACATTCCGCATTAAAAGAACAGTTGCTCAATTTACAGACCCAAAACATCAAAATTACGCAAGAAGCCGAAAACTTGACCAAAGCCTTGAAAGGCGATAGCAAAATGCAAGGTAATTGGGGAGAATTGGTATTGGAACGCGTATTAGAAAAATCAGGTTTAGAGAAAGACCGCGAATATAATGTGCAACAAAGTTTTACTCGTGAAGATGGTAGCCGCGTGTTACCAGATGTCATCATCAACCTACCGGACGGCAAGAAAATGGTGGTAGATTCTAAAGTATCCTTAACAGATTATGAGCGTTATGTAAATGCTGAAGATGAACTTAGAGAAAAGTTTCTAAAAGACCACATTAACTCATTAAGAAGACACGTTGATCAATTATCCGCTAAGAAATATGAGGATTTATATGAAATGGAGAGTCCAGATTTTGTACTAATGTTCGTCCCCATTGAACCTGCATTCGCCATTGCCATTAATCAAGATAGTTCTTTATACAATAAAGCTTTTGAACAAAATATTATTATTGTCACTCCTTCAACACTTCTTGCTACCTTGCGTACCATAGATAGCATGTGGAACAATGAGAAGCAGCAACGAAATGCTATTGAAATTGCACGGCAAGCTGGTGCACTTTATGATAAATTTGAAGGCTTCGTAAGTGACTTAATGAAGGTAGGCAAGAAAATGGATGATGCAAAAGATGAATACCGTGGTGCCATGAACAAATTGGTCAATGGTAGAGGTAATATCATCACTAGCATTGAAAAGCTTAAAAAAATGGGTGCGAAAGCTAAAAAATCCATTCCAGAACCGCTTATTAATAGAGCGCTTGAAGATGATGATCTTGAAGAAGAACCTAAATTAAAATTGTAATTATAACCATTAACTATATTAAAATTAAATACATGAAAAAGATAGTATCATTACTTTTATTAAGCGTAGTCATTATTGGTGCGCTGTATTATGCCTTTATATATTTTGTTACTTTTAGTGAAGGCGTAAGGTCTGGAGAATTGATTAAAATTAGCCGTAAAGGGGTGATAGCAAAAACTTGGGAAGGTGAAATTAGCCAAGGTATTTCAGGTGCTCAAATATTCTCTTTTTCAGTATTGGACAAAGACAAAGATGTTATTGAAAAATTACAGGAATATCAAGGCCAATACGTAAAAGTAAGTTATGTAGAACGTTATGCGACCTTCTTTTGGCTAGGCGATACCAAATATTTTGTTACCGAGGTACATGCCGAAAAATCTCCGCATTTTAGAAATTAAAAAAGAGACCAGAAGACTATGAAAAAATTTAAAAGCGTTAAAGAGTCAAGGGTTTCTATTACAGAGTTGATGCTACCTTCCCACTCTAATTTTGGAGGAAAAGTACATGGTGGATACATATTGAACCTAATGGATCAGATTGCCTTTGCCTGTGCCTCAAAACACTCTCAACAGTATTGCGTAACCGCATCCGTAAACCGTGTAAACTTTTTAAACCCTATAGAAGTTGGCGAATTGGTGACCTTAAAGGCCAGTATAAACTATACCGGCAGAACATCTATGGTAGTAGGTGTGCGTGTAGAATCAGAGAACATTACCTCAGGTACCAAAAAGCATTGTAACTCGTCTTACTTTACCATGGTAGCCAAGGGAACAGATGGTAAAAATGTTCCCGTACCAGGTTTAATAATTTACGATGATCAAGGTATTAGAAGATTTGCCCGTAGCAAATACAGAAAATTAGAAGCTCAAGAAAGAGACACTAAATTTGAATCTAAATCTTTTAATTCCAAAGAATATATTCAGGAATTGAAATCTGAAAATATTAAGATCGATATGAAGTAAGAAGCTTTGCCGCGGCGGCATCTAAAAACCAGACCAGGTCTTTTGTTTTAGGTGCTACGTGACTTGCAGGGTACTCTAAATATCCCTCTTCCCTATCAACAATTATCTTTACTTTTTCAGCTTTACTCTCGCCAGTAACCAAAAAGGCGACCGTTTTGGCATTATTGATGATTCTACCTGTAAGAGACACGCGGCGTTGACCCGATTCCGGGTGAATAGCCACCTCGCAATTATCCGGTGAAACCCATAGATTAATTTCATGAGGAAAAATAGAAGCAGTATGACCATCATCTCCCATACCAAGAATAACCAAATCGAATTGTGGCAGACCTAATTCTTTTGGCAACTCTTTCTCCAATAACTCCCCGTAACGTTTCGCTTCGTCCTTTGAGTCGTTTTCTCCTTTAATTCTATGAATATTAGCTTCTGGTATATCTACTTTAGAAATAAGATGTTCTACCGTCATTTTATAATTACTCTCACTATCGGTAGGCGCTACACATCTTTCATCTCCCCAGTATAAATGTATATTCTTCCAATCTACATTATCGGCAAATTGTTCTGCAAGAACATCGAATACTATTTTAGGTGTACTACCACCAGACAGGGCTATATGAAAAGCTTTCTGTGTACCTGATTTTTCGATCAAATACTTAGAAAATTCTTCGGCAACCTTTACTTTATTTTGATATACTTTCAATTCCATTTTTAATACACGCTTTAATTAATCTTATAACCAATTAGCAAATTACGCAGTAGCCCGATTCATCTGCTAAATTCTCGCTAGGATTTCTCCATTCGCCAACACCTTCAATTAACTCATTGGCATTTTCAGGACCCCAAACTCCGGCCGCATAACCGTACATTTTTACATCCTTTCCATCTTTCCAGTAATCTAAAATTGGATCCACAAAAGCCCAGGCCGCCTCAACTTCATCAGCTCTTGCATATAAAGTAGCATCTCCTTGCATCGCATCTAACAAGAGACGCTCATAAGCTTCCATAACATGTGTTTCGGTTAAACTGGAATAATAGAAATCCATATTCGCACGTTCTACCTCAAACCCTTGCCCCGGTACTTTAACACCGAACTTTATTAGAATACCTTCATCTGGTTGTATACGTATTACCAACTTGTTGTCCTTGTTACTAATACCGGATTCCTTAAAAATTTGATGATGCGGAGTTTTAAAATGTATAACTACCTCTGTTACCTTTGTAGGCATACGTTTGGCTGTTCTTACGTAAAAGGGAACATCTGCCCAACGCCAGTTATCCACAAAGAATTTCACCGCCGCAAAGGTTTCTGTAGTTGAGTTTTTATCAACCCCTTCTTCTTCTCTGTAGCCCTTTACTTCTTGTCCGTCTATTTTAGAGGACACGTATTGTGCCCTGATCGTATTTTCAAAAAGCGTTTTCTCGTCGTTCATAATCCTGAGCGACTTTAATGCCTTCAGCTTCTCATTACGAATTTCTTCTGCATCGGCACTCAACGGTGGCTCCATTACGATCAACGCTACTATCTGCAATAAATGACTCTGAAACATATCTCTTAATGCCCCAGATTTATCGTAATATCCTCCTCTTTTTTCTACACCTACACTTTCGGCATTCGTAATTTCTACATGGTGAATATAATTTCTGTTCCAAAGTGGCTCAAAAATGCTATTGGCAAAACGTGTTACCAATAAATTCTGAACAGTTTCCTTACCAAGGTAATGGTCAATTCTAAATATCTGGCCTTCTTTAAAATAGGTATGCAAACCGTCATTTAATTCCTTTGCCGATTCTAAACTGTACCCAAAAGGTTTTTCTACTATAATTCTTCTCCAACCCTTTATTTCATCATTTAGACCTTGGTCAGATAAATTCTTTGCTATTGGTTCATATAAGCTTGGTGGCGTAGACAAATAGAACATATGATTGCCTTCCGTACCATATTTCTGATCAAGATCAGAAATGCGCTTTTCCAAACGCTCATATGATATATCATAATCAGAACCCAAATCTTCGTAAAAGAGCTTATCTGCAAATTTTTGAATATAATCTGCATCAAATTCCTCACGCTCCTGTTCTAAATAAGGGCTTTCTAAAACTACCTTGTTCCTAAATTTTAAATCGCCAAGATCACTTCTACTTACACCCAGTACCACAAAATTATCAGGTAAGTCATTTCCCTTATATAAATTAAATATTGCAGGTATAAGTTTTCTTGCCGTTAAATCTCCAGATGCCCCAAAGATTATGAGCATTTGATTTTCTGTCTTTTTCATTTTAGGTAGATATTCTTTATTCTTCAAATATCTTAAAAAGTAAGCCATTATTGGGCGTTATTAAGATACAATTTGGATTTAAAGTCAATATTTTAAATTATTTTTGATTCACATTATGTTACTGACAATAAATAATTAAAAATTGTAACATTTTGATGTATTCTAATTATAAAACATTCAATTTATGTACGATTTTGGTTTAGTAGGTCTTGGAGTAATGGGACAAAATTTTATCCTTAATGTGGCCGACAACGGATTCTCTGCCTACGGATATGATTTAGATGATGAAAAAGTAGAGACTTTAAAGACTTTAGGAGGAGATTTAGATAAGGTAAGTGCATCTAGCAACATAAAAACGTTTGTAAAGAACCTTAAGCAACCACGTAAAATAATGCTTTTGGTGCCTGCTGGTAAAATTGTAGACGCCGTTATAGAATCTCTGTTACCGCATATTGACAAGGGAGATATAATAATAGACGGCGGTAACTCTTTCTTTACCGATACGGACAGAAGAGAATCTTACTTACAAGAGAGAGGTATCAACTTTTTTGGAGCAGGGGTTTCCGGTGGTGCAAAAGGTGCCCGTAAAGGACCTAGTATTATGCCAGGTGGTTCAAAATCTGCCTATGAACATATTAAACCAATTTTTGAAGCCGTATCCGCCAAATATAACGGCGAACCATGTGTAGCATACCTAGGTCCAAAATCTGCCGGTAACTACGTGAAAATGGTTCATAACGGTATTGAATATGGACTAATGCAGTTAACGTCTGAAATATATGATGTGCTCAAAAAAGGAGGCGATTACAATAATGATGAATTGCACGGTACTTTTGCGAAATGGAACTCAGGAAGATTACAATCTTTCTTAGTTGAAATTACTTCTGAAATTTTTGAACAAAAAGATGATTTAACGGAAGGCAGATTGGTAGATCAAATATTGGATAAGGCCAAACAAAAAGGTACTGGTAAATGGACGAGCCAAAATGCCATGGATCTTGGTATTCCCGTTCCTTCAATAGATGTTGCCGTAAGTATGCGCGAACTTTCTGCATTGAAGGACGAAAGAATTAAAGCCGATGCCTTATATGACAGACCAACCGTAGCACACATGGATAAAGAAAAGCTAGAATCCTTAACGGAAAAGGCTTTATACTTTTCATTTATTATCACTTATTCCCAAGGTCTACATCAATTAGCGGATGCCTCTAGAGAATATGGTTATAACTTGGATATTTCTGAAATTGCTAAAATTTGGAGAGCAGGCTGCATCATTCGTGCCGGATTGTTAGCCGATATCACTGAGGCTTTTAAAGCCGAACCAACATTGCCAAACTTATTGCTATCTCCAAATTTTGTGGATAAAGTAAAAGAAACCATAGGTGCCGCAAGGGAACTGGTAGCATTTGGTGCACAAAACGGAATTCCGTTGCCTGGTCTATCAAATTCGCTTACTTATTTTGACGCCTATACCTCTAGTAAATTACCTTTGAACCTTATACAGGCACAACGAGATTACTTTGGCTCTCATACCTATGAGCGTTTAGACCGTGAAGGTATTTTTCATACAGAATGGGAAGATTAAATTTTAAAATTTGAGAAAATTACACATATCTTTTAGTAGCATTTGCCTTTTGGTTGTTTCTGCAATTACAATTATATCCTGCAAGCAACCTTCAAAAGAAGAAGTTCCTGTAGAAATACTGGATAACCATACTTTGAACAGAGCTGCAAATGCTACTATAAATGATTCTCTTGTTAGGCAAGTATATGTGCCTATATACTCAGATATCTATAATCAAACAAGAGACTCAAGAACACTTCTTACTGCTACCCTAAGCATAAGAAATACCAGTTTAAAGGACAGTTTGTTCGTAAGCAAGATCGATTACTACAATACAGAGGGAGATTTGGTAAGAAGTTATATAGACTCCCCTATTTACCTTACCCCAATGGAATCTATTGATTATGTTATAGAACAACAAGATACCTCTGGTGGTAGTGGGGCTAATTTTTTAATAGATTGGTACGCTAAAAAACGACTAAATCCATTATTTCAAGCAGTGATGGTAGGAGGCCTTGGCGCTCAAGCTTTTTCTTTTACTACTGACGGCATTGAGGTTATAGAAGAATAACCCAAGCAAATGAACGCAATTAAAGTCCGTTTATCACACTAAAGTACATGTATTCTATTTACGTTATTGAACTATCTAAAAAGGTATATACCGAAAACAGAAAATTTCGGGAGGCAAATCCTCAATTTAACGGTGTACTAGAATGTTTATATGTAGGCATGACAAGCAAAACCCCTAAAGAGCGGTTTAACCAACATAAAAATGGTTCTTTAAGTAAAAAAGGACATAACCTTTCCTCTAAAATTGTTCAGAAATACGGCTTGTATCTACGCGGAAGTCTTTTTAATCATATAGATCCAATTAAAACAAGAGCCCAGGCTTTAAAAATGGAAGAGCAATTAGCACTTGAACTTAGACGCAAAAAATACGCGGTTTGGTTTAACTAGTGACAATCAATTACTTTGGCAAGGGTGTTACGGCATCTAAAAATTCATCTTCCATACCGTAATATTTTAGCGCAAAGCCAAATGCTATAACAGATAGTATAACGCCAATAAGAAACACCGTATACGTTAACCGTAACAATCTATATTTTTCCTGTAATACTTTCCCTAGATAATATAAATCCATACTCAAAGAATCATAAATAGACTCTTTGCTTTTTATAATATCCCTTAATTTAGATTTAAAGTCACTCAAAGTCATGGTGTGAAAATTTCCGAAAAACAAAAAATTGGTATCCTTCTTCTTAATTTCATTTTCAACAACATCCGTATTACTCACTTTTGGCCGTGTAGCCAAAACAGACATAATCATAGATGCAATACTGAATAGAACAAAAATTACTGTTGGATAAATTAAATACGAATTTGATGGTGAATCCAGTTTCGGTATCAGATTTGCCAATAACAAGGAAATGATAATAGCATTTACAGATAATAAAATATTAGCCTTGGTATCCGCTATATCACTCAATTTTATATGATTCCTAAGTTCTATTCGATATAAAGATTGAATGGCACGTTGCGGACTATCATCTTTTAATTTTGCTTTTAGTTTTTCTTTCTTTTCGGTTTTTTCAGCTTTTTGTAGCCTAGAGATTAGCGATAAGATATTTTTTTCTTTCTGCTCCTGCCAATTTTCTTTTGCATAATCCGTATAATATCGATGTTCAATTCGAAGTTTTTCCAAATAGTTTAATCGCCATGTATCTAGGTCAAGACTGTTTTTATTAAAATTCTCCAGTTCCAATCTTAATAATTGTAGCATCTCCTCAAAATCCTCCGATGCATAAAACCATGTACGAACATCCTTGAGTACTGCTTCTGCATGGTTGGTAGGCTTTTCATCGCTCCAAGCATTTTCTACCAATTTAACAATATTGGCAATGCGCTGCCCTGAACAATCATTATCATTTAAAAACTTTGTAGCCAATTGTAGACTCTCCTGTACATGATTCTGGTAATCTATGGCAAAACCGGCATGGAGAAACCATGTAGCCAACAACACATCATCTACTACTACATTCTCTCGTGAATCAAATTCCAAAACGTTTTTGGCCTTTTCTACGGTTTTATTGGCATAACCCTGACTATGAAATAGAAAATTTTTGTTCATCTGTTCAGATAACAAGTTTCTAATATACTTCTCAGCTTTCGCTACGGTAGATTCTTTCATAACATCAAGTTTGTCGTTTATAATTATTTCATGTAAAAATTAGTTGCCAACGCAATTAAAACAAGCCATTTCTTCTTTGGTCAACTGTATATCTTCAGACCCTTTTAAGGCTGTATCCAATTTTTCACTTTTCACCAATTCTTTATGAAATAGCGCTGCATACTCTAGAAGATCGTTGCGCCTACTTTTTATTTTGGCAATAAGTTCTTTTCCATCCAATTCATAAATATCATTTGGCCATACGGAGAAAGATGATTCTATTGCCCCATCAGTTAGCATTTCTTGTAAATCCCTAGCCTCTTCTTCAAATACCGATGCAGGTACGTCTTGCATAAAATAAACATCAAACGGTGAGATTAGTCCGGGAAGAAAATCAATTTCCTTTTCAAAAGATTGCACCTCTGGAAGAAATGCATCGTTAGAAATTATACTGGGCAAAATACCTTCTAGATTAAAAAAAGCATTATCCCGATCACATGGTAACGGTATTGCATTTATTGAATTACCTGCGTTTTCAATAGCCCAACCCCATTGTTTGGCATGACGATCCCAATCACCTATCAGCAAATCAAATAAACGTGCTCTGACCAATGAATTTATGACTACGTGAACCTTATCGGGATTTTTCATTTTCAACTTTTGTAGATTATCCGTATCCAATAAACTATCTACATTTTGTAATCCCAACCAGTTTGCATTTCCCTTTGTTTCGTATTCCAAAAGAAAAAGTCGATTACCATATTTCTCGTTATAATTTAATAGCTGTTTTTGCTTTGGCAAGAATACCAGTTGTGGTCTGGTATTTAAAATCTTCGCTTTTTTAGAAAGTTTTGCTACGACCAATGCAGCATATGGATGTTGGGCAGAGATACCGTCAACCACAATATTTTCTAACCCTAATGTCTTGGCAACTTTTGGAATTAAAGGAGAAGGGTCTTTAGAAACACTACGCAATGTCATTAAGGTACCATCATCTATCCGTAGTTTTAAAGAATGTGTTTGCTGGCCGCCGCCCTCTTCCACTATTTTTGCATTACCATTAATATCCTTCAAGTAAAGAATTGGCACTTTTACAGGAGTAGACCATGCTTTTCTATACTGTTCTCCCTGCATCACATTTTTTAAACCATTTCCTTCATATAGCGTGCTTGCAGCAACCAATATAGAATCATACTTGCTAAAGTCAATTTCTTCAACATCTGCAATCCCAACAATCTTACAAGTTTCAAAAGATTTATCCGTACTGGATAATGACCAATAGGTCAATCCCAAGAACACCAAAAATAAAACCAAGATCAAGAATGCTATTTTTTTCAATTTGCAGAATTTAATTTTCTCAGAAACAAGAGTACAGCTTAATGGCCTTAATGAATCCTCTGATAAATTTATTTTTTAACCTTAAACAGTAGACCATTTATTCTGAACATTATAGGGTACATCATTTTTTTGAATATTAAAAAATTAATGAATTCTCATTATAATTTGATTAAATTTAATAGTTAAGCAAATTGAATAACTTAAAAGTGTGTTTTTATGAATGGATTGATAATGGATTACCCACTAACCACCACTACCATATTAAATTATGCAAAAAGTGCCTTTCCCGATAAAAAACTAATCTCTTACCTACCTGATGGAAGTAGACATGAATATACATACGACCAACTCTACAAAAGATGTTGTCAATTGGCAAATGCATTAAAAAACAAACTTGGCATCCGTAAAGGGGATATGGTGGGCACTTTTGCCTGGAACCATTACCAACATGTGGAACTATATTATGGAATTCCAGGTATTGGCGCAGTCTGCCATACTATAAATATTAGGCTGTCATCTCAACAGACAGAATTTATAATCAATCATTCTGAAGACAAGGTCATTTTTGTAGACGCCACCCTAGTTCCCTTATTAGAAAAAATTGCACCAAAATTAGAAACGGTAGAAAAGTTCATTATAATAAATGCCCCTAAAGGTTTTACAACGAGTTTACAAAATATTATACATTACGAAGATTTAATAGGCGAGCAATTAGAAACGATAGACTGGCCAGAACTCAACGAGAACGATGCAAGCGGCATGTGCTATACGAGCGGAACTACAGGCATGCCCAAAGGGGTATTATACTCACACAGATCTACCTATTTACATGCAATGACCATACTATCGCCCAATGCGGGTAATTACAGTAACAGGGATGTCATATTATTGATTGTACCACAATTTCATGTTATGGCCTGGGGCTTTCCTTACATGTGCCTTTTAACAGGATCAGACATGGTAATGCCTTCTTTACATTTAGGACCGGAAGCGATTATAAGAATTCTTAAAAATGAAAATATTAACAAGGCCAACGGTGTACCTTCTATATGGAGAGGCGTTTATGAGGAAATGAAAAAAAACCCACCAAAGTACAAATTAGCTTTAGAAGAATATTTAGTAGGCGGTTCTGCCCTATCGGCTAGTCTTATCGAAAATTTTGAAAAAGATTTTGGTATTAAAGGTGTTCAAGCTTGGGGCATGACAGAAACGTCTCCACTTGGTACCGCAAGTAGACTTCAGAAAAAACATGAAAATCTTAACGAGAAAGAGCAAATTAAAATACGCGCCAAGCAGGGAATCGAGTTTCCCGGCATAGAAATGCGAATTGTTGGCGATGACGGAAAAGTTGCTCCACGTGATGGCAAGACTATGGGAGAATTACAAGTAAAGGGCGCATGGGTAATAAAGTCTTATTTTAAGACCAATAGCCGAGACAGCTTTACCA
>JAHDDL010000015.1:0-70763 GCA_020629415.1 Maribacter sp. | reverse complement strand
TACCAGATAAAAAATGGTCCGAGAGACCTTTGGCAACATTGGTTTTCACCAATAACACCGAAACTGTATCCGCTGATGAACTAAAGGAATATTTGAAAAAAGACTTTGCCAACTATCAAATACCAGAAAATTATAAGTTTATTGATGAAGTACCAAAAACAAGTGTTGGTAAATTTGACAAGAAAGAAATAAGGAGATTATACGCAGAAGGGAAACTCTAAAAATAAAGTTTCCCTTCTACTTATAATATAAGTCCGGTTAATGGACTATTTACTTAAATACATTTTACGTCTAGAATAAAGGTTGTAAAACTCATCATCTTTTAAACTATCAATAAATAAGATGCTTTCTCCGGTACTTTTCATTTCAGGACCAAGATTCTTATTTACATTAGGGAATTTATTGAATGAGAATACCGGCTGCTTAATAGCAAAACCTTCTAGTTGAGGATTAAAATTAAAATCCTTGATCTTCTTCTCGCCCAACATTACCTTGGTTGCATAATTTACATAAGGTTCTTTATACGCTTTTGCGATAAAAGGTACCGTACGTGATGCCCTTGGGTTTGCTTCAATGATATATACAATATCATCTTTAATGGCAAATTGTATATTAATGAGACCTACCGTATTTAAAGCCAAGGCAATTTTCTTGGTATGGTCTTTAATCTGCTGCATAACAAATTCACCAAGGTTAAATGGCGGTAAGGTAGAATTTGAGTCGCCAGAATGAATTCCACAAGGCTCAATATGCTCCATTATACCAATAATATAAACATCTTCACCATCACAGATCGCATCGGCTTCCGCTTCTATAGCACCATCCAAATAATGATCTAACAATAATTTGTTATTAGGTATTTTGCGTAACAGACCAACTACATGCTCTTCTAATTCTTGCTTATTGATTACAATTTTCATTCCTTGACCTCCTAATACGTAAGAAGGTCTTACCAGAAGTGGAAAATCCAACTCATCAGATAGCGCCAATGCTTCATCAGCCGTTTCAGCTACTCCAAATTGAGGGAAAGGAATATCGTTCGCTTTCAAAAGATCGGAGAAACTACCCCTATCTTCAGCCAAATCTAAAGCTTCAAAACTGGTACCAATTATCTTAACACCATATTTAGAAAGCTTTTCTGCCAATTTAAGAGCTGTTTGCCCACCTAGCTGAACAATTACACCTTCTGGTTTTTCATGACGAATAATATCATATATATGCTCCCAGTATACCGGCTCAAAATATAACTTATCCGCAGTATCAAAATCCGTAGAAACCGTTTCTGGGTTACAGTTGATCATAATAGTCTCATAACCACACTCAGCAGCTGCCAAGACTCCGTGAACGCAACAATAGTCAAATTCTATACCTTGACCAATTCTGTTTGGTCCGGATCCAAGAACAACAATTTTCTTTTTATCCGTAACTACACTATCGTTTTCTACATAACGTGTACCATCAGGCTTTTCTATTTCAGCTTCAAAAGTTGAATAATAATATGGCGTCATTGCCTTGAACTCTGCAGCACAAGTATCTACCAATTTATAAACTCTATTAATATTCAGTTCGGTACGTTTGTTATACACTTCACTTTCATAACAATCTACCATATGGGCTATTTGTCTATCTGCAAAACCTTTTTGTTTTGCCTCTAACAACAAGTCTTTTGAAAGTGTCGCTATCGTATACTTAGAAATTTCTTTTTCCAAGAAATAAAGCTCTTCATACTGCTTTAAGAACCACATATCAATCTTAGTGATCTCATGTATTCTACTTAACGGAATACCTATTTGTATGGCATCATAAATTACAAATACCCTGTCCCAACTAGGAATGGTAAGCTTACTTATAATTTTGTTATAATCCTTATACCCCTTACCATCTGCACCTAAGCCATTACGTTTGATTTCTAATGATTGTGTTGCCTTGTGTAACGCTTCTTGAAAAGAACGTCCTATACCCATTACTTCGCCTACAGATTTCATCTGCAAACCTAATGTTCGGTCAGAACCTTCAAACTTATCAAAATTCCAACGTGGCATTTTTACGATTACATAATCTAATGTTGGCTCAAATAATGCCGAAGTGGATTTTGTAATTTGATTATCCAATTCGTCAAGCGTATAACCAATAGCCAATTTAGTTGCTACTTTTGCAATAGGATAACCAGTTGCTTTTGAAGCCAATGCCGATGATCTAGACACCCTTGGGTTGATCTCAATGGCTATAATTTCTTCCTCTTCATCAGGACTAACGGCAAACTGAACATTACATCCACCTTCAAAATCACCTATACTACGCATCATATGTATGGCCATATCACGCATTTTCTGGTATGTTCTATCTGAAAGTGTCATCGCTGGTGCCACTGTAATGGAATCACCGGTATGAATACCCATAGGATCCATATTTTCGATAGCACAAATGATAACAACGTTATCGTTTTTATCTCTAAGCAGCTCTAATTCATATTCTTTCCATCCCATTAAGGCTTTGTCGATCATCACTTCATGAATAGGCGAAATCTCTAGACCATAACTTAATTGTTCGTCAAAATCCTCGGGCTTGTAAACTATGGAAGCACCTGCACCACCAAGCGTATATGAAGCTCGTATTACCAATGGAAAACCAAATTCCTGGGCTATTTCCTTACCTTTTAAGAAAGAGGTTGCAGTTGCCTGTGGTGCCATGCCAACACCAATTTTCAACATTAACTCTCTAAATTGCTCTCTATCCTCGGTAATATTTATAGCGTCTATATCTACACCGATCAATTCTACTCCAAAATCTTCCCAAATCCCCTTTTTATCGGCTTCTATACAAAGATTTAAAGCGGTTTGGCCTCCCATAGTCGGTAAAACTGCATCTATCTGAGGATGAGCCTTTAAAATCTCTATTATAGATTTTGTAGTCAATGGCTTTAAATACACGTGATCTGCCATTGATGGATCTGTCATAATCGTTGCAGGGTTACTATTTATTAAAATAGTTTCTATACCGTCTTCACGTAACGAACGTAGAGATTGACTACCTGCATAATCAAATTCACATGCTTGACCGATAACAATAGGACCAGATCCTATTAACAAAATGGATTTTAAATCTTTTCTTTTTGGCATTTTATAACAATTTAATATGGGAATTGGACAAAAAAAAGGTGCTACTTTCAGAAAAGTAACACCTAAATATTTTTAAAACAATGAAATCATTATTTTTTATGGCTTGGTTCAGAGGAAACAGTTAATTTCTTTCTACCTTTTGCTCTTCTTCTTGCAAGAACTTTTCTTCCATTAACGGAAGCCATACGCTCACGAAAACCGTGTTTGTTCTTTCTTTTTCTCTTTGATGGTTGAAACGTTCTCTTGCTCATCGCCTATATAATTAAGTGCTTTGTATTAATTTTGAAATTTGCCCTTTTAATTGAACGGGTAAAACTGGGCGCAAATATACAAAGAGTTTTTGCTTTAGCAAGGGTTATGAAAAAAAATATTTTTATAAATCCGTACGTCACAAAACGAAGCTTTTGATTAATTTTGCCCGAATTGAAATTTTGCACCGTAATAGCTATATTTTAATAGGGTTTCGCTAAAAACCAAAAACCCCAACTAAAAATTAATAAGATCAATAAACTTAAAATATGTTCAATAAAAATTTAAAATTAATCATAGCCGGACTCATAATAGCCTATTCTGTCTACCAGTTTTTTGAAGGTAATATTGGTAATGGCATTTTTCTAATCTTGTTATCGTTAATTTTTATCTTTTTATATTTTAGGAACGAGATCATTCTTTTGGCATTTTTACGAATGCGAAAGCAAGATTTGGCCGGCACTAAAAACTGGCTGGATAAAATTAAAAATCCTGAAGCTGCATTAACCGTAAAACAACAAGGATACTATAACTATTTACACGGAATCATTTTTTCCCAGACCAATTTAACCCAAGCAGAGAAATACTTTAAAAAAGCCCTTAAACTTGGATTAACGATGGATTATGATGTTGCCATGGCGAAATTAAGCTTAGCAGGTATATCCATGCAGAAACGCCGCAAAAGAGAAGCGACCATGTTACTTAACGAGGCTAAAAAATTAGACAAGAACAACATGTTGACAGATCAGATCAAAATGATGCAACAACAGATGAAGAAAATCTAGTATTATTTAGATTCCCTATAATACCCTTTGTTAGGTATTTCTATAGTGTATTTTTTACGAGAACTGTTATTTAAATGCGCCTCTCTCAACCAAGGATTGTGGCGCTTTAATATTTTGTAGTTGATTTCATATTCTTGTGCAAAATCAGCAAAGTCACTTACCGGCTTATCAATTTCTACATTGAATGTTGGTACGGCTTCGTACATATCTTCCTTATCAATATGAAAACCATACTTTTCAGGATTAGACAAGATTTCTTTAATGGCCATTATTCTAAAAACGTATCTACCGGTCTCACTACCTAGCAACAGATCCCAATAGTTGTCTACTTGTTGAATACCCATGTATTTATTGATAGCTCCAGGTCCTGCATTGTAAGCTGCCGCTGTTAAGGCCCAGCTACCATACTTATTCTTCCATCTGTTCAAATACTTACAGGCAACCTCTGTCGATTTTTCCAAATGGTAGCGCTCATCTACATTAGAGTTTACCTCCAGACCATATTCCCTACCTGTTTCTCTCATTATTTGCCAAAATCCGGTCGCTCCTGCAGGAGACACCACATTGGTAAGCCCACTTTCTGCTACCGCCAAATATTTAAAATCATCCGGAATACCGTTTTTCGCCAGAATTGGTTCAATTATAGGAAAATATTTATTGGCCCTTTTAATCAATAGAACCGCGTTTGACTGCCAATATGTATTTACTAAAAATTCACGATCAATTCGCTCTAATATTTCTGGATCCGACTGGGGAACTACTTCACCTGCAAAATTTAAATTCTCAGGAATATCAATAGATGAAATTTTATAAGATTTAGAAACGTTGGTCTGAACACTATCATTTGCAACTACCTTATTATTATTTGCCATACCTGTAGTATTTCCTACAGCAAATATCAATGTACCCGCAACAAATACCACACCCAACAACATCAATATATTCTTAATAGTTTTCATGAATTTTATCTTTTATATTATTTCTATCAATTTTCCTGTCTACCAAAGGTATATATAGAACTATTTTATTCCAAAATAATTGTTGCCAAGTTCTGGTTAAACCATTTTGCCCTATGTATAATCATGGTATGTGTCCCATTAGGTACAACTATACAATCAGTAATATTTTCTTTTGGAAAAACGGTATCCTTTTCACCCTGTATGTGCACCAATTTTTTACATGGTATCTCTTGTTTCCAATTTACCAGCTCGTTTATAGACCAATCTATATAACCCTTATCCCTAACCGATAAATATTTTTCATATAATGACAGCCGCTTTGTTACACTTTCTCCAAAGGCATATTTAGCCAAAAGTTCTATATTGTTGACCAAACCTGTAGGAAGCAGCTTATGTACTTTGGTATATCTTGCAAAAAGCATCCTTTTTGGCAACTCATATCTTGTTTTTACACTTGAAACGATTATGACTTTTCTTACATCTACAAACTTTGTCATTTCTTGAACCAAGATTCCGCCCAACGACACCCCTAACAAAACCACGTTTTCATGCTTTACCATGCTACTCATTTGTTTAGCGTATTCACTTAGTGATACACCTTTTGTAGGAATACTCCATTCTAGCAAATGAAGTTCAAAATTTTCTTTTGGTAACTTTATATACTCAAAAATAGCGGGACCTGCAGCCATTCCCGGCATACAATACACATGGATCATAATAGCTAGTATAGTTACGAAACGTAGTAAAAACTAGGAAATTAAGTAATTTTTAACTACTTTTGTAAGATAATGTGAAAAACACATCTTATTCCATGTGTTTAATTCTATACAGCATTACAAAAGACTAATTACGATATGAGAACATCGTAATTTTTTTGTCTAATAACAACACTAAAATTATCTATATGAACGATGTTATCATTAATGACAATTCTTTTCTGCGACAATTTGAAACTACCGTAGATGGCCATTTAGCCAGAATTGAATATTCTTCTCAAGAACGAAAGGTATTCCTTACCAAATTAGTTGTTCCAGAAGAAATTAAAGATGAAAATTTCAAAGAAAACTTCATCAAATCCGTTCTAAGTATTATTCAAGAAAGAAATCTTAGAGTTGTACCTACAAGTCCGCATATTGCAGGCTTTCTTCGTAAGAACAGAAGACAATACAAAGAAATGCTACCAATTGGCATTCGCATCTAACAAAATTAAAAAAGCCTTTCTATTGAAAGGCTTTTATTTTATACTTCAACTTCTTCTTTTACAAAATTGAACCTAACCAGACCATCATTATCTATTTCAGTTAGCTTCACTTTATGCAAGGTATTTACCAACCCTGGATTCCAAGGAGATTTTACTTTTACGTAGTTCTCGGTAAATCCATGGATATATCCTTCTTTGTTTTCCCCTTCAAACAATACGGTTAACTCATTCTCTAGCTGACTCTCATAAAACGCCCTTCTTTTCTTTACAGATAATCCACGTAACATTTTACTTCTCTTACTTCTAACTTTATTAGGCACTACGCCATCCATAGTAGCAGCAGGAGTATTATCTCTTTCGGAATAGGTGAAGACATGCAAATATGAAATATCCAATTCATTTAAAAAGTGATATGTCTCTAAAAAATGTTCTTCGGTCTCACCAGGAAACCCTACAATAACATCAACACCAATACAGCAATTTGGCATTACCTCCCTAATTTTTTCTACTCTTTCTTTATATAGATCCGTCATATAACGGCGCTTCATCAATTTTAAAAGATCATCGCTGCCACTTTGTAACGGAATATGGAAATGAGGTACAAAAGTTTTACTTTGAGATACAAACTCAATGGTTTCGTTCTTCAATAGATTAGGCTCTATAGACGAAATTCTTAAACGATGAATACCATCAACATCATCTAATGCCTGGACTAGCTCTAAAAAAGTATGCTCGTGTTTTTTATTGCCAAACTCTCCCTTTCCGTAATCACCTATATTAACTCCCGTTAAAACAATTTCTTTGATTCCTTGCTCTGATATATCCGCAGCGTTTTTAAGAACATTTTCCAAGGTGTCGCTTCTAGATATGCCCCGCGCCAGTGGAATTGTACAATACGTACATTTATAGTCACATCCATCCTGGACTTTTAAGAACGCCCTTGTCCTATCACCAATAGCATAACTACCTACATAAAAATCCGCATCTGCTATTTCACATGAATGAACTTGACCGTGATCATTTTTGGTCAAATCATTTATGTAGTCGGTAATTTTAAATTTTTCCGTAGCCCCTAAAACCAAATCTACACCGTCAACATCTGCTAATTCTTCTGGTTTTAATTGCGCATAACATCCTACGGCAGCCACAAAAGCATCAGGATTAATCTTTTGCGCTTTTTTTACAATGGTCTTGAACTTCTTATCGGCATTATCGGTTACAGAACATGTATTAATAACATACATGTCCGCATGTTCGGAAAAATCTACCCTATCAAATCCCTCGTCCGCAAAACTGCGGGCTATGGTAGAAGTCTCTGAAAAATTCAACTTACACCCCAAAGTGTAAAAAGCCACCTTCTTCTTCATTTTAACAATCTATTTAAGAGGACAAAAATACGTAAACCGTACTCTGCCATAAAATTCTAATTAACTGAAATTCAGCCTCAACTGATTAATACTTTCTCCACTTTTTTGTCAATTCAAATACATGGGTCAGAATATCAGCTTCAACCTCATTAAACTCCACTCCTCTTCTCGCCATCATTACCTTTGCAGCGTCAAATGCTTTTGCCGGTTGATATGTTGTAAACCCAGATGCACCGCCCCAACTAAAACTAGGGACAAAATTTCTAGGAAAACCTGGAACATAGATATTAGAATTCACACCAATTACCGTACCGGTATTAAACATGGTATTAATGGCCGTTTTACTATGATCACCCATCATAAGTCCGCAAAACTGAAGACCCGTTTGCTCAAAACGCTCCGTTGCATAGTCCCATAAACGCACCTTGGCATAATTGTTCTTTAGATTAGAGTTATTGGAATCTGCGCCAATATTACACCACTCCCCTAATACGGCATTACCTAAATACCCTTCATGCCCTTTACTAGAGTACCCAAATATTACGGAGTTACTGACTTCACCACAAACTTTACTGAAAGGACCTATAGTTGTTGCACCATAGAGCTTACCTCCCATTTTTATAATAGCATTATCACACAACGCCAATGCACCACGTACAAGACTACCTTCCCAAATTTCAGAGTTCTTGCCTAAATATATTGGTCCGTCGGTAGCATTTAAAATACTGAACTCTACCTTTGCTCCTTCTTCAAGAAATATTCGCTCCGGATGTATTACTCTATTGGTATCTGAAATTGGTTGACTTTTTCGTCCTTCTGTGATGAAGTCAAAATCGGACTGTAAAATATCCGCATTTTTATCGAAAATATCCCAAGTGTTATTGATCTGAACTATATCTTCATTGAAATCAATTTTCTTAAAATCCTGTAATTCTTCAATAGTTTTTACCGAAGAGCTACAATAAGCTATTACCACTTCACCCAATTTAATCACTTCACCGGCCTTTAATGAGCCAACAATAGTTATCAAATACTTTGAAGGCAATATAGAAGCATCTATAAATACATTGTTATCTTCTAATATTACAGGATACTTAACACTTAAATATGCTTCTGTCAAAGAAGTTACGGAAGCTTTCAGGTAAGCCTCCCATCGTTCTTTCAATGTCATTATCCCTACACGAATTTCAGAAACGGGCCGTGTAAATGTAAAGGGTAAAAGATGATTCCTACGAGGACCATCAAAAAGAATAAAGTTCATACAAAATGATTTTTTTTCAAAATTAACAAATATCCCTAGAGCAATAATAGATTATGGACAACTTCCATTATTTTAAAGTTAAATGCAAAAGAAACGCCTTCGAAAATTTCGAAGGCGTTATATGTACTGGAAATAATATAAATACTATTCCTCTTTTTTCTCTTCTTTAGCAAACTTCTTGTACTTGTTCTTGAACTTGTCGATACGACCTGCGGTATCCAAGAATTTAGCTTTACCTGTGTAAAATGGGTGAGAAGTTCTTGAAATCTCCAATTTTACCAATGGATACTCAACACCATCAACTTCTAATGTTTCTTTAGTATCTGCAGTAGATTTCGTTAAAAATACCTCTTCGTTAGACATGTCCTTAAAGGCCACGATTCTATAATTTTCTGGGTGTATATCTTTTTTCATTTTAAAAACTTTAACGCACCCATTCCGACGGGCACTCATTTTAAGGCTGCAAAAATAGTGAAAATCCACTAACATACTATTACAAAATCAAAAAAATATTAAAAATAAATTTTATCACTTTTGTAACATTACATATCAACACCATACTAATATACAAAACAACCTATAATCACTTTATATCATGGAAAAAAATCAACCAAAAACAGGAAAATTCGCTAGAGTTTACGGCTTAGTATTAGGTATACTTACCATCACCTTTGCCGTAATGCTATATATAGCCGGCTTACAATACGAACAAAGTCTTGCCCTATTCGCTGTAAATATAAGCATAATGATAGGGGTAATTGTTTTTGGCATTTACAAGTTTAGAGAGGCTAACAACAATTTACTAACAATAAGTGAAGCCATAAAAGTAGGGATAGGTATTGCTTTAATTGGAGCAATTATAGGAATTATTTATCAAATGATTTTTATCAATATTATTGAACCTGATTTTATGACCAATATGATGGCCGCTCAAAAAGCCGAAATGATTTCCCAAAACCCTGGCATGACCCAAGATGAAATTGACGCAGCCGTTAAAATGATGGAAAACTTTTCCGGTCCATTTTTAAGTGCTGCAATTGGTTTGATCAGCGCTTTATTTTTTGGTCTCATAATTTCCCTTTTGGGTGGCTTAATATTGAAAAAAGAAGAAGCTGCTTATTAATACTAAGTAATTGTAGTATTTTTGGAGAGAATACCAGAAGTCGCGCATGCAATTATCAATAGTAATTCCGTTACTTAACGAAGAAGAATCACTTAAAGAACTTCATGATTGGATTGTATCCGTAATGCAATCCAATCATTTTTCTTATGAAATACTTTTTGTAGATGATGGTAGTACAGATAACTCTTGGAATATAATTTCTGAATTATCCGTTCTTAATCCTTCGGTAAAGGGAATACACTTTTTACGCAATTACGGCAAATCACAAGCTCTTCATGCAGGTTTTAAAGCCGTTAGCGGTGATGTCATCATTACTATGGATGCGGATTTACAAGACAACCCAGAAGAAATTCCAGAGTTATACAACATGATCATCAATGAAGGATACGAATTGGTATCTGGCTGGAAAAAGAAAAGGTACGATTCCATCATCTTTAAAAATACACCTTCAAAACTGTTCAATTGGGCAGCAAGGCGTACATCTGGAGTTCAACTAAATGACTTTAATTGCGGGTTGAAAGCTTATGCAAAAGAGGTTGTCAAGAATATTGAAGTATCTGGCGAAATGCACAGATACATTCCTGTTCTTGCAAAAAATGCCGGCTTTTCAAAAATTGGAGAAAAGGTCGTAAAACACCAAGCTCGCAAATATGGTAAAACAAAATTCGGAATGGAACGTTTCATTAATGGATTTTTAGATTTATTGACCATTTGGTTCGTATCTAGATTTGGTAAGCGACCCATGCACTTATTTGGCGCACTGGGCGTTTTAATGTTTTTGATCGGATTTGGGTTTGCTATCTATTTGGGCATTGACAAATTATTCATCAACAAGTTTGGAAGATTGATTACTGATCGTCCGCAATTTTATATTTCCCTTATTGCCATGGTCATAGGAACACAGTTGTTCTTAGCCGGATTTTTAGGAGAAATAATGATACGTTCTAAAAAAGAAGAAAAAAGATATATAGTTTCAAAAGAAATAAACATAGCACTTTTAGAAAAGTAAAATTCTTACTAATTTATATGCACATAAAACCTTAAATAATATGGATAACATCCTAGATACTGCCAAAACCTGGCTTACCGATTTTTTCGATCCAGCTGTCAAAAAAGAAATTGAACATCTAATTGCCAACGATAAAGAAGAATTGAACGACCGTTTCTATAAAAATATGGAATTCGGTACCGGTGGTATGAGGGGCGTAATGGGCGTTGGTACCAATCGTATAAACAAATATACGTTGGGCAAAAGCACACAAGGCCTTAGCAACTATTTAAATAAAATATACAAAGGCGAGGAAATTAAAGTAGTAATCGCTTTTGATTGCCGTCATAATAGTGACACCCTTGCTAGAACTGTAGCCGAAGTTCTTTCTGCCAACGGCATTAAAGTATTCTTGTTTTCTGAATTACGTACCACGCCAGAACTTTCATTCGCAGTAAGACATTTAAACTGTCATGCAGGGATAGTGTTAACGGCATCGCACAACCCACCTGAATATAACGGCTATAAAGTGTATTGGACCGATGGTGGACAGATCGTACCACCACAGGATGGTGAAATTATTTCTGAAATAAACTCGCTTGGTTTTGAGGATATCAAATTTACTCCTAATGACAGCCTTATTGAGGTAATTGACAAAGAAGTTGATGAAGCTTTTATTTCGCAATCTGTTGCTGCAGGTAATTTTAATGCTGCCGGCAAAGATGATTTTAAAATTGTTTTTACATCGTTACACGGCACATCAATTACCGCTATACCAGAAGTTTTGAAAAGAGGTGGGTATGAAAATGTAACGATTATAGAGGAACAAGCGAAACCAGACGGAAATTTCCCAACAGTTAAATCTCCAAACCCAGAAGAATCAGAAGCGCTTTCAATGGCCGTTAAAAAAGCCGAGGAAATTGGTGCGGATATGGTTGTAGGTACCGATCCGGATAGTGATCGTTTAGGTATTGCCGTGCGTAACCTTGATGGCGAAATGGAAATTGTTAACGGTAACCAGGCTATGGTACTTATGACAAAATTTCTTTTGGAGAAGAGAAAAGAGAAAGGATTCAAGGGCAATGAATTTATTGCCACAACTATAGTTTCCACTCCAATGATGGAAGCCATGGCAAAAGCTTACGGTGTAGAATTCAAAACTTCTTTGACCGGATTTAAATGGATCGGCAAAATGATCAAGGACTTCCCTGAATCTGATTTTATTGGTGGTGGCGAAGAAAGCTTTGGTTATATGGTAGGTGATTTTGTTCGTGATAAAGATGCGGTTACCTCTACCCTATTGGCTTGCGAAATTGCCAGTCAAGCAAAAGCTAATGGCAGTTCTTTCTACAAAGACCTTATACAATGTTATGTTGATTATGGTTTCTATAAGGAGCACTTAGTTTCTATTACCAAAAAAGGTATTAGTGGTGCAGAAGAAATTAAGCAAATGTTAAAAGACTTTAAGGAAAATCCGGTAGAATCTGTTGCTGGTTCTAAGGTGAAATGGATTGAGGATTACAATACTTCAACTGCCAAAAATGTACTGACAGGTGAAGAAAAAACTATTGATATTCCAAAATCCAACGTTTTAATATACGAAACTGAAGATGGCACAAGAATTGCCGCTAGACCAAGTGGAACGGAACCAAAAGTAAAATTCTACATTAGTACCAATACAAAATTGGAAAAAACCGAAGATTATAAAAAAGTGGCAGCAGAACTTGACAATAAAGTCAAAAGCATTCTTGCTGAGCTTAATTTAGCTTAATGAACTATTTTAAAAAGATTCTTCGCTTTGCGAAGCCTTACAAGATATATGCAATTTTAAACATTATATCTAACATCTTTTATGCACTGTTTTCAACATTGGCAATGATTTCATTATTTCCAATGTTGAACGTGCTTTTTAACCAAACGGAAAAAATATATACTAAACCAAAATGGAGCGGTATAACCGATCTAAAAGATTACGTAACAGATTCTCTAAACTTTTACATAACAAAACAAAGCCAGCAAACAGATTCAGGCGAAGTTCTAATGTACATGGTTGGGCTGATTATTACCATGTTTCTATTAAAGAATCTTTTCAATTATTTAGCAATGTATTTTATTACGTTTCTACGTAACGGTGTCCTTAAAGATTTACGTAATGAACTATATGATAAAACTGTAGAATTACCTATTTCGTATTATTCTGAAAAACGAAAAGGTGATACTATTGCCCGTATAACTTCAGATGTACTAGAAATTCAACATTCGTTTCTATCTATATTGGAGCTAATCGTTAGAGAGCCCTTAACTATAATTTTTACGATTATAGCAATGCTCACCATTAGTCCGAAACTGACGTTGTTCGTTTTTCTGTTTCTTCCACTTTCAGGATTCTTAATTTCCTTGATCGGTAAATCGTTAAAACGTAAATCGGACAAAGTTCAACAAGAGCAAGGTTACTTCTTATCCATTTTAGAGGAAACTTTAGGGGGACTTAGAGTTATAAAAGCGTTTAATGCAGAATCTGTATTCGCCAGAAAATTTCAATCTTCTACAAAAAGATTTTTTAATTTTTCGAACAGTTTGCTAAACAGACAAAACTTGGCTTCCCCAACAAGTGAATTTTTCGGAATTGCAGCCATTGGTGTCATTCTATGGTACGGTGGGCAAATGGTTCTTGTTGAAAAAACACTTGAAGCTGAACTTTTTATAACCTACATGGCTTTATCTTACCAAATTTTAACGCCCGCGAAAGCAATAAGTAAAGCATCTTACGGAGTTAAAAAAGGAAATGCTGCTGCAGAACGTGTTTTAGAAGTCTTAGAAACGGAAAACCCTATTTCCGAAATAGATAACCCTATTCAACAGGACACTTTCACCAAGGCTGTTAAAATTGATAATATTTCCTTTAAATATGAAGATGAATATGTGCTTAAAAACTTCAACCTAACCGTTGAAAAAGGAAAAACAGTAGCTCTAGTTGGTCAGTCCGGAAGTGGAAAAAGTACTATCGCAAATCTTGTCACTAGATTTTATGATGTCAATGAAGGCGAAATCAGCATTGACGGAAACAATATAAAAAACCTAAGCAAAAAATCGCTCCGAGGTCTATTGGGTCTGGTTACACAAGACTCTATCCTATTTAATGATACGGTTAAAAACAACATTGGTCTAGGTAAAGAAAATGCTACTGACGAAGAAATTATAGCTGCCGCAAAAATTGCCAATGCACATGATTTTATAATGGA
This sequence comes from Maribacter sp., assembly GCA_020629415.1. Classification (GTDB taxonomy): domain Bacteria; phylum Bacteroidota; class Bacteroidia; order Flavobacteriales; family Flavobacteriaceae; genus Maribacter; species Maribacter huludaoensis. The sequence continues at coordinate 56,469 of JAHDDL010000015.1, read as the reverse complement.
TCTCCCAAAAAGTTACGACACTAATATTGGGGACAGCGGCAATAAATTAAGTGGCGGACAAAAACAACGTTTGTCCATTTCTAGAGCGGTTCTTAAGAATCCTCCTATTATGGTATTGGACGAAGCTACCTCTGCCCTAGATACTGAAAGCGAACGTCTGGTGCAAGATGCGCTTGAAAAGATGATGAAGAACAGAACTTCTATTGTTATTGCTCACAGGCTGTCAACCATTCAGAATGCAGATACAATTGTTGTACTTCAGAAAGGAGAAATAGTTGAGCAAGGTACGCATGCTGAACTTTTAGAATTAAATGGCACATATAGAAAGCTGGTTGAGATGCAATCGTTGGCTTAATCACACTTACGTGTTTTACCTTAAATTAGGTTAAAAAAAGAATTACATTAAACCTTTTATCAACTTCAAGGTCTAATAATAAACAAACCTCAATTTTTGTGATCGAAGAGGAAACATTAGTTATAGACTTACAAACAAAGAGCAGACAAGCTCAGGCTTTTGAGGTATTGGTAAATACCTATAAAGAGCGCTTGTACTGGCAAATACGTAGTATTGTTTTAAATCATGATGATGCTGATGATGTGCTACAAAACACCTTTATTAAAGTATATAAAAATATAGATGGATTTAAAGGTGATAGCAAACTCTTTTCTTGGATATACAGAATTGCAACTAATGAAGCCTTGAACTTTATAAAACAACGTGCAAAAATACAGGGTGTATCAGATACCGATTATCAAGATAAATTGGTAGCCAACTTAGAAGCTGATGTATACTTTGAAGGAGACGAAATTCAGCTTCAACTACAAAAAGCTATTGCAACGCTACCTGAAAAGCAAAAATTAGTATTTAACATGAAGTATTTTCAAGAATTAAAATATGAAGAAATTTCAGAAATTTTGGACACATCCGTTGGCGGATTAAAGGCATCTTATCACTTAGCGGTTAAAAAATTGGAACAGTATTTAAAAGAAGATTAAACCTTTTATACAATTGATTGTCAAACTTATATCATGAACAAAAACAAAAATAATCCGTTTAAAACTCCAAAAGGCTATTTTAATAGCTTTGAGGATAAATTGATGGATAAATTATCTCAACCAGAAAGTACTTTTCCAAAAGAAAATGCATTTCAGGTACCCGATAATTATTTTGAAACGTTCAATAAAAGATTACGGAACAAGCTTGAGAATGAGACAAAAGTAGTTCCTCTTGTTTCATATAAGAATTTTTTTGCCGTGGCAGCTTCTATTGCCGCAATTGCCATTCTAGCTTTAGGATATAATTGGAACAATAATCAAGAATTGGGTTTCAATGATTTGGCCAACACTGATATTGAAGCTTATTTTGAAAATAATGATTTTGAATTAACCCCCTATGAAATTGCTGAAGTACTGCCCGTAACAAATACTGAATACTCAGATTTCCTAAGCTCACCATTAGAAGGTGATATTCTTTTGGAATACTTAAATGAAAATGTGAGCGATTTTGACGAATTAAACATTGTAGACAATGAATAAATATATAGTAATCATATTCCTTTTTGTAACCACTCTTTCTTTTGGACAGCGAAATCAAGATTGGGAAAAAATAAACAGCTTAAAAGTTGCTTTTATTACAGAAAAACTTTCGTTAAGTTCTAAGGAAGCACAAGAATTTTGGCCAGTTTATAACGAGTACCAAGAGAAAAGAAATGCGCTTCGCAAAAAAAGTCATAACCAGATTAGAGGTAAAATAAAAGATTCAAATACGCTTACCGAAAAGGAAGCGGAAAACCTTTTAGCATTACATATTCAAATTGAAGAAGAAGAAGAGGCTTTGGATTCTAGTTTTTTGAAAAAAGTAAGTAAAGTTATAACCGCAAAAAAAACTCTTTTGTTATTGCGCTCAGAAGAAGAATTTAAACGTCAACTAATGAAGCAATACCGTCAAAACAAAGGTGGCAGATAGCTACTTAAACGTTAGTTTAGAAATACGATTTTTACCTGCAGCATAAGCAATGGAATCATTTTTAAAACGAATTGTATAGAAAGATTCTTTAGATAATTCTTTCCAACTTGCACCCATATCCGAAGAATAGGAAATACCTGTAAAACCTAAGGCGACCATTTCCTTACCATTAGAACCAGGAACAAACTGAACACAACTTTTGTAACCCGGCTCTTTGCCTTCGGCAATTAATTCCCATGTTTTTCCACCATCTTTTGTAATTGCCTTGTTGGCATTTTTATTATCTGGTTTGATATAATCACCACCAATGGCAAAACCTAGGTTTTCATCATAAAAATCAATGGAATAAATACCTTCGGTTGCCGCTTCACTTTTTATAGGGGTTGAATATACTTTCCATGACCTACCTTTATCCATTGAAAACAAAATTCTACCGGATGTGGTCGCCACCCAAATTTTATCTCCTAAAGTCTTGATATTTGTATTACTTGCAGCAAAAGCACCTTCAGCTTCTATTCCTTTTGGTAATTGCGAACAAGGTAACTTAGACCAAGTGCTTCCTCCATCTGAAGTTATTATAATACTTAAACAACCATCTACAGAATCTCCTATTGCAATTCCGTCTTTATCATTCAAAAAAGTCATGGCATCATAAAAAACACCTTCTCCCTCCTCTTTATAAACCAATTCCATTAGACCGTTATTCCCTGTTTTATACAATAATGCCGGAGACTCTATTGAAAGCATAAAAAAATCGGTACTCGTATGGGCTACTGCCCTAAAAGCCGGTATACTTGTATGATATTTTTCAAAATTGGCACGAACTTTCCCTGTAATTAAATCAACCGTACCATAATTGCCATTGTTTGCAGCAAAGGCCAAACTATTATCCATCAACTCTATCGCTCTAATACTTAATGAATCTGTATATAATGTTTCAATTTCTAAAGATTGAAAAGGAGCTTTTGAAACACTTTTAGCACATGAAATCATTAAAACGATTAAAAGAAAGGTATAACGCATGGTATTCTGGTATAAAGTTCATCAAAAATAAATGGAATCACTTCTAAAACAATACCTTTGCAGCCATAAATTTTTGGAGGACAAAAGCCTATTTGATCGATAATTAATACTATGATGGCTTTAAACCTTCTGATAAAGTAACAATAGCTATTCTAATGAAATTACACAGAAACTTGGTGTTTGCCGTAATAGACGCCCTCAACCTCATCTTTAACGAAAACGAATATGCAGACAAGGTCGTTCAAAAAGTACTACGATACGATAAACGATGGGGCTCTCGCGATCGTGGCTTTATTGCCGAGACTACTTATGAAATGGTACGTTACAAACGTTTATATACTGAAATAGCAGAGGTAAAAGCTCCTTTTACCAGACCCGATCTATTTCGCATGTGGGCAGTTTGGGCAGTTTTAAAAGGTATTAAACTACCAGATTGGAAACAGATAGAACCAACACCTGAGCGAAGAATAAAAGGTAAATTCGACGAACTTTCTCAAATTAGAAAGTTTAGAGAAGCTGTGCCAGATTGGATAGATGAATTATGCGAAAAAGCTTTAGGTGAAAAATTATGGACAGAAGAGCTAGCAAAACTTAATGAGCCCGCAGAAGTAATTTTGCGTACCAATACCTTAAAAACCAATAAAGAAGAATTACGCAAAGCATTATTGAACGAAAATATTGTTGCCGAACCAATTAGAGGCTATGCCTCTGCGTTAAAATTGGTTGAAAGAGCAAATGTTTTTGTAACCCAAGCTTTTAAAAACGGAATGTTTGAAGTGCAAGATGCTTCATCTCAATTAGTAGCCGAGTTTTTAGAAGTAGAACCTGGGCAACGCGTTGTTGACACATGTGCCGGTGCCGGTGGAAAATCACTACACCTAGCCGCTTTAATGGAAAACAAAGGTCAATTGATATCCATGGACATCTATGGAAGTAAATTGAAAGAACTGAAAAGACGTGCTAGAAGAAATGGCGCACACAATATTGAAGTTCGTGAAATAGACTCTACCAAAGTGTACAAAAAACTTTATGGTAGTGCTGACAGAGTACTTATTGATGCACCTTGTACAGGATTGGGAGTTTTGAGAAGAAACCCGGATTCTAAATGGAAAATGAAGCCTGAGTTTCTTGATAAAATCGTAAAAACCCAGCACGAAATCATTAGAAACTATAGTAAAATAGTAAAACCTGGCGGAAAAATGGTGTACGCTACTTGTTCTATTCTTCCTCAAGAAAACAGCCACCAAGTACAGTCTTTCTTGAAGTCTGAAGAAGGAAAAGATTTTACTTTGGTAAAAGACAAAAAGATATATGCTTCTAAAAGTGGCTATGACGGATTTTATATGGCACTATTAGAGAAGAGTATAAAATATTAGTTACATACAAAATTAAAAGCCTTTCAATTCTAAGAATTGAAAGGCTTTTTTGATGGTAGTATTTAAGCGCCTAATCTTTTAACGTTGGGTATTCAATTCCTAATTGCTCTAAATAAGTATCATACTTAGTTTCATCATAATAGTATTTTTCCAGCTCTGATCGAAACTGATCTTGCTTGTCCTTATTTAAATAAATTGGAGGCATATCACTTTCTGATATCATCGGCCGGTATTTGGTTTCTTTTTGCTGTTCATTATTAAAATAATCCCAAGCACCTTCCAACAAATTGGGCTTCAACAAAAAGTCGATAATTGTCATAGCCTCAACTTTTGCCCCTGCCACTACTCCTTTATGTGCTATAGGAGTTGCCATAGTAATTGCATTACTCCAATGATGACCTTGTAAACCTGGTATATTAGATGGGTACCTCAACGTTACCGTTGGCACTTTCCAAGAGATATCACCTATATCATCTGACCCACCGCTTATTGGCTCTAGGACCGGAAGCCCTAATTCAGCCAACTCAAGGGGCAAACCTTCTATCTTTTCAGAGTTCACTTCTTTCTTCACTGCTTTTGCCAATTGCTGATCGGCTTCAGACCACTCTGGCAATCCTACTTCTTTGATATTGGAATACATGGTTTCCGCAATTACCTTATTGTAATGTCTTGGCCAAGCTGTACCCAAAACCTTAGAAGTCATTGTAGTCCCCGTCATTAACGCTGCACCTTTAGCCATATCGTTGGCCATAGCGTACATTTCCATAATTCCTTCATACTTAATGTCCCTAAAATAAAACCATACTGCCGCTTTTGAAGGTACCACGTTAGGTTGGTCGCCAGCATCTGTAAATATAGAATGTGAACGTTTTAAAGGATGTAAATGTTCTCTCTTGTAATTCCAAGCAATATTCATTAATTCTGCAGCATCTAAGGCACTCTTGCCTCTCCATGGTGACCCTGCGGAGTGTGCCGCCTCACCATCAAAGGAGTATTCTACAGATATTAATCCCGTACCTCTAGTTGGACCATATGATACACCAAGATTATTACCTACATGGGTAAAAATACACATATCTATATCGTCAAAACGACCATCTCTTACATACCATGCTTTTGCAGCTACAAGTTCTTCCGCAATACCTGGCCAAACTAGTAATGTACCGCCTATATTCTCGCGCTCCATAATTTTTTTAACCGCTAGCGCAGATGTTATATTTAAAGGAATACCAGAATTATGACCTTCCCCATGACCTGGCGCCCCTTCAACTATTGGCTTATGATAAGCAACACCTGGGTATTGTGAGGCTTTTGGTATACAATCCACATCACTACCCAAGGCAATTGTAGGCCCTTCTCCATTACTCCATTTGGCAAACCAAGCAGTAGGTATTCCCGAAATTGAATTCTCTATCTCAAAACCATTTTCCGCTAAAATTCCTGTTAAGTATTTTGAAGATTCCACTTCTTGAAATCCTAGTTCCGAAAAACTAAAAATCTTATCGACCATTACCTGTGCCAGCTTCTTGTTGTCATCAACTAATGCCGCTACTTCGGTTTTTAACTTTTCAATTTGTTTTTTTGATTTTTTCTGCTGTGCATACGTAGCGCTTAAGGAGAATAAACAGCATGCGATTGCCAATAGCGTAGTTTTTTGTTTCATGATGGTTTTTGAATTAGTTGCTAGAAGTTACACAAATTGATGATTACACATGCATAATCATTCAATTTTTGTCTAATTCAAAACCTGGGTAATCTAATTTAAAGCAAAATGAATTTTACAAGGCGCTAAAATCCATAATTGAAAACTCCAGAATTATTTAATACTATTAAAAAAGTGGCAACTGATGATTTTGAGGAACTTTTGGAGCTTCTTCAACTTCTAGCTCTTTTTTAATTTCAGCGTCCTTTTTAACTTCTAAAATTTGTTGTGCCTTAGGCATTTCTTTTATTTCTGGAATTTTTTCGACTTCCACAACTTCAGAGATTACTATAGCATCCGTTATTTGCTTCTGCCCCCAACTTGTCATGACCTCTACAATAGGAAGTAACGATTTACCTAACGCTGTCAATGTATATTCTACACGTGGCGGAATTTCACCGTATAACGTACGATCTAAAATACCTGAACGCTCCAAGGACTTTAACTGCTTACTCAACATTTGGCGATTAATACCTTCTATTTCCGTAAAAAGCTTATTAAATCTGTTCGTACCCTTATTTACATGATAGAGAATAATTGGTTTCCACTTACCACCGATCATTTGCATACTATAGTCCAGTGCTTGAGTCTCCTTATTGTGTTTTGCCATATGTTCTAACCTTTACTAGCTCTAAAATACTTCAAAAAAAATTAATATACCTACGTCCAATAAACGTACTGTTAATTTATTAATTATGAAAGTCTAATTTTCATACTTTAAAGTATTACTTAATCAATAGTATATTTAAGGGTGATAAAGATAAAACAAAATCTTACTTATTTCATTAACAATTACTGTTTAAAACTGTTTAAGATTAGCGTAAATAGTATGTAGTAAAGTCTTAATTTTGTAATTCAAAAATCAATACCAGACACATTACAATGATTCACTTTTTTGGGGAACCTAGCAAAAAGGTTTTTGCGGTACAGACCGCTAAGGAACTTTCATCTGAAGATATAAGTAAACTTATATGGTTGTTCGGCAACCAACCTAAAATAAATGCGGCGTCTTTTGACGCCTTTTTTGTTGGTCCTAGAGCCGCAATGATTACTCCTTGGAGTACCAATGCCACTGAAATTACTCAAAACATGGGCATTTCTGATATTATTAGAATTGAGGAATTTAATGCTGTAGAGGAAAAATATACAGGATTTGACCCTATGATTTCTCAAAAATACAGCACTTTAAATCAAGAGGTGTTTGATGTTCATATTGAACCGCAACCTATTTTAAATATTGAGGATATTGCTGCTTTCAACCAACAAGAAGGTTTGGCACTTAATGATGAAGAAGTTGATTATTTAGAGAACCTGAGCAAAAAATTAGGTAGAAAACTTACCGATTCTGAAGTATTTGGGTTTAGCCAAGTAAACTCTGAACATTGTAGACATAAAATTTTTAATGGCACTTTTGTTATTGATGGTGAAGAAATGCCTTCTTCATTATTTAAATTGATAAAGAAAACCTCTCAAGAATTTCCTAACGATATTGTATCTGCCTATAAAGACAATGTAGCCTTTGTAAAAGGACCTAAGGTGATGCAGTTTGCTCCAAAAACTGCCGATAAACCAGATTTCTACCAGGAGAAAGAATTTGATTCCGTAATTTCCATAAAGGCGGAAACACATAATTTTCCTACTACGGTAGAACCCTTTAACGGTGCCGCAACCGGTGCTGGTGGAGAGATCAGAGACCGTTTAGCCGGTGGCAAAGGTTCTTTACCGCTTGCCGGAACCGCTGTATATATGACCGCTTACTCTCGTTTGGAAAAAGAAAGACCTTGGGAACAAAGAATGAAAGAGAGAGATTGGTTATACCAAACTCCTATGGACATCCTTATAAAAGCTTCTAATGGTGCATCTGATTTTGGAAACAAATTTGGACAACCATTGATTTCCGGATCGGTGCTTACTTTTGAGTATGATGAAGCCTCTACTCCGTTTGAATCATCTGAAAATGAAAGTTCTGCAAATGACAACAATCGTAGATTAGGATATGATAAAGTTATTATGCAAGCTGGCGGTATTGGCTATGGTAAAGTAGATCAAGCCATTAAAGCGGCGCCGGAAACCGGCAATAAAATTGTTATTCTAGGAGGTGATAATTACAGAATTGGTATGGGCGGTGCGGCTGTTTCCAGTGCTGATACCGGCGAATTCAGCTCCGCTATTGAATTGAACGCCGTGCAACGTTCTAACCCAGAAATGCAAAAAAGAGCTGCAAATGCCATTAGAGGAATGGTAGAGAGTGATGAAAATACCATTGTTTCCATTCATGATCACGGAGCCGGCGGACACCTTAACTGCCTATCCGAACTAGTAGAAGAAACAGGTGGTAAAATAGATTTGGACAAGTTACCTGTTGGTGACCCTACCCTATCCGCAAAAGAAATTATCGGTAATGAATCCCAAGAACGTATGGGCCTGGTAATCGGTAAAAAAGATGTTGACCTTTTAAAACGTATTGCTGACCGTGAGCGTTCGCCTATGTATGAAGTGGGCGATGTTACCGGTGATGACCGATTTACTTTTGAGTCCAAAACGAACGGTGCCAAGCCCATGGATTTAGAATTATCGGACATGTTCGGTAGTTCTCCAAAAACAGTAATGACCGACAATACGGTAAAACGTGATTATAAAAATGCGGAGTATTCATTGGAGTATTTCCATGACTATTTGGATGCCGTTCTTCAATTGGAAGCCGTAGCCAGTAAAGATTGGCTTACCAACAAAGTAGACCGTTGTGTGGGAGGGCGTGTAGCAAAACAGCAATGTGTAGGCCCATTACAATTGCCATTGAACAATTGTGGAGTAATGGCGTTAGACTTTAAAGGAAAGGAAGGTATTGCCACTAGTATTGGGCACTCCCCCATTTCCGCATTAATAGACCCTGCTGCAGGTAGCAAAAACAGTATTGCGGAATCTTTGACCAACTTGGTTTGGGCACCGCTAAAAGATGGCTTGGCCTCTGTATCACTCTCTGCCAATTGGATGTGGCCTTGCAAAAACGAAGGTGAAGATGCGCGGCTATACAAAGCGGTACAAGCAGTTTCTGATTTCGCTATCGACCTTGGTATCAATGTACCAACAGGAAAGGATTCACTTTCCATGAAACAAAAATATAAAGATGGTGATGTTATATCTCCTGGTACGGTAGTAATTTCAGCGGCCGGTAACTGTAACGATATCACCAAGGTAGTTGAGCCGGTCTTACAAAAAAATGCAGGCGCAATCTACTATATCAATTTATCTAAAGATAGTTTTAAATTAGGTGGTTCATCTTTTGCCCAAACTAGAAATAGCATTGGTAGCGAAACACCGACCATTACCGATCCTTCATATTTTAAAAATGTATTCAACACTATTCAATCTTTAATAAAAGATGGCAAAATAGTAGCGGGACATGATGTTGCCTCTGGCGGATTAATTACTACACTTTTAGAATTATGTTTTGCCGATACTGAATTAGGAGCAAATCTTGACCTTACAGGCTTAGATGAGGCTGATACCATTAAATTACTGTTTTCCGAAAACGCAGGTATTGTTTTTCAAGCAAAAGACGATAGCATAGAAGCTATATTAAGGTCTAATAATATTGATGTCAAGAAAATAGGAACTGTTACCAGTGAAGCTACACTTACTGTTAAAAATAACGGTATGGAAATGGGGCTTAACGTTGAAACCTTGCGTGACACTTGGTTTAAAACTTCATATTTATTGGACAATCAGCAAACTGCAAACGGTTTGGCAAAAGACAGGTTTGAAAATTACAAAGTACAACCGTTACAATATACTTTTCCGACTTCAGGTGTATTATCCCTTCCTAGCCGTGCCTTCAGTGCTAGTGAAAGTAGACCAAAAGCAGCCATTCTCCGTGAAAAAGGAAGCAACTCTGAACGTGAAATGGCAAATGCAATGTATTTAGCAGGGTTTGATGTAAAAGATGTTCATATGACCGACCTTATTTCTGGTCGTGAAAACCTAGAGGACATTCAGTTCCTAGGAGCCGTTGGCGGTTTCTCTAACTCTGATGTATTAGGAAGTGCAAAAGGATGGGCAGGAGCTATTAAATACAACGAAAAGGCTAACACGGTCATTAAAAACTTCTTTGCCAGACCGGATACGCTATCCATAGGTATCTGTAACGGTTGCCAGTTGTTCATGGAGTTAGATTTAATTAACCCGGAGCACGAGACTCATGGTAAAATGACGTATAACGATTCTCATAAGCATGAGAGCAATTTCACCTCTGTAGAAATACAGAAAAACAATTCTGTTATGCTTTCCTCTTTAGAAGGCAGTAAATTGGGTGTTTGGATATCTCATGGCGAAGGTAAATTTGCGTTGCCGCTTACAGAAGACAAATATGATATTGTTGCCAAGTACGGTTATGAAGGCTATCCGGCAAATCCTAATGGTAGTGATTTCAATACTGCTATGCTTTGCGATAAAACCGGTAGACACTTGGTAACTATGCCGCACATTGAACGTTCTATTTTTCCATGGAATTGGGCATACTATCCGTTAGACAGAAATGACGAAGTTTCACCATGGTTAGAAGCATTTCAGAATGCAAAAAAATGGGTAGACAAACAGAAATAAACCTATTCTAATTATAAAAAGCAAAAGCTGTGCACTCCCATGTCTGGGGTACACAGCTTTTTTTACAACCAAAACGTATTATCTAACCAAAAGCCTTCCACTCCATATCTTCTCATTTGAGTTTTGTAATTTATAGAGGTATAACCCTGGATTTAAATCTTTTCTTTCTACCGTTATCTCATTTTGTCCGGCTATGCTTTCACCTTCCATATGGTGATTTCCTATTAATCTGCCACTCAACGTGTAAATATCAAATTGATATGTATCTGCCTTCTCTTCATAAAAGAATAGACTAGAGCTTTCTACCATAGGATTTGGATATACCACAGACTTGTTTAAATCTGAGTCTACAAATTTTTGACCTGGCTCACGATTATGAAAGTCTATATTTTGTAACTCCATGGACTTCTCTTCTGCATATCCATTATTTGCAAGAAGATTGAACGACACTACTTTTAAATCCGAAAAATCCGTACTTGCATCTGCATCATTTTTAAAATCAGTACCGGACAATGTATACGTATCCATTTTACTATCTAAGTTTACAGTAGTTTTATAGATAGCGCCATCACCCTTTATCAATTGTATTTCTAAGTTACCAGTTCCTTTTGCCTCAAAACTTACTTTACCATAATCACTTAAATCTACTGCAGTAAACCTTGGGCTCAAAGCACGGTAGGCACCTATATAAGTACTGGTAGTACCTTTTAATTTAATATTTCTTTCTACAGGGTAACCATCACCAACATAAGGTCCATCCGCAGGCAAAACTTCATAGTCCGTTACCACAGTTTCATCTGCCGAATCATCTAACCCCCATGGTGCATCTGCCACGAACAGGTCATCTGGTGTGGTTCCCAAACCAGCACTTATTCTAAAACCAAGATCGAACAAAGTACCCGTTTTAAGAGCAACAGAATCTAGATAACCATCTATATCCGCAGAAACTCCCAATACTTCGGTGTTGCTGGTTTCAGTAAGTTTTAACCCTCCTTCCAAGTTTATGCTTTCGGAATTATTCTTATTTACAATATTCAACAACACTTCACCATTCTTATAACTTGCAGACTTTACAAATACCGGTGGCGGGGTTGATCCATTATATTGGGTTATTTCCGCATTGACCTCTAATAGGTTTAAAATTTCATCGGCCATTAGCAATAAATCGTCCACGGAATTAGACCAGATTTGAAAATTATAATATGATGTGTCACTAGCGTAGGCGTCAATATTCCAATGCGATTCTATCGTAAATTTATCATCGGCATTTACTCTTGCAGAAAACGTTAATGCAAATTCCAAACTACCGTCCGGTTGTTTAATAATTGACTTTATAAAATCTTTCTCTCTCAATTGTATGTTTGACACCGATAATAATTGCGCCCCAAGAAAACGATCGCAAATAAACTTACTATGTTCATAAACCGCATTATCTGTTTTAATGACCATTAAGGATCCTAAATTTTCAGTACCGTTCAAATAATCAACCGAATAGATATCAGAGGCGTTCGTTAAATCAAGTAAATCTGTAGGTGAAGATTCTATTGTACTAGTTTCACCAACGACACCTAAGGGTACTAAACTGTTTAAAGGAATTTCATTTATGCCGGTTTTAGAACTTAATCCGTAATAGGCGTTCTTTACCACTTTCTTTGCTGTTTCCTTATCAAAAACATAGTTGGATTTTGCTCTGTTAAAATTTCTTTTACTAATTAAATTTGCCAACCTGTCATTACTTTCCAAACCACCTTTACTGGCACTAGAGGTAGTAACTATTACCGGGCAAGATGCTACACCTGAACAGGAAGGGTCATCACAGTCTACAAGACCGTCACCATCATCATCAATGCCGTTCAAGCAATCTTCTTGTGGAACGGGAGCCGTTGGGCAACGTGCACCATCATTACTAGAAGCTGCAGGACCAAATGCAAATATGTTAGATTTCATATTTCCGCTAACCACATCCTGTACTTGTTCAATTTTATAGACAGAACCTGTTTGGTTGGCAGAAATGTAAAAGTTGCCATCCACATCAAAATAGACCGCTCCAAAAGTATAGCTTAAACCCTCTAAAATAGGTACTTCACCCAAATTGTAGACTTTACCAGTTTGAGGATCAATTTTGTATAATTTTCTACTTCCACCCTCAACCGTATACAACATACCATCGGCGGCATTAAAAGCCCAGTCCGCAATACCTAAACTTTGACTTAATTCAAACGCACCTAAATATTCCAAATAAGTTGGCGAAGCGGGATTGATATCGACCTTAAAATAAGAAGAACCTCCTGCCTTAAAGTAATATATACCATCAGGAGAAATATCACCTACATACTTATTACCGCTTGGTAATTCTGGAATTGTAAATTGATTAACCGTGTAGTCTTTACCTATTCTCACAATTGTGCTTGACGGGGTAGAAAGGTAGCCCCATAAATAACCATCGGTTGCATTATACCCTACTCCGTTTACGTTGCCCGGAGTAATATCTTCGGCAACTAAATAGGAACTACCAGATGCAAGATCTAGTGCATAAATATCATTATATTGAAATAAATATGCGTTATAATCGCAATTGAAAGGTTCTGATTGCGCACTAATACTAAAAGGTAATATAATACCGGCAATGATTGTTATGAACTTTAAAGAAAATAGAGATACGTAGTTTTTTTCCATTATTTCTACAATTTGGGATAATTATTCTTTCTCAAATCTAAAATTAATTTTAAGGAAATTTCTTACAAATATTTGAGATGTATACATAACACGTTCAATTACAATTTATTGTAGATAAATGGCAAAAATCGATGAATGCCCCCTAATGAGCTCTTATTAAGAATATTGTAATGAGATGCTGATTTATTTAACAATACAATTTTAAAATATGGAGTTCTTTCACTATTTTGCAATTCTTATTAGAAATTAAGTATGCAAAAAGTTACCCGTCTTTTTGACTTTCCATATTATCAGCTTGAAAAGCATGCCTTAAAAGCGGCATTGGTGTCAAAAACAAATGGCGAGTGGATTAAAACATCTACTCAAGAATATATAGATAAAGCAAACACTATTAGTCGAGGGCTTTTACGCCTTGGGGTCAAACCCAATGACAAGATTGCCGTAATATCACTTACCAATAGAACAGAGTGGAATATTATGGATATCGGCATTCTTCAACTTGGTGCACAAAACGTCCCAATCTACCCAACAATATCAGAAGAGGATTATGCTTATGTGCTAAATCATTCAGAAGCAAAATTCTGTTTTGTTTCTTGTGACGAAGTATATGAAAAAGTATCTGCAATTAAAGACCAAGTAAAGAGTTTAGAAAACGTATACTCATTTGATGAGATTGCTAATTGTGATAATTGGGAAAAAGTCCTTGAATTAGGTGCAGATACATCTAACCAAGTAGAAGTAGAAAGTTTAATGAACGCCGTTTCACCAAACGATCTGGCAACATTAATTTACACATCTGGTACCACTGGTAGACCCAAAGGGGTTATGCTATCACATAATAATTTGGTAAGTAACGCTATTGAAAGTTCTAAACGTTTTCCTATAGAGGACGGTAAAACAAAGGCATTAAGTTTCTTACCTCTATGCCATGTGTATGAGCGTATGCTAATTTACCTTTATCAGTATAGAGGCGTATCTATATACTATGCAGAGTCGCTTGATAAAATAAGTGACAACCTAAAAGAAACCAGTCCGCATGTTATGACAGCGGTACCACGCCTTTTAGAAAAAGTATACGATAAAATATACGCCAAAGGTACAGAGCTAACCGGTATAAAAAAGAAATTGTTCTTTTGGGCGGTAGATATAGGACTAGCGTACGAGCCCTACGGACAAAATGGTTGGTGGTACGAAAAGAAATTATCTATAGCAAGAAAATTAATTTTCAGTAAATGGAAAGAAGGTTTAGGCGGCAATCTAGGCTTGATAGCATCCGGTAGTGCCGCGTTACAACCACGATTATCAAGAATATTCAATGCTGCGGAATTTGGACTTATGGAAGGCTACGGACTATCCGAAACTTCTCCGGTCATATCAGTTAATGATATGCGCGAAGGCGGATTTAAAATTGGTACCGTAGGAAAACCTATTGGGCAGACCGAAGTCAAAATTGCTTCTGACGGTGAAATTTGTATTAAAGGTCCACAAGTAATGATGGGCTATTATAAGGATGAAGAAAAAACCAAAGAAGTCATTGTTGACGGTTATTTCTTAACGGGAGATATTGGTGAACTTGATAGTGAAGGATTTTTAAAAATCACCGATCGTAAAAAGGAAATGTTCAAAACCTCTGGCGGTAAATATGTAGCGCCACAGCTTTTAGAAAATCGTTTTAAGCAATCTAGATTTATTGAACAGATTATGGTGGTCGGTGAAGGTGAAAAAATGCCTGCCGCTTTAATTCAACCAGACTTTGAGTTTTTAAAAGAATGGGCTTCTATACATCATATTAAGGTATCTGACAATGCCAGTCTCATATCCAATGAAAAAGTCTTAAATAGGTACCAACAAGAAATTGATGAAGCAAATGAGAAATTTGCCAAATGGGAGAAAGTGAAACAGTTTAGACTTACACCAGATGCTTGGAGTATGGAAGGCGGACACCTTACCCCTACCATGAAGTTGAAAAGAAAAATTATAAAGGAAAAATATATTGACCTATATAATGATATCTACCAACATTAACAGTTTCAGTTTCATTTAATAGCGTAGATACTTAATACAATAACTATATATAAACGATGGATGGATTATAAAATGGTCCATCCATCTTTTATAAAATAATAGTTGCAGTAAGCAACCAAACAAGGCAAAAGCCTGTTTCTCGATTACTATAAATCTTTATTATTTGCTGTAGTGTTCTTTCGGTTTTTTAGCTTTAAAAAGTATCATCATCAATGATATAAATTCAAGTAGAAAAAATTAGGAATCATAAATTCCTATACAGCAATTCAAAACAATTTAATAGCGTGTAAAATACCCAGTTGATCAATAAATTCGCAAATTAAACATACACCGTTATCTTAGAAAAAATATTATCTACAACTTTTATAATACGCAATTTTGTTTGTCCTAAATTATCTCCGAAATTGGATAACGAACTAATTTTTAGACCATAAAGAGACTCCTTCTCTATTTTGACGATTATAATTGATAGAAATTTTACATTAATTTATTATGCATGCATAATAAATTTTCTTATATTTGGAAACCAACTAAAGAGTATGAAAGAAGCAACTATAGATTATGCGTTGAGAGCTACATGGCAAGCGGTAGCGAGAATGTATAATGAAGAAGCAAAGAATTTTGATTCTACTATGGCTGTTGGGTTTACTTTATTGAGCATTGACCCAAAGACCGGAACTCCTTCCACGGCATTAGGACCAAAAATGGGCATGGAAGCTACTAGCCTTTCTAGAATTCTAAAAAGCATGGAGCAGAAAGGATTGATTCTTAGGAAACCCAACCCTAACGATGGCAGAGGTGTTCTTATATATTTAACGGATTTCGGTTTAGAAAAAAGAAATGATTCTAAAAGCACTGTTCTTAGATTTAATGAAGCGGTAAAACAAGAAGTTACAGAAGAAAAACTGGAAAGTTTTTTTGAGGTTACGGATGCCATCAACAAGCTCATTGCAGACAAAAAATTATTTTAATACAACTTATCAAATTAATACAGCATAAAGTACATGAACAAGCACATTAAAAAAGTAGCAGTAATTGGCTCAGGAATAATGGGTAGCGGTATAGCCTGTCATTTTGCAAATATTGGCGTAGAGGTTCTATTGTTAGATATTGTTCCTCGTGAACTAAATGATAAAGAAAAAGCTAAAGGTTTAACCTTAGAAGACAAGGTAGTACGCAATAGAATGGTGAACGATTCTTTGACGGCAGCGTTGAAATCAAAACCATCTCCTATTTATCATCAGAAATTTGCAAATCGTATTACCACAGGAAACTTAGAAGATGATATTGCAAAAGTTTCTAAGGTAGATTGGATCATTGAGGTTGTCGTTGAACGTTTGGATATTAAAAAACAGGTTTTCGAGAACTTAGAAAAATATCGTACACCTGGCACCCTTATTACTTCAAATACCTCTGGTATTCCTATTAAATTCATGTCTGAAGGTAGAAGTGAAGATTTCCAGAAACATTTCTGTGGTACACACTTTTTTAACCCGGCACGTTACCTTAAACTTTTTGAAATAATTCCTGGTCCAAAAACAGATGCAGATGTACTTGAGTTTTTAAACGGATACGGTGAAAAGTTCTTAGGTAAAACTTCTGTTGTAGCTAAAGATACCCCGGCATTCATTGGTAATAGAATTGGAATATTCAGTATTCAGAGTCTTTTTCATATGGTTAAAGATATGGATATGACCGTTGAAGAAGTAGATAAATTGACAGGTCCTGTAATTGGCAGACCAAAATCCGCTACATTTAGAACTGTTGATGTTGTTGGTTTAGATACATTGGTGCACGTTGCCAATGGTATTTATGATAACTGTAAGGATGACGAACGTCACGATCTGTTTAAACTACCTGGTTTCATCAATACAATGATGGAAAACAAATGGTTAGGAAGTAAAACAGGACAAGGTTTCTATAAAAAATCTAAAGACGCAAAAGGTAAAACAGAAATATTAACACTTGATTTGGATACGATGGATTATCGTTCTAAAAAGAGTGCGAAATTTGCCACTTTAGAATTGACAAAAACGGTTGATAAAGTTGTTGATCGCTTTGCTGTTCTTTGTGGAGGAAAAGATAAGGCCGGTGAATTCTACCGTAAAAGTTTCGGACAGTTGTTCGCTTACGTATCACATAGAATTCCTGAAATCACAGACGAGCTTTATAAGATAGATGATGCCATGAAAGCTGGGTTTGGTTGGGAACATGGTCCTTTCCAAATTTGGGACGCCGTTGGTTTAGAAAAGGGACTTGAATTCATCAAAGCAGAAGGCTTAGAAGCTGCTGCTTGGGTCAAAGATATGAAGGATGCCGGTAAAGATTCGTTCTATACCGTAAAAGAAGGCAGTACTTATTTTTATGATATTCCGAAAAAATCCATGGAAAAAATACCTGGACAAGATTCATTTATCATATTGGATAATATTAGAAAATCTAAAGAAGTATTTAAAAATGCCGGTGTTGTTGTTGAAGATTTGGGCGATGGTATTTTAAATGTAGAATTCCAATCTAAAATGAATACCATTGGCGGTGATGTTCTAAACGGTCTTAATAAGGCTATAGACATGGCCGAAAAAGATTACAGAGGTTTGGTTGTTGGTAACCAAGCTGCTAACTTCTCTGTAGGTGCAAATATCGGTATGATTTTTATGATGGCCGTTGAGCAAGAATATGATGAGCTTAACATGGCTATTAAATATTTCCAAGATACCATGATGCGCATGCGTTACTCTTCTATCCCTACAATCTCTGCCCCACATGGTATGGCATTGGGTGGTGGATGTGAAATTTCTTTACACGCTGACAAGGTTGTTGCAGCGGCAGAAACCTATATGGGTCTTGTTGAATTTGGTGTCGGTGTTCTTCCTGGCGGAGGTGGTTCCAAGGAAATGGCCTTACGTGCACAAGATACTTTCAAGAAAGGTGATGTTGAATTAAACGTTCTACAAGAATATTTCTTGACCATTGGTATGGCCAAAGTATCTACTTCTGCTTATGAAGCTTATGATTTAGGTTTACTACAAAAAGGCAAGGATGTTGTTGTTGTAAATAAAGACCGCCAAATAGCAACTGCAAAAGCACATGCTATGTTAATGGCAGATTCCGGTTATACACAACCAGCAGCACGTAATGACATAAAAGTATTGGGTAAACAAGCTTTGGGTATGTTCGTTGTTGGTACTGATTCTATGGAGGCTAGCCACTATATTAGTGAACACGACAAGAAAATTGCAAATAAACTTGCTTATGTAATGGCAGGTGGTGATTTATCGGAACCTACTCGAGTATCGGAACAATATTTATTGGATATTGAACGTGAGGCATTCTTATCTCTATGTTCGGAGAGAAAGACCCTTGAACGTATTCAACATATGTTGAAAACGGGTAAGCCGTTACGTAACTAAAATTACGTAACTGTTAGCCTATGGTATTACCTATGGGTTTATTATAAAACAACAATTAAATGCTAATAGCTAAAAGCTAATAGCCAAAAGCATAAAAAATGAAAACTGCATATATAGTAAAAGGATATAGAACTGCTGTTGGAAAAGCTCCAAAAGGTGTTTTCCGCTTTAAGCGTACAGATGAATTGGCTGCCGAGACCATTGAGTATATGATGAAGGAATTGCCACAATTCGATAAAAAACGTATTGATGATGTTATCGTTGGTAACGCAATGCCAGAAGGTTCTCAAGGTCTGAACATGGCAAGGCTAATTTCATTAATGGGATTGGATATTGTTGATGTACCAGGTGTCACCGTAAATAGATTCTGTGCTTCGGGCTTAGAGACTATTGGTGTTGCCGCAGCTAAGATTCAGGCCGGAATGGCAGATTGCATCATTGCCGGAGGCGCAGAAAGTATGAGTTCTGTTCCTATGACAGGTAACAAACCGGAACTAAACTATGACTTGGCAAGTTCTGGTCATGAAGATTACTACTGGGGCATGGGTAATACCGCAGAAGCTGTAGCTAATGAGTACAAGGTTTCAAGAGAAGACCAAGATATCTTTGCTTACAACTCACACATGAAAGCACTAAAAGCGCAAGCGGAAGACCGTTTTCAAAGTCAGATAGCCCCAATAGAAGTAGAAGAAACATACTTGGACGCTAACGGAAAAAAAGCACATCGCAAATATACGGTAACCAAAGATGAAGGACCTAGAAAAGGTACTTCGGTAGAAGTTTTAAACAAACTTCGTCCCGTATTTGCTGCAGGTGGTAGTGTTACCGCGGGAAATTCATCTCAAATGAGTGATGGTGCAGCGTTCGTTTTAATCATGAGCGAAGAAATGGTGAAAGAATTAAATCTTGAGCCTATTGCTCGTTTAGTTAATTATGCTGCCGCAGGTGTACCGCCTAGAATTATGGGTATTGGTCCTGTTGCCGCCATTCCAAAAGCATTGAAGCAGGCGGGATTAAAACAGAACGATATTGATTTGATAGAATTGAACGAAGCATTTGCCTCACAATCATTAGCGGTTATGCGTGAATTAAATCTGAATCAAGATATTGTCAACGTAAATGGTGGTGCTATTGCGCTTGGTCATCCATTAGGTTGCACCGGTGCTAAATTATCCGTACAGTTATTTGATGAAATGCGTAAAAGAAATATGCAGGGCAAATATGGTATGGTAACCATGTGCGTAGGTACAGGTCAAGGTGCGGCAGGTATATTTGAATTTTTAAATTAAAATTTAGAAGCTAGAGAATAGAAAAGAGATTGAAGAATAATGTTTAATGGCTTTTAGGCATAACTATAGAAATTTGAAAATTTGGAAGTTAGGTATGGAAATAGCTAATGATATATCAGATTTATTAGTAAGTCTTCCTAAACATGAAAAGTATGATTTAGGCTCACAAATGAGTCGTTGTTCAATTTCCATCCCAAGTAATATAGCAGAGGGATCGGCTAGAACAGATTAATCATTTAGTCATTTTTTAAATATCTCCATGGGTTCTTCTTTTGAATTAGGAACACAACTATTAATTGCGAATAACAGAAATTATATAACTGATAATAAATTAAAATTACTTGAAGATAAAATTGAAGAATTTAAGAAAATGACAATGGGTTTTCAAAACAGCCTATCTTAATTCTATTTTCTCAATTCTAAATACTAAATACTATTAACAACATGAGTACAGATACAGCAAAAAAAGATATTCTTAGAGGAGGACAGTTCCTTGTAAAGGAAACTAATTGTGAAGACGTTTTCACACTTGAAGATTTAAACGAAGAGCAACGCATGATGCGTGAGAGTACCAAAGAATTTGTTGACAGAGAACTTTGGGCACATTGGGAGCGTTTTGAAAATAAAGATTATGCTTTCACTGAAGAAACTATGCGTAAAGCAGGTGAGTTAGGGTTATTGAGTGTTGCTGTACCGGAATCATATGGTGGTATGGGCATGGGCTTTGTTTCTACTATGTTGGTATGTGATTATATTTCTGGGGCTACTGGATCCTTCAGTACTGCTTTTGGAGCGCATACAGGTATTGGTACAATGCCAATTACCCTTTACGGATCAGAAGAGCAAAAGCAAAAATATGTTCCAAAATTAGCTTCAGGAGAGTGGTTTGGCGCATATTGCCTTACCGAACCAGGTGCTGGATCTGATGCAAACTCAGGAAAAACGAAAGCTGTTCTTTCTGAAGATGGTAAATCTTATAGCATTACAGGTCAGAAAATGTGGATTTCAAATGCAGGTTTCTGTAACATGTTTATTGTATTTGCACGTATTGAAGATGATAAAAACATTACTGGTTTTATCGTTGAAAATGACCCAAGTAACGGAATCACTTTAGGTGATGAGGAAAAGAAATTAGGTATCCACTCCTCTTCTACCCGTCAGGTATTCTTCAATGAAACAAAAGTTTCCGTTGAGAATATGCTTTCTACTAGAGGAAACGGATTTAAGATTGCAATGAACGCTTTAAATGTGGGGCGTATTAAATTGGCCGCTGCTTGTTTAGATGCACAAAGAAGAGTTATTGGTGAAGCTACTAAATATGCTAACGAGCGTATTCAGTTTAAAACTCCTATTATGAACTTTGGCGCCATTAAGTCTAAGATTGCGGATATGGCTACCAGTGTTTATGTAGATGAGTCTGCCAGTTATAGAGCTGCCAAGAATATTGAAGACCGTATTGCTATTCGTGAAGCTGAAGGTAATACACACCAAGAAGCTGAACTAAAAGGTGTTGAAGAATATGCAATTGAATGTTCTATTCTTAAAGTAGCCGTTTCTGAAGATTGCCAAAATACTACTGACGAAGGAATCCAAATTTTTGGTGGTATGGGCTTTAGTGCCGATACTCCTATGGAATCTGCTTGGAGAGATTCAAGAATTGCACGTATTTATGAAGGTACTAACGAAATCAATAGAATGTTGGCCGTTGGTATGCTTGTTAAAAAAGCCATGAAAGGCCATGTAGATCTTTTAGGTCCTGCTACGGCGGTTGGTGAAGAGTTAATGGGTATTCCTTCTTTTGATACTCCTGATTTTTCAGAATTATTTGCCGAAGAAAAAGATATCTTAAAGAGATTAAAAAAAGTATTTTTAATGGTTGCCGGTTCTGCAGTTCAAAAATTTGGACCAGAATTAGAAAAACACCAGCAGTTAATGTTGGCGGCTTCTGATATTCTTATTGAGGTATATATGGCAGAATCTGCTTTATTACGTACAGAGAAAAATGCAAAACGTTTTGGCGAGGAAGCTCAAGCTACACAAATAGCGATGTCTAGATTATATTTGTTCAATGCAACTGAAACCATCATCAATAAAGGAAAAGAAGCTATTATTTCTTTTGCCGAGGGCGATGAGCAAAGAATGATGTTAATGGGACTTAAACGTTTCACGAAATATACAAATTACCCTAATGTAGTTGCTTTACGCACACAAATTGCCGATAAGGTTGCTGCAGACAACGGTTACACGTTTGACTAATTCAGATTACCTTTTGTTGTTTGGTAACTTGAATACTAAACCGTCCCGAATGGGGCGGTTTTTTTTGTTTGGTAAAGATTCATTTTGAAACTATTTTTAAACCATGAACAAGAAATTACTAGAACAGGTTTATAACACTTCAGACTTTAATACGAATGGGCATCAATTAGTTGATCAACTTACTTTGCATTTAAAGGATAAGCTTAATGAAACTTCAAAAAAAGCTATAAATTGGAACAATCCTGATGATGAACTTGAATTTTGGAGAAATTTTCTGATTAATGGAGATAGTAACAACTTGTTCAAAGAAATTACCAATAGAACCACATATATTCACCATCCACATTATATAGGTCACCAAGTAAGTCCGCCAGCACCAATAACCGCATTAACGAGTTTAATCAGCGCTTTACTAAATAACGGAACAGCGGTTTACGAAATGGGCATGTCCTCAAATGCAATAGAACGTATTATCATAAAACTTATATGCCAGAAAATTGGCTTCAATGATTTATCGGGAGGATTTTTAACTTCTGGAGGAACCTTGGCCAACCTAACTGCATTATTAAGCGCCAGAAAAGCCATTACAAAACAAGATATATGGAATGACGGCTGCCAAAATCAATTAGGAATTATGGTGAGCGAAGAAGCACATTATTGCGTTGATCGTGCAGCTAGAATTATGGGACTAGGTGAACAAGGCATCATTAAAGTACCTGTCACAGAATGTTTTAGCATGAATACCGATATTCTAGCGGTCAAATTTAAAGAAGCTGTTGACCAAGGTATAGAAATATTTGCTATTGTAGGTAGTGCCCCCTCTACGGCAACCGGTATTTTTGATGACTTGGAAACCATTGGGAAATTTGCAAAAGAACGAAACATTTGGTTTCATGTTGACGGAGCCCATGGTGGTGCGGGGATATTTTCTAAAAAATACAAACATACCCTCAAAGGTATTGACCAAGCGGATTCGGTTGTTATCGATGGCCATAAAATGATGATGATGCCAGCATTGACCACCGCCCTACTCTTTAAAAATGAAGTCCATGCAAAAACCACTTTTAGTCAAAAAGCCGATTATTTGCTATCGGACTCTGAACATGAAGATTGGTACAACTCTGGCAAACGTACCTTTGAATGTACCAAAAATATGATGGCCATACATTGGTTTACGCTTTTAAAATTATACGGGGAAGAAGTTTTTGACACCAATGTTACCCATCTGTACGACATGGGTGTACAATTTGCAAACATAATAGAGCAAGAAACCAATTTTGAATTGGCGCTAAGACCAATGTCCAATATTGTATGTTTTAGATATTGTGCTCCAGGTTCGGATATTGAAAGCTTAAACATTCTAAATGAAAAAATTCGCCAATTTCTTTTAGAAGATGGCGAATTTTATATTGTACAGACTAAGCTGAAAGGACTACATTATTTACGTGTTACAATCATGAATCCGTTCACTACAGAGCAACATTTAAAAGCCCTAATCGCTAAAATTAAAGCGTATGTTACTGGGTGATTATTCTCTTAAAGATTCCATCATTTGATCCTCACTCTCTTTTTTAGAGAAGTTGATAGCACACTCTATAAGTGCCAAATGTGAATAGGCCTGTGGGAAATTACCCAACAATCTTTTTGTCTTAAAATCAATATCTTCACTAAAGAGACCTAAATGATTACTATAACCTAATAATCGCTCAAAATATTCAAGTGCTTTCTTGCGCTCCCCTATTTTAAACAGGCTATTTATATACCAGAATGTGCATACGGTAAACGATGATGATGGTAGACCAAAGTCATCTTCGTTCTTATATCGGTATAACAATCCGTCATTGCTTAATTCTTTTCCAATAGCGTTAACGGTTTTTATGTAGCGCTCATCTTTGGCTTTCACACAACCATAAGATTCCATCAATAATACAGAGGCATCTAGCTCCTTAGAACCGTACGATTGCGTGTAAGCCCCTACTTCTTCGTTCCATGCATTATCATAGATATCTTTCCAGATTTCAGCTCTAATAGGCTCCCATTTTTCAATTTTATGCTTTTTACCTAACATCTCTGCAACCTTAATGGCACGATCTAAGGCTGTCCAACATAATACTTTCGAGAAGGTAAAATGTCTATCTTCTGCTCTAAACTCCCAAATACCTTTATCGGCATCCTTCCAATTATTGCTAACGATCCAAACGATTCCTTTCGTTATCGCCCATAAATCTTCACCATTTTCAATATCAATGCTGAATTTTACCATCTGCTCATATATCACATCCATCAGAATACCATAAATATCATTCTGTTTTTGGTGATATGCCGCATTACCGATACGTACAGGTTTTGAGCCTTTGTAACCTGCCAAGTGCTCCAATGTTTCTTCGGTTAATTTTTTCTCCTTATTAATACCGTACATGATCTGTAGCTTTTCTGCTTTATCTGGTATTAAATCAATAATGAATTGCAAATAACGTCGAGCGACATTCTTATGACCCAATTCTGATACTACCTTAATTACCATAGAGGCATCACGGATCCAACAAAAGCGATAATCCCAATTACGTACCTCTCCAATAGTTTCTGGCAATGAAGTTGTTGCAGCCGCTAATACGGCACCGGTTTTGTCATAGCTTAAAAGCTTTAAGGTCAGCGCACTTCTAGAAATTTCTTCGTTGAATTTTTTGTAGGTAGGCGTTAAATTAGACCAGTTTAACCAATACACCTTTGTATTTTGCAATTCTAAATACGCTCTTTCCGTGGTTGGCAATAACAATTTCTCGTTGTAGCCCATTAACATAAACTCATCTTGTGTTAACGTGAGCTCTGCGCTGTTTGCAACAGATTCTTTATTGAAAGAGGTATATAAAAAAACAGTATCGAACTTTACATCGTGCGTTAGACTTGCTATGAAATCTTTTTTGATAAAGGTATCGGTGGTACCCATTGCATACTCTAACTTAGGGTCATATAATACCGAAAAACTAGGTTTACCGGAGATATGCTTAAAATACCGTATCAATTCTGGAGGAGAATGATACTTTTTCTCCTCTTTACGATATCTGGGCATAAAATCATGAATCTCAAAATGGTCATTGCCAGATTTAAAGGAAGTTATTAAAATATTGGTATACTGCTCGTACTTCTGTGTAATTTCATAACTATCATCTACATTGATTTCAAAACTTCCTCCAATAGAGTCATCCAATAATTTGGCAAATACTGACGGACTATCAAATTCTGGCAAACAACACCAGTCTATACTTCCTGTCTTTGATATTAATGCGGCACTTCTACAATTTCCTATTATTCCGTAGTCTAAATTATCCATTCAATAAAAATGTTGATTCATATGAGGTTTCAATTGGTATTGCCCTCCTTTTTCCCGAAATTTAGAGAAATAATTATCAAAAAGTAGCAAAAAAATCTCTTTTATGGCGAAAACTATCATTATCTCAAATAGACTACCTGTACAATTACAAATTAGCAATGGCGACATTACTGCGGTACCAAGTGTAGGCGGATTGGCTACTGGAATGAAATCTGTACACTCTGGCGGTGATAGCTTGTGGATAGGTTGGAGCGGATTAACTGACGAAGAAATACCTGAAGAGTTGATACCAAAAATTGATAGTGCACTTGCAGAACATGGTTCTTCAAAAGTAAACTTGACAGAAAAAGAGGTTGACGGATTTTACTACGGATTTAGCAATAGAACCGTTTGGCCACTTTTCCACTACTTTTTGGAATACTCTGAGTTTGAATTGGAGAGCTGGGAAATTTATAAAGCGGTGAACCAGAAATTTGCCGATGCCATTCTTGCCAAAGCGGATAATGAAGATACAATTTGGATTCATGACTACCAGCTGATGTTGGTACCACAAATGGTACGCGCAGAAAGACCTGATATTTCTATTGGCTTCTTTTTACACATTCCCTTTCCTTCATATGAAATCTTTAGAACACTACCATGGAGACGTGAGGTATTGCAAGGTTTGTTAGGTTCAGATTTAATTGGTTTTCATACCTATGACTATGAGCGTCACTTTTTAAGCTCTGTACGCAGACTGTTGGGCTTAGAAGTAAGTTTTAATGACATCTATTTAGATGATAGGGTGATTAAAGTTGATTCCTTCCCTATGGGTATCGATTATAAAAAATTCAGCGAAGCTGCAAAAGAACATTCTCAGCGGACCGAGGATGAAAAATCTGAATTGCAGAAACGACTGGATACCCATAAAAAATCTGCACCAGATGCCAAATTCTTCTTATCTATTGACCGTTTAGATTACACCAAGGGTATTGCAAAACGCCTGAATGCCTTTGAATATTTCCTAAACAAATACCCACAATATAAAGAGAAAGTAAGACTGATTATTCTTGCTGTGCCTTCACGATCTAATGTACCGCAGTACCAATTGCTAAAACGTGAAGTAGATGAACTCGTAGGTCGTATTAACGGGGAACTTTCAACAGTTAGCTGGACACCTATCTGGTATTTCTACAGATCAATGCCTTTTGATAATTTAATTGACCTTTACACTTCTTCAGATATTGCTTGGTTAACACCAATTAGAGATGGTATGAACTTAGTTGCAAAGGAATACATTGCTACCAGAACGGATAAAACGGGTGTATTAATCTTAAGCGAAATGGCCGGCTCTGCCAATGAAATGAACGAGTCCTTACTTATAAATCCCAACAACTTTGAACAAATAGCAGATTCTTTATACGAGGCTATCAACATGCCAAAAGAAGAGCAGATTTCTAGAAATACGTCATTACAAAAACGATTAGAACGTTACAATGTAGAAAAATGGGCGAACGACTTTATGAATTCATTAGTAGGTCAAAAAGAAAAAGACCAAACGTATAAATCGAAAAAATTATCCGAAAACCTCATGAATACCGTGATGAATGATTATAGCAAAGCCAAGAGAAGATTGGTGTTCTTGGATTATGATGGTACATTGGCAGGCTTTCATTCAGACCCACAAAAAGCCTCACCGGACGAGGAGCTATACCAACTTTTAGACGAGATTTCTTCTCAGCCAAATACGGATATGTATTTGATCAGTGGGCGTGACAAAGAAACGTTTACCAAATGGTTCTTGCCCAAAAAATACAATATGATTGTTGAACATGGCGTATGGATCTCACAAGGTGGCGAAGAGTTTAGAATGTTAGAGACCGTAAAGAAAGATTGGATGGAAAAAATTCTACCCGTATTGGAATCTTTTGTAGACCGCACACCAGGTAGCTTTATTGAAGAGAAAAATTACTCTTTGGCATGGCATTACAGAAAAACCGATCCAGATTTTGGTCAAAAACGTTCTGTTGAATTAAATACAGTACTTACCAGTCTTATTGCCAATGATGACCTTAGTGTCTTAAACGGTAACAAGGTTATGGAAATAAAAAGTAGCAATGTAAACAAAGGTAGAGCCTCTATGCGTGTGTTTACGGAACACGAGTACGATTTTGTTTTCGCTATTGGTGATGACTGGACAGATGAGTTTATGTTTCAAGAGCTGCCAGAAGATTCTATTACCGTGAAAGTAGGTCGCCAAAAAACACAAGCAAGATACTTTGTTGATAACACAAAAAATGTTCGTGCAATTTTAAAAAGATTTGCCAACAAAAAATAATGTTATCCACTTACTTATTACAATGAAAAAAAATTTCACGCTTGTCTTCGTAGTTGTTATTTGCTGCCTTGAATCTTATGCTCAACAAGGAACAGAATTGTACCTGGCGGATATAAATTGGTTTAATGACTCATTAAAAATTGGATTCCCAATAAATATTTCTAATAAAGAAGGTTATGACAATCAGCCTTCTTTTTTTTCTGATGATAAAATTTTATTTGCATCAACAAGAACTACTCAAACTGATATTGCTATCTATGATATAAACGAAAAAACAACAGCCTGGCTTTCCAATACTCCTAATGGTAGTGAATATTCTCCGCTAAAAATTCCTGGTAATGAAAATATTTCAGCCGTTCGTTTAGATGACACTGGTCTACAACGTTTATATGCCTATAACGTAAAGACAGGTAAATCAAGGATGTTAATACCAGATTTGAAAGTGGGTTATCATGTTTGGTACACCAAAGACATAATCGTATGTACCGTATTAATTAAAAATCGTATGGATTTGGTGGTATATAATTTAAAGGAAGATACCCATAATATTGTACGGAAAAATGTAGGTAGGTCTTTGCATAAAATTCCCAATACAGAACTAATAAGTTTTATAGCAAAAGAGGGCGAGAATGCAACTGTTACATCCCTAAATCCTAATTCTAAGGAAACAAATGATATCATAACTCTTTTAGAAGATACCCAAGATGTTTGTTGGACGAACAATGGCAAATTACTTACTACCTATGAATCAACAATTTTGTCTTTTGACCCCAAAACGGATACAGAATGGCAGTTGGCATGCCAAATTGATCATCCAGATGTCAACGGCGTATCTAGATTGGCAATTAGTCCAAAAGGAAATTATCTGAGTTTTGTATCTAAAGATTCTCAAAAAACTATTATTGACAAACAAGTAGAAACGTTCAACGCACGAGATGCACAAGCATTTGCCAACTGTTTTTCCAAAAATGTTGTGGTAAAAAACTACCCAAAAGACACCTTGTATATAGGGCGGGAAATTTTAAAGGAAAAATATCAGAGCTTTTATGACCGTACGCCACATATTGATGTAAAAGTATCCTCTAGAATACATTTGGGTAAGACCGTCATTGATCAAGAACAGATAACCATTGGCGATAAACAATTTCAACAAGTTGCCATTTATGAGGTTGACGACTTTATAAATAGCATGACTTTCATAAAAGATATACCAATCAATTACAATCCAGAAATACTTGTACAACAACAGCTTGAGGGCTATAATGCAAAGGACATTGATGCTTTTTTAAATGCTTACGCCAAGAACGTGAAAGTTTATGGTGCTAACGGCGAACTAAGAACAGAGGGAATTGAAAATATGCGTAAGGACTATAATCGTTTTTTTGGCACTACCCCAAACCTTCATTGTGATACCAAGAATAGGATCGTAATAGGTAATATTGTCATTGATGAAGAATTTATTACCGTTAACGGTAATTCTTTTACAGCAATTGGTATTTATGAAATTGAAAACAATAAAATAGCCAAGGTTACTTTTTTACATTGATCTATTGAAGCAAAAGCTACATATTCTACCAATTATAATTATTTCTCAATTTGCCTGTACCTCTACTTGGTTTGCAGGTAACGCGATTATGGAATCGTTGACCAAAAAATTAGATTTTGGTGCAGACATTGTTAGTTACGTCATCTCTTCCGTACAATTCGGATTTATAATAGGTACATTGATTTTTGGAATTCTAATGATTGCTGATCGCTTTTCCCCTTCTAAGGTTTTTATGGTTTGCGCTTTTTTAGCTTCTATTTCAAACCTGTTGTTGGTTTACCCGGATTTAAATGTTGGCGGATTATTATTTGCCAGGTTTAGTACAGGTTTCTTTTTAGCAGGTATCTATCCCGTAGGAATGAAAATAGCTGCAGATTATTATGAAAAAGGTTTGGGCAAAGCATTGGGATTTCTCGTAGGGGCTTTAGTTCTTGGTACCGCCTTTCCATTTTTAATTAAGGGCAGCCCATTGGCCAACCATCCAGATACCGTTATTAAATTGACTTCTAGTATTACTGCAATAGGTGGTTTATTTCTGTTTTTTCTGGTACCCAATGGTCCTTTCAGAGTTGCGAGTGCTACTATAAAACTAGATGCAGGACCCCAACTGTTCAAAAATAAAAAATTCAAAAAAGCTGCTTTCGGCTATTTTGGCCATATGTGGGAACTTTATGCTTTTTGGGCATTTACACCTATCGCAATTCAGTTTTTTGCTTTAGAATCGGCTAGCGAAATTTCTGTATCACTTTGGTCGGGAGTCGTAATAGCCCTTGGCGGATTATCATGTGCCTATGGTGGTCTAATTTCGCAACGCATAGGCAGTAAAAAAGTGGCTCTAATTGCTCTAATAGTATCTGGTTTTTTATGTTTAATATCGCCAATACTATTTTCATTTCCTATATACCTTTTTTTAGCAGGTTGGTGTTTATGGGGAATTGCGGTAACTGCAGATTCACCACAATTCTCAAATTTAGTGGCATCCGCAGTTGCTCCAGAGTTAAAAGGCACAGCACTTACACTAGTAAATTGTATAGGTTTTGCAATAACGATCATCAGTATACAACTTCTAGGATCGCTTCAATCCATCGTGCCTATTTCTCTTTTGTTTATTCCTTTAGCAATAGGTCCACTATTTGGAGTTTATCATTTAATGGCAAAGAATGATGAATAATGGTGTTACCAATTTGTAAGTGACCAAATACTTTATTTTAATGAAATTATGGTCAGCCCTATATTTTACTTAATTTTAGAAACCGATTACCCAAACTAACTTTACTCACTCAAAAAAAAAAAATTGAAATGAAAAGATTTTTACTTCTTGCATTGTTAATCTCGGCTATGACCTTAACAGCACAAAAAGATCAACGTATTTATGATATTATTGATGCCGTCTCTGCCGAACGTATTAAAAACGACGTTACCAAACTCGCAAATTTTGGAACAAGACATACGTTAAGCGATACGGTTTCCAATACCAGGGGAATTGGTGCGGCAAGAAGATGGATCAAAAGTGAATTCGAAAAAACATCTGCGGCATGCAAAGGTTGCTTAAACGTGTTTTATCAAAAAGATTTAGTAAAAAAAGGCGCTAACGACCGTATTGTTAAAGATGTTAAAGTAGTGAACGTACTTGCCGTTCAAAAAGGTACTAAATACCCCAATCGATACATTATTATGAGCGGTGATATTGATTCTCGTGTTAGCGACCCCACCAATTACACTGACGACTCGCCAGGTGCAAATGACAATGCAAGTGGAATGGCAGGAACGTTAGAAGCCGCTCGCGTACTTTCTAAATACACGTTTGAAAATAGTATTATCTACATGGGTCTTTCAGGTGAGGAACAAGGTCTTTTTGGCGGCGATGGCATAGCACAATATGCCAAGGATAAAGGTTGGGAAATAATCGGCATATTCAATAATGATATGATCGGTAATATAAAAGGAGTTGACGGCACTATCAGTAACGTTGATTTTAGAATATTCTCTGAACCTGTACCACCCACAGAAACTGAAAAACAACGTAAAGCAAGACGTTTTTATGGCGGTGAGGTTGATGGTGTTTCTAGACAATTGGCGCGCTACGTACATAAAAACGTGAAGCAATACATGCCAGAGATGAACCCAATGATGATTTATCGTCTAGACCGCTTTGGACGTGGTGGTCACCATAGACCTTTTAACGATGCAGGTTTCCCTGGAATTCGAATTATGGAAGCTCATGAAAACTACACGCAACAACATCAAGATATTCGTGTTGAAGATGGTATTGCATATGGTGATGTTCTAGAACATGTAAATTTTGAGTATGCCGCCAAATTGACCGCGGTAAACGCAATTAACCTTGCCTCTATAGCATGGGCTCCACCTGCCCCAACAACTGTTAAAATTGGTGGTATTGTTGAACCTGCGGCGAAGTTTCAATGGAGTAAGGTAGATGGCGCAAAAGGCTATAAAATTTACTGGAGAGATACCACTTCCCCTACTTGGGATTATAGCAGGTACGTTGGTGATGTTTCTGAATTTGTTTTGGAAGGCATTGTTATTGATAATTATTTTTTCGGAGTATCCGCCGTTGGTAAAGACGGATTTGAAAGTCCGGTTGTATTTCCTAACGGTATTTTCAGATAAAACAAAAGCTTGCTACTTATGAAAAAAATTATCACTTTTTTGGCTTTAGCCATTTGCACATTTACCCAGGCACAAACTTTTACCGAACAAGATACGCTTAGAGGTAGTATTACCCCAGAACGAGAATGGTGGGATCTTAATTACTATCATTTGGATATTGCGGTAGACCCAAATGAGAAATTCATAAGTGGCAAAAACACAATTCGCTATAAAGTGCTAGACCCCCATCAAGTTCTACAAGTAGACCTTCAACCTCCTCTAAGCATTGAAAAGGTTACTCAAGACGGAAAAGAACTTTCCGTAACCCATAATATAAATGCACATTTTATACAGTTGACCAAACCCCAGGTAAAAGGGGAATTCAATGAAATTGTAGTTACCTATTCAGGTCATCCTAAAGAAGCGGTCAATGCACCATGGGATGGTGGATTTTCTTGGAAAAAGGACAACAACGGTAAAGATTTTGTGGCAACCTCTTGCCAAGGTTTAGGTGCCAGTGTCTGGTGGCCCAATAAAGACCATATGTATGATGAGGTAGATAGTATGCTGATCAGTGTAAAAGCTCCAAAAGGTCTTATGAACGTTTCTAATGGTAGGTTACGCAGTGTAAACAAAGAAACTAACATCTACAATTGGTTTGTTTCTAATCCTATCAATAACTACGGCGTAAATGTCAATATTGGGGATTATATTCATTTTAGCGAAATGTACCAAGGTGAAAAAGGTGCTCTTGATATGGACTATTACGTGTTAAAGGATAATCTGGAAAAGGCAAAAGAACATTTTAAGGACGCCCCTAAAATGATGAAAGCTTTTGAATATTGGTTTGGTCCGTATCCATTCTACGAAGACTCTTTTAAATTGGTAGAGGTTCCTTATTTAGGCATGGAACACCAAAGTTCCGTAACTTATGGAAACCAATACAAAAAGGGATATTTAGGAAGGGATCTGTCAAATACGGGGTGGGGATTAAAATTTGACTTTATCATAATACATGAGGCCGGCCATGAGTGGTTTGCCAATAACATTACGTATAAAGATGCCGCAGATATGTGGGTTCATGAAGGGTTTACCTGTTACTCAGAAAGCTTGTTCCTAGACTATCATTATGGTACAGAAGCTGCAAACGCCTACGTTCAAGGAATAAGGAACAATATTAGAAATGACAAACCTATTATTGGTATTTATAATGTAAATCATGAAGGTAGTGGAGATATGTATTATAAAGGCTCTAACATATTGCATACCCTACGCCAAATTGTTGATAATGACAGAAAATGGAGAACTATCTTACGCGGACTTAATTCTGAATTTTATCACAAGACGGTAACTACAGATGAAATTGAAAAGGTTATCGCTTTAGAAATGAAAAGAGATTTAAAACCTTTCTTTGATCAGTATTTAAGAACTACAAAAATTCCGTTTTTGGAATATAAGGTGAAAGGTAATAAGCTCACCTATCGCTTTATCAATACTGTCGAAGATTTTACCATGCCATTGAAAATATACGTAAATGGCACTGCCGCTTGGATAGAACCAACTACTGAATGGAAAACCGAGAAAATTAAAGGTGACTTGAATTCATTAAAGGTAGACCCAAATTTCTATGTTGAAACTAAAAATTAGATCAACGCATTTAACGTTTAGATCTTTAGCGTTCATGAAATGTTAAATAAGGCAAATCTCAATTGTTTCATTCAATTACTTTTGCGCTCATTGTAATAAGCTTTCATGAAGAAAACCCTTGCCAGATATAGAAATAGTGCTTTTAGAAATTTTATTAGAAAGCACTCTAAATATGTGCCAATATTGTTCTTTATAGGTGGGTTTATTTTTGATACCTTAACCTTAGGGCGTATTGACAGAACGTATGACTTAACAGTTTTATGTCTGCACATGACCTCGTTGTCCATAACATTATATCTGTATAATTTAGCAGATGATGGTAAATGGAAAGATACTTTTTTAGCTCGGTATGAAGAGTATTTACCTCTTGCTATTCAATTCTTTTTTGGGGGATTATCAAGTGCCTATGTTATCTATTTCTCAAGGAGTGTTTCGTTGTCAAAAACGGCATCGTTCTTTATTATTCTTGTTTTACTATTAATTGCCAATGAATTTTTAAAAAAACGTATTTCCAATAAGTATCTTCAATTTGGCGTGTATTACTTTATAAGCTTTACGTTTTTCACTTTTATGATTCCTGTTTTTTTAAAGGAATTGAACACCAACATATTTTTAATTTCGGGTGGGGTCAGCTTGGTAAGTACATTGGTTCTTTTAACTATTATCTATAGTAAAAGTCCTAGTACCAGAAAAGAAATTAAGCTAGGAAAAATGGTGTTTATCATCATTGCCATTTACGGAATAATCAATCTATTTTATTTCCTGAAATTGATTCCTCCCGTACCCTTGGCGTTGGATAAAGGTATTGTAGCACATAAAGTCATTCAAAGAAATGGCAACTACGAAGTTACTTATGAGTCTGAAGATTCCTATATATTTTGGAGAAAACATAAATTGGAATTTAGTTATTCTCCAGACCAACCTGTATATATTTTTTCTTCCATTTTTGCGCCTACAGATTTAAAAAAATCCATTTTTCATAGATGGAGAAGGTATAATGAGAAAACCAAGGAATGGGTAATCGTTGAAGATATTGGTTATGATATTACAGGTGGAAGAGATGGCGGATTTAGGGGTTATACGTACAAGACCAATGTAAGTGCCGGAGATTGGGAGGTTCAAGTTTTAACAGAAGAAGAGCAAGTATTAGGGGTCATATCCTTTAAAATAAAACCCATAACAAATCAAAAAAAATTACGGCTTAAAACCTCGTTATTTTAAAAACAAAAAAAATATAATTTTATGAAAATCAAATAATTAGCACTAACCTTAACTATTAATCCTACTAAATTCAATTAATATATTTTTTAATTGTTACGCGTATGAAAACATAGACTACCTTCGCGCCACCTTAAACTCATAAGTGACGCTATATCAAAAGGTTCAATCGGTAGAACGTATCTTCGACCAATTGGATAAGGAGTTAGGCTCCTTTCAAAAATCTACAGGACTTGGCTGTGTAGCCAATTGTGGAAATTGTTGTCTAAAACCAGACATCAACGCTACCGCATTAGAGTTTTTACCACTCGCATATCACCTATTTATAAACGGAGAAGCTGAGCAATGGCTAGAAAATCTTCAAATTGACAAGGACAATAAAATATGTCCTGTTCTAAACAAAATCATTGCCCCAGGTGCAAAGGGTTTTTGTTCAGAATATGCCCATAGGGGACTAATTTGTAGATTGTTCGGTTTTTCTGCCATGTTGCACAAAAATCACAAACCTATGTTAGTGACCTGCAAGCCAATCAAAGAAAATAAATCTGAGGCAGTTGCAAAGGCAGAATTACATATTGCCACAAAAACAAACTATCCACTTATTAGTAACTACTACATGCAAGTCCGTTCTATAGATGAGTCTTTAGGTGAAAACTTGTTTCCAATTAGAATTGCTATTGAGAAGGCCATCCAAACCGTTTTGGCGTATTATGCCTATAGAAAACCACCAGAGACAAGAAAAATAGTCTAATCTATATAAATTAAAATGGTGTTTACACGTACCTTTATAAGTAAGTTAACAATCACTTTTAAAGGAATAGTTTGAAAATTTATGCTATTAGCGGATTGGGTGCCGATCAAAGGGTCTTTGAACACTTAAACCTAGATGTTGAACTGATAGCATTAGATTGGATAACTCCCCATAAAAATGAATCCATTAAAGTTTATGCCAAAAGGTTAAGCGAGGTAATTGAAACGGATGACGAGTTCTGTCTTATCGGTGTTAGTTTTGGAGGGTTAATTGCTACTGAAATAGGCAAAATTCTTAGCCCTATAAAAATTGTTCTTATTTCTTCGGTTCAAACCAAATATGAACTGAGGTCAATTTACAAATGGGTAGGAAATTCAAAAATTATAAAGCTAATACCTACTGCTCTCTTTAATCCTCCTAAAATCATTTCCAAGTAGCTTATGGGAGCCCATAATTCTAAATTATTTTATGAGATTCTTTATGATACGGATCTAAGTTTTGTAAAATGGGCATTACAAGAATTTACCGCATGGCAAAACACAATTACATCTACCAAAGTGCTAAAAATAAATGGCACAAAAGACAAATTGATTCCACCTAGGGGTAAGACAAGAACAAAGCTAATTGAAGGTGGAGAACATTTTATGATCTTTGATAGAGCGGAGGAGATTAGCGAAATCATTAATTTTGAGATTAGAAATACTTAGCACAAAGCAATATGAACAACTCTAAAGAATTTTTAGCTACTCTTAGCGCCGAATTAAAGAAAGACACTCCCAATTGGGATAATCTTCTAAAACTGATCTTAGCGCATTTTGATTGCTTTACGGGTACACTACATTTTTTAGATGAGAACTCTTTATTACAGCTGAAATCTCAAGTGGGAATTCCTGAGTTTTTAGTTCCAAAACTATCTACTATTCCAATAGGTAAGGGTATGGCAGGTATTGCAGCTGAACGTAGAAAACCTGTTGAAATGTGTAATTTACAAACAGATGATTCTGGTGTGGCACGTCCTTCCGCCAAGGACACTAAAGTTGAGGGGGCATTGGCCGCTCCCCTAATATACGATAACAAGTTATACGGAACTATTGGTATTGCAAAACCAGTACCATATGATTTTACCAAAACTGAAATAGACTTATTAATGCAAGTGGGTGAATTGATAAGTAAAAAATTAAAGTAATATTTCACCCTTATATATAAAAAAGCCCGCAATGCAGCGGGCTTTTTTTTTATTACTTGAATTCATTATTTATTTTCAGTTTTGGCCGGTATGACTACAGATTTAGAACCTGTAAGCGGTATAGTACCTTCGGCACCTGCATCTGTATAACTAGCTGTAATCACCAACATATTGCCCGGTGCTGAGGACTCTGCCGTAATAATACCTTTAGACGGCAAGGACTTCTCTTTCTTTTCATCACCGTTCAACGATAGTATGTACAAACCGATCTGTCTGGTTTCGTCAGATGTGATGTTAGGGTGTGCAGGCATTGTTACCTCTCCCCAAGCTCCTGTACCACCTGTTTTCATTTTACCTTGTAAGTATTTTAGAGCATCTTTACGCTTTCTATATTTCGCCGCAATATCTTTATAATTTGGACCAATAGATGGTTCTACCTCTTTATGGCACGTTTTACAGTCCATTGCTTGGGTCAATGCTTTTCCAGTAACCGTTGCAGAAACTTGCTGGTGTCCCAAATTCATGGCTACTTTATCCATTCCCTCTAGATAATCAACACTTACAAAAATATTGCTTGCATCAACTGCAGTACCATCTGGATCGGTTACCGTAACATCATAGGCTATTTTTTGACCCGGTATATAAAATTCCGGTGCACTTTTACCTAATGAGATAGCTACTTCCGGTCTTGAGTTACCGGCAACGATACCGGTGCTTTCACTTATTGCCTCTTCTCCCTTAACATCTGCAACGGTCACCTTTAACTTATAGACTCCTGCATCTTCATACGTATAGCTGACATTTGACTCTGTGGTTTCTTTAGTATCTCCATTACCAAAATCCCAAATATATTTTATGGCATCATTTTCACGATCACTAGCTTCAACTGTTGCTTTTACGGTCAACGGTATTCTACCAGCTGTTTCATTTACGGTCATATCAGAAATTAACGGTGGTCTGTTTCCTCCATTGAACTCTATATAACCTAAGGATGAATTCGCATTTTGTGAGAACCAACCACTACCATATTCCAAGAGATAAATTTTACCATTTGGACCAACTTCCATATCAATTAAACTATTGACCTCTATATTAGGCGCAAACGGTTCCATTTTACTGAAATCTCCATTTTCGTCTAAATGAACGGCAAACATCCAACCACGCATCCAATCGTAAATAATGACCTTACCATCATAATAGCTCGGTAGTTTTTCATCGCCATCAAACATGTCAGAATAATATGTAGGGCCTGCCATTGCATTTCTACCGCCCGTTGCGGTTTGAGGGAAATCTTGTGATCCTACATACGGATAATATATATATGCAGGCATAGCCGGTGGTAATTCTGTTAACCCCGTATTGTTGCGCGAGTTATTTATAGGTTTTTCCGGATCAAATGTTGCACCTATCTTACCTGTTTCATAATCATAAGCATTATAGGCAAAGTTGTTACCAATAAACATCGGCCAACCAAAATTACCTGCTTTTTTAGCTTGGTTCATTTCATCATACCCCCTTGGTCCTCTATTACCTAAACTATCAGCTCTTGCATCAGGACCAACATCGCCCCAATAGAGATATCCTTTTTTCATATCTACCGATATTCTATATGGGTTTCTATGGCCCATGGTATAAATCTCTGGTCTGGTCTTTTCAGTACCTACCGGAAATAAGTTTCCTTCAGGTATGTCATAAGTACCGTCTTCCTTAACTTTTATCCTTAAGATTTTTCCACGAAGATCATTTGTATTTGCAGAAGAACGACGCGCATCATATTGCTCATGACCCGGTATATCGTTCAACGGTGCAAAACCATTGTTTACGTATTTTACCCCTTTCTCATTGAACGGTGTAGAATTATCACCGGTGGAAAGATATAATAATCCATCAGGACCAAATGCAATTGAACCACCGGTATGGCAGCATATTTCTCTTTGGCTGTCCACATCCATTATTACTTGTTCAGATGCTACATCAAACTTACCATCCGTAAATTTCATTCTTGACAATCGGTTAACCCACTTATCTCCAGTTGGTGAATAGTATAAATATATCCAATGATTATTTACATAATCGGGATCTTTTTGCAATCCCATTAACCCCTCTTCAGCATTTACTCCGCTGGCATTTAAGGTTTTGCTATATACATCTAACTTCAATACTTCACTAAGGGCATTTGTTTCGGTACTATAAAGCATAACTTCTCCCCTACGTTGCGCAACAAGTACGTCTCCGTTAGGTAGAATAGTCATTTCCGTAGGTTCAAAGAACATACCCTCACTTAAAGTGACTTTGGTAAAACGATCGGCATCCGGTGGTATTCGGGATGTTGCCTTGCTATAATCCAACACCAAGTTTCCGCCAATGGCATACTGAATACCACCTAATAAGTGTTTTAAGAACAGGTCTTCTGAATAGCTGGCATCGGCATGACCGCCACCGGTATAAAATGCACGGCCACCATCAAAATCATGGTACCAAGCAATTGGGTGAAAATCCCCGTTTTTGCCACCTTCATAGGAAGATTCGTCCAAGGTCATTAACACGTTAATATCTGGATTGATGTTCTTGTAATTATACAATTCATCCGTTCTTGTCCAAACGGAGTCTGTCAAAAACTGGGTAGCCTTAAAATTCTTGTCCTTTATAATGAAATCTGCCGTTGGCATTCCTTTTGGGTGACTTAAAAACTGAGCTCCCGCCAAGTCATTGTACCAACCCCAATCATACTCGGTATCTGCTGCTGCATGTATACCCACATAACCTCCACCGGCTTGAATATAGCGCTCAAAAGCGGCTTCTTGATACTGGTCCAATACATTGCCCGTTGTACTTAAGAAGATAACGGCAGAATATTGTTTAAGGTTTTCATCAGTAAACAAAGCTGCATTTTTGGTGGTATCTACAGCAAATCCATTTTCCAATCCTAATTTTTGAATGGCCGAAATACCAGCGGGTATCGAAGCATGCTTAAAGGCTACCGTTTTAGAGAATACCAAAACCTTTGGTTCCCCTTCTCGTTTATTGCCACTACACGAGACAATAATAAGCGCAAAGCCCAAAAGCAGCGCATTGAAGATTTTTTTCATACGTAATCAGTTGTTGTTGTTCAGTTGTTTTTAGAATTGATAAAAATAGGGAGCGTTGTTGTATTAACCAATACTTTGTCTGCTAAACATTGTACATTTATGATAAATTAAGACCCTTTTTCTATAGTTATGTCAAATAAACCCGAGTTATATTTTAAAAATGATAGTGAATTTAGAAATTGGCTGCATAATAACCATTCTAACCATTCAGGTGTTCATCTCATTTTCTACTCGGTAGCTCATAAAAATGATAGTTTGAGATGGGAAGAAGCTGTGCGTGTAGCCTTATGTTATGGATGGATTGACAGTACGGT
Source organism: Maribacter sp. (assembly GCA_020629415.1). Classification (GTDB taxonomy): domain Bacteria; phylum Bacteroidota; class Bacteroidia; order Flavobacteriales; family Flavobacteriaceae; genus Maribacter; species Maribacter huludaoensis. The sequence goes on along the minus strand of JAHDDL010000015.1, from coordinate 16,135 downwards.
AAAAAGTTTGGGTGACGGTAAGCGAAAACAATACTTCTGCCCAAGAAAACCCAAAAGCGTTTGGAGCAAGGTCAATAAAAATCATATTAAAGATTTAAAATCCAATGGCTTAATGCATGAAGCAGGATTAGCTTCGATTAAAATTGCAAAAGAAAACGGATCATGGACTTCTTTAGATGATGTTGAAAACGGAGTCATACCAGAAGCATTACAAATAGCTTTTGAAAAAAATAGCCAGGCACATACCAACTTCAAGAACTTTACCCATAGCCAACGTAAAAGCTACCTATATTGGTTAAACCAAGCTAAGCGAGAAGAAACCAAGACGAAACGTATTAAGGAAATAATACAACATGCCCATGAGAATATCAAATATAGAAATGGCGGTGGTTGGCAGGCTATGAAAAAATGAAATTAACACGAGTTTTTCAATCATTTTATCAATCAACTATACATTCATTACCAATGTCTAAAATGCCCTAGGATATAAGGCGTAAACTAAAATTTACCACATATTCTTTTTACCTTACCGTTGCAAAACCGCATATATATGATGAGCGTATTGAAAATGATGAGAGCTATTGTCTTGTGTTTACTCATGGCAATTGTAAGCTGTAATAAAGAGAAAGAGGTTAGCTATGACACTTTGATCAAAAATGGTGCTGTCATCAATCTAGAAGACGGATCGGTCTCAACGGCTCATATTTTAATTTCCAATAATAGGATTACCAAAATTACTAAAGACATTGATGCTGGTCATCTAAAGGCCAATACGGTTATAGATGCCACAAATAAATTTATAATACCTGGTTTTTGGGATAATCACACCCATTTTAGGGGTGGAGATTCTTTAATTGATACCAATAAGAATTTTCTTAAACTCTTTATGGCCAACGGAATTACCACGGTGCGTGATGCTGGCGGAGACCTAACCTCATCGGTTTTAAAATGGCGTAAGGCTATTGAAAACAATGAATTGGTCGGACCTACCATTTTTACATCGGGACCAAAGATTGATGGACCAGGCGGTACATGGGCAGGTTCATTGGAAGTTGAAACCGAAGAAGATATTATCACTGCCTTAGATTCTTTACAAGCTATACCGTCTGACTTTGTAAAAATCTACGATAGCCGAATTTCTGGTGAAAATTATTTGAAGGTGATTCAGGAAAGCGAAAAACGTGGCTTAATTACTTCTGGACATATGCCCTTTACCGTTGAACTAGATGCTACCATTAATGCAGGTATAGATGCTGTAGAGCATTTATATTACATCATGAAAGGATGCTCCAGCAATGAAAAGGAAATTACCCAAAAACTGATAGACAAGGAAATCGGATTTTGGGATGCTATGCCCCTACTACAGTCTTCATATACGGACTCCACCGCATTAAAAACATTCGGCAAATTGAAAAGAAACAATGTATTTGTTGTTCCCACACTACACATTGGTAGGGTTCTTAGTTATTTGGATGAAGTTGACCATGCTGATGATGACTACTTAAAATATATGGGTCTTGGAATACAACAAACTTATAAAGGCAGAATTGACCGGGTAAAAAATGCTTCTGCAAAACAGGTTGCCGACCGAAAAGCCCTAGATCAATTCTTTGGCGAACTGGCTTTTAACTTGAATAAAAACGGAGTAGCACTTCTGGCGGGATCAGATAGTGGGGCCTACAATAGCTATACCTACCCAGGCATATCATTACATAAAGAAATGGAAGCTATGGTTGCTACAGGAATTTCTCCGCTAGATGCCCTGAAATCATCAGCCTATAACGGAGCATTATTTTTAAAACAAGATGCGGACTATGGTTCTATTACCGAAGGTAAAATTGCCGATATCGTTTTACTCAACAGCAATCCGTTAGAAAATATTACAAACACACAAGATATTTATATGGTTCTATCCAACGGAAATCATCATTCCAAATCAGACCTGGACAGCCTTCTAACATCTGCTATTGTTCACTAAACCCACTATTGTTATGAAATCCTTTTTTATCGTCCTACTATTCTCTTGCTACCTTGGTTTTTCACAAACACTCTTAAAACCAGACCGCGTATTTGATGGTACGGAAATGCATGAAAATTGGGTGGTTTTAGTAGAGAAAAATCTAATAACATATGCCGGTAAATTATCTGGCATTGATCTACCTGCCCATACCACTGAAATTGAATTAAAGGGAACTACTTTAATGCCCGGTATTATTGAAGGGCATTCCCATATTTTACTACACCCATACAATGAAACCGATTGGAACGACCAAGTTCTCAAAGAGTCTCCGGTTGAACGTGCCGTTAGGGCTACGGTACATGTAAAAAATTCTTTAATGGCAGGTGTAACCACCATGAGAGACCTTGGGGCCGAAGGTGCAGGTTATACAGATGTATACGTAAAGAAAACCATTGAAAACGGTATTATTGACGGACCGCGATTATTGGTTGCAGGACCTGCTATTGTAGCTACGGGCGCGTACGGTCCAAAAGGTTTTCATGATGGCGTAACGGTACCCTTGGGTGCAGAAGCTACAAGTGGTGTTGACAATTGTATTACCACCGTTCGTAGGCAAATGGGTAACGGCGCAGATTTGATAAAAATTTATGCCGATTACCGATGGACACCGGGTGCCGATTCCAAACCTACATTTCTTCAGGAAGAAATCGATGCAATGGTTGCCACAGCTACTACAGCGGGCAAATATGTGGTTGCCCACGCCAGTACCCCAGAAGGTATGAAAAGAGCCATTCTTGGTGGTGTGGAAACCATTGAGCATGGCGACGGTGGTACAGCTGAAATTTTTGAATTGATGAAAGAAAAAGGTGTTGGCCTATGCCCTACCCTTGCCGCAGGTGATGCCATTACACAATATAGAGGTTGGAACAAAAGTACCGATCCTGAGCCGGAACGTATTCAACAGAAACGAAAATCGTTTAAAATGGCGCTCGATTCTGGCGTGCAAATTGTTTTTGGTGGCGATGTAGGTGTTTTTCCCCATGGAGAAAATTATCGAGAGATGGAATTAATGGTGGATTATGGTATGAAACCCTTAGACGTTTTAATTTCCGCCACTTCTAACAATGCCAAAATGTTTCACTTAAACCAATTAGGAAACTTAAAAAAAGGCTTTCTAGCCGATATCATTGCCGTTGAAGGGAATCCTACCAAGGATATCTCCGTAATGAAAAATGTATCTTTTGTAATGAAAGATGGAGTGGTTTATAAGGAGTAGTTGTTCGTTGTCCGTTCACTTCGGCTCCGCTCAGTGACCAAAAATCGTTTTTCGTTTTTCGTTGTTGGTTGTTCGCCATAACGAGCGCAACGCAGCTATTTCAAGACTATTAATTGTTGTACTTAATACTAATTGCTTTGAACTTGATACTTTGTACTAAGTACTTAATACTATTTTTCCACATCCTTGGTAATTCTCAAAGCACTAGAAACTATAAATACGATGAAACAGGTTTCTATTATACGTTGTAAAATACCTCTATAGCCAGATTCTGGATTTGAGAATAGCGCGAATATGAAAATACCGCTGACGATTCCCATAACACTCGCTATTTGGGATAAGCGACCGTAGTTCTCAGATTTCTTTAAACCCAAACCGATTGCCATCAAACAAATAGGAAAAAATATATACGTTAAAGATGCCACTGCATTATGTATAAGTTGCGCTAGGCTGGAGTCCATTACATCTGTTGGGCAGCCTGCATCACACGGAAATAATCCTACCAAAATGGTCCCCATACCATAGAAAATTGCCAATCCGAAGAATCCGGCTAAAATCAATTTTGAACTTGGAAAATACTTTGGTGCACTAAAGCAAAAAATAGTAATTAAGATTCCGCTTGGTACATAGCCGAAGTATTGCAAATACAATCCATATTCAGTATTAGATGCAAAAGATTCACTAATGTACTGACTTACTATGCTATAATCTTCAATTAACAACGGACCAACAATAGCGGCAATCGCAAATAAACTAACTCCTAAAATTCCTATATACGCTACTAGCTTATTGCTCATATTGAAAATTGAATTGGTCAGTTGTTTATATGACGATAATCATTCGGTATTGTTACAGCAATTACAATTCCGCATTCTTACTTTCTTCCCAATCCCTCCGCAAATCTGTAGAAAGAATACTGGTGCCGTCATGTTTCCATCCGGGTGGTTTTGTCAAGTATTTGAACCTATTTACCAATGAGGTTTTTGAAGTAAAGAAATCGGTCAACATTTTGTACCACTCTCCAAAAGCAATTTTTATGGGATTATACGTGTTTATGTTCGTTACCAAACCGTATACCGGTTTTTCTACCTCGGGTTCAAAGGTGCCGAACAATCTATCCCAAATAATAAAAATACCGGCATGGTTTCTATCTAAATATTGCGGATTGGTGGCATGGTGTACCCTGTGGTGACTGGGCGTATTAAAAACAGCTTCAAACCATTTAGGCAGTTTGGTAATATACTCGGTATGAATCCAATATTGATAAATAAGACTGACGGACATCTGTACCAAAACCATCACCGGATGAAAACCGATGAGTATGAGCGGAGTCCAAAAAATGAAAGTGTAAAATCCGCCAGACCAAGATTGTCTTAAAGCCGTGCTTAGATTGTAATTTTTAGAGGAATGGTGCACCACATGGCTAGCCCAGAAAAACCGACTTACATGACTGGTTCTATGAAACCAATAATAGCAAAGGTCTTCGGCAAATAAAAGTATTAACCAAGACCACCACGCAAACGGAATTTCAAAAACATGATAGAAATTATACAGCAAATAAAAGAACCCTAATGCAATGCCTTTAGTAACCAAACCTATTGCCACATTACCCAAACCCATTACAATTGAAGTACCCGCATCTTTAAACTCATAATCATGAAGCTTGATCTTTACCGACAGTATTACTTCTAAAATTACCGTGACCGTAAAAAACGGAATGGCATAGTGTATTAAATTAGGTATTTCGGGTATTTGCATGGCGGTTCGTTATCTGTTTTAACCTTTCTAATTTACGAATCTATTTGGTCAACTACAATTGCTTAAAAAGACAACTTTTATCACTCATAAAAAATGATAACGGTATAAGAAAACTGTATGGGTTATGTAACTTTAGTTACCTATAAACAGGGGCTTTATCCGTAATTTTACATTAAGAAATTAAAACAACATACATATGGAAACTTTACATAAAAACGTGGGAATAGACCAAGATTACAAAATAGAGATTAGTGATAAATTAAACCTTCTTTTAGCTAACTATCAAGTTCATTACATGAATTTGAGAGGTATGCATTGGAATGTAAAAGGAAGCAATTTCTTTCTTCTACATGAAAAATTTGAAGAGTTATACACCGAAGCTACTGAAACCGTTGATGAAATCGCTGAACGTATTTTAACCCTAGATCAACAACCTTTACATACGTTTGAAGATTACTTGGACAACAAGACTATTAGAATCATCAAAGAAGTGTCTGACGGCGCAACGGGTATTTCCTTATTGATAGATAACTTGAACGAGTTATTGATTCAAGAGCGAGAAATTTTGGAATTATCATCTGACAACAATGATGAAGGTACCGCTACGCTGGTTAGCGATTTAATATCCGGACAAGAAAAACTAATCTGGATGCTTAAGTCTACCTTACAATAGCACATTGTTTTACCTAAATAAAATGGCAAAAGTCTACTTAGATTTTTGCTATTTTTTTGCCCCTTATTTACTTTAAAGATAGTACGATCACTTTGTATTTGTGGGGGAACGTTTTTCAATTTCTAAAGCGCGACTATAAAAGTCACGAAATTGGACTTTATTATATTTTGCACGCATGGCGCTCAAAACATCAGATAGGCTTAGACTACACCAATCCCAAAGCATGGTATCAAAATTATAGGCATACATTTGTTTTTTCACTTCGGCTCTTATGGCATCGATTTCATTAGCGGTAAAACCGTTTTCCAGAAGTCTCTTCAACACCCGTTGCTCGTTCTCTTTGGTAAATTCCGTATCCAAGTATGGTTCTAGAAGCCAATCCCAATTCCAACTATAGGGTATCAATTTTAAATTATGAACTTTGGCGAAATGCGCTAGCTCCTTCTTCTTTTCAGCGGACACAAGAACAATATCATCTTTTACATATACTTTACACACACCAAACTCTAAGGAAATAGCATCAATTTCATGGGCTACTATGCTTGCTGAAGGATAAACGACCGAAGGTTCAATAGGGTAATCCGTAATTTCAATACTATTCTCTCCTATGCTAGATGTTCCAATACCACAGAGCAGCCTTTTGAAGGTTATAGCATTTCTGGAAATGGTAAAACCGGTGAGCCCGTTTAACTTGAACATATTTTTTAAAAACTTCAGCACTATCTTCTTTGGTTTAAAATGGACCTATAATTAAGACGCAGGTTCCAATAAATCCCATAGGTTGCCATATAGGTCTTTGAATACGGCTACCATACCATACGGCATCTTTTCTGGCTCTCTAGTAAACTTTACGCCTCTTTCTACCATGGCATAGTAATCTCGCCAAAAATCATCTGTATACAAAAATAGAAATACCCGTCCGCCTGTTTGGTTTCCTACCCTTGATTCCTGCGCTTCATTGTCCGCCTTTGCTAAAACCAAAGTGCATTGTCCATCCCCTGGTGGCGTAACTGTGACCCAACGTTTATCCCCTTCTAACGGGGTATCTTCCACCAGTAGGAAGTCTAATTTTTTAGTATAAAATTCAATGGCTTTATCGTAATCATCAACGACCAGTGCTATACGTGCTATGGATTGCTTCAATATATTGTTTATTTTATCTGTTAGTTTCCTAAAATATGGGTTTCAAAACCATCTATACTTTTGGTATTCTTATTTTTCCAATATTCTTTGATCTTTTCCTCACCTTGCTTTTTAGACCAATCGTTCAAGGTAGTTCGCTCTTCTTTAAAATCCATGAACGGAACCGCGAATCCGCACGAGGTCTGTACCAAGTCCACTTGCATTTCTATAATTTGCCGGGACCCTGTATTTTCAGGAAAAAGGTTTATGTACTTTGAAAATTCTTGATCTCTTCTATGGTATATTTTAGCTACACCGTACAATCTCAAAATTATTGGTTTGCCCTCAAAGGCGCAGAACATAATGGTCATTCTATTATTTTTGATGAGGTGTGCAGCCGTTTCGTTACCACTACCCGTCAGATTTAACCAAACAATTTTATTCTTGTTAATGACCCGAAAGGAGTCCGTTCCCTTTGGCGAGACATTTACCTTGCCCTCTGCAGCCGCAGTACCCACAAAAAATATGTTCTGCTTTTCTATAAATTCCTGTAATTGGGGTGTAATGGATTGTAATTGCTTTCCCATGATTTTAATGTTTATTATCCGTAATTTTTTCTAAGTACTTAAAAAGCACTATTTCCTGTTTCTATTTCTTTCCAATGGACCAGTAGGCTTTCCATGTGTTTATTATAGCATTGGACAAATGGGATCCTTACATGAGTGCAGCCAGTCTATATTTATCCAGCTGGCTAGGTTTTACAGGTAGTTTTCGTCTACAAAAACCCAAGCATATAGCAGTAATTTCAATACTAGCACTACCGCAAAAGAAGCCAATAAACCATACCAAAATTTCTTACTGCGGTTTGTAAATTTCGGTTTTATATAATACACCTGCACCGGTATAAATAGTACTAAGGCTAAAATAGCCAAAGCTACGGTTACATAAAAATAACCGATCATGGCAATACTTTCCAAGATATTGAACATGGCACTAATGGCTTCTAAAATATCTTCTACAGTCTCAAGACCACTGCCGCCGCTGTAGCCAGAAGTATCTCTTTTAAACCATACTTTTAATTCATTTATAAACAGAAACGCATTGAACAGTAGATAAAGAATGAACCAGGATAGCTTTTTTAGTATTTTAATCAATTTTATTCTTTAGTTCTAATGTTTTAAGGATGTGATTTTAAGTTCTATTCAACAATTATTTTTTGAATGTCTTTTTGAAGATCGATTTCAGTACTTATAATCTCTAACATGTATACTTTTAAAAACTCCTTTTTAATTTCTCCGGTCTCTTTATAATTCACGTATATAAAATCTATAAGTTTATCCGCTTTCATTTTCAAAAGTTCCTTTTGTTCCTCAATATCTGACAAGACAGATATTTTATCATATTCTATCAATTCAATTTTAGAATTAGAAATAGCTTTCCAAGAATTAAGTTTAATTAGTGGAACAAAAATACCTTCTGACTTTTCTATTACCTTGCTTAACGATAACTCATCATCTTTCATATAAAAATTCAGAGAATCGATTAAAGTTCTTTGCTTAATTAATTTTTCATCTATATCGTCATTGGTTTCTCTCAACTCTTTATTCATTGATATAAATATCCGATCTATATACTTTGCATCTTTTCGATCTTCTTTCCAATTATTGATATAGAGAGCAATTAAAATACCGACTATAATGGTAATTATCTCTTTAAAAAATTCTATGATAGTTTTATTCATATTATAAGCTTTGGTTGTCAGTAAATTTCTATTTGCTCATAAAGTACTATTTCTATCTTTCAATTTCATAAAAAACAACACCGTCAGCAAAATAGAAATTCCGATACCTATACAATTGGATAGTACGATATCCAATCCCAACCCAACATTGGGGTCATAGAATATGTAAGACCCCACAACACTGGTAATAAAAAATGCGGGCAGCAAGGCAATAAAATAATACGTTTTATTTTGATACAAGTAAACTGCTCCGATCCACAGGGCAATGGCAGCCGTAACTTGGTTTGCCCATGAAAAATACCTCCACAATAACTGAAAATCCATGTTGGTTAAAATAAAAGAGATGATAAACAACGGAATAGCCACCATAAACCGATTCTTCAATACTTTTTGGTCTATCTTCAAATAATCGGCAATAATCATACGTGCAGCCCTAAAAGAAGTATCTCCTGATGTTATGGGTAGCACAATAACACCCAATACAGCAATGGTACCGCCAATGCTTCCTAATGAAAAAATGGCGATTTTGTTTACCACGGCAGTAGGCCCTCCGTTTTGCAAAAGCTCATTTAACTGATCTCCATCTAAAATACTCATGGATGCCGCTGCCCATACCATGGCAATGGCAGCCTCAAGAATCATCATGCCATAAAATACTTTTCTTCCGTCTTTCTCATTATTGATGGTGCGCGAAATAATGGGCGATTGCGTGGCATGAAAACCCGATAATGCACCACAGGATATTGTTAAGAAAATAACCGGAAAATAAGGAATGTTCTGCGGATGCATATTTTGAAACGTAAGCTCTGGAATAGGATTTCCAATAACGAACATACCTATGCAAATACCAATGGCACTTAATATGAGCAACAAACCAAGTACAGGATAAATTTTACCTATGATCTTATCTATGGGCAATAAGGTTGCGATTATGTAATAAAAGAATATGGCAAAAAGAACTATGGTCAAATAATTAGTTTCCGTACCAATAACATCATTGATCATATTTGCGGGTGCGGTTACAAAAACGGTTCCCACCAATATTAAAAGTAATAGGGCAAAGAAATTAACCACGTGACTAAATGATTTGCCTAAAAACCGCGATGCCAATGCCGGCAAGTGTGCACCGCCAAAACGTAAGGAAATCATACCGGTTAGGTAATCATGAACGGCACCTGCAAAGATAGATCCAAGCACGATCCAAATAAAGGCTATGGGACCGTACAAAGCACCCAATATGGGACCAAAAATAGGACCTACCCCTGCAATATTCAAAATTTGAATAAATGCATTTCTATTACTGTTCATGGGCACAAAGTCTACCCCATCTTCCATAGTGTGTGCAGGAGTATCTTTAGTTTCAATGGGTTGAAAGGTTTTATCCACGAACTTACCGTAGAACATATACCCCAATACCAATAAAACCAGTGCCGTAATAAATGTAATCATGAGGTTGTTTTAGACTTGGTATAAAATGAATTGAATTGAATGTTTGCTTTAACTAGTGACCGGTATAGGAGTAAGAAGAATTTTCTAGCCTAAGGTCGAAGCAAATTTAATCCTATTTTTTAAGCCTATCAATTAGAACAATGCTTTTAGAAAATATTCATCTACCATTGCGTCAAGACAAGTACCGGAAGACTAGAATAGGTGCATGTTCAATTTCCTCCTCTATAATAAGATGGACCAAATACACCGTTTTGACCTACTACTAATGGAGCCATTGATGTACCAAACCTAAAAGCAGGATTTAACCAATCTATATTCCCATTATTCGCGTTCAATGCCATTATACCTGAATTATCTTTAGTTTCATCAGTATAATTAATGGCATGCCCATGATAAAACAATTGTCCATTTGCGTAAACGGGACTGTTATCAACGGAGATATCATCCCTAAACCAAAGTTGTTCTCCATTGCTCAAAGAAACTGCATATGGTCTTAAATCATTAAAAGTTAAACTATTACCCTGATCATAAAGCCCATAAACAACATTCTCCACAATAATTGGTGACCATGTGGCCTTAAAACCAGTTTCAATTTCCCATTGTAATTCACCTGTCTGTGAATCAAGACAGAAAAGTGAAGAATAAACCGTATCCCTCGTTGGCTCCCCTTGTACCACCAAACTATTGTTTAAAATATTTATATCGCCTAGTTTTTCAGCTTCAAAAATCCATATAACTTCTAGGCTTTGTAAATCTATAGCATATAGATTTTTAGCTGATATGTAAAGGATGTTATTTACTATCAACGGTTCATTGATAACTTCTATGTCTTCTGGAAATTCAATCTTTTGTAATAATTGCCCAGTTTCTTTATCTAAAATATGCAGATAGGTAGGGAAATACCCATAAAAGCTTTCTTCAGACATTACAAATACCCTACCGTCATGAACTACAGGTGTTCTATTCTCGTTTAAAGCATCATCCAAATCCCCATCTGGATCCGTTGAATAATACCATAAAAGTTCTCCAGTATTTTGATCTAAAGCTACAACAACTCCATAAGTACCCGATGCATAGCATATGCCATCTACACAGGCAGGTGGCGTTATCCCATAACTACTCGTATCATAATTTAGCATTGGAGTACTCCACAGTAGATTTTTGTTGGCAAGATTTATTGCGTTTACACTATTATCATCGGTAGTAACAAATAGGTTGCCTTCATCATAATCTGCAAGTTTTTCCACATCTGTTTGATCGGAAAATGTATATACAAGTGTTTCTTTCCCTGTTTTAGCATCTACGGTGAACAGACTCTCATAAGATGCGGTTACTATAAAATCATTATTTTCTGGCTTACCGGAAACTATGAGTTTATCATTGTCTATTTGTTCATTATCATCAGCTTCGAAGATATCGTCATTATTTTTTTCTGAACATGAAATGCATACTATTATTAAAAGTATCAAGCCTAAAATCTTTGTACTATACGGTAGCGAAAAATTTAAAATCTTCATTATAACGATGATATTGCAAACTAATTAAAATTAGAACAATTTAGATACCAACGTTTTAACCTAACATTAAATCCCTATTATTTAATTGTAAGAAAAGAAACTAGTACAAATTCTAAAGATGTAATCTATTACGTGCTTAACTCAATAAATTATAACCACAGACAAAATGGCCACAACAATTGCTTTTACCCAGTCAATCTCATCTTTTGCAAAGGCATCATAAATAATAAATGCGGTCGCGAAACCTAATATGAATTTTAAATTTTGAAGAGTGAATAAATTTTTCATTTTGTGGTGGATTAGGTAAAATAATGATGTTGACAATTACAACGGATACCATCGTAGTCCAATTTGCTTAATAGTGGATTCAGAACGTTCAATTTCGGACTGATAAAAGGCAGTTTCGTCGGTATAAAAATCCTTTTCAAATTGTTTAATTCTTTTATTATTGGCGTAGTTAGTGCCGCTACCAATTATTAAGAGTAAGATACCTACTACTAGCGTTGGAATGATATATGCCTTTGCTAAGTCTGTTTTTCCCAATTGCCAAAATCCTACACTTGCTATAAAAAAGCCAATTGCAAAGAAAATAAAGAAACGTGTTGAGAATACTTCGGCTTTTGCCCATTCTATTACTAGTTTAAATACGTCCATAATTTCATTTTTTAAATACAGATAATAGCTTGGATAAGCATCATACGGAAGTAAAGAACCTTTCGTTTTTACTTATATACATTTGGATTATGCTTCTCCATATACAATTTAGGATTTGGTAATTCTGTAAAACCAAATTTTTCATAAAGCCACTCAGCCGTGTCAGTTAATAAAATCCAGCGTCTTAATCCTTGAAGGTTAGGATGTTCCGTTATTTCGTTCATCAACCATTTACTTAATCCCTTTCCCCTAAATTCCTTTAAAATATAAACATCACCTAAATAGGCAATGGTAGAAAAGTCACTGATTATTCTTGCAAAACCAATTTGCCTGTTTTTGTAGTACACCCCAAAATTTAAAGAGTTTTCAATGGATGTTTTCAACGTATGGATAGGAATTCCATTTGCCCAGTCGGTTTCGTTTGAAAGAAATTTGTGAATATTTTCAACATCTAGCTTGTTCTTATCCGTTGAAATGGTAAAATCGTTTTTTTGTACTTCTCTAATTTTCATTTTGTTGTTTACACTTTTTAATTGCTGTCATGGAATGAACTAAAGTATAGAACAGTTGTTCTCGTTTATGAACAAAGTATTTCAGTAAAGTTTAAGTCCATTCGCATTTTCATTAAATAATTCTTTTGTGAATTATCATTTAAAAATAAAGTTTTGATTTAAAATAGCTCCTAAATTTCCTTTAAAAAGTATGCATAAGTGGGTATAAAAGGTAAGATTTAAATAGGGTCTGTAAGGGGTATTTCGTTGTACTTTTCATTCAACAAAGTAATGTTAGATGAGTACATTACAAATGAAAAACCCAGAAGAAGCTTCTGGGTTTAAACATTAATAAAGGGAGTTCTTATTCTTGTGATGGCGGTTGTAGGGTGTACCCCATTGATGTCATGACATTCAATTGATCATAGTAATGCGCCATCATCGTAATTTTCCCATCTTTTAAAAAGCAGGTTACCTGCGCTGGTATCATTATCTTTTGCCCGGTTTTTTTATTGGATATGGTATCGGTTGTCCAAACCATTACCCATTCGCCCTCATTGATTCCTCCAGTTACTTTTATGGGGGCATAAGACGTGTTTTCGTCAATTGAATGTTTAGTGGTTTCAAAGCTCTCCTTATAATATTCAGCTAACTGAGCGGGATTCATTTCTTGAGCAAAACTCCCAGAGAGGCCATAAATTTTGGCATCGTCCGCTAATTGCGCCACCATAGTTTGCACATCTCCATTCTGTACTGCATTTACATAATTTGACACGGTAGTTACATTGGCTTCAGCGTTCTCAAAGTCCATAGTAGCTGAAATTTCTTGTGCAGTGCTAATTTGCGGAGTGAACAGCACGGCAAGCGTAAAAAGCATAATCATTTTAATAGTTCTCATAATTTATGTATTTATTGGTTATTATTCTACTCAATTGGTCTCTTGCCACAAATGGGGGAATAATATAGTTAGTTACAAATACTATGGGAACTTTTTTACTTCATCTAATATTAATAAACATGCTTTGTTCTAAACTACTGTAATTTAGTGATTTAAAATTACTTTTTCATAGTATTCATATTAAATAAATAGGATATTATATATAATACTAAAGCTGCTTTTTAATGGGACCGTGAATTATTTTAAATACTAAGGTAAATACTCCTGATTTTTGTATTTATAACTCGTTAAGAAATAGTGAAGCAATCTATAGTTTTTATATTTCATTCAATAGTTTTTCAGAATCCCAAACAGTTGCAAATTCCTCACTCAAATTTGCAAGGGTTGTTAAATGTATTATTTCAGAGCTGTATTTTTCTCCGTTAATTCCAATTCTGTCAAAAGTAGCTGTTGCGTCGGAAATTAAATAAGTCTCATAGCCAAAGTTACCTGCCATTCGTGTCGTGGTAGATACACAGTGATTTGTAGTAATTCCGACTATTACCACGGTTTTAATTCCTAATCCGTCCAATTGCTCCTTTAAATTGGTTCCTATAAAAGCACTATTTACACTTTTCGTTATTACAGGTTCATTTTTCTCAGGTAGAACATTTTCGTTAAATTCAAATCCTTTATTTTGTTCATTGAGTTTCGATTGTGGATTTGTAGAGCTGTGCCTAATATGAAATATAGGCAAATTTAATTCACGCCATTTCCCTAGTATTTCTCCGCAAATGATTTCAGCGTTTTTATTATTTCTATTTCCTCCCCAATAATCTTCTTCCAAAAAAGCTTTTTGAACATCCACAAGGATTAAAACTGGATTATTATCTCTTAATTTCATTTTGATGTTTGTTCAGTTATAATGACACACAACCGCTCTTCTAAGCGTAGTGCTGAGGCAATCAAACTTTTCGTTTCCGCCTGTCTGTCGGCAACCAGGTCTGCACATGAAGCTAAAGCTTATTGTTTGGTTTTATTTTTTTTGTCCAAAGCTAAATCCCAAAGATTTAGCGACTTCATAAATATACGCAGACCTTTTGGTTTAGCCCTAAAGTCCGCATTACGTTTAGGTATTGTTATCTGCTGGCTTTTCCGCTTCTAAATCCCAATATAATTGCACGTAATTATTGACGGCAATTAGTCTTAAAGTAAATTTGCCTATTTTCCATCTTCTTCCATGCCACTTTCCATCATCAAATTCGCTCATTTTAAAAGGTCCGTCGGCATTTATATCAGGACCGAAAGCTGCTAATAAGCGGTTTACTAATTCTCTTATTTCTTTATCTATTATAAACCAATTAGTTGGCTTGTCTTGACTTAAAAAAACAGACCATTCTTCATTCTCGTCGAAAGGATGGAAAGTAGCTAATTTATTGAAAAAGCCAAACAAGAAATATGGAAAGTAAAATGTTCTGTATTTTCCTGTATCAATTTCGGATTCATAAAAATCATTGGATTCCAAACGGTTTTGAAAAATGTTTAAATCAGTTTGAGGGTCTTTATTGCCTAAGAAATTTTTATAAAATTCTAAAAATTCTTCAGGTTTTTGAACTCTAGTATTTATATCTAATTTTTCAAAAACTTTAAGTGTTTTCTTGTAAGACCTTTTATCATTAATAACATAGAAATTGCAGGTTGACGCATATGCTGCGTGGAACGCGTCTTCTGTTGTATTCTTGAAAGTTTCTTTTCTACCTTTTTTAATGTTTACTTTATCTTCTTGATAACCGTGCATATCTAATTTTAGATATTCATTAGATATGTCATTAAACCATTTCGGGGCATACTTGCCATTGTTTTTGAACTGGTCAACGGTAATACCAAGTTTATCGTAACTTTTGTCAATTAAATCAAATGGATTTTCAGTATTAAAAATCTTATCCCTATTAATACCCATACCATTTTGTATTGTTTGTCTTAACTCCTTGTAGCCATCATTTTCATTAAGATTTATATTCATTTGAGAAAAACTTTCGAAAAACCCACCCATTGTAGGATTATCTTTTAAACCAGGGAATATATTTTCAATTATTGCTGCGCTTTCCGGGTTTTTGAAAGCTTCTTTAAGTGAATCATCTAATGGTAGATTTTTAAGTAAATCAAACAATGGTTTAACTATCTTGTTCGTTTTTTCATCATCTTCGAAGGTCTTCATTAATCCTTCAATACTTAAATCTTTAAATGAGTCTTTACTTTCAATTGTCTGCTCAAATAACTCTTTAGGTGGATACTGTTCACAAACAATTCCCTTTCCATTGTTATATAAACAATAGTTCTCTGTTAGTTCTGAAATAAACTCTAAGTCCGAGTTAATCAGTTCCTGTTGTTTTTGATTTTCACTCAAACTAGCAGATATATCAGTTATATGAGAACTAGAAAAAATAACAAATAAATTGTGATTATTTAAAAGGATTTCTTTCAACTCCGAATGTGCTCCATTTTTTATTTGTGAGAGGACATTCCAGTCAAAATAAACTTTAATCATGTTTACTGGTGGTTTTTTTGAGCTTGCAGATAACGACAGAGCTATGAACAGTGTCCCTTGGGGCATTGT
>JAHDDL010000053.1:18611-21152 GCA_020629415.1 Maribacter sp. | reverse complement strand
CATAATTATTCCAAAAATGAAATATTCGAACTTGTTTTTCATAATTATTGCCAACTAATGTATATGTATACAATTACATATATTCCGTTATATTTAGGAATATGTGTAATAGAAGTTTTAAATATACCAGTAAAGAATAAACCTACAATTAAGAATTTACACTCTATAACGGGAAACCATAATCGGTCAATATTTATGTATGGTTAGAGGAATTTTACGACCAAAAGTTGATGTGAAAAATTGCGATTATAAAGGATATAAGATTGTTTTATTTAATTTTTTGGCTCTGAAATTATTTGAAAACCTATACCATCAGTATATGCAAAAAAGAATTGAGCCAATGCAATAGCTGTACCCTGATATTGATAGCTATCTTGTAATTTATCGTTGTTGTAACATGTAATATCAAAGGCTATAGGTTTTCCTAAAGACACCTCTTTTTCTAAAAAATTGATGCCTATACTCATATTAATGGTGGTTTTTTCTGATTCTAAGCTGTAAAATGCACGAGAGTCGGTAATGACTTGAATCAAATCACCTATAGCTTCACTATCCGGTATTAATTTTCCAGTTTCTAAGTCAATAATTTTTGTGTCTAAGGCACTTGAACTTAAAACTATGTCAAATTGTTCTAATCCTTGTGTTATAGTGATATCAAATCTTTTAACTCCACTGTCATTTGATACATCGCTACTATTTGATTCTTTAGAACAAGATAGGGCAATTAACAAAAAGCATGTTGATAAGAAAAGTTTAATTTTGAAATGCATAGTGTATGTGGTATAATGTCTATTTTAAATTATTTTTTTTAAAACTAATTGGTCCTTGATTCCAACTCCACTCCCTTATCTAGCGAGTAGGTAAATGCATAAGCAAAACTACCGGCTATATTTTCGTAGCTAACATTGTTAAAATAAATAGGATCTTCTTCATTATTATAAAAAACTACTATAGAAAAATCAATTGAATTAATTTCATCTACATTTTTTGGCATGAGTTCAAAATTAATAGCTAATTTTTCTACTTCATCAAATGCTAGAATATTATTACTAATAATCGATTCCATAGGTGCTTCAAAATTATTTGAATATTCTATTAAATTAGTGCCACTATGGTATATTAACGTATTGCCTTCTGGATAAGCCGTTCCTTTTAATGTGGAAGCACCTGAATCAAAATCGAAATCTTCAGCGTTTTCAAAATAGATTAGGTATGATAATTGCCCTGGCTCTAAATTATTATTTGTGTCATCATTATTACATGCAGAAAGACAAATTAAAAGGAAAATTGATAATAAAGAGATTTGATGTTTCTTCATAGTGTTGATTAGATAGTATAATGAAAATTGGTTTTATTTTTTAAGTCAGAAAATTACTAAAATATAATTAAAGAATAAACCTACAACAACTATTTCGCACTCCTTTACGGGAAACCATAATCGGTTAAAATTTATGTATGGTTAGAGGAATTTTACGACCAAATGTTCATGTCAAAGAAAATTCTATTTATCTATAATGCCAATAGTGATACGGGAAGTAAAATGTTAGACTTCGCCCATAAAATTGTAAGCCCTACAACCTATAGTTGCAACCTGTGTTCATTGACACATGGGAAATTCACAGAGAAAAAGCAATGGAAAACGTTTAGGAAACGTTTGTTGGTAGAGGGCTATGAGCTAGAGTTCTTTCATAAAGATGAATTCCAAGAACGCTATAAAAGTAAATTTGGGCATAAGTATACTTATCCTATTATATTGGTAGAAACGGATCATGAACTAGAGGTGTTGGTGTCTGCCAAGAAGTTGAACGCTATGGAGACGGTAGAGGAGCTTATTAGTTCAGTTGGCAGTATTCAGTAACAGTTTTCAGTAGGCAGTGTTGATCGCTTCGCTTGGTTTTTGGTTGTAAGTTGTTGGTCTCATTCGGTCGTTGAGCTTACTCGGTCACTGAGCGTAGCCGAAGTGATTTTTGGGTTGTGAGGTGAGTTTGCGTGGTCCAGTCCCTTCGACTTCGCCATCCTTCGGCAGGCAGGCTCAGGATGACATTAGGGTTTCAGTGGTCAGTAACAGTAAGCAGTGCCAGTTTTCAGTAGACAGTTATAGTGAGCGGTAGTTGGTTGTGCCACTGTCAGTTCTAGTGGATTTCGAGGTAAGAGAAATTTGCTTGCCCGCCGACAAGGAGGGTATCGAGAACAGGTTTGGAACACGCGAAGGTTCTCGATACAATTTTAGGCTTTCGTTGCACTCAAGCTAAAATCACTCGAACTGACAATGCGTTTACGAGATGGGTGTCGTGTTCCAAACAAACAGATAGCCGCGCTTTGCTCGTTATGACGTTGATAAAGAAGTACTAAGTATTAAGTACAAAGTATTAAGTCGTAAGTAATGAGTGCTGAGTACTGAGTATTAAGAAAAAGAGTATTAAGAAGTGGATAGAATAAGGTAAACAATACGGAGTACGAAGTACGAAGAACCAACACGAACAGCTTTGTACTCATTACTTAATACAAAAAAACGCGCAGCGTTAAGAATACTGCCAACTG
>JAHDDL010000053.1:0-18511 GCA_020629415.1 Maribacter sp. | reverse complement strand
GTTACAAAATGCGGCGGAGCTTCTTCCCACATATCTGCGGTAAGTTTGTTCAGGTACTGATTTACTTGTCGCTCGATCGCTTTTGGCTTTAGCTTATCTGCCTTGGTAAAGATGATCGCAAAAGGTACTCCGTTTTCACCCATCCATTGCATGAACTCCATATCTATAGGTTGTGGATCATGGCGTATATCTACCAGTACAAAAGAACATACAAGCTGCTCTCGTTGTAGAAAGTAATTGGTAATATATTTTTGAAAGGTGTTTTTATCTTTTTTGGATACACGGGCATAACCATAACCGGGTAAATCTACCAAGAACCAATTTTCATTTATCTTAAAATGGTTGATCAATTGGGTTTTACCAGGTCTGCCAGATGTTTTTGCCAAGCTTTTGCGCTCGGTCAACATATTGATCAAAGAAGACTTGCCAACGTTGGATCGCCCAATAAAGGCGTATTCTGGCAAAGGCTCTTTCGGGCATTTGGCAACATCGGAGTTGCTCATTACAAAGTCGGCCGACTTTATTTTCATCCGTAGGGTGTTTAGAAATTGTTTTTCGTCAACCAGTCATCAAGAATGGTATTGAATTCGTCTGGGTGTTCCATCATAGGTGCATGTCCGCATTTATCTATCCAAAATAGATCTGAATTTGGTAAAAGCTCATCGAACAGTTCCGCCACGTCCGGTGGGGTAACGGTATCGTTTTTTCCCCAAATAATACAGGTAGGGGTTTTCATTTTCGGTAAATCTTGCGCCATGTTGTGTCTTATGGCACTTTTAGCGATTGCCAAGGTTTTTACCAATTTTACACGGTCGTTCACCGTTGCAAAAACTTCATCTACAATTTCCTTGGTAGCAACCTCTGGGTCGTAGAATACATCTTGTGCCTTCTTTTTAATGAATTCATAGTCGCCGCGTTTAGGGTAACCATCGCCCATGGCACTTTCATAAAGGCCGGAACTTCCGGTAATGACCAAAGCTTTTATTTTGGCAGGGTATAATTTGGTGTGTAAAAGACCAATATGGCCGCCAAGTGAATTTCCTAAAAGAATAACATCATCAAGATTTTTATAATCAATGAACTTTTTAAGGTATTTGGCAAAATTCTTAACCGTTGTTTTTAACATCGGCATAGAATACAAAGGCAATTCAGGGATAAGAACTTTGTATCCCTTAGGTGGAAAATAAGTGTTCACACCCTCAAAATTACTTAAACCGCCCATAAGTCCATGAAGAATAATTATGGGTTTGCCTTCTCCTTTTTCTATATACTTAAATCCTCCGTCGTTGATCAAATCGTTTTCCATGCGCACTACTCATCAGTAATTGTCCAAATATAGGTAATTACAGAGAATAGCAAACAACTCTTTTCGATAAGGTTTTAACAAGAATCATTAAGATTTCGCTTTTTCAGGATTTAAGGCCCAAGTGGTAAAATGAAGCCATAAAAATCGATGAAGTGCAAAAACGTGCTCAAAAGTGGGGTAATTTATTAACAAAGTGGTTTTTAGTGGTAAAATGTGGTAATAATATTTATATATTTGAGTTATAAATAGAAAACCAGACCATTTTGGACATCTTTTTCTTTGGGACATTTAATTGCAAGGCAGATGCCAAGGGGCGTATTATGCTCCCTGTTGCGCTACGCAATCAAGTCGCACCAATACTAAAGGATGGGTTTTTTATCAAGAAGTCATATTTGAGCGAATGTTTGGAGTTGTACCCGGCATATGAGTGGCACAGGGTAATGGCAGAATTGAACGAAAAGAGCAGGTTCGATGAAGAGAACCTACAATTTATAAGAATGTATACGGCAGGTCTGCGTCAGGTAGAAGTTGATGCTACCGGTAGGTTGTTGATACCAAAGGACATTATTTCTTTAGGGGGTATAACCAAAGAAGTGGTCATAGCGCCAATAGGGAAAAGATTGGAGATTTGGGACAAGAAAGCTTATGATGAATCTATAAGCGCAACAAAAGAAGAGAAGGTGAAGTTGGCAAAGCGTGTAATGTTAGGTGAAAAACCAAGCGAAGATGTATCATAACCCTGTATTGCTTAAAGAAACGGTAGATGGCTTGAACATCAAAGAAGACGGTATATATATAGATGTAACGTTTGGTGGTGGTGGTCATTCCAAAGAGATATTGAAAAGATTGGGTAAAGAGGGCAGGTTGTATGCCTTTGATCAAGATGAAGATGCACAGGCAAATGCTTTAGGCGATCCAAGATTTACGTTGATAGCGGAAAATTTTAGGTACATCACCCAGTTTTTAAAGTTCTATGGCATAAAGAAGGTAGATGGTATACTTGCCGATTTTGGAGTATCATCGCATCAGTTCGATCAAGCGGAAAGAGGGTTCTCTACCCGTTTTGATGCAGATTTGGATATGCGAATGAGCAAGCGTAATACGCTTTCCGCTTTTGAGGTGGTCAATACCTATTCATATGATGATTTGCGTAAGGTGTTGTTCGAGTATGGCGATATCAGAAACGCCAACGCCATGGCAAAAGTGATCGTTGCCAATAGGGAAGAAGAGAAGATACAAACTACCGATGCGCTTAAAACAGTGTTAAAACAGTTTTTGCCAGAGCATAGGCAGCATAAAATATTGGCACAGATCTATCAGGCCATTCGCATAGAGGTGAATCAGGAGATAGCGGTCATCAAAGAGTTTTTACAGCAGACTCCTGGTCTGTTAAATGAAAAGGGGAGGCTAAGTGTAATTAGTTACCACTCTTTGGAAGATAGGCTGGTAAAAAGATTTATTAGAGCGGGCCAGTTTGAAGGAGGGCCGGAGAAAGATTTTTACGGCAATATAGATGTACCGTTAAAAAAGGTAGGTGGTTTAATAGTACCGACGAAGGAAGAAATAAAGTTGAATAACAGGGCACGTAGTGCAAAATTGAGAATAGCGGAGCGTAATGGCGAAAAATAAAGTGAAAACGGGTGTATTTGACCTTTTGAAGGGTAAATTTTTGGTGAGCGGAGACGCCCCTAAAAATTGGCTGTTCATTATTTTCATTTCTTTTTTGGCAACGGTAATGATCAGTAGTTCACATAGCGCCGATCAAAAAGTGCACCGCATTGCTCTATTAAATGAAGAGGTAAAAGAATTGCGTAACGAGTTTGTGGATATGCGATCAGATGTGCAGCAGTTAAAATTAGAATCGAGCATTACCGGTAAAATATCGGAGAAGGGATTGTTTCCTTCGGAGAATCCCCCGCAGAAAATTAAGGTGAAATCTTTAAACGTTGAAGAGTAATGGCGGCAACGGATAAAAGCATATTAAAAAGACTCTACATAGTGGCCGGTTTCATGGTGCTCTTTGCGGGTGCCGTGTTGTTCAAGCTGGTCTCTATACAAATAGTGGACGGGGAAAAATACCAGGCTTTGGCAGACACACGTACAGAACGTATGTTTACCATTGAGCCAAATAGGGGTAATTTGTATTCTGATGACGGAAGTCTGTTGGCAACGTCGGTTTCTAAATACACCATCCGTTTTGATGCGGTTACGGTAAGCAATGAAGATTTTAGGCAAAATGTAAAGCCGTTGGCAGATGCCCTGGCAAAGCAATTTGGTAAAACATCCTCGCACTATCAGCAACTTTTAAGAAAGGCAAGAGAGAATAAAAATAGGTATGCATTAATAGTGCGTAATCTGGATTATTCTGAATACATGGCGGTAAAGCAATTTCCGCTATTCAACAAAGGGGCGTTCAAGGGCGGGCTTATTATTGAGCAGAAAACAAAAAGAGAGCATCCGTTAGGTAAAATTGCCGAGCGTAGTGTAGGGTATGAGCGTGTAGATGAAAACGGATATTACACCCGTGTAGGTATGGAAGGTGCCTTTGGTGAATATTTAAGGGGAATTTCTGGAAAGCGTCTAAAGCAAAAGATAGCAAAGGGTCAATGGAAGCCTATAGGTAACGATAATATTGTTGAGCCAAAAGATGGATATGATGTGTATTCTACTATAGATATTAATATTCAGGATATAGCGCACCATGCACTATTGGGTCAGTTAGAGAAATATCAAGCGGACCACGGTACGGTAATCGTAATGGAAGTGAAAACCGGAGAGGTAAAGGCAATTTCAAATTTAGGGCAGACATCTGAAGGTAAATATTATGAGCGTTTAAACTATGCTATTGGTGAATCTCACGAGCCGGGTTCTACATTTAAGTTGGTGAATTTGGTGGCGGCTTTGGAAGATAAGGTAATTGATACCAGTTCTGTAATAGATACCGAAAAAGGAGCTTGGAAATTGTATAGACATACCATACGTGATACCAAGCGTGGTGGTCATGGTAAAATCAGCATGTCCGAAGCTTTTGAAGTTTCGTCAAATGTGGCTTTTGCAAAAATGATTCACGAAGGGTATAAAAACGATCCGGAAAAATATGTGAACAGGCTAATGAGTATGGGTATCCATAAAGAATTAGGTCTGCCTGTAGTCGGTGAAGGTAAACCTGTGTTACGTTACCCCGGTGATAAAGGTTGGTCAGGGCTTTCGTTGGCGCAAATGGCCTATGGGTATGAAGTTTCAATGACGCCGTTGCAAACATTGGCGTTTTACAACGCCATTGCAAATAATGGTGAAATGGTAAAACCACGTTTGTTGAAAGAGGTAAAAGAGTGGAACAAGACCATTGAGAAGTTCGATAAAAAAGTGTTGAACCCAGAAATTTGTTCACAAGCTACGGTAAAGAAGGTACAGCAGATATTGAAAAATGTAGTGGAGAAAGAGCATGGCACGGGTCACCGTATGTACTCCAGAAATTTTTCTATGGCAGGAAAGACGGGTACTACACAGACCAACTATGTGTCTAAGGACAAATCTAAGTATGAATATATTTCTTCGTTCGCTGGGTATTTTCCGGCAGATGACCCAAAGTATTCCTGTATCGTAGTCATTCATAAGCCGGACAAAAGTGTTGGGTATTATGGTGCGGATGTTTCTGGTCCTGTATTTAAATCGGTTGCACAGAAAGTATATGCAACATCTCCATTGACCAGCGAAGTTGATGTAAAGGATGTGTTGATCGCAAAAATTGAAGATTCTCACCAAGATTATTATAAGGTAGCACAGGCAAAATATGCTGCTGTACCAAATGTAAAGGGTATGTGCGGTATGGATGCTGTTGCCATTTTAGAGAATCTAGGGATAGAGGTAGAGGTAAAAGGAAACGGAAAGGTGAAAAATCAATCTATCACCAAAGGCACAGATTTAAAATCAGTGAAGAAAATAGTATTGGAATTAATATGATGCAATTAAAGGACATATTATATGGAGTTCGTATTACTGCTGTTAGCGGTACTACTTCTTGTGATATAGCATCGGTTCGTTTTGATTCTCGTGAAGTTCAAAAATCTGATGCCTTCGTTGCAATAAAAGGCACCTTAACAGATGGTCATAAATATATTGATGCAGTAGTAAAAGCTGGTGCAAGGGCAATTGTTTGTGAGGAGTTGCCTGTGGAAATGATAGATGATGTTACTTATGTACAGGTAGAAAGTGGTAACCAGGCTTTGGCATTGATGGCTTCTAACTACTATGGTACACCGTCTAAGAATTTAAAATTGGTAGGTGTTACGGGTACTAATGGCAAGACTACGGTATCTAGCTTGTTATATCAATTGTTCAAGAAAGCAGGGTATAAGGTAGGTTTGTTATCCACCATTAAAATTATGGTAGATGAAACGGTTTATCCCACTAAACATACCACTCCAGATGCATTGGTAATCAACAAGCATTTACAGTTAATGAACGATGCCGGTGTAGAATATTGCTTTATGGAAGTAAGTTCTCATGGTATTCATCAAAAAAGAACAGAAGGGCTAGTTTTTGAAGGGGCTATTTTTACGAATCTATCTCATGATCATCTAGATTACCATAAAACCTTTGCAGAGTACCGTGATACCAAGAAGATATTGTTTGATCAACTGCCTAAAACGGCATTTGCATTGACCAATTTAGACGATAAGAACGGCTTGGTCATGTTGCAGAATACAAAGGCCAGAAAAGCAAGTTATGCCTTACAGAATTATGCAGACTACAGGGCGCAGATACTCGAAAATCAGTTCGATGGTCAATTGTTGAAGATAAACGACCATGAACTTTGGACCAAGTTGATAGGTCATTTCAATGCCTATAACATGTTGGCAATTTACGCTACTGCAGATTTATTGGGTCTGGAGCAATTGGAAACTTTGCGATTGTTGAGCGAGTTGGAAAATGTAGATGGCAGGTTTCAATATTATATATCAAAGAAAAAAATAACGGCTATAGTTGATTATGCCCATACGCCGGACGCCCTAAAAAATGTGCTTGAGACAATCAACACGTTGAGAACTGGAAATGAAAACGTCATCACCGTTGTGGGGTGTGGTGGCGATAGAGACAGATCAAAGCGTCCGGTAATGGGTAATATCGCATCTGAAATGAGTAACAAAGTTATTCTCACTTCCGATAATCCTAGAACTGAATCCCCTACTGAAATTATTGCAGAAATGGAGGCGGGGGTAGAACCTCAGAATGTAAAGAAGATTCTATCCATAGAAAATAGGGAGCAAGCCATTAAAACAGCATGCCAACTTGCGGATGATAACGATATTATATTGGTAGCCGGTAAAGGACATGAGACTTACCAGGAAACCAATGGCGTACGTATAGATTTCGATGATTTTAAAATAGTAAAAGAGCTTTTAACAAGCTTAGAAAAATAACCAAAGCTTAGAAGCAAGAATAAAGATTATATGTTAACCTACCTTTTCGAATATTTAGAAAAACAATACCAGTTGCCGGGGGCTTCGCTGTTTCAGTTCAGTACCTTCCGTGCGGCAATGGCTATCTTGTTTTCATTGATGATCGCTACGGTATATGGTAAGCGTATTATCCTATTTCTTCAAAAGCAACAGGTAGGAGAAACCATTCGTGATTTAGGTTTGGACGGTCAAAAGCAAAAGGCGGGTACACCTACAATGGGTGGTGTCATCATTATCATGTCAACGCTAATACCGGTGTTGTTATTTGCAAGGTTAGAGAATATATATATCATTTTATTGACATTCACCATGTTGTGGATGGGCGCAATTGGCTTTTTGGATGATTACATCAAAGTATTTAAAAAGAACAAAGAAGGTTTAAAAGGAAGATTTAAGGTATTGGGCCAGGTAACATTGGGTCTTATTGTTGGTGCAGTATTGTACTTTCATCCAGAAGTGACTATGCGCGATCATGATAAAACCATTATTACGCAATCATATACGGTAGAAGAGGTAAAGGGGGCAGAGATAAAATCTACCATGACCACGGTTCCTTTCTTTAAGAATAATGAGTTTGATTATGGTAGCTTAATTTCTTGGGCTGGCGATGGTGCAAAAGAATATGCGTGGTTGCTGTTTATTCCAATTATAATATTGATTGTGACCGCAGTATCTAATGGTGCTAATTTAACCGATGGTATAGATGGTCTTGCTGCAGGTACATCGGCAATCATAGTATTTACATTGGGCATTTTTGCTCTGGTATCGGGTAACATTATTTTTTCAGACTATTTGGATATTATGTACATACCAAGAGTAGGTGAGTTGTTGGTGTTCATTACCGCATTTGTGGGTGCACTGATCGGATTTTTATGGTACAACGCTTTCCCGGCGCAAGTATTTATGGGAGATACGGGAAGTTTGACTATAGGTGGTGTTATTGCCGTGATCGCGATTATAGTACGTAAAGAATTATTGATTCCCGTATTGTGCGGAATCTTCTTTGCAGAGTCCCTTTCGGTAATGATACAGGTAGGATATTTTAAATACACAAAAAAGAAATTTGGCGAAGGCAGGCGAATATTTTTAATGTCACCATTGCATCATCACTATCAGAAAAAAGGGTATCACGAAAGTAAGATCGTAACCCGTTTTTGGATCGTGGGCATTTTATTGGCCATTGTGACCATAGTGACCTTAAAAATTAGATAATGGCACTTTTAGTAGTACTTGGTGGAGGAGAAAGTGGAGTAGGTACGGCCATTTTAGGATTAAAGAAAGGGTACGATGTGTTCGTATCCGATAAAGGAAAAATAAAAGAGAAGTATAAAAACGTTCTTGAACATTTTGAGATTGATTGGGAAGAAGAACAGCATTCTGAAGATCGCATACTAAAAGCCGATTTGGTAATGAAGAGTCCGGGTATACCGGATAAAGTGCCCTTGGTAAAGCAGTTGGTTGAAAAAGGTGTTCCCGTAATATCAGAGATAGAATTTGCATCTAAATACACCGATGCAAAAATTATTGGTATTACAGGAAGCAACGGTAAAACAACAACCACTATGCTAACAAACCACATTCTGGCAAGTGCCGAATTAAAAGTGGGTATGGCAGGTAATATTGGTGATAGTTATGCAAAAATGGTTGCGGAGAATGATTTTGAGTATTACGTACTTGAAATCAGTAGTTTTCAATTGGACGGTATAGTGGATTTTAAACCACACATTGCCGTGATTACGAATATTACACCGGATCACTTAGATCGGTATGAGTATGAGTTTGAAAACTACATCGCATCAAAATTCAGAATTGCGGAAAACCAAGACGAAAACGATTATTTGATTTATGATGCAGATGATACGGTTTTGGTAGAATGGCTGAACAAGCACCCTGTTAAATCAAAATTAATGCCCTTTTCATTGAATAAAGTAGTTGATCAAGGCGCATTTATAGAACAAAACGAGATAATAATAAAAACAACAACAGACACTATTAGCATGACGAAGAACACTTTGGCCTTAGAAGGTCAGCACAATGTAAAGAACACAATGGCAGCGGCAACAATTGCAAAATTAATCGGCATCCGTAAGGAGACGATAAGAGCCTGTGTTTCTAATTTTCAAGGGGCTCCCCACCGTTTGGAGAAGGTGTTGAAAATACATCATGTGGAATATATCAATGACTCAAAAGCAACAAATGTAAATGCTGCTTATTATGCATTGGATAGCATGAAAACACCTACTGTATGGATCGTAGGTGGTGTAGATAAGGGCAATGAGTACATGGAGTTAATGCCATTGGTACGAGAAAAGGTAAAAGCAATTATTTGCCTAGGTGAGAACAATGAAAAAATTAAGCACGTGTTCGGTAATGCCGTTGATCTTTTGGTAGAAACATATGCTATGGAAGAAGCGGTAAAAGTAGCTTATAAAATAGCGGAGCGTGGAGATACGGTGTTGTTATCACCGGCATGTGCAAGTTTTGATCTATTTAAAAATTATGAAGATCGCGGAGATCAATTTAAGAACTGTGTAAAAAACCTATAAGGTGTTGAATATTTTTCAAAATATAAAAGGAGATAAAGCCATTTGGGCCATTGCGGCACTTTTGGCCTTGTTTTCATTTCTGCCAGTATATAGTGCCAGTAGTAACTTGGTGTATGTAGTAGGTAGCGGTACTCCAGTAGGGCACTTGGTAAAACATGCCATACTGTTGTTTTTAGGCTTTGGAATTATTTATGGGGTACATAAAATACCTACGCACTTTTTTAAAGGGCTTTCAATGATCGCCCTGCCTATAGTATTGGTGTTGCTCATATTCGTTTTGGCTCAAGGCACATCCAGTGGTGGTACCAATGATAGTCGTTGGATCCGTTTGCCGTTGGTAGGTTTCGGTTTTCAGCCTTCTAACTTGGCAGCGGTAGTACTGATGATCTATGTAGCACGCTATTTTTCCAAGGTGAGGGATATTAAAATAACATTTAAGGAAAGTATACTACCATTGTGGTTACCGGTTTTTTTAGTGGTGGCATTAATATTGCCCGCTAACTTTTCAACGGCGGCCATTGTATTCTCTATGGTGATGGTATTGTGTTTTCTAGGAGGATATCCAATGAAATATTTATTGGGGATCGTGGGTACGGGAATATTGTTTTTATCCATTTTCATATTAACCGCTAAAGCATTCCCGGATCTGTTCCCGAATAGGGTGGATACTTGGATGAGCCGTATAGATAGTTTCTCCAATCCGGATGATACCGAAGGCACTTATCAAATAGAACGTGCAAAAATTGCGATAGCAACCGGTGGTATTGTAGGTAAAGGAGCAGGTAAAAGTGTGCAAAAGAACTTTTTGCCACAGAGTTCATCAGATTTTATTTATGCGATAATTGTGGAGGAATATGGTTTAATAGGAGGGTTTATTCTCATGTTGTTTTACTTGTTTCTGTTATTCAGAATAGTGGTGGTGGCCAATGGTTGTGCATCGGTCTTTAGTAAGTTGTTGGTGCTGGGCGTAGGATTGCCTATAGTTTTTCAGGCATTGATAAATATGGCGGTAGCGGTAGAACTATTCCCGGTAACGGGTCAAAATTTACCATTGATCAGTAGTGGAGGTACCTCTAGTTGGATGACCTGTTTGGCAATAGGCATCATATTAAGTGCAAGTAATAAAAGTATAGCCCAGGAGAGTGCTTCTGGCAATGATGTTGATATAGACGAGACTAACCCTTTAGAGATTTTAAGTGGGCAGTTATAAGTTTATTTTGTCGGGCGGAGGTACCGGCGGACATATTTATCCGGCGATAGCCATAGCAAACGAGTTGAAAAGGAGGCATCCAGATGCTGAATTTTTGTTCGTTGGGGCAAAGGATAGAATGGAGATGGAAAAAGTACCGCAAGCGGGGTATAAAATAGAGGGATTGTGGATTACGGGAATTCAGCGCAAACTGACCCTTAAAAATCTACTTTTTCCAATAAAATTGATAAGTAGTTTAATGAGAGCAAATAGCATCGTATCTAAGTTTAAACCCCATGCCGTTATTGGTACAGGTGGTTTTGCTAGTGGTCCGTTGTTAAAAATGGCGACAACAAAAGGTATTCCTTGTGTATTGCAAGAGCAGAACTCTTTTGCTGGTATTACCAATAAATTATTAAAAGATAAAGTAGAGAAAATCTGCGTGGCCTATAATGGCATGGAAAAGTTTTTTCCAAAAGACAAAATAGTATTGACAGGTAATCCTGTACGTTCAGATTTGGTAGAGTTGAAGGCTACAAAAGAAGAAGCTTTAAGATATTTTGACTTGAATACCGATAAGAAAGTATTGTTGGTATTGGGCGGTAGTTTAGGAGCTAGACGGATTAACCAATTGGTAGCCGAGCATTTAAGTTATTTTGAAGAATTAGGCTTACAGGTGATATGGCAATGTGGTAAGGGGTATTATGAAACTTATAAGCCGCATCAGTCAGAGAATAGTAAAGTGCATGCTTTTTTAAACTCGATGGATAAGGCCTATGTAGCCGCAGATTTCATTATTTCAAGAGCAGGTGCAGGTGCGGTATCAGAATTGTGCTTGGTAGGGAAGCCAACATTTTTTATTCCGTCGCCAGTAGTAGCAGAAGATCATCAGACTAAAAATGCATTATCGCTTGTAGGTCATGATGCTGCAATTATGATTAGGGAAAAAGAGCTTGATGAGAAATTTGTAGCTGAATTTGAATCGGTATTCAAATCCTCAGAAAAGCAAGTAGAATTATCAAAGAATATTAAATCGTTGGCATTACCAAATGCCACGTCTGATATCTGTGATGAAATAGAAAAATTGATAAAATAATATGAACGTAACGCAAATACATAGAGTGTATTTTATAGGCATAGGGGGCATAGGCATGTCTGCTTTGGCGCGTTATTTTGCGTTTATAAACAAAGCGGTTGCCGGTTATGATAAAACCAATACTCCGCTAACAGAAGAATTGGCTAGTTCAGGTATTGATATTCATTATACAGATGATATCGATGTAGTGTCACAAGAATTTAAGGAAGACAAAGAGCATACTTTGGTGGTGTATACGCCCGCGGTGCCATCTTCACATTCAGAGTATCAGTATTTTTTAAATAACGGGTTCACTATTAAAAAACGATCGGAAGTACTTGGCTTAATAACCAAAGACTCCTTTTGCTTGGCAGTTGCCGGAACACATGGCAAAACAACGACCTCTAGTATTTTGGCACATTTGTTAAAAGAAACAGGAGTAAAAATGACCGCATTCTTGGGTGGTATATCAGAGGATTTCAATAGTAATTTCCTGTTGGAAGGAACGGAATATTCGGTAGTTGAGGCAGATGAATTTGATCGTTCGTTTATGCAGTTGACACCAAGTGTAGCGTGTGTAACATCTATGGATGCAGATCACCTGGATATATATGGTGATGCGCAAGAATTGGAAAGAACATTTGTTGATTTTACCAAACGCTTAAAACCGGGCGGTAAACTATTTGTTCGTAATGGTCTGCCTTTAGAAGGGTTGACCTATGGTATAGAAGACGATTCGGATTATTGCATCCGAAACATAAAAATAGAACATGGCACCTACATATTCGATTTGGAGGCCCCTGACCTCAAACTAGAAGGGGTTGAATTCAACAAACCCGGAAGACATAATTTGTTGAACGGTTTGGTAGCTTTCGCAATGGCGATGCAAGCAGGTTCCCCACCGCATCGCCTTGCAGAGGCATTGGCAACCTTTAAGGGAGTGCAAAGAAGATTTTCGTATAAAATCAAAAATGATGAATTCATTTTTATTGATGATTATGCGCATCATCCTACGGAAATCAATGCTGTTTTTGAAGCGGTTTCAGAAATGCATCCAAATAAAAAAGTATTGGCAATTTTTCAGCCGCATTTGTTTTCAAGAACAAAGGATTTTGCAGATGAATTTGCAAAAAGCTTGTCGAAATTCAAGAATATTCTCCTGTTGGATATCTATCCGGCCAGAGAAGAGCCTATTGAAGGGGTAACTTCAGCATGGCTATTGGAGAAGGTAGATGGCAGCAATAAAAAATTAATTTCGAAAGAACAAATCCTTTCTGAAATAAAAAAACAAGACCCTGATGTTTTACTAACAATGGGAGCGGGGGATATAGGTTTAGAAGTTGAAAAAATTAAAAAAGAAATGTCGTATGCAGGTTAATTGGAATTTTATAAAGTTAGTGGCTTTAGTTCTGGTAATCATGGGGTTATATGCTTTTTCCAATGAGCGTAATAGCGCTAAAAATGTTGCCAGAATGAAAGTAGAATTCATTGGCGACCAAAATTTGTACCTCACTGAAGGAGCGGTTAATAAATTGTTAATACAAAATTACGGTAGCCTTGATAATGTGCCCAAAGAAAATATAGTTTTGAATACTGTAGAAAAGGCCCTTGAGGCCAATGAAATGGTGAAAAGTGCACAAGTCTATCTAACAATAGATGGTCAGTTAACGTCTAAAATTGTTCAAAGGAAACCAATAGGGCGCATAGAAGGGAATTCAAAGTTCTATTTGGATGATGAAGGAAAGAGAATGCCTCTTTCAAAAAATCATTCTGCCAGAGTTCCTATTATAACGGGCAACATCAGTGGTAAAAGCCTTGAAGATGTCTATGTCATATTGGAACACATAAACAAGGACGATTTTTTTCGTGAATCGGTAATTGGTATTCATATAAAAGGTGAAGAAGAATATCAGTTGCGGTTAAGGCTTAATAATTTTGTTGTGAACATAGGCGATATTGAAGATTTAGAGGCCAAGTTTAGCAATTTTAAGGCATTTTATGCCAAAGCGAACAAGGATGAAACCTTGGAAGATTATGCAGAAGTAAGTTTAGAATTCAATAACCAGGTGGTGTGCACTAAAATATAATAAAATGGAACAAACTAAATATTCAGTCGGTTTAGACATAGGAACAACTAAAATCGTTGCCATAATCGGAAAACAAAACGAGTATGGTAAAATTGAGATTTTGGGTATCGGTAAGTCCAAAAGTTTAGGTGTACACAGAGGTGTTGTCAATAATATAACACAGACCATAAAATCTATACAACAAGCGGTTGAGGAGGCAGAAGCAAATTCTGGACTTAAGATTGGATCTGTTGTAGTTGGTATTGCCGGTCAGCACATTAGAAGTTTGCAGCACAGCGATTACATTACCAGAAAAGATTCTGAGGAAGTAATAGGTGAAGAAGATGTAGACTTGCTATGTAATCAAGTGCACAAATTGATTATGCTACCAGGTGAAGAGATTATTCATGTTTTGCCACAGGAATATAAAGTTGACGGGCAAGCCGAAATTCGTGAACCTGTTGGTATGTATGGCGGTAGGCTTGAGGCTAACTTTCATGTAGTGGTTGGTCAAGTAGTTTCCATTAAAAATGTAGGTCGTTGCATTAAAAGTGCAGGATTGGATTTAGGGAATATTACACTTGAGCCATTGGCATCATCTGACGCGGTATTGAGTCAAGAAGAAAAAGAAGCAGGTGTAGCTTTGATCGATATAGGTGGTGGTACTACTGATTTGGCCATTTTTAAAGATGGTATCATAAGACACACTGCGGTTATTCCTTTCGGTGGTGGTGTTATTACCGAAGATATAAAGGAAGGATGTTCAATTATTGAGAAGCAAGCCGAATTGTTGAAAACAAGATTTGGTTCAGCTTGGCCAGGTGAGAACAGAGATAATGAAATTGTATCTATACCAGGTTTACGTGGTAGAGAACCAAAAGAAATTTCGTTAAAGAACCTTTCCAAGATAATTCATGCACGTGTTGTTGAAATTATTGAGCAAGTGTATGTAGAGATCAAAAATTACGGTCACGAAGAGCAAAAAAAGAAATTGATTGCAGGTATAGTGTTAACAGGTGGCGGTAGCCAATTGAAGCATTTAAAGCAATTGGTTGAATATATAACCGGTATGGATACACGTATTGGATATCCTAACGAACATCTAGCGGGCGATTCTGATGAAGAAGTTGCTAGTCCATTGTACGCAACAGCTGTAGGGCTTTTAATGAATGCCATTAAAAATCAAGAGAAGTTGAAACTTACGCAAGAAGATATTTTACAAGAACAGCAAATAGAGGAAGAGGAAGAATTGGTTTACGCAGAAAGGGATACGGAAGCGGTAGCTCGTCCTAACTTGCATAAAGAAAGAAAATCTGTTTTTGATAAGTGGTCTGAAAAATTGAAAGAATTTTTAGATAACGCAGAGTAATAAGCATAGCATAAGAGAATACATAACCAGTAATAATTAGAATATGAGTAAGAACAGCGAATTTGATAATATCTCCTTTGATCTACCAAAGAATCAAAGTAACGTTATAAAAGTCATTGGTGTAGGTGGCGGTGGTAGTAATGCCATCAATCACATGTTCCAAGCAGGGATTAACGGAGTTGATTTTGTAATCTGTAATACAGATTCTCAAGCATTGGATAATAGTCCGGTGCCCAACAAAATACAATTAGGGGTGTCATTGACAGAAGGTTTGGGTGCTGGTGCCAATCCGGAAGTGGGTGAACAAGCTGCAATGGAAAGTATGGAAGATATAAAGGGTATGTTGGATACAACTACTAAAATGATCTTCATTACTGCCGGTATGGGCGGGGGAACAGGAACTGGTGCTGCTCCCGTAATTGCCAAGTTTGCAAAAGAAATGGATGTTCTTACTGTAGGTATCGTTACTATGCCCTTTCAATTCGAAGGTAAAATGCGAGTTGAACAAGCGCAACGTGGTATTGAAAAATTACGAAAAAATGTAGATTCGCTGATCGTCATTAATAACAATAAGTTAAGGGAAGTATACGGAAACCTTGGTTTTAAAGCAGGTTTTTCTAAAGCTGATGAAGTGTTGGCTACTGCTGCTAGAGGTATTGCGGAAGTAATTACACATCACTATACACAGAATATTGATTTACGTGATGCCAAAACAGTACTTTCAAACAGTGGTACTGCTATTATGGGGTCGGCAATTTCATCTGGTTCGGCAAGAGCCAATGAAGCTATAATGAAAGCATTGGATTCTCCGTTATTGAACGATAACAAGATTCAAGGTGCTAAGAATGTATTGTTGTTGATAGTTTCTGGGGCTCAAGAAATTACTAT
This sequence comes from Maribacter sp., assembly GCA_020629415.1. GTDB lineage: Bacteria > Bacteroidota > Bacteroidia > Flavobacteriales > Flavobacteriaceae > Maribacter > Maribacter huludaoensis. The sequence continues at coordinate 2,610 of JAHDDL010000053.1, read as the reverse complement.
TGACGAGATTGGTGAAATCAACGATCACATACAAATAGAAGCAGGCTACGGAGCAAATATCATTATGGGTGTCGGTGAAGACGAAAGCTTGGGCGAAGCTATTGCCGTAACGGTAATTGCTACGGGTTTTAACATTGAGCAGCAAGATGATATTGTAAATACGGAATCTAAGAAAATAATTCATACGTTAGAAGAAGGGCAACGTGCAGAGGCCATGTTGTTGTCTAACCAAAAAACAGTCCATACTTTAGAAATGGATGATGAGGAAGAGGAGGTAAAACAAGTCAAGCCCGTAAAAAAGTATGAGTTCGTTGAGGAAGAAGATTTTGACTTGATACCTACAACGAACTATATTAAAAATTTCAATGTTTTTTATGAGGAAGTATTAGCTGAAAATGTTTCAGAAGAAGATTTTGTCATCGTAGATGCGCCATCGGCTTTTAGGGATATGGAAGTTGTAGATCCGGTTGAATTGCAAGTCGAGGAAAAGGATGATCAATTTGCGGTAAGCTTTGAGCCTTCATCTAAAGGTGAAGATGAAAAAGAAAACGTAATCATGTTTGATCTGCATGATGAAGTAAAGGATATTGATGTAAACGAAAGCATCGAAATAGTTCCGGTTCTTGAATATAATAAGAATGGTGAAAAGCGTTACAGCTTAGATGACTATATGCAGTTGGAGAGTAAGTTGACAGGAGCAAAGTCTAAGGCTGAAGAATTTGAGCCAAAAGTCATAGAGGATGAACTTGTGTTTGAGAGAAAAACCGTAGCTCCAAAAAGAGAAGTGCATCCAGAAGAGCCTTTGGATCCAATGGAAACTCCTATTGAAGAGTTATTAAGGGAAAGAGCAGATGAACGTAGAAGAAAATTAAAGGATTTCAATTATAAATTCAAAAATAACGCTCCTACAAGTTATGACGAGAAAAAGCCGGCATACCAAAGACAAGGAGTAGATTTGAGCGAAAATTCAAGAGAAAAAAAGATTTCTAGAACCTCTTTAAGTGGAGATAGTAGTGATGATATTCAATTAAGATCTAACAACTCGTTTTTACATGATAATGTAGACTAAGCAGTTGGCTTACGATATTTTTTAAACCCGAAAACTAATATAGTTTTCGGGTTTTATTTTTTATCTTCGCAGACCAAAATATATTAGATATGGCTTTACAGCAAAGAGTAATGGAGCAGTTGAAGTTGGCAATGAAAGCAAAGGATTCCGTAGCACTAGAATCGCTTAGGGCCATAAAATCTGCGTTACTGGTGGCAAGCACAAGTGGTGGTGGTGATGTGTCTGAAGAAGATGAGATACAAATAGTGCAGAAATTGGTAAAGCAAAGAAAAGATAGTGCAGCTATTTTTATAGAACAGGGAAGACAAGATTTAGCGGATCCAGAATTAGCGCAGATCGCTGTAATAGAACAATTTTTACCGGAGCAGCTTTCTGAAGAAGAGGTAGAGAAAGTAGTTGTTCAGACTATAGATGCTACGGGTGCTTCGGGTATGAAAGATATGGGTAAGGTTATGGGTATTGTTTCTAAAGAACTAGCTGGTCAAGCAGACGGTAAATTAATAGCTACAATTGTAAAGAAAAAATTGGCATAATAAGGATTAGCGTTTTTTGCTAATTGATTACTGAAAATGGCCTCGTGGCGCAACTGAATAGCGCATCAGATTTCGGCTCTGAGGGTTGGGGGTTTGAATCCCTTCGAGGTCACTTAAATTTAAGGTCTTGCTTTTGCAGGACCTTTTTATTTTAAATTATGTTTTACGTGTATATTTTAAGGAGTGAAGTTGATGGTTGTTTATATAAAGGCATGACTAATAATCTTCAGAAGAGAATAGAAGAGCATAATTCTGGTAAGAACAAATCAACAAAGGGATTTCTGCCTTGGATTTTGGTTTGCAATGAAGAATTTGAAACTAGAATAGAGGCAAGGGTTAGAGAAAAATATTTTAAATCAGGTGTTGGTCGCGAGTACTTAAAGAGTATTCTTGATAATTAATATTAGTGCATCAGACCTGCCTGCCGGCAGGTTTCGGCTCTGAGGTCTGCCATTCGGCAGATAAAGTTGGGGGTTGAATCCCTTCGAGGTCACTTAAATTTAAGGTCTTGCTTTTGCAGGACCTTTTTTTGTTTTAATAATTTAGTGGAGGATGATATTACTGTCTGTGATTTCAGTTTAAATAAAAATATAACTTCCAACTTTGGAGGTATGTATTTGTCTTTTATATTCACTGTCATTCTTGATTTTTAAAATGTAATGGGTTTTCTTTTTTTTTATCTTTTCATAATGGTAAGTCCATACGTGGTACATATTTACGGGTATAAATTTTTTTTTACGTTTATGTGTTTATTCAATTTATTGGAATGATTATAAAATATGGGATATTTCCAATTATTTTTTTGTTGAAATAAGGTACGTAATTAGTTTTTTAAAATTCGATTACCGTTTTATAATATCGTTTTTAAAATGAAACTGTATTCTAATATTATGTGGTAAGGGAGAACTATATAATGTAGTGTTTGTAATAGTTGAATCCCGCTGTAATTTCTTCTATGTGCAAATGTGTCATAATCATGCAGTTATGTATGTGTTCAAAAACTTTGGT
>JAHDDL010000052.1 GCA_020629415.1 Maribacter sp. | reverse complement strand
ACCCAGGACCCTCTCCTTAAAAGGGAGATGCTCTACCAACTGAGCTACCAGGTCAAAAGCATATTAAGAATTAATATTCCCTCAATGCGGGTGCAAATATACGTCGATAACTTTATTTTGCAAGTCATTTACGAGATAAATTTATTTTTTTTTGAAAACCCTTTTATTTAATCCAACTTTGTAGAAATGAAAGATGTGAAAATAGTTTTGGTAGGTTATATGGGTAGTGGTAAATCTACTGTTGGTAGAATTGTAGCTAACCATTTGAATATTAAATTTTTAGATTTAGACGATTATATCGAAGATGCTGAAGCAATGTCAATACCTTCTATTTTTGATACCAAAGGTGAAATCTATTTTAGGAAAAAAGAAGTGGAATATCTGAAGCAAATATTTTTAAATGAAAACAGTTTTGTCCTTTCTTTAGGAGGGGGTACACCTTGTTTTGGGAATAATATGGCTTTGGTAAATGAAAAAACGGCAAATTCTTTTTATTTGAACGTAGGTATAAATGAACTTACTACACGTTTAATGAAAGAAAAAAGCCATAGACCTATGATTTCTCATTTACAAGATGAAGAAATCACAGAATTTATTGGTAAACACTTATTTGAAAGAAGTTTTTTTTATAACCAAGCGCATCAAAAAGTAAAGTGTATAAACCATACGCCAACAGAAATTGCAGAAATGATAGTTAATAAACTAGTCTAAATAGACTCTATCGTTTTTAGTTTCAAAAAGAACGTTTACATGCTCTTGTAAAGAAGTTGATAGGGAAATTCCCTTAAAATCAGCTTTTACCGGATATTTTTTATGATTTCTATTCACTAAAACAGCAGTTTTAAGTTGTTTTAAAGGTGTATTTAAAAAATGATGCACGCCATATATTAGGGTTGTACCAGAATTTAGTACATCATCTACAATTACTACTGACTTATTTATGAACTCGTCATCTGGTAAGGACGTCTTTACGCCACTTTTTAATGGATTTTTTTTATCCATGGATAGTTTGCACAAAACAATTTTAGCTTCGGTAATTTTTTTAAGCTTGGCTACAATTTTTTTTGCGAATTGTAATCCGCCACCATCGATGCCAGCTATAATAATTTCTTCTTCAGAAACATTTGCTTCATAAATCTGGTATGCTATACGTTCAATTTTGTGTTGAATCTGCTGATGTGAAAGTATGGTCTGTTGCATTTGTTTTTCTTAAAGCAATAAAGATAGTTATGTTTTTAAAAGTTTTGGCTACTCTTCTGTTTCTTTACTTCTAACATTATCATTTGATGTATTTTCATTATCTGCATTTGAAGGACCTTCTAAATACTCATCAATATCCCGTCTATCTTTTTTTGTAGGTCTACCAATTCCTTTTTTACGATAGTAGTCTTTGGAATACTGTAGTAGCTCATTATGTTCAAAAGCCTCTTTAGGGGTAGTATCTTTTCTGTAAATATCTACTAATTTTGCACCAACACGACTTGGTGGTATATCAAGAACGGTTAATTTATAATCGATTTGATTTTTGCGAACCACAATTTCATCCATCGGAAAAACTTCTTTTCCGGGCTTTGTCGTATTACCGTTAATTTTTATATGTCCTTTTTTACAAGCTGTGGATGCTATGTTTCTGGTTTTAAAATAGCGGGTACTCCATAAGAATTTGTCTATGCGCATTATAGGTTGCATTTCTTGGTTAACTTCTAAACAAAAATAGGGGAAAATTGTATCTTGCGCCTTCTAAATATATTATTGATGAAATTGAGAAATGCTTATTTGCTAATAGCTGGTTTACTGATTATAACCTCATGTAAAAATGATGATGATGGCGTAGAAGCTGTACAACCAAGACTGTTAAGTGAAGTTACTATAGAGGACGATGCTGAAATTATAGATTTTTTAAAGACGCATTTCTACAATGAAGACGAGTTTGAAAACCCACCGGAAGATTTTGATTTTAAAATAAAATTTGGAATAATTGAAGGGGAGAACAGTGGGAGGCAATCAATATTTGATAGTCCTAAATTAATTACCCAAACTATTACTGTTGATTCTGAAGACCTTGGTAGAGCTGACGATGAAATAATTGAGCAAAAATTATATACGCTAGTGGTAAGGCAGGGCGTGGTAGAAGGTACACCAACTATTGGTGATAATGTTGTTCTGAGATATGAAGGTTCTTTTTTGGATGGAAGCCTTTTTGATGCTTCTTCAAATCAACCAATATCATTTAACTTATCTGGAGTGGTAAGAGGTTTTGGTAACGGTATGAAAAATTTTCAAACAGGAATTGGTCCAAAAGATAATGGTGATGGAACTGTTAGTTATGAAGGTTATGGAATAGGAGCTATTTTTATTCCTTCTGGTCTAGGTTATTTTGATTCTTCATCATCTAGCGGAAACGTGCCTGCATATTCCCCATTAATTTTTAAGGTTGATGCACTAGAATTTGAGACGGACACTGATCTTGATGGTGACGGTATTCCTTCAATTCAGGAAGATTTGGACGGTAACGGTAATTTAAATGATGATAATACAGATTTAGATTTTTTAGCCAATCATAATGATAATGACGATGATGGTGATGGTATTTTAACCATTGATGAAATTAAAATTGATAATCAAATTAAAAAAGACGAAGAAGGAAACATAATTTTTCCTGATACTGATGGTGATGGTACTCCTGACCATCTGGATAATGATTTATAATTGATTTCATTAATCATAAAAAAACCTCTTAAGAATTCTTAAGAGGTTTTTTATTTCTTCTTGCTTGGCCTACATCGTTAAGGATAAACTTAAGATTAATTGATCAGGTCTTGTGTCAATTCTACTAGGACCTAAATTGGTAATGTTCGTATTTATAAAAGAAGCTTCGTTATCGTTAAAACCTCTTTCATAACGTAAATCTATCCCTAGTTTACCAAGATTTACTCCGGCGCCAATATTCATTCCCACGGAAAAATCATTCTCTACATCATCAATAGTAACTCCGTCAAATTCTGTCTCTAAAATGTATTGAAAGCTAGGTCCGGCAAAAACATGTAGCGGCCCTACTAGATTTATACCTAGTAAAACTGGCGCATCTAGTTTACTCATGTCAAAATCAGATCCATCATAGTCAGACTTTGTTTTGGTATACATCAGTTCTGGTCTAACATATACTTTAGAAGCTCCAAATTTTCCAAAGATACCAATGTGATATCCAACATTTCTATCCGGATTTCTTGCAGCATCACCGGCAGATTCAAAATAATCTCCGTTAGCATTGTAGTTTAATCCCCCTTTAATCCCAAATCCTGAATCGCCCTGTGCCATTCCATAAAAACCATAGAGTGCCATAAAGGCTGCTAAAATTGTTTTTTTCATATCGTTGTTGTTTTAAGTGGAACATGTAGCAAATACAATACCAAATGTTCCTTTTCTCGTTATACCATGAAAACGGAGGTAAAATATCTTTATTGTTTCACTATTCATTTGGGTCAATATCAATTCGTATAAAGTAAAAACCGACTTTCAGTGGTTTAAATTATCATGAACATCTTTGCTTTTTATTAAGTTTATACCACCAACAGTTCATTATATTTGCAGCTAGAATAAGAAAGTTTGAAATTTACATTACATACTACCGATACACAATCTAAGGCCAGGGCAGGAACCGTAGTTACTGATCATGGCGTAATTGAAACACCTATTTTTATGCCTGTGGGTACGGTTGCCTCTGTTAAAGGGGTGCACCAAAAGGAATTAAGGGAAGAGATAAACCCAGATATTATTTTGGGCAATACCTATCATTTATTTCTTCGGCCTAAAACAGAGATTTTAAAAAAAGCCGGCGGACTACATAAGTTTATGGGATGGGATAGAAATATCCTTACCGATAGTGGAGGTTATCAAGTTTATTCTTTATCAAGTAATAGAAAGATAAAGGAAGAAGGGGTGAAATTTAAATCGCACATAGATGGATCCATGCATTTGTTCACTCCAGAAAATGTAATGGAAATTCAAAGGGTAATTGGTGCGGATATTATTATGGCTTTTGATGAATGTACACCTTATCCTTGTGAGTATAATTATGCCAAACGTTCTATGCATATGACGCATAGGTGGTTAGATAGATGTATTAACCATTTAGAAAAAACACCTTTTGAGTATGATTATGCACAAACATTCTTTCCTATTGTACAAGGATCTACTTACAAAGATCTTAGGAGACAATCTGCAGAGTATATTGCCAATGCAGGTGCTGAAGGGAATGCAATTGGAGGGCTATCTGTTGGTGAGCCGGCAGAAGAAATGTATGGTATGACAGAGGTAGTATGTGAAATTCTACCGGAAGATAAGCCCAGATATTTAATGGGAGTAGGTACTCCAATTAATATATTGGAGAATATAGCTTTGGGTATAGATATGTTCGATTGTGTTATGCCTACAAGAAACGCTAGAAATGGAATGCTGTTTACGGCACACGGTACCATAAATATTAAGAACAAAAAGTGGGAAGATGATTTCTCGCCTATTGATGAAATGGGTACTACATTCGTTGATCATGAATATTCTAAGGCTTATTTAAGACATTTATTTGCTGCCAATGAGTATTTGGGCAAACAAATAGCAACAATTCATAACTTAGGTTTTTATATGTGGTTGGTGCGCGAAGCACGAAAACATATTATAGCAGGTGATTTTAGAATTTGGAAAGATATGATGGTAAAACAAATGGATAAAAGGCTGTAATGCTATCAATAATAGATAAATACATTCTAAAACGATATTTAGCGACATTTTCGTTGATGCTATTATTGTTCATTCCCATTGGTATAATGGTGAATTTGGCAGAGCAGATCGGTAAAATGATCGACAATGAGGCTCCGCTTAATGAAATAGTTATGTACTATGTAAATTTCACAATTTACATTGGTAATCTTTTATTCCCCATTTTTCTATTTTTATCTGTAATATTCTTTACCTCTAAACTAGCCAACAATACCGAAATTGTTGCAATTCTAAGTTCCGGGGTCTCTTATGGTCGGTTTTTAAGGCCCTATATTATTGGAGCTTCTATGGTCGCTGTACTCATGTTCTTTATGACCATGTTCATTGTGCCCAATGCCAGTGTAGGCTTCAATGAATTTAAATACAAATACCTAAAAAAAGGAAAGCAGGATAGGGTCACGAACAACATATTTAATCAGTTGAACGAGACTGATTTTATTTATGTGAGCAGTTTTGATCCGGCTCGTCAATTGGGGCACAATTTTACTTTTGAGCGTTTTAAAGAGAATAATGAACTGGACTTTAAAATTTCTGCCGCTAACATAAGATGGGTTGATAAAGATTCTAGTTACCGGCTAACTTCCTATAAAAAACGAACTATTAAAGGCGATACTGCAATTATTGAAAGTAAACGTAGGTTAGATACCATTTTTGCTTTTGATATAGGAGATCTAACACCGGTGTCGTATGTTGCGGAAACCAAAAACCTTTTTGAATTAGATACTTTTATCAAAGACCAAAAAAGAAAAGGCGCATCTAATATTAATACTTATGTTTTGGTGAAGTACAAGCGTTGGGCATTGCCTTTGACCGCTTTTATATTGACAATTATTGCCGTTTCTGTATCATCTGTAAAAAGACGTGGTGGTATGGGAGCCAACTTGGCCTTCGGTATTTTAATTGCTTTTGTTTTTATCTTTTTTGATAAAGTGTTCGGTACATTGGCAGAGCAGTCTGGTTTTTCCCCATTGCTTGCGGTCATTATACCTAATGTAGTATTTGGATGTTTGGCATTTTATCTACTTCAGAATGCAAAACGATAGAATATTTAACCTTTTACACTTACATTTCATTGTCTTTATTTGGGGCTTTACGGCTATATTGGGAAAGTTGATTTCAATAGATTCCTTACCACTTGTTTGGGTAAGAATGGGATTGGCAACGTTGTTTATAGCCATCTATATTCTCTTTGCAAAATTTAGTTTAAAGGTTTCAAAAAAAGATATTTGGTGGTTGGTCTGCGGTGGTATTGTAGTAGCATTGCACTGGGTTACTTTCTTTCTGGCCATAAAAGTATCTACTGTTTCTGTAGCATTGGCTATGATGTCTACAGGTGCTTTTTTTACTGCGTTGATGGAACCATTTTGGTATAAACGAAAAATTATTGGATATGAGATACTATTTGGTTTAATGGTCATAGCAGGGCTATATCTCATTTTTAAGGTAGAAACTGAATATATTTTTGGTATGATCATAGCGTTGATATCGGCATTTTTGGCAGCGGTTTTCTCATTGATCAACGGTAAGCTGGTCCAAAATCATAGACCGGCCATAATCTCTTTCTATGAATTGGGTATAGGTATGCTTTTCTTATCTATAATCTTGATTGCAAAAGGCGATTTTAATATGTCTCTAATGACCTTACCACAAATGGATTGGGTGTATTTAATAGTGCTGGCATTAATATGCACGGCATATGCTTTTATTGCTTCGGTTAAGATTATGAGAGTACTTACCCCATATACGGTAATGCTTACTACAAATCTAGAACCGGTGTACGGTATTTTGTTAGCATGGTTTATATTTGGCTCAGAAGAAAAAATGAAACCTATGTTTTATGTGGGAGCCTTAATCATACTCAGTACGGTCATTGCGAACGGTATTTTAAAACAAAGAGCAAATATTAAAAAAAGGGTACCCAAAATTTAGGTATTAAAGTTTTATCTTTGAACCGCAACTAAAGAAACTTTATAGAAATATGGAATATTTGGATTTTGAACTTCCTATCAAAGAATTGGAAGAGCAATTGGACAAGTGCATGATCATTGGAGAGGAAAGTGATGTTGATGTTACCGAGACATGTAAGCAAATTGAAAAGAAACTTACCGAAACTAGAAAAGATATCTATAAAAATTTAACTGCTTGGCAACGGGTACAGTTATCAAGACATCCAAATAGACCTTATACGTTAGATTATATAAAAGCCATATGTGGAGATACCTTCTTGGAACTTCATGGCGATCGTACCGTTAAAGATGATAAGGCTATGATCGGTGGTTTAGGTAAAATTGGTGATCAGAGCTATATGTTCATAGGTCAGCAAAAAGGATACAACACTAAAACACGCCAGTACAGAAATTTTGGTATGGCCAACCCAGAAGGGTATAGAAAGGCTTTACGTTTAATGAAATCTGCTGAAAAATTTCAAGTGCCCGTAGTTTGTTTGGTAGACACACCGGGTGCCTATCCAGGTATTGAAGCAGAAGAAAGAGGACAGGGAGAGGCAATTGCAAGAAATATTCTTGAAATGACGCGTCTAAAAGTGCCAATAATCGTCGTAATAATTGGTGAGGGTGCTTCTGGTGGTGCATTAGGTATTGGTGTAGGTGATAAAGTATTGATGTTAGAAAATACGTGGTATTCGGTAATTTCGCCAGAATCATGTTCTTCTATTTTGTGGAGGAGTTGGGAATATAAGGAGAGAGCTGCCGAAGCTTTGAAATTAACAGCTACAGACATGAAAAAACTGAAGTTGATAGATGAAATAATTCGTGAACCTGCAGGTGGTGCCCATGCCAACAGACCTAAAACTTTTGAAACGGTGAAAAATAAAATTTCTTCTCATTTTGAAGATCTTCAAAAGTTATCACCAAAAGAACTGGTAAATCAACGCATGGAAAAATATGCACAAATGGGCGTTTTCAACGGCTAATCTGCATTTTAGGCTTCTTAAAAATATACCGAGGATTTTATTCCTCGGTTTTTTTATGTTATCAACAGAAAATTGTAACTTATTAACAGTCAATTGTTAGTCAACTGTGAACATCGAAATTGACTTTTTTCACGTTAACTAAAGGTTAATTGCATACTTTCGTACTATGGAGAACACTAAACCTTTTGTCGCTCGAAAGATTGACAAATCTAATATTATAAGCCTTGAAAAAGGCAAAATTCCGCCACAAGCTATTGATTTAGAAGAAGTTGTGTTGGGTGCTATGATGATAGATAAAAAGGGTGTTGATGAAGTTATAGATATTTTACACCCCGATGTTTTCTATAAAGATGCGCATAGGTTTATTTATGAGGCTATCTTTATTTTATTTGAAGAGTCGCAACCGATCGATTTATTAACCGTTTCGTCACAACTTAAGAAAGCAGGAAAATTAGAGGTGTGCGGAGGCGATTTTTATTTGATAAAACTGACCCAAAAAGTAGCGTCATCCGCCCATATTGAGTTTCATGCCCGTATTATCCTTCAAAAATTTATTCAACGTAGTTTAATCAAAATTTCCGGTGAAATTATTGAAGAGGCCTATGATGAAGCTGTTGATGTTTTTGATTTATTGGATACGGCCGAAGCAAAGTTATACGATGTTACTCAAGGTAACTTAAAGCGTTCTGCAGAAACTGCGCAAGATTTGGTGATACAGGCAAAAAAACGGATCGAAGAAATTGCCGGTAAAGAGGGTATGAGTGGTGTTGCATCCGGATTTGATAAGCTGGATAAACTTACCTCAGGTTGGCAGCCAAGTGATTTAATTATTGTTGCTGCACGTCCTGGTATGGGTAAAACGGCTTTTACCTTATCTATGGCCAGAAATATGGCCGTGAATACAAATACTCCTGTAGCGTTCTTCTCTTTGGAGATGTCCTCGGTACAGTTGATTACTAGACTAATTTCTTCTGAGACAGGTTTGTCCTCAGAAAAATTGAGGACCGGTAAGTTAGAAAAGCATGAGTGGGAGCAGTTAAACGTTAAAGTAAAAACTTTAGAGAAGGCACCTTTGTTCATTGATGATACTCCGTCATTATCTATTTTCGATTTACGTGCAAAAGCAAGACGTCTTGCTTCTCAACATGGTATAAAAATGATCATGATTGATTATTTGCAGTTAATGACAGCTGGTGGTAGTCAAAAAGGCGGAAACAGGGAACAGGAAATATCTACTATCTCTAGAAACTTAAAAGCCCTTGCAAAAGAATTGAACGTTCCAGTAATTGCATTATCCCAGCTATCTCGTGCGGTTGAAACACGTGGAGGCAGTAAAAGACCTATTCTTTCGGATTTGAGGGAATCTGGAGCGATCGAGCAAGATGCCGATATCGTTTCATTTATCTATAGACCAGAATACTATAAGATAGAAGAGTGGGATGATGAAGAGCGTACACCAACGCAAGGTCAAGGTGAATTTATTGTAGCAAAACACCGTAATGGTGGTCTAGAAAATATTAGGTTGAAGTTTATTGGTAATCAAGGTAAGTTCGATAATCTTGATGATTTTGATTCACCTTTTGAATTTCAATCTAAAATGAATGCAAATGAAGAGAATCCGTTTGCAACGAAAAATTTACCAAGTGCAGATGATGCTTTTGGTAGTAGTATGAATAGTAATCCAGATTTAGATGAGGATAACGATGTTCCTTTCTAAATTAAAACATATTTTAAAGTTTAAAAGTCTTCCATTTGGGAGACTTTTTTGTTTTGTAAACAATTGATTTTAAATAATAATCGTTGTCTTAATTGTAATAGCTTTAACTGCATCTTAAATACGGCTCCAAAGATTTTACTATATCTTTGAGTGAATACTTTTGATCACACTTTATGTCTAAATTAATTATATCACTTTTATTTTTTTTCTTTTCGGTACAAATATTTGCATCATCTATTTTAATACCTATGGATGCAGATAGTCAAAAGAATCATTTGAAAGCATATGGAATTACCTATTGGGTACTGGAAAAGCAGCAAAAAGTACAGTGGTTGTTAAACTATCGCGGTGGTTCTTTTCTATTGCCAGATGGAGAAAGTATAAGAAAGGAGTGCCAGATCAGAGGAGTTAGTTTTGAAATTATATCGGACGGTCAAGCAAATGGTATTTTAGATGAGATCAGTAGTCCCTCGGTTAATCAAGATGCAGTAATCTTGGAAAAAGCTCCACGTATTGCAGTGTATTCGCCAAAAGATAAACAACCTTGGGATGATGCCGTAACAATGGCTTTGACCTATGCGGAGATTCCGTATACTACAATTTATGACGAAGAAGTTTTGGGTGATAAGTTGGCATTATATGATTGGCTCCATTTGCACCATGAAGATTTTACGGGTCAATACGGTAAATTTTATGGCGCTTATAGAGCAACCCCATGGTATATAGAAGGAAAGAAAAATGCCGAAAAACTGGCTAAAAAGTTAGGTTATGATAAGGTTTCAGAAGAAAAAAGAGCTGTAGCGTTAAAGATTAGAAATTATGTGATCGGCGGTGGCTTTATGTTTGCCATGTGCTCCGCTACAGATAGTTTTGACATTGCATTGGCAGCTGATGGTATTGATATTGTAGAACCTATGTTTGATGGTGATGCCTCTGATCCTAACTATCAAGCAAACTTAGATTTTAGAAAAACATTTGCTTTTACAGATTTTATCTTAGAGCGTAGCCCGTTAAAATATGAATTCTCTTCTATTGATATGACCAATAAAAGAGGTAATGTACCAAAAGAATCAGATTACTTTTCTTTGATGGACTTTTCGGCTAAATGGGATCCTGTACCTACTATGTTATGCCAGAACCATACTTCTTTGGTAAAAGGGTTCATGGGGCAAACAACTGCCTTTACGCGATCAGAAATAAAGCCGACAGTATTGGTGTTAGGGGAAAATAAGTTGAACGAAGAAGCAAGATATATTCACGGCATAAAAGGAAAAGGATTCTTTACCTTTTATGGCGGACACGATCCAGAAGATTACCAACATAGGGTAGGGGATCCAAAAACGGAGCTTGAGTTACACCCAACTTCGCCAGGATATCGTTTAATATTGAATAACGTTTTGTTTCCGGCAGCAAGAAAGAAAAAACAAAAGACCTGATTTTTATTTTAAGGGATATCCAAAAAAAATACCATTACCGGAAATAGCCGATAATGGTATTTTAGAACTGTTAATTTTAAAGCTTACCAAGCGCCAATGAAATGACTACCTGTGGAATTAATTAATTTCGCACCTTTGGTTACTTCACCGGTCTCAGTTTCTACAATATAAATGTTTCCATTTTGACCAACTGGAGCTTGAGTAAGATAGATTTCTGTTCCATCAACTGCATACCCTTGGTATTGGAACAATTCAAAATCTACTTCATATGGAATATCATTGATTAAGGTTGCTGTTTTTGCGTTTAAATCAACTAAAGCGAAAAAGCTTTCCCCTCTACCGGAAATACCTTCTGCAGACCCATCATGACGGTAAGCTAAAACAGCTTTACCATTGGCAGCAGGTCTCCAGGCTAAAACATAAGCACCGGTAACACCTAAAGCGGCATCTAGATTAAAATCATAAGAATCATCATATAAGCTGTCTGCTCCAATTTTTAGGATATGTGAACCTTCTGGGTCACTTTGATTGGCTTGATAAACACTTCCATTGTATTCAAAAGCGTTAATGCTACGGTAACCATTTGTGTTTCCATGTCCTACTGTAGAAGTGATTATTGTAGGGTTTTCCAAAGAAGGATAATCTACTACTATCGTTTTAGAACCTAAAATCTCATAATCGCTATCACTTTCAAGATCAGCTGCATTTTCTTCATCTCTAGTTAAAGTTGTAGGATCAACTTTATTCATACGAGCTCCAATGTATAATTTGTCTCCGGCGGCATTTAATGTTGGCATATCAATTCTGCCAATGTAATACCCTTGAGATTCTAATTCTTCACCTATAGACAAATCAATTTGTTGGAAGTTGTTGATTTGAGAATCTACCAAGTCTAATGTCACTATGCCTACGGTTTGGCTTGTACGAACATAAGAATCATCTGTTACATCATCAGGAGTACCATTATCATCAACTATATGTTCAATATCTACCCTTACTGCGCAGCCAGTTTTATCACCATCAAATAATTTAATCCATCTAGGAGCAGTACCTACATATTCTGCAATACTAATTTCTGATCCTGTTTGTTCAAAATCTTGTCCTCCATTTACAATGTATTTGGTGTAATTACCACCGGTATCACCAGCGTAACTAATGTTGAATATGGTATTGCCATCTTCTGAAGCTTGTAATCTTGCCGTTCTGTTAGATGGTGCTATAAAACCATTATTAAATGGGTCTATTTGTACCGTTGGGTCTTTGGCATCTTCACTAGTAACAGCATAAATTAATGTTCCACCGTTACCATCTCCAGGTTCTTCACCCATTTTAGCTCCGGCAATTGTTATCCATCTTGAAGCCACTTCTGCTTCTTCCTCTAATTCTTCTTGTTCAGTTTCTGGAGTTACAGTGTCGTCATCGCTACTACAAGAAGCCATAAACCCTACTACAGCTATAGCAATGGCAAATGATTTTAAATTTAATAATGGTCGTTTCATAATATATTCTATTTAGATATTTAAAAATTATTGATTATGTAATTCAGTTTTAGATAAAATGCTCTTCCTGGTTTTTGCACCCGTAAATTGTCAAAGGCAACTTCATCAAATACGTTTTTGACATCAAGGCTTATAGAAACTCTTTTATTTGGAAACACGTAACTACATCCAAAATCTTGAATAAATTGAGTTGGAATTAAAAACTCTTCTAAACCTGCCACATTAGTACCTTGTTCCTCTTTATAAGAGAATTCATCTGTGAAGTAAGCATTGTAAAAAAGATTAAAACGTGCTGTATTTTGAATAAAATTATTGAATGAATATCGTAGCGAAGTGTTCATTGTAAACAAGGGAACATTTGGAGAGTTTACAATATTATCTTGAAGATTTTTTCTTTGAAGCGTTAGTTTGGACAGGTTGAAATTAAATCCAAAGTTGTTCTTAAAGTTATAGCTGATTTCTGCTTCTACCCCTTTAGAGGTGGTTTCCCTATCAAAATTTCCATATTGAATAGTTTCTCCTAGTTCTTGGTTATCCTGAGCATCACCGGGAAAGCCAATTAAATTTTGAATTTTTCGGGAAAATAGATTGGTAGAGACGGTAAGTGCGTGATTTTTTATGTTGAACCTTCCGAATCTAAAACCAAGGTTATAATTATTGCTGGTTTCTGGTTCAATGGTAAGGTTGGGTTCAATATTTTCTCCTGCATCACCAAATACTTCGTTCTCATTTGGTAGACGAATAGCTTTTTCAGCAGAGGTGAGAATGTTAAGATTTTTTATAAGCAGATAAGAAATTGCATACCCGTAACCATTATAATCTTTATTGCTTTGGTATACTTCATCAATAACCTCTGTGGCGTTGCTGTTGAACCTAGGAAATGTATTTAATACCTTTTGTCTATAGTGCTTACCGAAGAGATTCACTTTTAATTTATCATCAATAGCATTTAGCTCATAACTTAAGGAGTATATGTTTTTGTAGATATCACTGGTTTGTTGAAAGGTGTTTTCTAAAAGCGATATCATTTCATCACTATCTTCCCGGTCAAGTCCGCTGTAGACGTGGTTCAGAAATACTTTATGGTTATTATTTATTTCATAAGAAATTCCTGTTCTTATAGAAGCAACTTTCCTGTTGATGTTAAGTAGTGTTGGTCCGCCTTCTTGTTGGGATCCCCAAGAATATTCAAATTCATCGCCTTTGTAGTCTATAGCTCTATTTCCGGTCCAGCTATATGCCTCGGCTGTGGTGTCATTCAAAATACGATTTCTCTCCCCACATAATCCGGTAACATTTACATCTAAACCTTTAAAAAAGATATCTTTTTTAAGATATGTCAAATTAGCCAACAACGCATCGGACTCTAAAAATCTGCCTTTATACGGTAGTTTAGTAACAAAAGCACCGTGTTGCACTTCTTTGTAATCATCGGAACCTGTAACGCCAATAAAAAACTGATCCGCCCACTTTACGTCAGTATAACCTGCCTGTATAGTTCCTCCGGTAGACCTATAAGCATCATTAAATCTTTTTGCTGTAATAAGTGTTTCAACACCTCCTAGACCTTTATCTACAATATTTCTTCCGCTAATTTCATAATCATTGTCAGAATAATTATGAAAACCAGAGGCTTTGACGGTAAAACCAGATGTATCAAAACGATACAACCCGTTAATGCTGGCTTGTAATGTATTAAATGATCCATATGATACGGAAGTATTTAAATTATTACGTGCGCCTTTTTTCATTACAATGTTTATGGCTCCACCTAGTGCATCATCAGCCAAATGTCCGGGAATCACTCCCTTGTAAACTTCAATGTTTTCTATCATTGAAGGAGGAATACTGTTCAAACTAAAAGAAGAACCGTACATAGAAATGGGTATGCCGTCAATAAAAATACTAACTGAATTTCCTGATAAACCATTTAAAGAATATTCAACATTAGAACCAAGTCCGCCGTTTTGTCTAATTTTTACGCCAACAGTAGTGTTTAATAATTCGTTGGTCTGAATATTTCTAATACTGGCTTCTTCAGTTTTTATGGCATTAACAGCAAAACCTTTGGTTTCTATCTGCGTCTCTTTAGATTTGCCGTTAACATTGACTTCGTCTAGGTTTTCAACACTTTCCGCTAGCTTATAATTGATTGTAATTTTCTCTTTACTACTGGTAATTTCAACGGTTTTAAAAAGTGTTCTATACCCTATAAAAGAAACAACGACATTGTGTTTTCCTTGTGGTACATTTTCAATGAGGAAGCTGCCGTTGTCGTCTGTTAAAACGCCTAGTTTAAGGTCCTCTATCATCACAGTTGCAAAAGCCAAAGGATTGTCGTAATCGTCTTTAACAGTTCCTGAAATAGAACTAAGTAAATCTTGAGAATGAACAGATGCAAAGAGAAATATAAAAATGACGGTAAGATGGTTCTTCATTTGGTTTTTAAAAAGATGCTTATATTTATTAAGATTAAGTCTAAATAAATTAGTTTTGCAAATCTAAAGTAGGATTGTGAAGGGTAGTACCGAGAAAGGAATTTAAACATACGCGAAAGGAAGTAATGAATTGGGTGTTGAAAAGCTTATGAAAAAAGGATTATTGAGGAAAGAGATACGAGTTGATGAATTGTTTAATGATGGATTTATAAATAACTCGGTGCAATTCAATGAAGTAGAGGTTACTACCAAAGCTAATAGTTCTTTTGTGCGAGGTATCGATTTTTCTAATAGTGAGTTAATTCATGAGTTTGATTCAGAAATTTGTGTTTCAAGTGATGAGCATTTAATAAAACTCCACTTTTCACTGGAAGGTACTTATTGTTACCAACCACTTAGACATATAAAGTATTTGGTTCAAATTCCAGAAAATCATTGCAATATGTTCTATTACCCAACAACTCAGGGAAAAGATATTTTTTTTAAGGGTAATGCCAAATCATTTGAAATATACGTGAAACCCAGATTGTTGAAAGACCTATTGGGTTCTGAATTTGTATATTCATTTAAAAAGCTCAAAAATGCCATTGAAAATTCTAATTCTTTCGTTCTATGGGATAAGAGCAAATTTATACCTCCTAGTATTCGAAGCAAAATAAATGATATCATACAGTGCCCTTACAAGGGTGAGGTTAGAAAGATATATCTAGAAAGTAAATTAACGGTATTATTAATAGATTTTTTATTGGGTAGACAAACCTCAAAACTTTCTAAAAGCAATATAAAATTGCTAAATTCAGATTATTTGGCATTGGTGCGTGTAGAAAATTATATTAGAAAAAACTTGAAGGATCCATTGAAAATTGTTGACTTGGCAGACCTGGCAGGTTTTAATGCAACCAAATTAAAGCGTGATTTCAAAAAGCTTTATGGTGTTACCATATTTAAATATATAACTGCTTTGCGTATGGAGGTCGCTAAAAGTTTAATTATTCAAGATGGGGCTACTATTGCACATGCTGCTTATGAAGTAGGCTATGCTAATCCGCAGCATTTTACTACTGCATTTAAGCGAACTATGGGGTATGTGCCAAGTGAACTAAAACCGGCGGTTCAATAAGGGTTTGTTGAATTACAATGTATTAGTTATTTAACAAGCATTTTCAATATATGCTCCACACCGTTCTCGTCATTACTTAAAGTACTGTATTTAGCTATTTCTTTTACATTTGGATGAGCATTTTCCATAGCAAATCCAAAATCTGATAATGCCAACATTTCAAGGTCATTATTGAAATCACCAAAAACCATTACTTCATCTGATTTTAGATTGTAGGTTTTCATTAGTTTGTCTAGGGCATATCCTTTGTTTGCATTCATATTAGAAATATCCAGCCAATTTTCACCAGATACTTTTACTTTTAAATCTGCTTCAAAATGCTTTACAAACGGATATATATGTTCTTCTGAACTTTCAAAATGATAAATAGCAATTTTAATAACCTCAGAATTAAAATCAGATAGGTTTTCTATAATTTCGTATTCGGTATAGTATTCTGCTAATTTATTGGCAAACTCATTAGATTTATTGGTCAAGTAAGCTTTGTGCTTTGTGCAAATTACAGGATGTATGTTCGGGATATTATCAAGTGTCTTTAAAATGTCTTTTACATGTTGTTGTTCTAAAGGAGTCGCTAAAATTTCTGTATGCTGTTTCATTGCAAATCCGCCATTCTCTGCAATTACGATGATATCATTTTTGATAGAATCTAACTTGTCTATAATGCTATGGTATTGTCTACCGCTAGCTGCAACAAAAATGATACCTTGTGATTTTAAATTCTCAAATATTTCAAAGAATTGGTCACTGACTTGATGTTCAGAGTTTAGTAAGGTTCCGTCCATGTCGGTTACAACCATTTTAATATTTGATAAATCCATCAATTTTTAATTTATGGGTAAAGATATTTGAATGATGTTTAATAAGGTATATTATAATCAAAGTTTTACCTTTATTTAATATTTTATATTGAATGAAATTATTTCAAAAAGAGTTTCGATTACCAGCTTATAGTAGGGGGTTTCATCTTATAACTACGGATGTACTATCTAAAATTCCTGAAATAGCAGACGTAGATACGGGTTTTTTACAAGTATTTATAAAACATACATCGGCGAGCTTAACAATTAATGAGAATGCCGATCCAACAGTGAGAGAAGATTTTGAATCTCATATTAATATTATGGTGCCTGAGAATGCTCCATATTACAAACATGATTATGAAGGTTCAGATGATATGCCTGCACATATTAAAGCTTCATTAATGGGAGCATCGGTTCAGGTGCCTGTTACTAATGGTAGATTGAATATGGGTATCTGGCAAGGCATTTATTTGTGTGAACACAGAAATTATGCTTCAAGTAGAAATATTGTATTGACGTTGTGGGGAAATTGAAATTTGATTAAGTTGAATTAAACCGAATTACGTATGACAACAGAAGAATCTATTCTTAGCAAAATTCAAATACTGATTACAAATCATTTTGAAACACCAGAAATGGCTTTTAATTTTTTCGATAAGGATAATGATCAAAAGTTGACCAAATCTGAAATTGTAAAATTGTTGAAACAAGCAGAAATAAGTGGATTTATTAGAGGTATTGTTTCGTCAAAATTGATTGAAGGTTATGATAAGAATGGTGATGAGCTAATTGATTGGCAAGAATTTAAAGCGGCTATCGCTAAAATCAAAAAATCCGATTCGTAAGAATCGGATTTTTCAAAAAGTGAGATTGTTATTAATTTATTTTACCTGATCTACAACTGCCTTAAAGGCGTCTGGGTGGTTCATTGCTAAGTCTGCTAGAACTTTTCTGTTAAGTTCTATATTGTTAGCTTTTACTTTTCCCATAAATTGAGAGTAAGACATTCCATGCTGTCTGGCACCTGCGTTAATACGGGTAATCCATAATGAACGGAAAGTTCTTTTCTTGTTTCTACGGTCTCTGTAAGCATATAACATTGCTTTTTCAACCGCGTTTTTGGCTACTGTCCAAACGTTTTTACGTCTTCCAAAGTAACCTTTGGCTTGCTTCATTACCTTTTTTCTTCTGGCTCTAGAAGCTACTGCATTTACTGATCTTGGCATTTTTTTCTAATTTTTTTTGTAGTAGGCGCCCTTCTTGTTTAAAGGAACTTTTGTTGCCTGACTCCATGGTTAATAATTTTACCTTTTAAAGAACTGTTATTACTTTAAACGTAATTGTTCTTTAATGCTGTTAACATCATGTTGGTGAACCAATGTGTCATGAGTTAAAGCTAGCTTACGCTTTTTAGATTTCTTTGTAAGAATATGACTCTTAAAGGCGTGCTTTCTTTTAATTTTACCTGTACCTGTAAGCTTAAAACGCTTCTTAGCACTGGATTTTGTTTTTTGTTTAGGCATTTTCTCCTAGTTTATATATTATTCTCACTTTGCATGCTAAACGCTGCTCACAAAAAAGTAAGCAGCGTTCAGTATTTTATAAATACATTTGGCAATAATTACAAAGCCAAATGTTATGTTATTTTCCTTTGGTCTTAGGAGCAATGAACATTGTCATACGCTTTCCTTCTAGTTTAGGCATTTGTTCTACCTTTCCTAGTTCTTCCAATTCAGAAGCTAATTTCAATAATAAAATTTCCCCTTGATCCTTATAGACTATGGAACGACCTTTAAAAAATACATACGCTTTAAGTTTTGCTCCTTCTTTAAGGAACTTTTCAGCGTGTTTCTTTTTAAAGTCATAATCGTGATCATCTGTGTTAGGACCAAATCTTATTTCTTTAACGACTACCTTGGAAGCCTTCGCTTTCATGGCTTTGTCTCTTTTCTTCTGCTCGTATAAAAACTTTTTATACTCCATTATTTTACAAACAGGAGGGTCTGCCTTTGGAGATATCTCTACCAAATCCAAACCTAATTCTTCTGCTTTCTCAAGAGCCTGAGGAAAAGGATATACACCTACTTCAACATTGTCACCTACCAACCTAACTTTTGGGGCTGTTATCTTTTCATTGATATTATGGGGATTCTTATTTTCCCTTCTAGGTTGTGGTCTAAATCTTTTACGTATTGCTATGACTAAATAATTTTAATTAAACTTTTATTTTCTAAAACGTCTTTAAGGTACTATTTATTTCTGTGTTAACCAAGTTTGTGAAGGTAGTTACGTCTATTGCTCCTAAGTCCTCACCGCCATGTTTACGCACAGAAATGGTATTTGCATCCTCGTCATTGTCCCCTACGATTAACATAAATGGTACTTTACTCATTTCTGCTTCACGTATTTTCTTACCAATAGTCTCGTTTCTACCATCGATAAGGGCGCGAATTTCGTTATTTTCTAGGGATTTTAAAACTTTTTCAGCATATTTTTCATGTTTTTCGCTCACAGGAAGAATAATAGCTTGCTCAGGTGTTAACCATAGTGGAAAATTACCACCTGTATGTTCTAGCAATAAAGCAATAAAACGTTCCATACTTCCAAAAGGTGCACGGTGTATCATCACGGGTCTATGTAGCTCGTTATCACTGCCTTTGTAGCTTAAGTCGAATCTTTCAGGTAAATTGTAATCTACTTGAATTGTACCTAGTTGCCATTGTCTTCCAAGTGCGTCTTTCACCATGAAATCTAATTTAGGACCATAGAAGGCTGCTTCACCGGCTTCAATCACAAAATTCAATCCTTTCTCTTTAGCGGCATTGATGATAGCTTGTTCTGCTTTTTCCCAATTTTCCACTGAGCCAATGTACTTTTCCGGATTGTCTAAATCACGTACAGAGACCTGTGCGGTAAAATTTTCAAATCCGAGGGATCCCAATACATATAAGGATAGGTCTATTACATTTTTAAATTCCTCGTCCAGTTGATCTGGTGTACAGAAAATATGGGCGTCATCTTGGGTAAATCCACGTACACGGGTAAGTCCATGAAGTTCTCCGCTTTGTTCATATCTATATACCGTACCAAATTCCGCAAATCTTTTAGGTAGTTCCTTGTAGCTATATGGTTTTGTGTTATAGATTTCACAGTGGTGAGGGCAATTCATCGGTTTTAAAAGAAATTCTTCACCTTCCTTGGGTGTATGTATCGGTTGAAAGCTGTCTTCGCCGTATTTTTCATAATGTCCAGAGGTTACATATAATTCTTTTTGCCCAATATGTGGTGTAACCACCATTTCATAACCGGCTTTCTTCTGCGCTTTCTTTAGAAAGTTTTCAAGCCTTTCTCGTAAAGCTGCTCCTTTAGGTAGCCATAACGGTAATCCTTGTCCAACTTTCTGCGAAAAAGTGAATAGCTCTAGTTCTTTTCCTAATTTTCTGTGGTCTCTCTTTTTAGCTTCTTCTAATAGTTCTAAGTATGCGGTAAGTTCTTTTTGTTTTGGAAAAGAGATCCCGTAAATACGGGTTAATTGCGGATTATTTTCGTTACCTCTCCAATAGGCGCCTGCAACACTTAATATTTTTATGGCTTTTACAATTCCGGTGTTAGGTATGTGGCCACCTCTACATAAATCCGTAAACGAGTCATGATCACAAAAGGTAATGGTGCCGTCTTCAAGATTTTCTATTAATTCTACTTTATATTCATTTCCTTGATTTTTATAGAATGCAAGAGCATCTGCTTTTGATACCGCTCTCATTTTATAATCATGTTTTCCTCGTGCTATTTCTAAGGCTTTCTTTTCTATAGTTGAAAAGTCTTTATCAGATATAGATCCGTTAGGAAGCTCCACGTCATAATAGAATCCGTTTTCAATAGCTGGGCCAATAGTTAATTTTACACCTGGATATAATTCTTCTATGGCTTGTGCTACAATATGTGAGGTAGAATGCCAAAAAGCGGTTTTTCCTTCTTTGTCATTCCATGTATATAAAATTAAACTTCCATCAGTATTTAAAGGTGTGGTGGTTTCTACAGTGGTGTTGTTGAATTTGGCAGAAATAACATTACGGGCTAATCCTTCGCTTATGCTTTTTGCAACCTGCATTGGTGTTGTGTTCTTTTCAAATTCCTTGACTGATCCGTCTGGAAGTGTAATTTTAATCATTGGTATATCTATTATAGGAGGTCAAAGATAATATGAACTATTCACGTCCGCAATAGATTCATGTTATATTGTAATAGCAGTATCCTGTATTGGTTTGTTTGCTCTCAGTTATTAAAGTGGGCTTTTTTTATTGACCTTTAATAACATGTTGTTTATGTGAATAAGTGGTGTCTTTAGTAAAATTCACTAATTCTGGTTTTTATTCGTATTGGTAAAGTCTTATTTTTTAAGGTGTTGCAGTTCTGCGTAAATTTTTCTTTAATTTTATTTAAATTAATAGTTGTGTTATTAAGAAATGTGTGTACATTTGCACCCCGCAAACGAGGAAGATAGTT
>JAHDDL010000014.1:22841-90352 GCA_020629415.1 Maribacter sp. | reverse complement strand
TTTTGTAGTCCGTAGGGGAATCGAACCCCTGTTACCAGGATGAAAACCTGGCGTCCTAACCCCTAGACGAACGGACCATACTTTGCGCAATTGCGGATGCAAAAATACAAATATTTTTCACTATCGCAACACCTCTTTATATTTTTTTGAAAAAATTAATACGCTTTAGCAAATAATACTCTTTTATTAGAAGGTTTACCGGTTACCATACAAGTACCTTCTTCCTGTTTTGCATCAATGGGAATACAACGTATTGTTGCCTTTGTCTCGTTTTTAACTCGTTCTTCTGTTTCCTTACTACCGTCCCAATGTGCAGAAATAAATCCGCCTTTTTCTTTTAAAACTTTTTTAAATTCTTCATAAGAATCCACTTCAGTTATATGGCTATTTCTATAATCAAGTGCTTTCTGGTACATATTCTTTTGAATATCGTCCATTAAAAATTCAATTTTGGCAACAACATCAGTGGCGGCTACAGTTTCTTTTTGCAACGTATCTCTTCTCGCCAATTCATACGTGCCATTTTCAAGATCTCTTGGTCCTATGGCCAACCTTACCGGCACTCCACGCAATTCGTATTCATTGAACTTAAAACCGGGCTTGTGTGTATCTCTATTATCAAATTTTACGGATATACCTTTAGCACGCAATTCTTTTACAAGAGGATTAACCGTTTCTGAAATTTTGTCCAATTGGTCCAATCCTTTATAAATAGGTACGATGACCACTTGAATAGGTGCCAATTTTGGTGGAATCACTAATCCATTATCATCACTATGGGTCATGATCAACGCCCCCATCAATCTTGTCGATACTCCCCAAGAAGTTGCCCAAACATGTTCTTTACCCCCTTCTTTTGTCGCAAATTTCACATCAAAGGCTTTTGCAAAATTTTGGCCCAAAAAGTGAGAAGTACCAGCTTGTAAAGCCTTACCATCTTGCATTAAAGCCTCAATACAATACGTTTCAATTGCACCCGCAAAACGTTCACTTTCTGTCTTGGTACCTTTTATGACAGGTACTGCCATATGGTTTTCGGCAAAATCCGCATAAACGTTCATCATTTGTTCGGCCTCTGCAATTGCCTCTTTTTCCGTGGCATGTGCCGTATGCCCTTCTTGCCATAAAAACTCTGCAGTTCTCAAAAACAATCTAGTACGCATTTCCCAGCGCACAACATTTGCCCATTGATTAATAAGTAACGGTAAATCCCTGTAAGACTGTATCCACTTTTTATAGGTATCCCAAATAATAGTTTCAGAAGTTGGCCTAACAATTAGCTCCTCCTCCAATTTTGCTTCTGGATCTACTATAATTCCGCTTCCGTCTTCCGCGTTTTTCAATCTATAGTGCGTTACAACCGCACATTCTTTGGCAAATCCTTCAACATGGCTTGCCTCTTTACTTAAATATGATTTTGGTATAAATAATGGAAAGTAGGCATTTTCATGACCAGTCTCTTTAAACATTTTATCTAAACCAGCTTGCATTTTCTCCCAAATTCCGTAGCCATACGGCTTAATAACCATACAACCCCTTACACCAGAGTTTTCGGCTAAGTCTGCCTTAACTACTAATTCATTATACCATTTGGAATAATCCTCGCTTCTCTTCGTCAAATTTTTACTCATTATCTGGACTTTGGCACAAATATTGTGAATATTACTATATAATAATTGAGTAAAACTAGTTATTTTTAATATGTTCAACAATATAATTTTGATCCGATGATATATTCGCTACCCCACAACAAACTTCGCAACATTTCAATGTTGGTGACCCTGACCGTTTTCATAACTTCCTGTGGATCATACCAGCAATCTTCTTATTATGACAATGATGGTATTTATTCTGATGAAGTACCAGCTACCGTAGAAAGAAGACCAGAACAAAGAAAGAATACAGAAGTAAGTTCTGAATCTGACACCTATACCAATTATTTTGGCGAAAAAGCCAGTCAGTATGGTGAAATTCTAGATGATGAAATATTTACCGATGTAGATTCTTATTCCAGCAACAATCTTGATGCCGAAGTTCATGAAGACCAATTGACAGACTATTATGCCAATGCAAATGACTATGAAGGCTATGGTAGCTGGGGCAGTAACAATTCTGACGTGAGTATTTACATTCATAATAATGGTTGGAACAATTGGGGTTATGGCAATCTTTATGGATGGGGCTGGAACAATGTAGGTTATCCCGGATTTTATGGAGTAGGATGGGGACAACCTTGGGGCTGGAACAGATGGAACAACTGGGGTTATGGCGGATTCGGTTTTGGATGGAACAACTGGGGCTATGGTGGTTTTGGATGGAACAACTGGGGCTATGGTGGTTTTGGATGGAACAACTGGGGATACGGTTGGAACAGGCCTTTTTATGGTAACAACTTCGGATATGCGTATGGTTATGGTTACGGTAACAGATATTTTCGCAATAACAATAGATATTCCAATAGACGGTATGCCGTTAACAATTCCAGAAGAGGCAATTACACAAGACAGACCGTTAACAATAGCGGACTTTCTTCTACAGCGGCAAGAGGCCGTTCCAATATAAACACAAGAGGTAATTCGTCTAGGTATAGAACTACGACCGGTAGATCAACAACAGCCAGAAGTTCTGCCAATACACGTAGCTCAAGAACGTATTCCGGCAATTCTACAAGTAGAAGAACTGTTGGTGTTGACCAAAATAGAGCATATAGAACCAGTAGAAGTACTAGAGCTACCCCTAGGTACAGCAGTAGTTCTTCAAGAAATTATAGTAGCAGATATAGTACCGGCCCTAGAACATCAAGTTCTAGCAGTAGGGTCGCGGTACCAAGAACCTCAACTTACAGAAACTCTGGCAGCAGCTCTAGGAGTTATTCTTCTGGCAGAAGCTCAACCGGTTCAAGCGGTAGGTCTTACCGTAGTTCAGGTAGTAGTTCTAGAAGTAGTAATTACAGCTCTGGCAGAAGTAGTTCTAGAAGCAGCAGCTATAGCTCTGGCAGAAGTAGCTCTGGTAATAGTTCATATAGAAGTTCTGGAGGCAGCTCAAGAAGTTCAAGTAGCGGGTCTTCATCTAGATCTTCTGGATCCTCAAGAAGTGGCGGTAGAAGAAACTAAAATTGAACATTTATTGTAATTGAAATATTGATATGAAAAAATATATAACTTTCGTAGCCTTAATAGTATGTGCCATTGGTAGCGCACAGAACATAAATGAAGTTTTACGTTACGGTACAGAAAACCTTCAAGGTACGGCCCGATTTCAAGCAATGGGCGGAGCGTTTGGCGCCCTTGGCGGAGACCTATCGTCCTTAAACATTAACCCTGCTGGTTCAGCGGTATTCAATAATAGTCTTTTCACCATTTCAGGATCAAATTACCATACATATAATGATGCCCGGTACTTTGGCGATGCCTTAATAACCAAGAATAATGACATTGAGCTAAATCAAATAGGTGGTGCATTTGTTTTTAAAAACACCGATAGTAATTCTGACTGGAAGAAATTTACTTTAGCTTTCAATTATGATTTGTTGAACAATTTCGATAACGAATATTATGTTTCAGGAAGTGCAACAGAAGGTATTGATACCTATTTTCTGGAATATGCAGGCGGCACACCATTTGGGTCTATTTTATTACAAGATGGTGAATTTTTAGAAGAAGCATATCGTGATATTGGAGCAGTTCAAGGTTTTAGAGACCAACAAACATTTTTAGGCTATTACAGTAGAATTATCGCTCCAGAAATTGAAGATAATAACAATACTGATTATCGTAGTAATTCAATTTATGATTTTGTCAATCAAGATTTTTTAAGAAGAACTACTGGTTACAACAGTAAATTTACAGTCAATGCAGCTTCGCAATACAAAGAGAACATTTATTTGGGGGCTTCTTTAAATTTTCACAGTGTTCTATATACTCAATATGATCAATTTTCCGAAGATGGTTACGAGCCAAATTCTGGAATTACCAGAACTACTTTTGATAATTATTTAGAAACTGAAGGTAATGGATTCTCATTTACTTTAGGTGCAATTGCTAAATTAAACGATAATGTAAGATTAGGTGGCAGCTACCAATCACCTACATGGTACCGTTTAGAGGATAATACTTCTCAACGTATTAACACAGATCACCCAGATGTACATGAAGATATTAATTTCATCAACTTTACGATTGTAAACCTTTTCGAAGAATACACGGTTAAAACACCCAGCAAGCTTACAGGTAGTTTAGCCGTAATATTTGCAAAAGACGGTTTATTAAGTTTCGATTATGGGTATCAAGATTTTTCACAATCGGAATTACGCCCAACAAATGATTTTAGCTTTCAAACTGTAAACTCAGAAATTGCCAGTAGCCTTGGCGCCGTATCTACTTTTAGAATTGGTGGCGAGTACAGAATTCAGCAAGTAAGTTTAAGAGCGGGCTATCGTTTTGAACAGAGCCCTTATACAAATGACAACACGATTGGTGATTTAGATGCTATTTCTGGTGGAATTGGTTATAATTTTGGTGGTAGTAAATTAGATTTTTCACTTAGTCGTTCTCAACAAGATGTAAGCGAAAGATTATTTAATGCCGGTATTACAACACCCGCAATGATTGATAGAACAATCACCAACGCCACTTTAAGCTATACGATCAATTTTTAAGAAATAAAAAAATTACATAAAAAAAAGGGAGCATGAAGCTCCCTTTTTTCGTTTATCTTTTTAATGAAAAATGTGTTTTTCGTGTTTTAGCCACTACCATATCATCCTCCCTTTCACCATACTCAAACCTGAACCAATAATCTGTAGATGGCATTTGCTGTCCGTTAAAATTACCGTCCCACGTATCCGTAGGTCCTAATTGTTTTAAAAGTTTACCGTATCTATCAAAAATAAATACAACAGGATCAATCAAAGTCTCTATACCTAGAATATTCCAAGTATCGTTTATATTATCACCGTTAGGGGTAAAAAACTTTGGATACCCTACTACCAAAAATTCAATTGGTTCCGTTATTCCACATCCGTTCTTATCATTTATGATTACCGTATTCAATCCCGGAGGTACATTTCTAAAAACGGAACTATCTTGAAACTCACCGTTATTTATAGCATATTCATAATCACCGTCTCCCTGTACAAAAAACTCAATATTATTTTGATCTGGATCAATTGAAAGATTGGTATCCAATGTTTCTACGCGTTCTAGAATTGGTATTCCAAAAAATGTTATTAAAACTCCGCTTTCATCTGCCACAGTTGGAGGCGAACCACTTGTTGTGGTAATGGAAGCAAAATAGCGACCTGTATTTGGGCTTTCAACTACCAATTCCGCACCAAAATCACCGGTACCCGTAAGCATATCGTCAACTATGCCGTCATCTTCATAATCCACAGTCCATTCCACACTTGCAATATCTGCTCCTGCAGGTGAATTCAACGCACTAATAGTAATAGGATCATCACCTTCACAAGCTACAATATCCAAACCTAAAAATTCATCTCTTAAAGTACAATCCAAAGCTGTATCTTGATCATCATTTACAGAACTACCTGTAAAGGTCAGCATAAAAGGCTCAGGATCACCCGTAAAGTTATCTGCAAAATTATTTATTAAGATGTAATAAATCTCTCCGGGTTGAACATCCAAATACGCATCATATGTATTTTGACTACCCGTTAACGGTGCACGCCCCTCTTCCCCATTTTGCGGGTTTACGCCAAGCCCTGTAAAATTTGTATCGTTTACTTCATAATTACAACGTATTGGCTGTGCCGTACCGTTGCTGATATCCACACAATCAACATCTGGTCCATAAACGGCAAAATCCCATTCAGCAGTTGGTGTAGATCCAGATGAAGGCAAAGCTTCAATATCAAAACCGACCTGACCACCCGTACCTGCCCTAAAGACAAACCAAGAAGTATTAAATTCAATATTCGCGGAAGAAAGACTACCCTTTTCAAGACACCCGGTTTGTAATATTACCTCTGGGTTAAAATCATCTACATCACCAGTTCCACCCGCCAGACCCATTATAGGTTGATCGGCACAAACAGGAATTGCCGTTCTACAATCGGCTGAATTCTGCGCGGTTACATTCCAATAGAAAAGAAATAAACAGCATATAGAACAAAAAAGTGTTCTCATAAAAGTGTAACTAAGTTAGTATACGTGATGTATATTATAACTACACATGACTTGCTTTAGTATCTTACAACGGATATTCTTGCGTTTAATCGATAAAATGCACTCTTCAAGCCTAAAAAGCAGGGTTAGCGCTTTAATGTAAAATGATTATTTATGAACGAAGCACTGGTATCCTCTCCAAGAGAATTGGTATAGGTAAGCTTGAACCAATAGTCAGACTCGGGCAATAATGTGCCATTAAAAGTACCGTCCCAACCAGGGGAATTTTCGACTATTCTATAAAGCAACTTGCCATATCGATCAAAAATAGTAATTACAGGATTATCTAAAACCGATAATCCGTCTACTTCCCAGGTATCATTTACATTATCACCGTTGGGCGTAAAAAACTTAGGAAAACCAACAACTACAAAATCTCTAGTATCAGAACCACAACCATTTACATCACTTACGGTAACGGTATGCTCCCCAGGGAACAGATTATTAAAAACCCCGCTGTCCTGAGGTGTTCCATTATCAACTTGAAACTCAAAATCACCGTTTTCCTCTAAACTGACATTAACTACGTTAGAGGCATCATCTTCGTACTCTATCGTAATATCTGAAATTACAGGCGGACTAGAAAATACAACTGTAACGGAACGTACGGTAATACACTGAATCAACCCTTCTTTGTTCGTTACCGATAAAGTGTAAACACCGGGCTCTGAAACCGTAATCAATGAAGATGTGTGGCCGGAGCTCCATTCATACATAAAATCATTATCTGGAATTCGCTGCCCAATAGTTGCAATTGGCTCATCACCACATATGAACACTTCTGTTTCAAAATCCAAAACAGGCAATTCAATTCCGTTTACCTCAAAAGTTTCAGAAGCATCAAAACACATAGAGTTTTCTATTGATGTAGTTCTTACATATATTGTTTGGGCAACTTCTGTAGGTATAAATTCTTTTGAAAGTGCATTGGCACCATCAAAAGCATCTTCAAAACTTTCATGATAAGATACCCTAAAATCTAGCGAACTCTGAGCACCTAAGGCCTCTGCATCTTTTGCATTAAAATCTATAGCCGTACCATCTAAACAAGCAGTTTCATCTTCTAAAGGAAAAGTTTCTGGAGAAGGCGCATAGGCCACTTGGGTTTCGCTAATTAAATTATTTTCCAATGGTCTAATTACCAAAACACGGTACATCCCAGAAACTGCTGTAGAAAGTTGCGCATTAGTTTCACCTGGTATAAGTTGATAGCCTGTGCCGGCATCTAAATACCATTCATAGTCTTCCGCATCAACAGTTGTAGCATCCAAGACTACAGTTTCATTATCACAAGCAATAACAGGAGGTCCCAATAGATTATCTATTATATTACAATCTAAGGCAGTATTAGGGAATTCAACAAATATGTTACCTGAAAACTGAATTGAAAATCCTGAGTTATTGTTACTAAAGTTATTGATCATTAAGAGGTATTCCTCTCCTGGCTCTACATCTAACCAATCATCATATTGTATATTGGCAATACCTGTAGGGTCCTCACCTACCCCTATAAAACGACTATCATCAGAATTATCAAAATAATTACATCTAATAGGCTCACCTAATGAAGTACAGTCACTTGTTCTGTATAAGGCAAAATCCCAATCTTCACTAGAATCAAAACCTATATTGAAGCCAAGTTGACCTATTTCACCAACTTTAAATTTATACCAAGCAGAATTTGTTTCAATAGTGCCGCTACCTTGGGTTATACAGCCAGAAATAGTAGCACCGTTAAAATCATCTATTCCGTACCCATTTGTACCTCCATTTACCGGAGTGTTGTAACAAATAGGTACGGCATTGGCGCAGTCTGCCGCTACTTGGGCAAAGCAAGTGAATATGCCAAAAAAACATATAAACAAGAAAGATATACCGTACTTGGTCATAGGGAACTTCTGATTTGGAAAAATAAAATTAACCAGACCATCACGTTATGGCTAATTTATGTTGTGTAATGCCCGTAATGAGTTATAAAGTGGCACATATTGTATATCTTTGCAGCTTCTAAAAGATTGATAAAATGAAAATTGAGGATACACTGGAAGATCAATTTGATGAATTGGGAAATGATCATATTTCTACATCAGAAGACACTCCATTACGTTCAGATGCTTTTGATTTGGATGATGCCGAAAAGATTGAACGCATTCGCGAAAATGTACGCGATATCATGCTTACGTTAGGTTTGGATTTAACCGATGACAGCCTAAAAGGAACTCCTAACAGAGTTGCTAAAATGTATGTCAACGAAATATTCGGTGGCTTAAACCCTGCAAGAAAGCCCAAAGCTTCTACATTTGACAACAAGTACAAGTACGGTGAAATGTTGGTTGAGAAGAACATCACATTATATTCTACTTGCGAACATCATTTACTACCAATTGTAGGTCGCGCCCATGTTGCCTATATATCTAACGGTACCGTAGTAGGCTTGTCCAAAATGAACCGTATAGTTGATTATTACGCTAAACGTCCTCAGGTTCAAGAAAGATTGAACATTCAAATCGTAAGAGAATTACAAAAAGCTTTAGGTACAGAAGATGTTGCCTGTGTTATAGATGCAAAACATCTTTGTGTAAATTCTAGAGGAATTCGCGATATTGACAGTAGCACCGTAACAGCAGAATATGGCGGTAAATTCAAAGAAGAATTGGTACGTCGCGAGTTTTTGAACTACCTTAATTTAGATACCCATTTTTAATAGCATATAGCTTCATGCAATTGTACGAAAGTCAAGAAATAAAAGTATATAATTCCCTAACCGGAAAGAAAGAAGTTTTCAAACCCATAAACGAGGGCCATATAGGCATGTATGTTTGTGGACCAACCGTGTATAGCAATGTACATTTAGGAAACTGCCGAACTTTCATGTCTTTTGATATGATTTTCAGATACTTTAGACATCTTGGTTATAAAGTAAGATACGTACGTAACATTACAGACGCAGGTCATTTAGTAGATGACGCGGAAGATGGTGAGGATAAAATTGCAAAAAAGGCACGATTAGAAAAATTGGAGCCTATGGAGGTGGTACAGCGTTATACTGTAGATTTCCATAATATCTTGGAGAAATTTAATTTCTTACCTCCAAGTATTGAGCCTACGGCAACCGGTCATATTATAGAACAGATTGAAATAATTAAGGATATTCTTGAGAAAGGATTTGCCTATGAAACCAATGGCTCTGTATATTTTGATGTTGCAAAGTTTAACCAAGAACATGAGTACGGTAAATTAAGCGGGCGAAAGCTTGAAGATATGATCGCCAATACACGTGATCTTACCGCGCAAGACGACAAACACAATCCACAAGATTTTGCTTTGTGGAAGAAAGCGGAACCACAGCATATTATGCGCTGGCCATCACCTTGGGGCGATGGATTCCCTGGGTGGCACTTAGAGTGTACTGCCATGAGCACAAAATATTTAGGCGAAACATTTGATATTCACGGAGGCGGAATGGACCTTAAATTTCCCCACCATGAATGTGAAATTGCACAGGCAGAGGCTTGCAATGGCCAAAGTCCTGTAAATTATTGGCTACATGCCAATATGCTAACATTGAACGGAAGAAAAATGGCTAAATCTACCGGAAACAGTATTCTTCCAGGAGAAATATTTTCTGGTGAAAACGAAATTTTAAGTAAGCCCTTTTCCCCTTCAATGGTTCGTTTCTTTATGATGCAGGCACATTACACCAGCATTTTAGATATGAGCAATGATGCCTTATTGGCATCTGAAAAAGGTTTCAACAAATTGATGGAAGCCATCAATTCCCTTAAATCTTTGAGCACCGGCAAAACTACCGATTTTGATATTGCAGCTTGGAAAGCTTCTTGTTATGCTGCCATGAACGATGATTTTAATTCGCCCATCTTAATTGCGAAATTGTTTGATGCCGTTAAACACATTAATCTTATCAAAGAAGGTAGTGAATCTATTACCGTAGAAGACAAACTAGAATTAGAAAACACATTACATGGCTTCGTTTTTGATGTTTTAGGTCTAGAAAACAAAAGTAGTTCTGATGCCGATACCGAAAAGCTAGGTGGAGTTGTTGAATTGTTGATCGAGTTGCGCAAAGCAGCAAGAGAGAATAGAGATTTTGCCACATCCGATCAAATACGTGATCAATTGGCAGCGCTGGGTATTCAATTAAAAGACGGTAAAGAAGGGACTACATATAGCCTTTAATCCAAAAATTTAGATTTGTGAATTTTAGACTGGTATTCACCAGGAGCTAAATGCTGTCTAGTTTTAAATACTCTATTGAAGTAAGACCTACTTTCAAACCCACAATCTAGATATACATCTTTAATACTACGTTTAGGATCTTGCAATAAGCCTACCGCTAATTTTATGCGTTCGTTATTTATAAATTCTACCGGAGATATACCAAGTTCCAGCTTAAAGGTTCTATAAAAATGCGACGGACTCATACAGGCTATTTTACTAAGACTATCTACACTTAATGATTTATGTAGATTATCCCTTATAAAACGGATAACCTCGGTAAGCCTACTTTCCTTCTTTATAGTTAATGTTGCGTTACTATAAATTTTACGCTCGTTTGTCTGTAAAATGCGAATAATTAGCTCGCGCAACATATTATCCACAAATAGATCTTTGGATGGATGGTCTTCGGAAAAAAGAAACAAAAGACGTTGTATAATTTGATAGATACCCCTGTCGTTTACAAAGTGAAAATTATAGTCCATTAATCCCCACGCCTCTCTCGTACTTTTTGGCATATTTTCATTCATAAACTGTAGCACCTTGTTAATCTTATCTTCAGAAATAGCCATTGCCAGACATCTGGTAGGATTCTTTGCCATAGCTTCAGGAAAATCTATACACATTCCTTCATTTGCGGGCAAAACCAAAGACTCACCAGGTAAAAAATCGAAAGATTCATAATCCCTTAGGTGCATAATTTTCTTTCCCTGTATCATACTTGCCAAAACAGGTTGCTCAAATTGTAATAATACACTTGCCGCTTTCTCATGTGTTTCAAAAACGTGCATAGCGGCATTGTTCAACGTATAAGAGGTCTGGTTCTCCACCATAGTCTCCAATCGCCTTCCATTAAAAAAATTATCAGTTAACCGAATCACAATACTACCCCTTTAATTTTAAGGAATTTACAAAATTATATGCTTAAAAAAATCATAAAATCAATTATTGATAGAATAGTTCACATTATTCGTAGTATTCGTCAGATGATTTGAAATGATGAGAAGTACATTTAGAATATCGTATTTACAAACCAAAAGCGATTAGACTTCTATTATTAACTTAAATCCTATATTATGAGCACAACAGCAACTGCAGAAAAAGATGTACTTCAAAAACCCAAGTTTAAAAACCAGTATGAAAATTTTATTGGAGGTAAATGGGTTGCACCAAGCAAGGGTGAATATTTTGAAAATATCTCTCCCGTAGACGGTAAATCTTTTACAAAAATACCAAGATCAACATCTGAAGATATAGAAAAGGCTATTGATGCGGCTTGGGAAGCGGCACCATCATGGAATTCTTCCTCAGCAACAGAAAGAAGCAATATGCTTTTAAAAATTGCCGATAAAATAGAGCAAAATCTAGAAGTTCTTGCCAGGGCTGAAACTTGGGACAACGGTAAGGCCATACGCGAAACACGTGCCGCAGATTTACCTTTGGCTGTAGACCATTTTAGATATTTTGCAGGTGTTATCAGGGCAGAAGAAGGCTCGGTCAGTGAATTGGATTCTAATACCGTGGCATTGAACGTTACGGAACCATTAGGCGTCGTTGGTCAAATAATTCCTTGGAATTTCCCTTTACTAATGGCAACCTGGAAACTAGCTCCTGCTTTGGCCGCAGGTAATTGTGTAGTATTAAAACCAGCAGAACAGACGCCGGTAGGAATATTAATTTTAATGGAAATCATTGAAGGAATTTTACCTGACGGAGTGCTAAATATTGTAAACGGTTTTGGTGCAGAAGCTGGTAAACCATTGGCATCTAGCCCTAGAATAGACAAAATAGCCTTTACCGGTGAAACGACCACCGGGCAATTGATAATGCAATATGCCTCTAAAAACATTACACCCGTTACGCTTGAGCTAGGTGGTAAATCTCCCAACATATTCTTTGAAAGTATCATGGATGCCGATGATGAATTCTTTGACAAATGTCTGGAAGGCGCAAATATGTTCGCCTTGAACCAAGGCGAGGTTTGTACCTGCCCCTCTAGGATGCTGGTTCAAGAAAGCATATATGATAAATTTATAGAACGCGTAATAGAGAGAACCAAGGCTATTAAAATGGGACACCCGTTGGACCCAAACACCATGATGGGCGCTCAAGCATCTAACGACCAGTTCGAAAAAATTCTTAGTTATATTAAAATAGGTAAAGAAGAGGGTTGCGAAGTGCTTACTGGTGGTTCTCAGGCATATAATGAAGGCTTGGAAGGCGGTTATTACGTAGAGCCGACCATATTAAAAGGAAATAATAAAATGAGGGTCTTTCAAGAAGAAATTTTTGGTCCCGTTCTTTGTGTTACCACCTTTAAAGATGAAGCCGAAGCTATAGAAATTGCGAATGATACGCTGTATGGTCTTGGCGCAGGCGTTTGGACCCGTGACACCCACCAAGCCTACAAGATTTCAAGAGCTATCAAAGCAGGAAGGGTTTGGGTAAATTGCTACCACTTATATCCTGCCCATGCTCCTTTTGGCGGTTATAAAAAATCTGGTATCGGTAGAGAAAACCATAAAATGATGTTGGCACACTATCGCCAAACCAAAAACATGCTTATTTCTTACGATAAGAAAAAAATGGGATTCTTTTAAAAACGAAATACGATGAAGACAAAAAGAGTTTTGGTAACTAAAAAAGCCGCAGAAGTAATTGCACAGCTAAAAGAGAAACACGGTGAACTTATGTTTCATCAAAGTGGTGGTTGTTGTGATGGCTCCTCGCCCATGTGTTTTGAAATGGGTGATTTAATGCTCGATGATAACGATGTTTGGCTAGGCACTATTGAAGGTTGCGATTTTCATATGTCCAGAGATCAGTTTGAATATTGGAAACATACCCAATTGACTGTAGATGTCGTTCCAGGAATTGGATCAAGCTTTTCCTTGGAAATTCCTTTAGGACTTCGGTTTTTAATAAAATCCAGAATATACTCCGAAGAAGAGGCCGAACATCTAGAACCCATAAGAATAGGCGCCTAAACAGAAACCATTTTTGTTGGAAGTCTGGATGCAATACATCCGGACTTCTTATTTTATGCAGTTCGCCGTTTTATAGTAAATTTGTAAGAATCAATATTTTATTAATAAGATCACGTTGAAAAAAATTCTTATTGCTCCCTTCATATTTTTAATCCGGTTTTATCAAACGGCAATTTCCCCGTATACGCCGGCTACCTGTAGATACTCTCCTACTTGCTCGCATTATACGGTTGAGGCACTAAAAAAACATGGGCTATTTAAAGGTGGATGGATGGCTACCAAACGAATTTTTAGCTGTAATCCTTGGGGAGGTAAAGGTTATGATCCTGTTCCCTAATTCAAGTTCAAACACAAACACAAACACAAAATTCAAGTTTAAGTTCAAGTTCAAGTTCAAGTTCAAAAATCAATCGCAAACTCAAACTCAAACAAAAAGCTAATTAAATTTAAAAGTTCAGTTGATAATAACTTTGACATAGTCAAATAACCAAGTTTTTCTCTTTTCTAGCATCTATTCTATATTCTATTATCTCTTTTCTATATTCTTTTTTTAACCAAGAGCAAAACCGATTTCCCAATTCTAAAGCCTAGGTAGATTTCTATTTTATTATCTTAGCCTTTCAAAATTCAACACATGCATTTCTTAGGAATTACTTGGAATCCGAACGAGACACTTTTCAACATAGGGTTCATACAAATTAAGTATTACAACCTACTTTGGATAACCGCCTTTGCTTTAGGTTGGTTTATTATGAAAAAGATATTCCTCAACGAAAAAAAATCTGTAGAGCAACTAGACTCGCTTTTCATTTATACGGTTTTAAGTACCATGTTAGGGGCTAGATTAGGGCATGTATTTTTTTATGACTGGGCATATTATTCCAATCACCTTATTGAAATTTTGATCCCTGTTCGCGAAAGTGATACAGGTAGTTTACTGTTTGGTTTAATTAATGGTTATGAATTTACAGGTTTTGCCGGTTTGGCAAGCCATGGGGCAACCATAGGTATTATAATTGGTACATACCTTTACACCAGAAAATTCCCTGAGTTTAATATGCTTTGGATATTCGACAGAATGACAATACCTGTGGCAATAGGCTGTTTCTGTGTACGTTTAGGTAACTTTTTCAACTCTGAAATAAATGGTAAAGTGGTAGATGAAAATTTCATATTCGCTACTAAATTTATTCGCGATTCAGACGATTTACATCCATCAAAGGCACTGGGTATTACACAGGAAAAAACTGTAAATGCCGCTTATGCAGCTATAGAGAACAACCCGCAATTTTCTCAATATTTAGCTGAGATACCCTACCGTCATCCGGCACAGTTATACGAAGGTATAGGCTATCTTTTAATCTTTGTACTGCTATATTTTCTATACTGGAAAACTGATAAAAAGAATAAACCCGGTTACCTGTTCGGTCTATTTTTTGTGTTGTTATGGACTGTTCGTTTCTTAGCAGAATTTGTAAAGAAAAGTCAAGGTGGGTTTGAAGAATCTTTAGGGCTATTGTCAACCGGTCAATGGTTGAGCATACCATTTATTCTTATTGGTTTTTATTTCATGTTCAAAAAAACTAAAACTGCATAATGTTGAGAACTATCTATAAAAGTACAGTTATCATAATGGCAACAATGTTACTGGTCTGCTCCTGTAAAGAAGAACCAAAAAAAACGATTGCTACAGAGAGTATAGATTTTACACATGAAGGAGATTTAACCATCTTTTTAAATACGACCGACACCATTAAGGGTCAGTTTAATATAGAGTTTGCAGAAACAGATTACGAAACACAGACGGGACTCATGTACCGCAAAGGAATGGATGAAGATCAAGGGATGTTATTTATATTCCCAGACCAGAGAATGCATTCTTTTTATATGAAAAATACAGAGTTTCCTCTAGATATTATTTACATAAAGGATGATT
Source organism: Maribacter sp. (assembly GCA_020629415.1). Lineage (GTDB taxonomy): Bacteria > Bacteroidota > Bacteroidia > Flavobacteriales > Flavobacteriaceae > Maribacter > Maribacter huludaoensis. The sequence goes on along the minus strand of JAHDDL010000014.1, from coordinate 75,008 downwards.
TAAAAATTGCTAGTTTCCAAGAAAATGCACAGCCACTTAACGAAACCGGTCTATCATCACAGGTTCCCATCAAATATGTTCTAGAAATAAATGGTGGCCTAGCACAAGAATTGGGGCTTTCTATTGGTGACAGCATCAGTTTTAGCAGAAAGTAATTTCGACTTTCTTATTTAATATCGTTTAATGCCAAAGTACGTATTATTCAATGAAGAATCTGAACGCTTACTTTTTAAAGAAGTAACACCATTCGATTTTGAAAATTGGCTACCCTTTCACGAAGAACCTTTAAGTAGCCAATATTGGGCAGGATTACCAAAAGATCCAATTGCAGCTTGCCAACAACAATTTGACAGAATATTTGAGCGATATAATAACAATTTAGGTGGTATGAACGCGCTATTTTTAAAAGGTTCCAATACGTTAGTGGGTCTTTGTGGAGTACTCATACAAGAAGTAGATGGTAAAAAGGAATTTGAAATAGGCTATTCCATACTGCCAGAATACTGGCGGCAAGGCTTTGCATTTGAAGCCGCTGAGAAGTGTAAGAAAATTGCCTTTCAAAAAGAATGGACCAAAAGTTTAATTTCAATTATACAGATTGATAATATACCCTCACAAAAAACTGCTTTAAAAAACGGAATGTTTTTAGACTTTACAACCACCTACCATAACAACAAAGTTCATATTTTTAGAATAAATACATAAATGAATCATTGGGTAATATATTTAGATAATAATTCTGACAAAAAAGGCTTCATCAATGATTTTCAACACAGAAGAATACCTTTGGCCTTAGAAGAGTTCAAACCTAAAAATGGACTGCTATTTTCCGCATTGACTTTAGACAAGCTTATAGAAGATGAAGATAGGTATGACAAGAAAATTCTTAGCTCTGAGCACCAAAAATTAGAAACTATGTCTAGTGGGGAGCAGAAAAGAGCGCTACTTCATTATTTACTGTCAGAAAAACCAGATTATATAATTCTTGACAATCCATTTGAAAATTTAGACTTTGCTTTTCAAGAAGAATTAAAATCGATATTGAAAAAACATGCAAAAGACATTACCTTCATTCAATTGGCAAGTAGAAAAGAAGATACACTTCCCTTTATAAACAACTTTGGCTATTTAGAAAAAAATGATTTTTTGATAATTGAAGATTCGGCACTTGATGAAAGTGACATCCCAGAAACTTTCAACTTCATCAATATTCCTGCATCTACCACATCTTTTACCAATTTAAAGAATACCTTAATAGACTTTAAGGATGTAAGTGTCTCCTATGGTGAGAAGCCTATATTGAACAACATTAATTGGACAGTAAAGAAGGGTGATTTCTGGCAGCTTTCTGGTGCAAACGGTAGTGGTAAATCTACCATGCTTTCCATGATATTCGGTGACAACCCAAAAGCATACGGTCAGGAAATCTATTTGTTCGGAAACAAAAAAGGAAGTGGAGAAAGTGTTTGGGACATTAAAGAGAAAATAGGCTACTACGCACCTGCAATGACTCTTAAATTTCATGGCTGGCAATCTGTACAGTACATGCTCATTTCTGGTTTAACGGACTCCGTAGGGCTATATACCATACCTACAGATGTTCAAAAAAAAATCATTGATCAATGGCTGAACCTTTTAGGTTTACAAGATGTAAAAAATAAATATTTTAACGCTTTATCCATGGGTCAACAACGGTTGGTAATGACGGCGCGTGCCATGGTCAAAAGACCTCCAATTTTAATTTTGGATGAACCAACGGCAGATATGGACAGTAAATCCGCTAGGTTATTGGTTGCGTTGGTCAATAAATTTGCCAATGAAACAGATACCGCAATCATTTTTGTTTCCCATAGACAAGAAAAAGGGCTACATCCTAAAAAGATTTTAAAACTTATACCCGGTGAGCATGGCTCAGCAGGTATAATTCACTAGCAAAAGAAGCCTTATGAAATAAAAAAGCCGTTCATTTCTGAACGGCTTTTTCTATTTGAGTTAGTTAGACTATTATTCTACTTCAGTAGAAGGCTTAGCATTGCCCGAAGTAATTTTCTTGCTCAATGCATCGAACATTACCGGGGTTGCAATAAATACAGATGAATATGTACCTACAAGAACACCTACGATCATTGCGAACATAAATCCTCTTAATGACTCACCTCCAAAAATAAAGATTGCCAATAATACTACCAATGTAGTCAAAGATGTATTCAATGTTCTACTTAACGTGGTATTAATAGCGTAGTTAATGTTAGAACCACCTTTCCAGCCACGTTCGGCCAAAGTTTCACGAATACGGTCAAATACTACCACGGTATCATTCAGCGAGTAACCAATTACGGTCAGGATCGCCGCAATGAACGCTTGATCGATTTCCATGTTAAATGGCATTAGCTTACCGAATATAGAGAATACACCAAGTACGATCAATACATCATGGAATACTGCAGTTACAGCACCCAATGAGAATTGCCATCTTCTAAATCTTATTAAAATATATAGGAACACTACAAGTAATGACCCTAAAATAGCCAAGAATGCGTTTTTCTGAATATCATCTGCAATTGTTGGACCAACCTTTACAGATGCCAAAATACCAACTGCTTCATCATCAACACCGCCCAATACGAAGGCTTCTTTACTAAACCCGTCCGGCAAATACTTCTGAAGGGAAGTGTAAAGTTTATCCTGAATTTCAGTATCCACTTCTATACCCTCTACATCTACTTTATAAGGCGTGGTAATTTTTACTTGGTTAGACTCGCCATATGTTTTCACATTTGTTCCGCTACCAAATACGGTATTCAATTCTGATGTTATTTCAGAAGGATTTACTGGATTCTCAAAACGAACAGTATATGAACGTCCTCCTATAAAATCTACACCCTTTTGTAATCCAGGTCCTGCTAATAATGAGAATAAACCAACTGCTATTAAAATTCCTGATATTACGTAAGCTATTTTTCTTTTCTTCAAGAAATCAACATTAATTCCTTTGAAAAGGTTTTTAGTGATGCCAGTAGAGAAATCCAAACTTCTACCTTTCCCACTAATATACCAGTCAATTAACAAACGAGTGATGAATATTGCAGTAAATAAGGATGTTATAATACCAATAAGTAAGGTAGTTGCGAAACCTTTAATTGGACCTGATCCAAAAATAAATAAGATAACCGCAGTTAAACCTGTAGTAATGTTCGCATCTAAAATTGAAGACAATTCATTACAAAAACCATCTGCAACAGCTTGGCTCTTACCTTTACCTTTTGCCAACTCTTCTTTAATACGTTCAAAGATCAGTACGTTAGCATCAACAGACATACCAAGCGTTAAAACAATACCGGCAATACCAGGTAAAGTCAGTACCGCATTTAAACTAGTCAATACACCGAATATTAATAAGATGTTCAACATTAAAGCGATATCCGCAAATACACCTGCTTTACCATAATAACCGATCATCCATAAAAGAACGATTACAAAAGCGATCAAGAATGACATAAAACCACTATCAATAGCTTCTTGACCCAATGAAGGACCAACAATTTCCGATTGAATGATTTCTGCAGAAGCAGGAAGTTTACCAGCTCTAAGCACGTTAGAAATATCTTTAGTCTCGTTTACGGTAAAGTCGCCCGTAATTTCTGAACGACCACCAGAGATTGGACCTGAAGAAACACCAGGAGCTGTGTATACTTTATTATCCAATACAATAGCAATACCGGTCTGGTTGGTGTAAGCATCACCGGTTAATTTTTCCCATTCCTTGGCACCTTTTGTATTCATGGTCATTGAAACGGCAGGCTTACTGAACTGATCAAAATCTGCTCTAGCATCACTAACAACATCACCACTAATTCTTGGTGTACCCTCGCGGTTAGACTTCAATGCGTATAAATCAATAACCTCAGTATCTTCTGATGAAGGTCTTTCCCAAACAAATTTTGTAAACTGTATATCAGCAGGCAATAATCTTCTGATTTCCGGCATTCTTAAATAAGAACCAATAGTTGCCGTATCTTTTATTGCGGCACGGAACATTGCGTTTGATCCTGGGTTAGCAGGAATCAATAATTCGTATAAAGGATTAACCTGTGTCGCTAAATCTAAAGAATCAGCAGAAACATCAGATAATAATGAATCTAATTCAGACTCTTCTTTAACTTGTTCTGGTTGCTTAACCTCAACAATTGTTTTTAATTTCTCGTTCGCTTGAATAAGGAACGTACTGAAGCTGGTATTACTTTGCTTGTACGTTTCCCAAAATTCTAATTGAGCAGTACTTGATAAAAGATCTTGTGCTCTAGCGATATCTCTAGCACCTGGCAATTCTACCAAAATACGACCAGAGTTACCTTCTCTTTGAATGTTAGGCTGTGTAACACCAAAACCATCTATACGTTCTCTTAGTACCTCAAAAGCAGAAACGATGGACTCATCTATTTTTCTACGGATGATAGGCTTAACCTCATCATCTGACATTTGAAAGTTGATCTCATCACTAAGACCTTTATTGGCAAAGATATCTGGTGAAGCTAATTTAGTATCACCTTTAATATTATCGAAAGCTTCAAAAAACAAATCGATATACGTGTCATCACTATTACTAGCAGCAGCATCTGCATCAGCTAGTGCTTTATTGAATATTGGGCTCTTGGTATTATTAGCCAACCCTTTAAGGATATCCTTAATAGAAATCTGTAAGGTAACGTTGATACCACCTTTAAGGTCAAGACCTTTATTTAGTTCTTTCTTTTTAGCTTCATTATAGTTGGTATACCCAAAAACAGGGTTGTTACCAATAGAATCAAGATAGCTAGCAGCTGCAGCCTCTCTTTTTGCTATATAGCCTTCTTCAGATTCAGAAATACGGCTAGCAGCGAAAGTGTTCGCTTCTTTTTCTACTTTACTGGTTACGAAAGTATAGGATAGCTGGTAAATACTGACTAACCCAAATAATAAAGCAAACAGCTTTATAAGTCCTTTGTTTTGCATTTTAATAGTTTATTTAATTTATGTTGATTAAGATTGTGTGTATGTTAAAAACCAAGGCAACGAACCTTTACGTTAAAAGTCATTACGCTCCTTAGTGTTCGTATATGTTATCGGAAATTAACTATTTCCACATGTGCAAGGCCCCGCCCTTACTTCTGGAATTATTTGTGAAGTATTATCTATTGCTATTGCAATAGTTCTATTGATCTTAAAAGCCGTATTTACAAGAACATCTTGTTCTAATGCTACAGCATTACAAAACGGTAATAATACCGGATCGGTTATTTTTTTGGTTATCTGCTTTTGAACAGCAACGATAGTTGCATTTAAAGTAACCCCATGTTCAGCTTGCTGATGAAGATCGGATACAACAAGGTTATACGTTTCAGGAAGTTCTTCTGATGGATAATCCGAAGGAAACCCTTCTTCGTGGGAAAGTGCCCGTTCATTTTCTTCGGACAAAAACTTTTTTACACTAATTGCATCAATATCACTATAGTAACGTATACTTAACTCAGCACCGTTATTCTCTATAATTTCAACGCTATTAACTCCTAGAATCTCAAGCTTGGTGGTAATTGCCTCCAAAATATCATCATGCGCGGATTCCGAAGCTAATTCTACATCTTCAAATTGCAGTACAATTTGTTGATTAGAAGCTTTAGTTTGCTCTTGACTTAGCCCCAATAAGGCTAGAATAATAAATAAAGTACTTACGCACCATTTTGCATTCATGCGGCAAATATAAAAAGAAAGATTATTCTAAGTAGTATATTTTTTACATATATACCACCAAGGTATGCCTAATAAAAAAAACAAAATCCTTATAGTTAGACTATAAGGACTCTGTTCTATTGTTAAGCGTAGTTAAACTATAACTCTAAAAGGCCATTGGTCTTTGTTACACCGGCAGCACTTTCTTGCATTTTTGCTTTTTCTGCATCACTTAATGGAATATCTACTATTTTCTCGATACCATCTTTACCCAAGATTACAGGAACACCTATACAGATATCCTTTAAACCGTATTCTCCATCTAACATTGTAGAACAAGGGAACATTTTCTTTTGATCACAAGCAATTGCCTGAACCATTGAAGAAACTGCAGCACCAGGGGCATACCAAGCACTAGTTCCTAATAATTTGGTCAATGTAGCACCACCAACCTTAGTATCAGCAGCAACTTGCTCCAATCTTTCATCAGACAAGAATTCAGATACACGAATACTATTTCTAGTTGCGTGAGAAGTTAAAGGAACCATACCGGTGTCACTATGCCCACCAATTACCATACCGTCAATATCAGAAATAGGAGCTTCCATTGCTTCTGCCAAACGATACTTAAAACGTGCGCTATCCAAAGCACCACCCATACCAATAATTCTATTTTTAGGTAAACCAGTAGTTTTATGGACCAAATAAGTCATGGTATCCATAGGGTTACTTACCACTATGATAATAACATTAGGTGAGTGCTCTAAAAGATTACTTGAAACCGTTTTAACGATACCGGCATTGATACCGATCAATTCTTCTCTAGTCATACCAGGTTTTCTTGGTATACCAGAAGTAATTACGGCAACATGACTATCAGCTGTCTTAGCGTAATCGTTAGTACTGCCCGTTATCTTTGTATCAAATCCGTTTAAAGAGGCCGTTTGCATTAAATCCATCGCCTTTCCTTCAGCATAACCTTCTTTAATGTCCAAAATAACCACTTCCGATGCAAAATCCTTAATGGCAATGTACTCTGCACAACTAGCACCTACCGCACCAGCACCTACAACTGTAACTTTCATTTATTTTTATTTTATGAATTATTATATATAAAATGGAATGTCCATTTTATGATTATTGAATTTCCTTTCCAAAAATAGGTATTTATTGATGAATTATCGTACTGACCTATTGATTTTATTACCCTTACAAGGCATTAAAAACATCGATAAAATGCACATTTTGTTAATTTTTTTTGCGCTTTAACGAAGAAATCGTCAAAAAGCGACCATACATCGAATTAAAATAATAACGCAAAATTACTCACGTTAATTACTGTGGATCCCAAATCCAAAATTAAATTAACCTACTTATGACTAAGAAGTTCCTCTCTTTGTTGGCCATATGTGCCATAGTATTTCTTGCAAACTGTTCTCGTATAGAAGAGAACAACGATCCTATAATAGGATTATGGTCTCAATCTGAGCTAATCGTCACAGAGAGCTCTTCAAAACAAACAATTCGTAAAGAATGGATTTTTAACGATGTCTACCTAGGAAGATATCAAGAGATAGACGGTTCTACCATTATCCTAAAAACAGATTTCAACTGGTCCAAAAAAGACGATGTATATACTGTAGAGTATAAAGGTCTTAAAGATAAACCCAATAATGTTATCACTATTAAAGCAACGGATGAGGGTTCTTACCTTCAAAAGAAAGATGGTGCAACATTGGCCATAAGGGAATAAACGATTTTAACAGGGCCATGGGAAAAAGGCTGTCCGGAGGGATCTGGGCAGTCTTTTTTATACCCATAGTTGTTCTAGATCAGCTTTTTAAAAGTATTACCTACACTTTTTAAAGTATAAAAAAGGTCCGACGGAATTAGAGATAATTCCTATCGGACCTTTTAAATTTAAAACCTTTATTTATCTAAAACCAAAGTTGACCCCAACCGTTGCCGTATTGAACTCTCCTAGATTATATTCGGCATTCAGCCTAAAGAAACCTAATTTAAGTTTGGTACCTAAAGTACCGGTTACACCATCTACCTTCTTTGTAATAGAAAATGGATCCTCATACGTTTCAGAAGCAAAAGGACCTCTGGTAACTCTATACGTTCCCAACACATCAGTTACAGATTTACCTGTAATATAATTTACCCCTCCATAAAAATTAATTATCGGCAGTTTGGTAGAAACGACGGCTCCAAACGCCCAACTACTAATTTGAGCTTCTATACGTTGATTTTCACCATCTATTAAATCTGCATTTGCCAAATCATAGTCACCACTAATGTTGGTATAACCAATAACGGCGGAAATTGCTACAGGCAGTATCTTATCTGCCGGTAATAGTTTTGTGAAATCATGCTGAAGTCCAACACCGAACAATCCAATAGATGCATCTTCATATTCTATTTTAGGAAGAAATCTTGCTTTTAGCTCCGTTCCTTTGATCAACCCTACACTACCCTGCAAATATCCTGAAGGAATAAAATCAATATCTTCTCCTGCCAAGCCCGAAGGTAGTTCAAAAGTCTCACGAACCGTTACACCCAAAACTTCACCTTCTACAAACACTTCTGTACCTGAAATATCCCCTAATGCGGTAGACACTTCTCTTGCAACTCCCGGGTTGTCCACAAAATCTAAATTCTGATAATCACTAGGATCTAAGATGAAGGTCTTTTTATCCTCTTTGTTCTTAAAGCCGGTAATGTTACCTATGATCGAGATTTCGAATCCGCCCAACGGTTTTGCATCGGCAGTATTGTACCACCCGGTAGACATGCTATACACCACACTTTCTGAAAGAGGCGACATATAATCCGTCGTAAATCGTTCTGCATCTTCAACTCCTGCCGAAAGAACATTATTAAAATCTGCCTGAGCTGAAGCAGTCAAGCATGTTCCAACAATAATACATGTAAGTAGATTTTTCATAATTAAAATTTTATTAAAACTAAAAAACCTGCGCTGTAGACGCAGGTTTTTGTTGTGTAAGTATTAGATTCTATGTGTCAATGTTTGCATAAACGGCATTTTTCTCTATAAACTCTCTTCGTGGCGGCACTTCGTCACCCATCAGCATTGAGAAAACACGATCGGTTTCCGTGGCGTTGTCTATCTGTATTTGACGTAAGGTCCTAAACTCTGGATTCATAGTGGTATCCCATAATTGTTCAGCGTTCATTTCACCAAGACCTTTGTAACGTTGTATACTAACACCACCGCTATAACTATCTGCAATTTCATCACGTTCTTTATCACTCCAGGCATATTGCTTTTTCTGACCCTTCTTAACCAAGTATAAAGGCGGTGTAGCAATGTAAATATGACCTTGCTCTACCAATTCTCTCATGTAACGGAAGAAGAACGTTAAAATCAATGTTTCAATATGACTACCATCAACATCGGCATCACACATGATGACTACCTTATGATATCTCAGTTTCTCAAGGTTCAATGCCTTACTATCCTCTTCGGTACCTATGGTAACACCCAAAGCAGTATACATATTTTTAATTTCTTCGTTTTCAAAAACTTTATGTTGCATAGCTTTTTCAACGTTCAAAATCTTACCTCGTAGAGGTAGGATTGCCTGAAAATTACGATCACGTCCCATTTTGGCAGTACCACCCGCCGAATCTCCCTCAACTAGGAATATTTCGCATTTTTCAGGATCTTGTTCAGAACAATCCGATAGTTTACCAGGTAGTCCACCACCACTCATAACATTCTTACGCTGTACCATTTCACGAGCCTTAGAAGCTGCATGTCTAGCCTGTGCCGCAAGGATAACTTTTTGAACAATGGTCTTTGCATCATCTGGATGCTCTTCAAGATAATTGGTCAACATTTCGGAAACCGCCTGACTAACAGCTGCAGAAACCTCTCTGTTCCCTAATTTTGTCTTGGTCTGGCCTTCAAATTGAGGCTCAGAAACTTTTACGGACACAATTGCCGTAAGACCCTCACGGAAATCATCACCTTGAATTTCAAACTTTAATTTATCCAACATTCCAGAGGCATCTGCATATTTCTTAAGCGTAGAGGTCAAACCTCTTCTAAACCCTGATAAATGCGTACCACCTTCGTGTGTATTAATATTGTTTACATAAGAATGAAGGTTCTCCGTATAACTTGTATTATAGATCATGGCCACTTCTACGGGAATATCATTTTTTTCCCCTTCCATAGCAATAACCCCTTGTATCAAAGACTCACGGTTACCATCTAAAAACTTTACAAATTCCTTAAGACCTTCGTTAGAGAAAAACGTTTCACTAACAAATTCCCCTTTTTCATCTTTTTGGCGCTTGTCCGTAATACTTATAGTTACTCCTTTGTTCAAGAAAGAAAGCTCTCGCATTCTATTGGCCAAAGTTTCATAGCTATATTCTATAGTTTGGGTAAAAATGGTGTTATCTGGGTGAAAAGTAACCTCGGTACCTCTCTCTTCCGTCTCACCTATTCTTTTTACAGGATATAATGCTTTACCACGCTCATACTCTTGTTGCCAAATTACACCGTCCCTGAATACCGTTGCCGTCAAATGATCGGATAATGCGTTTACACAAGAAACACCAACACCGTGCAGACCACCAGAAACTTTATAAGAATCTTTATCGAATTTACCACCGGCACCAATTTTGGTCATAACCACCTCTAGTGCAGACACACCTTCTTTTTTATGAAGGTCTACCGGGATACCCCTACCATTATCTCTTGTTGTTATAGAATTGTCCTCGTTTATGATTACGCTTATGCTGTCACAATGACCACCCATAGCTTCATCAATAGAGTTATCCACTACTTCATATACCAAATGGTGCAAACCACGGATCCCAACATCACCTATATACATGGACGGACGCATACGTACGTGCTCCATTCCCTCCAAGGCCTGAATACTATCTGCCGAATAATTTTTCTTATTTGCTTCTTCGCTCATAAAATTAAGGTTGTTTTACTTCAAATTTTGCAATCTTACAAATATACGCAATACCCCATGAAATATAGCCTTTCTAGCTATTGGACAAAAGCAAGTTATCAACAATAATTGTGGAAAATTACCCCCTTACGCTTAAATGACACTAAATTTCCAAATTCAACCTTCTACCGCTACCACGAAGTTGTATTTCATAAAAAAACAACGTTTTAAAATTCATGAAAACCCTAAAACATGAATCAACATCTTAGTGAACCTTTGACCAATGTTAACAATTCATAGCAGAAATTAACGGTATACATTTGATTGTTTGCGTTATCCATTTCCTAACCAAAATATTAAGATTTACTTTACATATGGATGTTAACTTAGAGGTATAATCTTAAAACAATCTATTATGAACGAAGAACAATTTAAAGGTAAGTGGAATATAGCAAAAGGAAAACTTAAACAAAAGTATGGAGACCTAACAGATGACGACCTTACTTATGCCGAAGGTAAATCTGATGAGCTATTGGGACGTATTCAAGAAAAGACCGGAGAGTCAAAGGAGAAACTAAAAGATATGATCGATAGCTTCTAAAAGTTAAAATTATACTTATTATAAAAAAGCAAACCCCGCCTACAAAGTAGACGGGGTTTTTACAATAGATATAATGACTAATTCAAACCCTATTGTTTAACATAAGCTTCGTCATGTACGTTAGCTATTGCCCTACCTGAAGGATCGTTCATATTTTTGAACGCCTCGTCCCACTCCAATGCCGTTGCGGTACTACAAGCTACACTTGCTTCTTGTGGTACACTTAAGGCTGCGGCATCACTAGGAAAATGCCCTTCAAAAATAGTTCTATAGTAATACTCTTCTTTGTTCAATGGCGTGTTGATCGGAAAGCGGAACGCCGCATTTTCAATTTGCTCATCTGTTATTTCCTTATCTACCAGTTCCTTTAAGGTATCTATCCAGCTATAACCAACACCATCACTAAATTGCTCTTTTTGTCTCCAAGCTACGCTTTCAGGTATCATATCCTCAAAAGCTTTACGAACTACCCACTTCTCCATACGTTCTCCGTTGATCATTTTATCTTCTGGGTTAATACGCATAGCTACATCCATAAACTCTTTATCCAAAAATGGCACACGACCTTCAATACCCCAGGCGGCCAAACTTTTGTTTGCCCTTAAGCAATCGTACATGTGCAACTTATCTAATTTACGAACGGTCTCTTCATGAAACTCCCTAGCATTTGGTGCTTTATGAAAGTATAGATAACCTCCAAAAATCTCGTCTGCACCTTCACCGGACAATACCATTTTTATACCCATGGACTTAATAACACGGGCCATTAAATACATTGGTGTAGATGAACGAATGGTAGTAATATCATACGTTTCAATATTATAGATAACATCTTTTATTGCATCTAAACCTTCTTGAATGGTAAATTTAATTTCATGATGTACCGTACCAATGTGGTCCGCTACCTTTTGTGCGGCCGCCAAATCTGGAGATCCCTCCAAACCAACGGAAAAAGAGTGTAACTGTGGGTACCAAGCATCTGCCGTATCACCACTCTCAATTCTTTTCTGTGCATATTTTTTAGCAACGGCAGAAGTAACAGATGAATCCAAACCACCGGACAACAATACACCATAAGGCACATCTGACATCAATTGTCTATGAACTGCTGCCTCTAAAGCCTCTTTCACTTCTTGTATACTAGTTTCGTTATCCTTTACGGCATCATACTCCATCCAATCTCTAGAGTACCATCTTTTCAATTCGCCGTCAGCACTATGTAAATAATGTCCTGGAGGAAATAATTCTATCTTGGTACATGTACCTTCCAAAGCCTTTAGCTCTGATGCTACATAAAAAGTACCGTTTTTATCCCAACCCATGTATAGAGGAATAATGCCCATGTGGTCACGAGCAACAAAATATTCATCTTTATCGGCATCGTAAATGGTAAAACCAAAAATACCGTTCAATTCATCTAAAAACTTAACCCCTTTTTCCTTGTATAAAGCCAATATTACTTCACAGTCAGATTCGGTCTGAAAATCATATGTACCCTCAAACTGCTTACGTAATTCTCTATGATTATATATTTCGCCATTGGCAGCCAATATCAATTTACCATTAGGACTCAATAATGGTTGTTTTCCAGAAGCTGGATCAACTATAGCCAAACGCTCGTGAGCTAAAATGGCTTTATCATCAGCATAGATACCACTCCAATCCGGACCTCTATGTCTAATCTTTTTTGACATTTCTAAAAGTTGAGGCCTAAGTACCTCAGTACTTTCCTTAACATCAAATGCACATACTATTCCACACATAATCTAATTATTATATCATTTCGAATTCAAATATCAACTTATAGTTTCAATTAACAAACACATATATTAATTATGGTTACATATTGTAACAATAAAATGATTTATTAATTCAATTTGATATCTATTTAACATTTGCATAGTTTAAAACATGACATAATGTAACTAACATAAAATTTAACTTCTTTTTATTAATCGGACTGTAAGGAACTGCTTAGTTTTATGACCTAGAAACCTAAACAATTATTATGAAAAACGTATTTACACTAGCTACACTTATTTTTGCCTTAGTTTTTACCGCTTCTGCAACAGCCCAAGAATTTTCCGGAATAGATAAAAGTCCTATGGACATGGCCGCCTACCCTACAGATTACAAAGTTTCTGAAAAGGCCGTTCGTATCATTTACGGAAGACCACAATTAAAAGGCCGTTCAATGGAAGAATTGGCGCCTACCGGAAAAGTTTGGAGAACCGGTGCCAACGAAGCTCCAGAAATTACTTTCTACAAGGATGTTACTTTTGGTGGTAAAGCTGTTAAAGCTGGTACATACTCTTTATTCACCATACCAGGTGGAGACGAGTGGACGGTTATATTAAACAAAAACCTAAACCAATGGGGTTCATATTTTTATGATGAAGCCGCCGATGTTGCTCGTGTAACCGTACCAAACGGTTCTGATGCCGCATCATTAGAAGAATTTTCAATTGCTTTCAAAGATGCCAATGATGGCGCTGAATTGGTTATGGGATGGGACAAAACAAGAGTTGCAGTTCCAATTACAATGTAATTAAAAACTTAATATATTAAAAAAGCCTCGGTCATTGACCGAGGCTTTTTCTTTGACCTATATTATTTTATTTAACTATACCGTTTACAAATGTCTGTTCTGCACGAATTGTTGGTATTTCAGCAACAGGTACCGTCATCATATCCTTATCATAAATAACAAAATCCGCAAACTTGCCCGGCTCTATACTACCCTTCTCATCTTCTTCAAAATTTGAATATGCCGCCCAAATGGTCATACCCTTTAATGTTTCTTCCCTAGACAAAGCTTCCTCCATTTGAAATCCTCCTTCTGGATATCCACTGATATCCTGTCTTGCCACAGCAGCGTAAAACGTTAAAAACGGACTTACATCTTCTACAGGGAAATCTGTTCCTAATGCTATAGTACCTGCTTTGTTCAACAACGTTTTGTATGCATAAGCACCTTTTACTCTTTCTCCCAAACGTTCTTCTGCCCAATACATATCACTGGTAGCGTGCGTAGGTTGTACTGAAGGAATTATACCGTCCTCAAAATAATCGAAATCTCCTTCTGTAAGAACTTGTGCATGTTCAATTTTCCAACGTCTATCATCCTTACCTTTCAATACATTCTTGTATGCCCTTAATACAGCTATATTGGCCGAATCTCCTATAGCGTGCGTATTCATTTGATATTCTGAATTTGCAAGTTTCTCTGCGAGCGCCTCAATATCCGCAACAGGAGTAATCATTGCACCAAAATGTTTGGGTAAATCACTATACTCCTCTTTCAAGGCAGCCCCTCTAGAACCTAAAGCTCCGTCACCATATACTTTTACGGACCTTACATTTAATCGACCTGTCTTAATAGGCCCTTTTTCTATAAAATAATCAACGTCGTCTTTATTATTGCTAACCATGGCATAGATTCTTATAGACAACTCGCCTGCCTGTTGTAAACTGTCTATCAATTCAATGGTACTTCTATCCAGTCCGGCATCATTTACGGTTGTTAGACCGTGGTTAAAGCTAATTCTTTCCGCATCTTTCAACGCCGTAATTTTATCTTCCAAACTTGGCAGCGGCATTACACTATCTATAAGTGACATAGGGTTATCCACTAAAACACCGGTGATACCAGAATATCCGTTTTCCCACTTTCTTACTATTTCACCGCCTTCAACTTTAGTACTCCAATCAATATCGGCCATATCTAACGCTTTTTGGTTCACCAAATATGCGTGACCGTCTACACGTTCTAAAGCAACAGGTATATCAGGGAATATGGTATCTAACTCTGCCTTGGTCGGGAATTCCTTAATTTCCCAATCGTTTTGGTCCCAACCTCTACCTCTTAAAAACGATTTTGGATTAGCCGCATGAAAAGCTTTAACACGTTCCAAAACCTCTTCAAAACTTTTAGTACCAACTAAATCTACTAATTGTTGATTAAGACCTAAGCCATAAAAATGGCAGTGTGCATCTATTAGACCAGGGGTAATGGCCCTACCATCGGCATCGATCAATTGATCAGAAGTATATACATCCCTAATTTCTTCGGTGGTACCAACAGCTATGAATTTACCGTCTTGTACGGCAAATGCCTGTGCTTCTGAAAAAGAGTCGTCAACGGTGTAAACCTTGGCGTTAAAAATTACCAGGTCAACTTTCTCTTTCATGAGTTCGCAACCAGATAAAAATACAAATAAAATAGGAAGTAATTTTTTCACAATAAAATAGTTAGTTATCAGAATAGCAAAAGTAAGTACGGTAGTACCTACTTCAAATAATATTGAAAACTAAGTATTTTTTCGGAAAGATTTAAATCTTTATTCTACAGGTAATGTGCGCTTAGCTAAAACTTCACTTGATCTATTCTCAGAATAACACTCGCCGATCATTTTATCGCCTTCTACCTCAAGTACAAAAGAAGTACGCTCTATACCTTCCAGATTGATATTAAAATTGATCCTGTTTTCTTCAACCTTAATATCCTGCCCATTAAGTGAGCCGGTCTTTAAACTGATTACAACATCATAAATTCCGTTTTTTTCCGAAATAAAAATACGCCCCGTTTTATAAGGAGCATCGGCATTGGGCATTAAAAAATTCCAAACACCCACAACAGGGCTATTATCATTTATTTGCTCATGTTTTAATTCCTCGTAAGATGAATTTACCTTTCGGTTTTCAACAAATGAATTAATGCATAAAACATTGGCAAATAAGACAACTTTTATTAAAACATGGTTAGTGTTCATATTATAAAGTATTGTTTTATATTAAATAGTAACGATATTAAATTCATAATATTTTAACAAATGTAGGTCATTTACTACAATTTATTATTTTGTTCGGCAATCCAATGCGCTATTTTTTCTTCCAATAATACTAGAGGCAAACTACCGGAATTTAGGATTTGACTATGAAATTTTCTTACATCGAATCTTTCGCCCAAGCTAGTTTCTGCCCTAGTCCGTAGTTCCCTTATCTTTAACTGACCAATTTTATAGGACAGCGCTTGCCCCGGGGTGGCCATGTACCTTTCAATTTCAGCGATAATACCTTCTTCTGACTCAGCTTCGTTATCCAATGAATACTGTATAGCCTTTTCCCTACTCCATCCTTTTGCATGTAAACCCGTATCTACAACTAGCCTGATCGCCCTATGCATTTCCATGCTCAGCATGCCAAAATATTGATAAGGGTCTGTATAGACACCCAATTCTTTCCCCAAAGATTCTGCATATAATGCCCAACCTTCTACAAATACACCCATACTTTCAGGATGCAAGAATTCTGGAAGATTTTTATTCTCCTGCTGTAGACTTAATTGAAAATGATGGCCAGGTATGGCCTCATGCAAGAACAAAGCTTCATCATGAATAGTATTATATGACTTTACAGTGGGTATCGGCACATAGAAAATACCACTTCTGGAACCATCTTTTGACCCGGGAACATATTCCGCACTTGCAGATGCTTCTCTAAACGCCTCGGTTCTTCGTACATGAAAACCGGCTTTGGGCGTTAATGCAAAAAGAGAATCAATTTTAAGAGCTATACGATCATTAATGTTATTAAAATTTTTAATTACTTCTACAGGTTTTGAAAAAGGTGTCAATTCTTTTTTATTACGCAGAAATTTAAAAAATGATTTTAAATCGCCTTCAAACCCTATTTCATTTTTAACGACTTCCATTTCCTTTGAAATACGGGCCACTTCAGACAATCCCAATTCATGAATTTCATCTGCCGTCATGTTGGTGGTGGTATGCAATTTTATTAAATACTGATACGTCTCTTTACCATTTGGCAAGTCTAATAATCCATCAGTATCCCTAGAAACCGGTAAGTACTCGTCAGTTAAAAACCGATCTAATTCCACATATTTAGGAATTAATCTCTCTTCTATAAAATCTTCATAGTTACTTTTTAAGATATCCATATCCACATCAGACAAGCCTTCTGGAAAATTTAAAATGGGCTTATAGAACAGGTTCTCTTCTAAGGGAACATCTATAAACGATCGTACTTGTGGTAGCATTTTAAGCGTAAGTTCTTTTGGCAGTACTATACCGCTATCCGCACCAATTTTCATCTTTTCTATAGCGGTATCTAAAAAAGTCAGGTAATCTTCTAACCTGTTTAACCAATTATTATAATCTTCAATAAAATTAAAGGGCTGTACACTAGTGCCACCGCCCAACTGCGCAATGTACAAATGCAAAGATTGTATTTGAAAAAGCGGCATAAGCTCAAAACTTGGCAAGTCATAAATTGGTGATGCAACCGTAACCAAAGGATTCATTAGCCCCTCTAACTTAACGTTACAATCCCATTCCATAACGCGCATACTCATATAATCCGTTGCGCTTACTTGGGTAGAATCATATTTGCCCAACTCCTCTAAAAAATAGGTGTAACGGTCTTTTAAATGTAGAATGTAGTCATCAGAAATATAGTTGGCTATGGTATCATTATAAACCATATACCCCGCTTTGGTAGCTTCAATTGGATTTATGCTTTTTTTAAAATCATAAAATTCGGTAAAAACTTCGGCAATTGTTCTGGTATTGTTAAGCTGGTCATTTTTTGCCGTTTCTTTACAAGAACTAATGACAACAACAAATAAAAGTAACCACAGTGTGCGGATCATAGTAGTAGAATTTGTAAGGAAAAATACAAAACTATTTTGATCGGTCAATTTCTGTTTAACGGAATATTTAAAAGAACTACTTCTTTGATTTGGAATTTGCCTTCTCCTTTATTTTAACGTAAATCAATTTTTTACGCCCTTTTGAATCTTCTCTTCGTTCAATTTCAAAATGAGGAATGGAATTTATAAGCGGAGTCAATTTTTGAAACCCGTAGTTACGAGAATCAAAATTTGGTTGTTTTTTTTGCAATAAACTGCCTACATCTCCTAAAAACGCCCATCCGTCATCATCTGCAACATCGTCAATAGTGGTTGAAATAAAACGTAACGCTTTTGGAGTAATCTTATCTACCGTATTTTTTTCTGTAGGGGTCTTATTGGTAGCATCTGTAGTTTCTTCCTCTGATCTACTTTTTAAAATTTCAATATATATAAATTTGTCACAAGCAACAATAAACGGGTTAGGGGTTTTACGTTCACCAATACCGAACACCTGCATACCGGCTTCCCTTAATCTAGTTGCCAAACGTGTAAAATCACTATCACTACTAACAATACAAAAGCCATTTACCTTACCAGAATACAGAACATCCATAGCGTCTATGATCATAGCGGAATCTGTGGCATTCTTACCTTGTGTATAACCATATTGTTGAATAGGCGTAATGGCATTTTCCAGCAGTACATTTTTCCATTTTCCCAATCGGGGATTGGTCCAATCGCCATAAATACGCTTAATAGTAGGGTTACCATATTTGGCAATTTCTTCCATCATTTCTTTTACATATGCAGAAGGTATATTGTCCCCATCTATCAATACCGCTAAATTTAAATCCATTTATAGTGTTTTATGTAAAGATAGATTGATTTCTACTTGAACGGCAACAAGTTCATCAATAAAGTTAATAATGATTTTAATAATGCATGTTATTATACAACCTACCCCACTCTGCCAAAAATGGGAAGCTAAGACAATAACTATTCTAGCTTGCTTAACACAAACTCTACACGCCGGTTTAAAAATCTACCCTTCTCCTTATGATTTGAAGCTATAGGTTTTGAACTTCCATAACCGTTCAGTGAAATTCTACTTTTCTGAATACCACCTTTTATCAAGTAATCTACTACTGCTTCTGCTCGTTGTACAGACAATTTTTGATTAAAAGCATTTGAACCTATATTGTCCGTATGCCCAAAAATTTGAATGGTAATAGCTGGATGAGCGGTTAAATAAGAAATTAAAAATTCCATTTCTTGTTTATGGGCTCCTCTAATTTTAGCTTTATTAGAATTGAAATGAACGTCTTTAAAAATATGTACCCTATCCAATTCATATTCTTTACCTAAGGCAACACCAGATTTTGACTTTACATTACTTACGGTTACCATATCTACATAATAATATGAGCCTTTGGTAATTTTTCTTTTGGTCTGGTATTTTTGGGTAAGTTTATTGTTCTTAAAATTACCGATAATCATGTAGTTTTCCTTGCCAGTGGCTAAATATTCGGTTGTCAATTGCACCCATTTTATTTCATCGGAAAAATATTTGGAATACGATATTTCCATGGCCGGTGATATTTCTCCCTGTAATTTAGAAAAGTGTAATCCAGATAATACCTTGCTCGTAGCCACGTTAACAGGAAGCTCGGTAAAACGGATACCAAATTCCTTGACCGCAAAATCTGACCGTTCTGCCAAACTCACATAAAAAGAAATCGTATAATGTTCACCTTTCGTCAAGGTCGTGCTCAACTTTGCTTGAATATATTCTCTATAATCACTAGGGGCATACATGTAAAACCCCACATAGCCTGTTCCAAAATTTGCAGGCTGTTTTCCATTAAAATTCTCAGGGGTACCCATGGCAATGCTACACCCATTAAAGTAATCAGTAGAACCTAGACTGGGCATACTCCAATCCATTACATCTTTTTCCAAATTGCCCAATGCAACGGGACATTGCCTATAATCTTCAAAACTAGGGTTCACCACCAAATTCTGACTCGCTAAAAGAAATGGTATGCACAGCGCAAGCAATAGCAGAAAATTTAAATAGAGTCTTATAGTTGACATGCGCGTTAAATAGATTCCCTAAAATACAGAAAAGATAAAATATGGCCATTTTGCTACGTTTTTATACGTAAAAAACCCTTCTCTATGATGAGAAGGGTTCTTATAGTATTACATATTGTACTAATGCTATGTATTAGAAATCGAACTTATAGGTTGCCCCACCTAAAATCTGTATTCCTTGAACTTGAAAATTAGCCCATCTTTGGTAAGTATTATTAGACAGGTTTGCACCCTTTATAAAAAACGACCATTGATCTGTATACCGATACCCTACGTGTGCATTGGCATCAAAATAGCCTTCTAAGGTAATTAGTGTAGCAGGAAAATCATTTGGTTGTGTATTTTGAACGACCGTGGAAGAAAAATCATCACGCTCACCAACATAGAACAAGTTAGCACCAGCGTACCACTTCTCTCCAATTTGGTAATCCATGAACAAAGAGGCTTGCAAATTTGGTAAGTTCCAAGCCGGGTTGCCGGTTTCCGTACTGTAATCATAGACCTCAACATTTGCACCTGCGGTAAAATTACGGTTCACATCTACATTCAACTCCCCAAAAATTCCCAAGGTCTTTATATCGTCATAGAACACACCGAACGAATTACCATAATAATACCCTTTATCATCTGACCTGAAATCGTTTCTAGAGTTCAATGTATACAATGGTCTGTTGTTCTCCGCTGAATAAGAGCCTTTTACATTATAACTTAAATTGGGCAATAACTGACCTTTAAAACCTACATAAGCATTGTACTGACTATCTGTTGGCGCAATATTCAACGTTGGCGAAACAAAAGGGTTACCTTCTACAAAATCATAGTACGAGTTTTGTTTTAACTCCCCTGTTACCCCACCATAAGCAATTACGGTTTCATCTAACAACCTATACGAAGCCGTTACAGCCGGATAGATATAGAAATTACTTTCACTATTCTCCAAGTCCATTCCGTAGACCAAATTTACTCCCAAATTCAAGGAAAGATCATCACGCAACATGGTTAATGACGGATTAATACCTGCTTGCAAATTACCATAGGAAATTCCGCTATCATTAGTGCTGCTATTTACATCCGCATTCTCAAAACTACCACCAACATAATCTACATTAACCTTGGCGTTAAAGGTCTCGTCATTTATGGGAAATACGAACGAAGAATTGAAAATAGCCCTATTCTCACCAGAACTTACGGCATCAAAAAATCTTCTATACTTTAAATCTGCCCTTTTAAAATAAACATCTTCTAAATTAATATGACCGCTTACTTCGCCCATATAATAGTTTTGACGTTCATCTATACCGTTAAGGACAGTTTCACTGAACACACCAGGCTCAATACCGTACCAATTATATAGTTGATGTTGTAACCCAATGGCCGCACCCCAATCTAAATCGCGATCGCGCTTAGCGTAAGAGGCATCTAATTTGGTATCATAAAAAGTATCGTTCAGCTCAACCCCATCAATTCCTCCACGAGAAGACAAATGGTTAAAACCAATATCAAAATTTTCATCTCTATTTATTTTTCTACTGGTGTAAAATTCGCCAAGAACATTACCATACAATCCGGCCCCCAAAGAAGCATATGAATTATACAATATAGGCGGTGGCAACTTTTCTACTTTTGAAGCCGTTCCCTTGTTGGGGGTAAATGTAGATGCTACGGGAACAGAAAATATGCTGTAATTGATCGGTTTTTTCTGCAGAACAATAGAATCGTTCATGTTTGGTACCGATTTAATTTTAAAAGCATCTGAAACGGTTGGCGTGTAGGCTTTGGTCACCGTTACGGTTTCCGTACCCAAATCTTTCTCTTCCTCTTCTTGAGCAAAAGTAACTTGAAAGCCAAGCGTTAAAAATATAAGCGTAAATATATGTTTGTTGTACATAGATGTTCTTTTACTGGTGTACGTGAATCTTTTAATTAGGATCTACAGATGAATTGCTCTTGGCCTCTTTCGATTTTATGATAGCCAGCTCCGCTCTAGCCTCGGCAACAATTTCCGGGTATTGCGTAAAGTTGGTTATTACGCTCTCTAAAATATAGGTTGCTTGGTAGGCATCGTTTAAGGCATAATAGTTTTTAGCCATTAACACCAAACCTTTACCGCCCCATTCCTTGTATGCGGCATAGTCTTTCGCCAATTTTTGAACCGCAATATTAGAGTTCTCATATGACCCATCTAAATTCTCAAAGTAGGCATTGTAATACAAAGCTTCTGCAGCCGTTGCACCTGAGGCTATTTTCAACACCTCTTCATAAGCGGATTTTGCTTTTACCTCATCATTTGTGGCAATGGCCGATCTAGCGATCATAACATGCGCATCGCTCTTTATTCTGTCGTCAATACTTGGAGTAGACAATACCTTATCCGCATATTCCAATGTCTTTGGATAGTTCTTTTGCTTGTAATAACCTTTCATTAAATTGGAACGTGCAAATGTTCTGTTCTGCTGAATATTAGCCTGACTCTCCAATTTTAACAAATATGGCAATGCAATCTGGTAATCATTTTTAGAGATATAGACCTCGCAAACACGTGTTAATGCCTGTTCTGCATACTCGCTCGTGCTTCTATCCGCCACATATTTATAGTAAGCCAAAGCAGCTTCCTTATCTCCTTTTCCAAAATATAATTGAGCTAAACTGAAGTTGGCATCTACGGCATGTAAACCTGTTGGGAACTGCTGAATGTAATTCTTATATCCTTTAATAGCGGCATCAACATTACCCTCCAAGTTCTGTTTTTGGGCAGCGTCAAAAGTAGCATTGTCCAATTCCGCATCGGTTACCTCAATAAAATCAAGACCACGAACCCACTCGGCATATTCGTTCACTCGCCCCATATCCACATACACCAATTTTGCCGTGGCTACCGCTTGAATAGCCTCTTGTGTTTTTGGAAAATCGCGAACAACCGTCTTAAACTTTGCCAAAGCAGCTTCGTTTTTTGCGGCATTATAATTGACCAGGCCCTGTCTCATCAACGCCTGTGGCACCAACGAACTTCCTCTATATTCACTGATCAAACGATCATAGGCGGCAAGACCTTTGCTTTCCTGACCTTGGGCAACATAGGTATTTCCCAATTCAAACAAAGCATCATCTTTAAAACTTGACCTTGGGTATTGACTTACAAACTCCTCTAAATTTTCAATTTTGCTTTCTCCCCTATCCACGTATCCGTAGCTCATCGCTTTTTGGTAGAAGGCATAATCCTTTTCAGGTCCTGTCAATGCCAAAGCTTTATTGTAGGTTTCTATGGCAGGCCAATATTTACTGGTCGCATAGTAGCTATCGCCCAAACGTAGGTAACCATCATTTAATTTTTCTACATCTGCATTTCCGTTAGACGTAAATACGTTGAAATAGGTAATGGCATCATTATAATTTTTCTGCTTAAAATATCCGTAGGCCAAATTATAATCAACATCGGTATACATTTCTGTACTTTGTGCAGACGGGTTGTTCTTAAATGCCGTATACCCTTTTACCGCATCATCAAAACGGTTGGACAAATAATCGGACTCCGCTTTCCAATAATCGGCACGGGCCTTGAACAGCATATCTTCCGCACTGCCCAATGATTTCTCAAAATTTTCTGAAGCCGCATTATAATCGCCTTCCATAAAAAGTTCAATACCTCTATAATAAGCTACTTTTTGGTATACCGATTTGCTGGCGTAGTTTTTATTCTCCTCTAACAGTTTCATTGCACCTTCAAAGTTCTTTGAGGTAATGTATGAATCTACCAATAGGGTCTGCATCTCTTCTTGATGCTCATCTTTAGGGTAGATCTTCAAGTAATTTGTAATCACCTGCGGAACCGGCTCATAGGCATTACCGACTTCATAACTTAGACGTGCATAATTTAAGAATGCATCTTTCTGAATCTCGGCACTGTAGTCCATTTGCGATGCATTACGAAAGGCGTTCAGAGCTTCCTGCTTTTTATCCAACTTTAAATAACATTCTGCCAAATGGTAATATGCATTTTGCGAAACGCTATTAGTACCACCTATAATTTTGTTGAATTGGGCAATGGCATTGGCATAATCACCACCTTTATAATAAGCATAGCCCAAATAGTAATAATCCGTATTGTTCCATTTACCACCTTTACCGTTGTATTCCGTTAAATAAGGTATGGCATTCTCGTATTGCTTAAGGTTAAAATAACTCTCCCCTATGATCTTGTTCAATTCGGACACTTCTCGTCTGTCTGCCTTTGGCAGTTGCTTTTTTGCCAATGCAATAGCCTCGTCAAACTTGCCCAGCTTAAAGTTCATGTCCGCCTGGTAATAACTAAGTTTTTCTTCCAATACATCTTGATCCGTAATTTGATCAAAACGCTGGTTTGCGGTTTCATAGTCATCTTGTTGATAAGAAATATACCCCAAGTAATACTTTGCCTGAGAACCGTATACCGGTGAATTGGCAACCTTCTCCAAGTATTTTTCAGCCTCTTTTGTTTTACGTGATGAAAATAAAGAATAGCCATAATTGAAGTTAAACTTATCCATCTCTCCACGAGAAAGAGAACTTTGGTCAACCATATTGTACCATTTTAAAGCGTACGGATATTTTCCTGTTTGAAAATAGTACTCCGCCACATCGGCAAAGGCAGAATTACGTTTGGTAGATGTAGGATATTTTTCTACAAAATCTTCCATCAACCTATCGGCACCCATCTGGTTTAAGCGCACTGCCGCGTTGGCAGAATAATAGGCGCTATTGGCAGCGGTCTCCTCATCTTTTGTAGACACTTTTACCTTATCAAAAATGGTCTGTGCCGCTTGGTATTGTTCGTTATTGTAAAGCGCTAGCGCATCTTGAAAAGCTTTCTGTTCGTGGGTATAGATCTTAGTCTCTTGTGCATTGGTCAAAGTGACCAACCCGAATACCAATGGAATAAAAGCAGTGATTTTTTTAAGCATAGTGTTCTGTTACTATTTAGTAGTACCGTTATCACATGTGATAACGTCAAAAATTGTACCTAAGTATGTGCAATACCCTCTCAAAATAAAAGATTTTAAAAAAGGGTTCTCTAATATCAAATGGAACTTATTACTTTTATGACAACATTTGTGTTATGGAAGAGATTGTTTTAGAACTTAAAGATGCGGCTATCTTTCAAAAGGAGAGCTTGGTACTTAGTGAAGTTAGTTTAAAAATCGCTAAAGGTGAATTTGTTTACCTCATTGGTAAGACCGGTAGTGGTAAAAGTAGCTTTATGAAGACCCTATATGGCGATTTGCCTTTGCAAAAAGGCGAAGGGCATGTGGTGGAGTTCGATCTTAAGACGCTAAAGGAAAAGGACATTCCATTTTTACGTAGAAAATTGGGTATTGTCTTTCAAGATTTTAAACTACTACCAGACCGTAATATTAACCAAAATATGTTTTTTGTATTAAAGGCAACCGGATGGACGGATAAAGCCAAGATGGATGCAAGGGTAGCAAACGTACTTGAAAAAGTAGGTATGAAAACCAAGGGCTTTAAATTTCCGCACGAGCTTTCTGGTGGGGAACAACAACGTATTGCCATTGCCCGTGCCTTATTGAACGACCCAGAGCTGATCATTGCCGATGAGCCAACCGGAAACCTTGATCCACAAACCAGTGTGGAGGTGATGAAGGTTTTACAGGAAATCAATAAATCCGGGAGAACCATTTTAATGGCAACACACGATTACGCCTTAATATTAAAATTCCCTTCTAAAACTATTAAGTGCGATGCCAATAAGGTTTTTGAAGTGGTGCAAAGGGCGGTTTAAGTATAACTTATAAATTAGATATTTTTTTTCCAATTTCCTTGTAAGATTTTTTCATTTCCTTACCAAAATTTGGCCAAAATTTCGAGTATTGTTTTTTAATTGTGTTATCCTTATTTATAGGTTTCATGACCCGATTTGCCTTATCCAAATAACTTATATAATTACCCCAATATTGTTCTTTCGATATAGAATAACCTGTTTTTGAATTTGGATCTGGCTTATAAATTAATCTTCTTTTCGCTCCCTTGTAAGTAAACCTTTTGAATAGTCTTTCCTCAAACAAATCATGATTTTTATTCTCAGGTTTTATTGCAAAATGGACACCTCTTCGAAAGGCCCTTTTCATACTTCTATAGAATTTAGAAAACCCCACAGTTTTAACCTTAACCTTACTCCCATTATATTGAAAACCCAAATATTCCAAATGCTTATTTGGAGAGATTTCTAATTTTTCATTTAAAATACCTCCCTTAAATTCACCATCAACATTTTCGTATCTATAGATATTAGTTTTTTTAGGTTGTATATCTAGTTTAGCTAAATTTTCGATAGAACTACGGATTAAATTATTAAAATAATTTTCATCTTTTTGTTCACAGACTATAATTAAATCATCGCTATATCTTTGATAAAAGCCTTCTCTTTCTTCAACTTTATCATATACTAACATATCAAAATCTAGCATGTAAATATTAGCTAGTGTTGCACTCATAGGGGTACCCTGCGGAATTCCTTTTAATTCACATTTACCTCTACATCTTTTATGTTGTTCACTACAGCTTTTCTCTACTCTTATTATATTCGTTGCGGTCTTAAAAAATTCTTCTTTTGAACAATATGCTACAACTCTTTCTCTCTTTAAGTTCCAAATATGCTTTACCCTTTTATAACGTAATTTTGTACGTTGATCATCATTAATTAACCCTCTTTCCACTATCAGCTTATGTTTAAATCTTTTAAATAGATCCAACTCATTCACATATCTTTTGGATATCAGGCTTTTGTAAACATTATAATGATCATCAGGCAAACTATCAATTTCTAAAATACGTTTCCATTGTTTATGAAGAATCTTATGATCAAGATTATCGAAGAACGAGGTCACATCAGCAACTATCATTGATAACTTACGATGCTTATTATTTTCAATAAACTTAAAAGTTTCAAAAGCAAATTCAATATTACTTTTATTCCCTTTTTGCCCCTTAATTATTGGAATTTTTCTATAAGCAACAGCACTTTTACCAAACTTTTTATCTACTAAATATTCTTCATAAGCACGAGTTAATTCAAAACTATAATAGCTATAAACAATGGAATCCAAATGTGAAGCATAAAAAATTGGTCGCTCCTTAGGCTTCTGTACTGACCTTTGTTTTTTACCAAATTTGTTTTTTTCAGCATCTTTATTAGGTCTATATTTTCTTTGGTAAATTTTCTTGTGTAATAAAGGTGTGAATTTGTGCTTGGCTATCTTTTTTGGGTTAGTCACATATTCGGTAATCCATCCTGAATCTTTTTTATTAGTCAGTGGTTTTCCAATATGTGGATACTTTTTAAACTTTAACCAGTCTGGATTCATAAATTCTTAAAAAAAGGGCTGGTCGTGGCCTGCTTTATGATGGTACAATCCTTATGCTACTTCCGATTTTACACGTAGGTAGCGCCACTCATTGTTAGAATTAAATTCATATCTTTAATACTTATAACACTTATATTCATGTTACAATCATATCAGACAGAACTCAAGACATTCCTAATATTCCTACAGGTGATAGGACAGCTTTCCACTGCTTTCACTCCCATTTGGATTATTGGAATGATTCTTCACACGTCAGCCAAATTCTGCATGTGATACACCTAAATGTATTTATAATAAAACGTAACCATCAGCTATGTTCCCAGCCCAATTAAAATTATTTCACAATAATAATATTATTAATTTATTGTCAGTTCTTTTCTTCTAAAAATTTAAGATTTTTCTTAAACTTTCAATAATGAAATTACAATTTTTAAAAAAATTAGAATTACCTATTGTTTTTAAATAATACAAATCATCGTAACGCAATAGACTCTAAGTTTTATTTTTTTCAATATTTAAATTAATAACATCAAAGCCTCTCAAAGTAAATGAACAACCCTGAAAAAATCCGCTTATCCCAACAACAAAAAGAAGAAAAAGACTGGTTAAAATGGGGACCGTATTTAAGTGAACGCCAATGGGGAACGGTACGTGAAGATTATAGTGCCGGTGGCGATGCCTGGAACTATTTTCCGCATGACCATGCCAGAAGTCGCGCTTTTCGTTGGGGTGAAGATGGTATTGCAGGTATTAGCGATCGCTATTGCAACATGTGTTTTAGCATAGGTTTATGGAACGGAAAAGATCCCATTATAAAAGAGCGCCTATTTGGGCTAACAGGTCCGCAAGGTAATCATGGCGAAGACGTAAAAGAGCTGTACTATTATTTAGAGAATACACCGTCTCACTCGTACATGAAGTACTTGTACAAGTATTCGCAGAATGCTTATCCATACAACCAACTCATAACCGAAAACCAAAAACGGAATCGTAAAGAGCTGGAATTTGAGCTTTTGGATACCGGTATTTTTGACGACAACACCTATTTTGATGTCAGTACCGAATATGCAAAGGGAGACGAGACCGATATTCTTATCAAAATCACCATTACCAACAGAAGCAATCAAGCAGCACCTATTACCTTACTACCACAAATGGTAATGCGTAATCATTGGACATTTAAAGAAATGTCCAAAAAGCCTGTTATCACTAAAAAAGGGACCAAAACAAACCCCTTTGTACACATAGACCACCCTTATGTGGGCAGCTACAATCTGTATTTTCAAAAAGCGGCACAGTTGTTCTTTACCGAAAATGAAACGAACAGAAAAAAAGTATATAGCGATACAAACGACCATCCTTTTAAAAAGGATTTATTTAATGATGCCGTTTGCAACAATGATTTTGAATTGGCCACCAAAAATAACTCCGGGACCAAATTTGCACCGTTATACCAAGAAATTATAGGTGGCGGTGAATCTAAAACCTTTCAACTTCGTTTGACAGAAGAAACTTTGAATACACCTTTTTCAGATTTTGATGCTATTTTTAAAGCACGACAAGAAGAATGTGCCCAATTTTATGAAGAAATAGCTCCTAAAGCAACCATTGATCGAAAGGCGATTTTAAAACAAGCCTTTGCCGGTTTACTATGGACAAAGCAATACTACAATTACGAGGTTGAAAAATGGCTGGAAGGCGATTACAAGACCACCCCACCGCCGGAGCAGCGTAAAAACGGAAGAAACAGCAATTGGAAAACATTAAGAAACCACGATGTACTTTCTATGCCCGATGCCTGGGAATATCCGTGGTACGCAGCGTGGGACTCTGCCTTTCACTGTGCCTCTTTTGCATCTATAGATCCTGAATTTGCCAAAGATCAATTATTGCTGTTCACCAAAGAATGGTATATGGCTCCTAATGGTCAAATTCCCGCATACGAATGGAATTTCAGTGATGTAAATCCGCCAGTACAGGCATGGGCAACATTACAGATTTACGGTACCGATAAGTCCATTACAGGTGTACCCGATATCAAGTTCCTAAAACGCATGTTCAACAAACTTTCGTTGAACTTCAATTGGTGGGTAAATCGTCAAGACAGAAATGACAATAATGTCTTTCAAGGCGGATTTTTGGGCTTGGATAACATTGGGGTCTTTGATCGTAGTCATGGTGTGCCCGGCGGTGGATTCTTGGATCAAGTTGACGGTACCGCTTGGATGGCCCTATATAGTTTAAACATGCTAGAAATAAGTCTTCGTATTGCAGAAAATGACGATACTTATGAAGACATGGCGACAAAATATTTTGGGCATTTTGTATTCATCGCAGAAGCCCTGAACAAAATGGATACAGATAAGGCAAATGTTTGGGATGATGTAGAAGGTTTCTTCTATGACAGGTTGACCCTGCCTAATGGGCAATCTACCACCATTAAAGTACGCTCAATTGCAGGTATGTTGTCCTTAGCGGCAGTACTTACCATTAAAAAAAGTGTGTTGGATAAATTCCCTAAGTTTAAGGCCAGTGTTCTTTGGTTTAAAAAGTACCGTGCAGAAAACTTAAAATATGAAGTAATACAGCAATACGAAGCAGATGGCGACCTACTGCTTTCATTGGTACCTAAGGATAGAATGCAAAAACTGGTCACCGCACTTTTAGATGAGAAAGAATTTTTAAGTGAATATGGTATACGATCATTATCTAAAGTACATGAGAAAGCCTATCAAATTCATATTGACGGCATAGAATATTCCATTGATTATGAGCCGGCGGAATCTACCGTGCCCTTGTTCGGTGGAAATTCTAACTGGCGCGGACCTATTTGGATGCCCATGAACTATCTGTTCATTCAAGCACTACGAGAATACCAATGGTATGACGGTAATGATTTTCTGTTTGAATACCCAACCGGGAGCAACAAACTCCTGAACCTTAAACAAGTGAGCGATGAGTTGAGCAAACGCCTGATCCACATGTTCGAGAAAGATGAAAAAGGCAATAGGGCAATCAACAAGAACTACGAAAAATACTACCAAGACCCTCATTTTAAGGACTTGATATTATTCTATGAATATTTTCACGGAGAAAACGGTCGTGGTCTGGGAGCATCGCATCAAACAGGTTGGACAGCCTTAGTTGCCAACCTTATTGAGCAATTGGAAGAATAAAAAGATCCTATTACATATCCGACTCAGAGAAACCCAAACCATGTTTTTCGGTCGGATATAAAATTCCCTTTTCCAATTTAAAAATGGAATGATAGGGATCATCGATTATATCTAAATGACCATCTAAATCGGCATACTTAATATTAGGTCTAGATAGGGCAAAGTGCAAACCTGCGGCAATACCCAGTCCGCACTCATCTATACAACCCACCATAGCATCTAATTTAGCTGCCTTGGCTACGGAATTGATATGCATACCCACCCAAATACCGCCTACTTTCTGTAGCTTGATATTCACCATATCTACCCGTTCATTTTGCGCCAAACGAAATGCATCGGTCAATGTTTTTAGACTTTCATCTGCCATAATAGGCACATTTACCTGATCCATTACTTCGCCCAAGCGTTCTTCAGCCTCCACTTTGGTGGGTTGCTCAAAAATTTCTACCCCAATTGCGGCAGTAGCCTTCACAAATGCAACCGATTCTTTTACAGAATAGCCTTGGTTACCATCAAACCGTAATTCAACATTTGGGTACTTTTCGTGGATCATTCGCATTTTAGCAATATCCTCTTCAAGGTTAGAACCGCCTTTAACCTTTAAAATGCCAAAACCTTGCTTTACAAATTCACTAGCTTGAGCCAAGGTCTCGTCTACACCCATAATACCAATGGTAATACTGGTAGCAATTTGATTGCGATAACCACCCAAAATCTTGTATAAAGGCACCTCGGCTTTTTTAGACATGATATCAAATAATGCCAAATCTACCATAGCCAATGCAGAAGACCGTTTCCCCAATACTTGTTTAAGTTCTAAAAGCAATAGCGCGTATGTAAATGGATCCTTGCCCTTTAAATACGGTATAATAATGCTATCTATGGCATGTGCAACATCATCAGGAGTTTCATTGGTAACTATAGGATCTGGCGCTGCGCAACCATAACCTATAATTTTACCATCGGTCTCTACTTTTAATATAAAGTTACTGGTACGATCTATAGTCTCATAAGCGATCGTGTAAGGATCGGAGAGTTTTAAATCTAAGCGCTCAAAAGAAATGTTCGTTATTCTCATTTCAATTTTGACTTCAAAATAGCTATTAAATCTTCTGCACCGTACTCCAACACATCAAAAGCCGGTAATTTAGTTTCAAGGGTAATTGCTTTGCAAATATCTAGAATTTCACTTTTCTCCATGCCTTCATGATTTACGGTAATGGCTATTACTTCTTTACCCGAAATCACTTGTATGGCATTGATCTGCTCTTCTAACGAATGCATTTTATATCCTGGGAACCCATCGTATTCCAATCGTTTTGGTGCATGTTGCAGAATAACATAGTCCGGTCTACCTGCAGCCAGAATTTCAAATCCGCCCGGGTAAGCAGGATTCATTAAGCTCCCCTGCCCTTCTATGACAATAACATCTGGATCTTCATTCTTGTAGGCACTGACCACGGCATGTTCAATTTCACCCGATACAAAATCATTGATACAACTATCCATCACCATACTATATTTAGCGCCTTGCATCCATCCGGTTTGTCCGGTACCTATCATTTCCGCCTTTTTACCGGCATTCCTAAATGCATGTACCAAAATCCAAGCAGTTGTACGTTTACCTAGGGCAGAATCCGTTCCTAAAACCGCTAATTTTAAACAGTCTACTTTTTCGATATCTCCGGTAAAAAAGTGCAATTGATCACGATCCGGTGTTTTTCTTATATCCCTGATCTTTACATTCTTTTCTTTGGCCAATGCCACCAATGCTGCATCGTTCGTTAAAAAATCATGCAAGCCACTGTCAACGTTCCAGCCTTGTTGCAACGCAGCTTTTATAGTGGCTTTTGCAACTTGTGGCAACCTACCACCATCTGGCGCAAGCCCTATTACCAAATAACTTGGCAAATTGTCGCTGGCCGTTAATGCTATGATAGCAGCTTCAAGATCTTTAAAAACAGGGATTCCGTTTGGTCTGCCATCTAAAACATCACCGGCATCTCTACCGGCATATTTAGCATCTAGCACACCAACCACCTCATAACGTTCGGTAAAGCGAACCAGCCCATGTGCCGTTTTACCGTTAGGCGTATTAAATGCCCCCTCACAATATACCAGTGCCTTACCGTCAATAACTTTCTTCATTTTTATATTTAATTTTTTGCAGTGAGCACCGCCACAAATCGGTCAGGCTCAAAATTCATTTTTTCGTCTAATTCTAAGAGTCCGATCAAACCCGCTGTCGATGCAGGTAAAATTCGGAACCCTTCCTTTTTATGTAAAAGAGAAGTCATCTCCTTTAGTTTTTTGTCGCTAATGTTGAAGGCATGCCCTTCAGATTCCTTAAGTGCATACAATGCCTCTTCCCCATCAAAACTGTGCCAGTTGATCAATGGCTCATTGTATTTGGTTTCTTTTATTGCGGCAGGATTAAGATCCTTACAATGATCCAGACCTTGCAAATAGGATTCTACAATAGGGTTCTTATGC
Source organism: Maribacter sp. (assembly GCA_020629415.1). GTDB lineage: Bacteria > Bacteroidota > Bacteroidia > Flavobacteriales > Flavobacteriaceae > Maribacter > Maribacter huludaoensis. The sequence goes on along the minus strand of JAHDDL010000014.1, from coordinate 41,988 downwards.
GAAGAAGAAGCCGAGATCATTTTAGGAATACGCGAGGTCTTCCCTCTTTTGTAAAGATTTACAAAGCCCCTATAAATACCTGCAAACAACGTTCCGTTAGAAACGGGTACCGCACAGTATTTTGGGGCGTCGCCCAAATCTTCAAAAATCTCTTGTGCGATCTGCGCATAGGCAGAAATCTGCAGCGGCGTATTGGCACCGCCCGGATTTGCGTCATACCAGCCATGTTCTGCCGCCAACCTTGAACTTTCCGTAACCACATCTTCATAACTACCGGGTATACGAATAATCTCTGCGCCTAGGCTTTCCATTTCTATCACTCGATCGGTATGGTAACTTTCCGGTATATAAATCTTACAAGCTATACCCGCCAGGTCAGATGCCAACGCCATTGCTACACCATAGTTACCGCAGGTAGCCAAGCTTACCACGCTAAACTCGCGACGTAGCGCATCATACAATTGTGCAAAAGCAATACGATCTTTTTGGGTTCCGGTAGGGTTATCACCTTCGTATTTTAAATAAAGCTGACGAACATCGAACTCACGTTCTAAAGTCTTGGCACGGTGCAGACCGGTATCGCCTACTTCCAAACTTATAATATCTTCAAAGCACTCTAAGCGATCTACCAAAGATTTACGTTTATCCTTGACCATATCACTAAGTCTACGTGCCTCTGTAGACACCTTGTTCTCAGCCGTTTTTACGCCATCTTTAAGATTCATAAGTCTGTATAAATTCCATTTTTTAAGATACAGTTATTTTATTGAAATTAGATATAAATTTTTAACCCATTTGCCCTCAAAAAAAGGGACGCATAGGTACTATATATTCCGAAATTATTTTAAAAATTAACACCCTATTTTATGCGATATATGTCTTTATATTGATTTTACGGTGTTTTTAAAAAATGTACTAACCATAAAAATTAACATATAGCCAATGAGTGCTTTACCTAATTTTGACTACATTTTTAAATAAGCGAATGTCAATGAGATCAACCCCTGTAATTTTTCTTTTTTCCCTTCTATGCTGTGCCGCAGTACAAGCACAAAATGAGCTACCACTTCGTATGGACAATTCAAAGATCAAACCCCTGCAAAAATTGTTGGACAGCTCATTGCAAACCAATTTAAGGGATGAACTGGCTTCTCACCAAGAATGGAACGATCTTATCGTGCAAAAGAAAATGGCAGTTGGACTAGTTGATCTGAGCAATCCGGAAAAGGTAAGATTTGCAAGGGTCAACGGCAACCATATGATGTATGCTGCCAGCCTACCTAAAATTGCCATTCTATTGGCGGCCATGGATGCTATTGAAAAAGGCGAACTAAAGGAAACTACAGAAGTAAAGAAAGACATGCGTTTAATGATCAGTAAATCTGACAATGCCGCATCTACAAGAATGATCGATCGCGTGGGGTATGAAAAATTAGAATCGGTGATGTGCGATCCCAAGTATGCCTTTTATGATGAACAAAAAGGAGGCGGTCTTTGGGTAGGCAAACGTTACGGCAGTGGTGGTGAAACTAACAGAGAGCCCTTAAAAAATCTGAGTCACGCCGCATCTGTGACCCAAGTATGTAGATATTACTATCTATTGGCGAACGGTAAGTTGGTCAATGAAAAGCGATCCAAGCAAATGCTAGATATTATGGAAGACCCAGAACTGCACCATAAGTTTGTAAATACGCTGGATAAAATCGCACCCAATGCCAGGTTGTTCAGAAAATCGGGCTCTTGGCGTACCTATCATTCCGATTCCATATTGGTTTGGGGCGAAGACGGCAATAGAAGATACATTCTGGTTGCGTTGATAGATGATGCCAATGGAGAACAAATAATCAGAGATTTAGTAAAACCAATTGAAAAGGTGTTAAAAAAGCCAGTACTTTAGGTCTTGAAATACAGATGCCCATTTCTTGATGGTAGAAAGACTGATTAAAAAAATATTCGATGTACGTGAAGGCGAGTTCAAAGTATCTCTTTGGATGCTCGCCTACATTTTTTTGGTCATAGCCGTATTACTGATCATAAAACCTACGGTAAACGCTCTTTTTCTTTCTGAACTAGGTGTTGAACAATTGCCCTTTGCCTTTTTATTGGTTGCCGTTACGGCGGTAGCCACCTCTTTTTTTTACTCAAAGGCGGTTTCAAAATACTCGCTTAAAAAAGTAATTGAGATTACCCTGATCAGTTCTATTATTATCATGATCGGTTTAGGCATTCTATTGTCATTTGAGGTAGTGAGTGGCGTTCTGTTGTATTTCTTTTACATCTGGGTAGCCATTTATGCCGTTTTATCCGCCTCTCAGTTTTGGGTACTGGCAAATTTGGTGTTCAATATTCGTGAGGCTAAAAGACTGTTTGGCTTTATAGGATCGGGAGCTATTATTGGTGGAATTTTTGGTGGATACTTAACTTCTATTCTAGCCCCTATAATCGGCAATGAAAACTTAATGTTCGTAGCCGCCCTGCTTCTATTTTTTTGCATTCCCCTTCTGCGAAATATTTGGAACATCCGCGTTAAAAAAAATGGCAGTGTAAAAAAACATAAATCTGCGACCAACCTTAGTGAACCGCCTTTAAAACTCATACTAAAATCCAAACATCTCACCTATATTGCCAGCATTGTAGCCGTGAGTGTCGTAGTCGCTAAATTGGTAGATTATTTGTTCAGTGATTTTGCGTCGTCGTCTTTTACGGATGCCGATGAGCTTACCGCATTTTTTGCTTTTTGGTTTTCTACGTTCAATCTACTTTCGCTGATAATTCAGCTATTTTTCACCCATAGAATTGTGGGCATTTGGGGTGTAGGGTTTTCACTCTTATTATTGCCCATTGGTATATTTGGTGGTAGTATTTTGTTTTTAATGCTTCCTGAACTTTCTGCCGTTGTAGTTATTAAAGCGATGGATGGCATATTGAAACAATCCATACATAAAAGTGCCTCTGAACTGTTGACTTTGCCCTTACCTTTTGAGCTAAAAAACAAGACCAAATCATTTATTGATGTGGTGGTGGATAGTTTGGCTACGGGAATTGCCGGATGCCTTTTAATATTCGTTGTACGTGGGCTGGACCTACCCTCTTTTTACATTGGCATTCTTATAATTGCTTTGGTATGTCTTTGGCTCTATTTTATTTATAAAGTACGTATTGAATATTACAAAACGTTTAGAAACAATTTAGAAGAACTGACCGACTCCTATAAAAAAACCAAGAAGGTCACGGACACCAAAGTATCTGTAGTTGCAGGCATGCGCACCGTTTTTAAGAACGGTACCGAAGAGCAAATTCTATTTATGTTGGATAAATTGATGGAAATCAATGACAAGAGATTCGCAGATGATGTAGAGTTGCTGTTAGAGCACCCAAGTAATAAAGTGAAGTTATCGGCTATACAGAATCTATACTTTTTAAATTCTAAAAGTATGACGGCAGAGGTATCCGAATTATTAAAAATTGATGACCGTGAATTGACTATTGCCACTTTGGCCTATATTCTAAGTTTTGCCCATAAAGACAAATCGTTCATATTTGATGCGTATCTAGAACACTCAAACGAGCGTATTGCGACCGCTGCTCTATATTGCTTGGCTAGAGCGGCAAAAAACAACTATTCTTTAAAACAGCGCTACTCACTATTGGACCGTATTTCTTTGGCACTGAAAACCATAGCATCTGACCAAAAAGACCTGCCATACGTTGCATCGGTAATTGAAATATTGGGAGTAGCCAACTTGCCCATTTTCCACAACAGGTTGGTTGCATTTTTACAGCATAAAAATGAAGAAATCGTGAAAACCACCATAAAGGCTATAGGTACGGCAACCGATCCAGAAATGGTACAGCACATTATTCCCCTTTTGGCAGAAAAGGCATTTAGACCAACAGTACTGGAAGCCTTTAATGTATATGGTCAGCAAATTTTGCCTATACTGAAGAACCATGTTGCAGAGCGCCGGCAACCTTTATCGGTATTACGATTTATACCGACCGCAATGCAATCTTTCCATTCCAAGGAGGCCGTACATCACTTATTGGGTATTTTAAACCATGAAGACCTTACGGTTCGTTTAGAAGTAGTGAGGGCATTAAGTACTATACGGGCAACGCACCCGCAATTAAAATTTAATAAGTACAAGGTGGTATCGGTCATTTTTGACGAATGCAAACTGCATCACCAAACCTTATCCGCCATGCACACCCAAATCATTATTTCATATCGAAATAGAAATAAATCCAAAAAGGAAATTGGCGATGCAGAAAGAGATGCGCGCACCAGTCTTTTAGAGCTATTGGAACGCAGACTGGATTCTGGGTTAGAACGAATTTTTAAACTTTTGGGATTACGCTATCAACAAAAAGATGTAGCTATTGCCTATGAAGGTTTACTGAGTCAGAAACAAGAAGCGCAACATAATGCCATAGAATTTTTGGACAATCTTTTAACCGGCGAGCTAAAACGTAGATTGCTACCCATCATTGAGGAATCTGCCCTGGATATTTCTTCTGAAGAAGAGCTTCAAAAAATCAAACATAAAATACCAACGGAATTAGAATGTTTTAAACTTCTTCTACAGGGCAATGACCTTAAGATCAAACTTGCCGTATTGTATCTTATCGCACAACAAAAAGAACCCAGGTATCTACACATAGTTGCCCAATATCTTGATGACCCGAACCCTAAAATTAAGAGTTTTGCGCAGGCCGCACATCAATCTATTACTTCGGTCGGTTGACCTTTAACAACACAAAAGGGGCATTTAAATGCCCCTTTTGTGAATTTAACTATACTGAAAATCAACTATTTTGCTCTAGTTCCATAATTAAGTTGGCAATTAATGCTGTCCAACCTGTTTGGTGCGATGCTCCAAGACCTTTACCAGAGTCGCCATCAAAAAACTCATAGAAGAAATGTTCATTTTTAAATTGCTCATTCTTGGTAAATAATTGCTGCTCATCTTCTGAGTGGTATACAAATTTACCGTTCTCATTAGGCTCAAACAACTTAATAAGCCTTTTAGAAATCTCATTGGCAATCTCGTTCAAGTTCAGTTTTACTCCAGAACCCGTTGGAAATTCGTATAGATATTGTTTACCGTAATAAGAATAATATTTACGAAGCGATTGAATGATCATATAATTCAAAGGCAACCAAATTGGCCCACGCCAATTAGAATTACCACCGAACATGTTAGATTGACTTTCCCCAGATTCGTATGAAATTTGATGATGTCCGTTGTGTTGGAAAACGTAGGGATGCTCTTCATGATATTTTGAAAGTGATCGTATACCGTAATCAGATAAGAATTCATTCTCATCCAATAAACGGAACAATAACTTCTCTAATCTAAACCCACGCATAATGGAGAACAGATAATTACCGTCTGAGTTGAACTCTTCAATATTAGAAATTAAGGAAGCTAGATCAGGTCTTGTCCTAACTATTTCTGCCGCCCTAACTTTAAAATGCTTAAGTTCATCGAACAAATCTTTATGAATGATCTCTACCGCAAACATTGGTATGATCCCAACCAAAGATCTTACTTTTAGGCGATCCGTTTTGCCGTTGGCCATTTCTACAACATCATAATAGAAATTATCCTCGTCATCCCATAGTGAAATATCTTTCTGCCCAATGTGGTGCATTGCCCAAGCAATATTTAAGAAATGTCTAAAGAATTTAGCGACACTGTCCTCATAATTTGGGTTTATGGTCGCCATCTCCAATGACATACGCAACATGTTCAAGGTAAACATCGCCATCCAGCTGGTAGCATCTGCCTGTTGCATACGTGTAATACCTTCCGGCATGTGGTTACGATCAAAAACACCAATATTATCCAGCCCTAAGAAACCACCTTCAAAAAGGTTGGTTCCGCTTTTATCTTTTTGGTTGACCCACCACGTAAAATTGACCAATAGCTTTTGATAAGCCTTTTCCAGAAAATTAAAATCACCCTTACCGGTTCGTTTTTTATCCTTTTCATAAACCGTCCAAACGGCCCAAGAATGCACCGGTGGGTTTACATCACTAAAATTCCATTCATAAGCGGGAATTTGACCGTTTGGATGCATGTAACTTTCTTTTAGCACCAAAAGCAGTTGTTCCTTTGCAAAATAGGGGTCTATTTCTACAAATGATGCCATGTGAAAAGCAAGGTCCCATGCGGCATACCAAGGATATTCCCATTTGTCCGGCATTGAAATAACGTGCCTATTCGTCAAATGTTCCCATTGCTTATTTCGAGAATCAATTCTATATGGCTTAGATTCTTCTGGCCCACCAAAGAGCCACTTATAAACATCGTAGTAATAGAACTGCTTTGTCCAAAGTAATCCTGAAAAAGCCTTTTTTGCAATTTCCTGTTGCTGCGCAGGTAATTCTTTATTTAATATATTACCATAGAACTCTTCGCATTCTTGAATTCTCTTTTCAAAAATAGCATCGTAGCCGCCCCAAGGGTCGTCAAGTTTTTTCTTACTAAGGCGTACCTTGATCGTTTTTTCCTCCCCGGATTTCAATCTTAATTTATGCCAAACGGCAAATTTTGATCCTTTCTTATCCGGATTTATTGTTGGCTGCCCGTCTACTACGTAATTATTGATACCGTCCTTTACATATTCTACCTCATTGGGCACCCCATAAATACGTTGGTTGTTGGTTTCGTTCTCACAAAAAAGTTGCTCACCATCTTCATGATAGAAATAGTAACGCCCATTTCGTGTGCTACGGGATAGTACGGCACCATCTGAAATTGTTTTCATTTCAGGACGCTCAAACCTATTATTATGTTTCCAGAAATTACGGAACCATAAATGTGGTAGAACATGAATATTTGCAGCTCTTGGTCCTCTATTAATGACCGTAACCTTCATTAAAATATCGCCAACATCTTCTTTGGCATATTCAATAAAACAGTCAAAATATGTATTGTTCGCAAAAGCCTTGGTATCTAAAATTTCAAATTCCGCTTCCTTACGATTTCTACTCTTATTCTTTTTTACCAGTTCTGAATAGGGAAACTTTTTATGCGGATACTTATATAAATATTTGGCATATGAGTGCGTGGGTGTAGAAACCTGATGAAAATATAGCTCCTTAACATCTTCACCATGGTTACCTTCATCATTGGTAAGACCAAATAAACGTTCTTTTAAAATGGTATCTTTACCGTTCCAAAAGGCAGGTGCCAAACATAGGATCTCTCTAGAATCACAAAAGCCACCAATACCTTCTTCTCCCCATCTATACGCATTACTTCTGGCCTTGTCATGACCCACAAAGCTCCAGGCATGACCCTCTGGGCTGTAATCTTCCCTTACCGTTCCCCATTGACGCTCAGCTAAATAAGGACCCCATCTTTTCCAGTTTTTATAATTATCCTCAACGGCTAATCTTTCTTCCTCTGCATTTTTATGGATCATAAAGTCTTTTTCAATTATTCATTTTTATTCAACTTCAAGTACCCAAGGGCAATCTAAAAAGTTTTACAAATGTAATATTCAACTTGAATATCATGTTAAAAATACTATTTGTAATAGTATAAGAATGATTAACGTTGACATCAATTGAATAGTATTACCTAATTGATACAATTAAAACAATATGGCTGTTAACTTTCTAAATTTAACGTAGTTAAACTAGCAACATCGCAATTTAGAATTATGAAATCATGTGTACACGATATGACTACACAATAAAATGAAAGAATAAAAAATGCCGATTACAAATTAATTAAAGACCTTATAATTTTTAAATTCGCCAAGGCGGATTCAACCTATTTTCGCCTGCATAATATAAAATAAGTTGATTACCGTCAAGATCCTTTAATCTTGCCTCTCTCCAAAGCCATCTTTCGTCTCTAGGTTCTTGATCAAATTGCACGCCTTTATTCTGCAATGCCGCTACTTGCGCATCTAAATCTTCACATTCAAAATAAACATAGATACCATCACCTTCCGGTAATTTCTCTACCAAGTGTATGGAAAAAGTAGACATGCCATTGGGGCACTCAAATCTTGCATAGTATGGCAATGATCGTACAATTAACCTAAACCCTAAGGTTTCATAAAAAGCTATAGCTTTCTCCACATCTAAAGAAGGAACCGTAATTTGATTTAAGTTCATGACTGCAAGATAAAATTATCCTTTAATACCTAAGGCATTAAAATTTCTCTTTGACCAATTCCATATTAATAACGGCACCGACCATAGTACCGGATGCTACCGAGTTTGCCAATGAACGCATTTTTATACAATTATCGCCACAGGCGTACACTCCTTCAATTGTAGTCTTGTACATACTATCTACCTGAATATAACCTTCATCACTTAATTCGCAACCCAATGAAACCGGTATATCGCTATGTTGATGAAAAGGCAAAGCAGCGTAAAGGGCAGTATAATTCTCTTTGCTTCCGTCATCAAAAACAACATTTTTTACATGTCCGTTGTCATGTACTACCTCAACAATTTTCTTTTCTAAAATATCGATATTATGCGTTTTTAATTTACTTGATTGTTCCGTTGAAAATGAAGTAGGTCCATTGCTCAGAATACGAATATCCTTGGTAAGGTTATTTACCATTGGCGCTAAATGGTAAGCACGTTCGCCATTCGCAATAATGCCAGTTTTCTCATTTCTAATCTCATACCCGTGACAATATGGACAATGAACAACAGAAATTCCCCAGCATTCAGCAAAACCTTTAATAGAGGGCATTAAATCTTTTATACCGGTTGCAAAAACCAATTTCCCGGAGGTATATGTTGCCCCCATTTGAGTACCAATTGAAAAAATACCTTCCTTTTTAAAACCGCTAATTGCTTTATCATCCACAAAAGTTACGGTCTTATATGCTAAAACCTGAGACTTTGCTATTTCGCTGATTTCTTTAGGCGTTTTACCATCTTGTGTTAAAAAGTTATGTGAATGTGGGGTTTGCCTATTACAAGGCTTACCGCTATCAATTATTAAAACGCTTCTTAAAGATCTACCCAAAGACATAGCCGCTGCCAAACCGGCGTAGCTGCCACCCACTATAATTACATCAAAATTGTTCGCTTTATGCATATTCCTGTATTAAAAATGATTTAATATGAAAATTATCTTTGATCTGCATTTTCAAGTAAAAAATGAATTAACAAATTCTACACTAATGCAACAAAGTTGCAATAATACAATTTTTCAAATTAAAATGACCTCGCTTTGTGCAATACTTCATTAATTTCTTGATTGAAGAAGATTAAGATCAAAGGCATACTTTCGTAAACTTAAAAATTACCAATGACCCAAAAAAGTGACTATACCAATTTTTAAAACTTATGATTACTAAATGTATACAGAAGAACAGTATAAATATAAAGGCTTAGTTGACAGGTAAATAAATTACAAATGTAGATCCATGGTCTTTTTTACCAATAGCATAAATATAACCGTTGTGTTTTTCAACTATCTTTTTACAAATGGACAGACCGATACCCGTACCAGAATATTCATTTTTTGAATGTAGTCTTTGAAAGACTTCAAATATATTACTTGCAAACTCCGGATCAAATCCGATACCATTATCCGTGAATGATATTTTAGAATAATACTCTGAAGTTTTACTAAAGTTTTCTTTGATCTCGGCACCACGCATTCTTTTAGAAACAATGTAAATTTTGGGTGCAGTACCCGCTTTTCTATATTTTATGGAATTACTTATAAGATTAGTACATAACTGCTCTATCTTAAAAGGTATACCCAATATTACGGGTAGATTGTCATAAACAATTTCGGTATTGGTATCTTTAATAAGTTGAGACAATTCTTCTTCAACTTTAGCAATAGCATCGCCCAAAGAAATTTTTTCGAATTTTGAATTGACCTTATCAATTCTTGAATACGAAAGTAAGTTTTGTATTAATTCACGCATTCTAAAAGTGGCAGCCTTAATTTTATTGAAATATCCATGAACACCATTTGGCAAAGTATTTTCGGCCTCGGCTTCATCTTCTATACGTGATATAAACATTTGAATTTTACGCAAAGGCTCTTGCAGATCGTGACTAGCGACCCTATTAAAGGATTCTAGCTCCTCGTTGCTCAACTTTAATTTTTCGTAACTTTCTATTAACGCCCGATCCTTTTCTACACGGCCGGTAATATCCTGAACAATACCTACAGATACGGGCCTATTATCTATTTCAATATATTTCCCTTTTAAATCTAAATATTTTATCGCATTGGTTGTTGTAAATACACGATAGGTAAAAACCGTAGACGCACCTTTTTCTATATCATTAATGCTTAAAGATTCAAATATGGCCGCATCATCTGGATGTACGTATTTTTTATACGCGTTAAAGGTTACGTCAAAACTATTGGGCTCAACCCCTAATATTCTATAGAAATTATCGGAAACGGTAGCGCTACCGTCATCTAAATACCAAATAAAACTACCTACACCCGCTACATTTTCAGCTTCCTTGAAAATTGTGTTCTGAAGGCTTAGATCTTCATTGAGTTTTTGAAGGTTCTTTTCTGCTTCTTTAACCTTGGTAGTATCCCAAGCTGTATTGGTAATACCGTTAGCAGATTTAACTATGGTGTTGTATATGTATTTTTTTTGACCTTCAAAAGTATAGATGCTCTCATGTTCTTGGTTATCACCGCTTATGTAACACTTTTTCATTAAAGCAAAAAGTCCGTTATCCAAAACCATTGGGTACATCTCTAAAAGTGAGCCCCCTATGATATCATCTTGCTCTGAACCCGTTACTTTTTCAATGGCATTTGAAGTATACCTAAATTGAAAATCGATTATATTATTATTGACATCTTTAACCGGTTCAAAATGACTGATGACATTATTAGAGCTTTTATACACACCCTTTAAAAACTCTTCTGTTTCTTGTAATTTCTTGTTCTGAAGATGAACCTGGTTATTTACTTCCTGAATTTCACCTTTCTGCTTGTAGATACTTACAAAACCGATCAAGAATATACCAAAGGCCGTTAGCGCTACCAATAATGATGACATTGGTGTTAAAAATGATTGTGAGGTATACTCTTCTTTACGGGCCACCATTAAATAATTCTCTTCGGCCAGCATCCTATCCTTAATTACTTGAGATTCTGCCACTATTCTAGAAATACGCTGGTTTCGTTTGTAAGGCTGTTTTGAAAAATTGATTACAACACTGTCCTTTGGCACCAAACTATCTATTGCACCAATACTATCAACGTTAATTGTTGTATCTATTTCAATCTTTATTTTATCATGCAACAATTGTAAAGCCTTTACACGTTCTTGCTGAGCATCATTATCTTGGGTAAGACTTTTTAACCTAACCAATGACTGCCCCATTTCCGTAACGGTAATGGCAGAAAGATTACTTTCTTCCTGTTCAAAAAGTTTTTTAAGCTGAATAGTTTCTACCTCTAAAAACTTGGCGGAAACCTCTACAATAGCACGCTGAACTTCAAGTGTATGCGAAACCAGGTCACCCGTTTTATGGAGTCTATTTACCTGCTTGTAACCCACACTAACGGTATAAAGTAATAAGGCCATAGCCAGAATCAAAAGAATTACATAGGTTTTTGCAGAACCTATAAGCAATTTTATCTTGATCATGATCCGACTAAAAAAAAGACTTTTCATTTACAGCAACAGGTTAAATAAGTTTTACCGATCCTTAAAATTTCAAGGCTTGAATATACCTCATTTTATGTTCAACATATTGTTTAAAGTACAGAAATATTCCAGTATACTTTTTAAAGTTAACATTTGCAGAAATTTAAGTTCCATTTTTTTTAATATCCAAATCCGACTTATCAAAAAAAACGGTCCCACCTCGAATTGTAACGAAATGGAACCTAACTTTTACTTAAAAATTTCTACTAGTCCTGTAGTGCCAAATAATGGCCTTCATTGATCTTCGACTTTTGCTGTTCGCTGACAATATCTTTTATAAATTCATCTATTTGCTCTTTGGTTACATTGGGCATACAGATCACATGCGTAATATCATCCGTAGCCAATTGCCACTTCTTTTTAATAGCATCGGAAACTTTTGGTAATACTACGGTAATCGCCCCTTCGTTCATCCAAGCATTGACTCCTATTTTTATCAGTTCTTGCTTGCAATACTTTGCGGTCTCCAAACTATGACGGTAACGGGCCTCTAAGCCTTCAACACCCATTTTCTTAATGGCATACCATAAAAAAAGAGGACTGTGGCCATTTCTTGATCCGGTAATCGTTGTATCCAATGAACCAATATAAGATATTCCCCGAGCTATTCGGTCCCTTAACGATCGCTTGGCTATAATGACACCAGATGGAAATGGCGAACCTATAAACTTGTGGCCACTGATGGAGATACTATCGGCGCCATCTTGAAAATCAAAAGGAATACGCGGCTCAATAAATTGACCATAAGACCCCGCTAAAGCCGCATCGCAATGTATGTAGTGATTTTGAATCGCCAACTTCTTCAATATTCTTTTTACCTCAGAAACATCATCCTTTGCCTCTGTCATTGTAGTTCCAAAGGTGGTCAATATAATAGCTGGCTTATCTCTATTTAATTGAAGGGTATTCTCCAAATCCTCATAATCTAACTCCCCATTCTCTTGCGCTCTAATGGTTATACTGGGCAAGTTCAACAAATGAATGTTCTTTTTAACACTATAGTGCGTAGATTCTGAAAAATAGACCATTGCTTTTGGATGGGATTCCCTGGCCAAATAAAGACCGTATAGATTACTTTCAGAACCACCATTGGTTACATAGCCCCAAAAATCGTTTGGGTCCGCTCTATACAATTTTGCAAAGAAATCAACCACTTCCCGTTCCATTTCATGAGTTTGAACCTTATAGGTATTATCCTCATAAGGATCGCCTACATTATTAATGGGGTGCTTTAAAAATTCGTACAATCTTGAATAATCAAAATCCTTTGCTACCGGGTAACCTATAACTCTATCTTTCTCTTGAATTAATTTGGTTAACAGCTCATCTATCTGTTGTTCGTTATTCATGGTCATTAAATTTCTATTCGTATAATAATACTGTAAAATTACAATTACTAATAAAATATTACTACATATAAAACAAATACGGAATATAAAACTATTCTTATTAAAATAACAGTTTAAAATAACTAAATTCACCAAAAACAATTTGAATATTAGAAAAATAAACTAGCATGGATACGATAGATGGTAAAATATTAATGCAGCTTCAAGAAAATGCAAAGCAAAACACCAAAGAAATTGCTTCTAAAGTAGGGTTAAGTGTTACTCCTACTTATGAAAGAATAAGAAAACTGGAACAGCAACAAATTATTAAGGCCTATGTTGCGCTTTTGGATAGAACCAAAATAGAAAAGAAATTAATAGCCTACTGCCAAGTAACCTTGTCCAAACAACAGAAGAAATTAGCGGACAGCTTTAAAGAACAAATATTGCTGCTCCCCGATATAATGGAATGCCATCAAGTATCCGGTAACTTTGATTACTTATTAAAAATTGCATTAGATGATATAGCGGCGTTCCATGAATTTATTAATGAAAAACTATCAATCATCGACGGAATTTCAACTATACACAGTTCGTTCGTTTTAAACTCAGTGAAAGATAGTACCGGTTATCATTTAGACTATTAAAATTTAGTAATTCGCCTTTAAGCACCAAGCTAGCAGCGGTCTTACCATTTTTTTTAAATGTAAACGTATATCCTGTAGTAAGTTGAAAATACCGCTGATTCAACATCTAACATTCAAGTATGTATGAAAGTGTATGCCGGCGCTTTTCGTATTTAGGCGTTTCTTCCATTGAAGTAAATTACCTCTAGGCTCTGAAGTATCTGAAATACTGAACATCAGTAAATATTGTAGGCCGCATTTGTATTTAATGCATACAAAATGATCTTATTACCTTTTCACTACCTAAGACAGCTTCTTTAATTCCGCTATAATCTCTTCTGGCTCTGAACGTGTTCTATAATCCACATTAACATAACTCCATTTAACAAAACCATCTTTTCCTAAAATAAATGTAGCCGGTATGGGCAGAATATTTCCATTACCATTATTTATGGTTTCTAGATCTAAACTACGATCTATTCGCATATGATCCAACAAAAACTCAGGTACATCCCAAGCCACCCCGTATTCGGCAGCTACTTTTGCATTTTGATCGGACAATACTATAAAATCCATTTCATTGATTTCACTTTTTGTCAAGGAGCCATCTGGTACTTGCGGACTTATAGCTACCAACGTAGCACCTAAAGCTTGTATTTCGGTCAATCTAGCCTGTAGCGCCCTCAATTGCAAATTGCAATATGGACACCAATCTCCGCGATAAAATGTAACCACTACCGCGCCTTTTGCTCTTAAATCGCTCAAAGATATTGTTTCTCCCACAGCATTGGGAAGCTCAAAATCAGGGGCTTTTTGCCCTATCTTTACCGCATTAGCGCCTTTTTCAAAGGATTTTGCTTCCGCTATTACTTCATCTACACCCTTCATGAATTCAGGTTTTGCCAATCTGCCAGAAGCAATTTTAGCATCGGTTTGTTCTTTTAAGCTTTTCATGATTTGAATTTACTTGATATGAATAGTAAAGGTATTAAGACCAGACACGGGCAAAGCACCTTTTCCAATCATTTAACACAATATTGTTAGTTGTTTTTTCTGAATTTAAACACCGCCCAATTACACATTATTAGGGTTTTCAATGTCTTCGTCATTACATTCAATTTTTAAAATCCAACGACCATATTTAGAGAACTCTATATAAATTACATCACCCACATTTACTTTTTCAAAATCTTTTTTCAACAGACCATATTTATCAATATCCGGGTTCTGTTCAAATTCTATTTCATAATGATAGAAGTTATCCAAATCTCTTCTTTTGTATTTTACTTTTAGCTCGGTAGAAACTTTAATTTTCGCTTCTAAACCTTTCTCAGTTGGGCTTTTATAAAAGAAACGTAAGTATGGAATAAATGAAACAGCAAAAAAGAAACAAGCTAAAAATTCAACAAATCCAAAGCCTGGTTGTTTTAATAACCCTATTGCAATAACACCTAAAATGATGTTAGCGATGAACCATGCCACATTAGATTTTTTGCTTTTAGAGCGAATAATTTTCAAGTCATCTTCCGTAAACGGAGCTTCGTATTTTTTAGACTGATTCAATTTTTGATGAAATGATTTGTAGTGGTTTTATTAGTATATATTAACCTCTTTTAAGCTTAAAGATTATATTATTTGAAAATTTGTTTTTTGTGGTACGGCTACGTGTAGTGAGGCTAGAAGACGTTTCATTTCCGTTTGCTGACTTAGCTAAGGCTTATTGTTTTAAATTATTTTTTCCTGTTCAGAGCAAAATCCAAAAGATTTAGCGTCTTTACAAATCTATGCAGACTTTGCCGTTTAAGACCTAAATCTGTATATGTTTAGGCTGTATTAGCGTAAGTAATTTTTATATTGATTTAAACCAGAATTCATCATAGAAACTGTCCCTTTACTGGTGATAGTAGCCCCGGAAATCCCATCTATTAATACTTTTCCATCAATTATATTTTTTAGAATTTTGCTTTAAAGCAAAAATTATAGTATCGAGTTCTAGTTTTACACCAATAAATTGATTTTCATAGACAGAATCCCGAATTCCACTTCCCATTCCAGGGGTTTCCGAAATACGGTCAAACTCTATTCTAGAAATTTCTTTAGTATCTAAATTAACCAAAACCTTCCCCCAAATAATGTCCCAAAGTCCATCTCCCTTTACAAGTAAAATTGCTTTGTTTTGCTTTTTGTATTCAAAAATGGGGTAGTAATCAGATTTATTGGTTTCAAGGTTATTTGCATATAATTCCAAACACTCTTCCAAATTAGATTCTTCGATTTTTCCATTTTGACTAATTTTCCTAAAGTTCATTAAGGAATTTAAGTTTGTTTAATCATTATATGATTGTGTTATAAAAATTCCAATGTCTTTTTTATGAACTTCTGAGATATCACTTTTCAAAGAGCTAATAACCATTGGACTTTCTTTGCAACTTAAAAAAGTGGTTAGTAGAATTAGAATAGCTGTTTTTTCATTTTCATTATTTGCGCTAACTTGTTTGTATATGGTTTGTTGCATGGTTAAGCACGTAATTTAGTAAATAAAAACCGAATAGAAAATCCGCGAGGATTTTCGTAAGTAGGCTAGAACTAACAATAAATTATATACGGTGTTGGCAAATCGTATTTTATCACTTTAAAGTTGATAAATTGTTTATTAAATGTTAATAATTACACTTTAAAGTTGCTTAAGTTAAGTTTATTTTTATATTTGCAAAAAATTTAACACGCTAATATTGTGGATAAGTCAACTATAAAATCCTTTTTGCAAGAACTTAAGGCGATTATAAAGTCTCTCGGCATAATCTTCTCCAATCGCCCTAAAAATAGTATTCAGAATCTTGCAGATTTAAGTATTACCGCTAAGATGCGTGAAGAAATAATTTTAAACTTAGAGGTAGAGGATTATAGTGAAGGTCCTTTAGAAGAAACTCAACAAGGTGGAACAGAAATGTGGGTTTTCGGAAAGGTAATTAAAGGTCAGCAAGTTTATATTAAATTGACTATATCAAAAATGACAGGAACAGCAGTATGTATATCTTTTCATAAGGCAGAGTACCCTATGGAATTTCCTCTTAAAAATTTAAACTAAAAAACAAACAATTATGAAAAGTCCAATCACAGGTAAGGAAATGTCCTTACAAATTGAAAAGAGTATTTTGGTTTTTAGAAAAGAAAAATTTGAATATAATCACAAAAGTTATTTATGTGAAGATAGTGGTGAGTTATTTACGACCACAGAATTAGATGAATTTAATTTAAATCAAGTTTATAATCAATATAGAGATAAGCATAATATTCCATTCCCAGATGAAATAATCAATTTGAGAAATACTTATGATTTGTCAGCAGGAATGATGTCTCGTATATTAGGATTTGGAATAAATAGTTATAGAAATTATGAAAAAGGCGAAGTTCCAAGTTTAGCTAATGGTAAATTAATAAGTTCAGTTTTAAACAGTATAGAAAATTTCAAATACCAAGTCGATTTAAATAACGATTTAAATGAGGAAGAGAAAATTAAAGCTCTTAAAAAAATTGATGTAGTAAAAGCTAATTATACAGAAAACAAGGATGATAAAAAATATGTAAATATTTTATTTGAAGATAAACTTCCAAGCAATTTTTCCGGTTATAGAAAACCAAATATGGAAAAAATGTCAAATATGATTTTGTTTTTTGCTGAGAAATTAAATCCAACAGAAACAAAAATGAATAAACTACTGTTTTATTCTGATTTTCTTAATTTTAAGAATACTGCATATTCAATAAGTGGTGCAAATTACATGGCACATAATTATGGTCCTGTTCCAGTAAGGTTTGGTGGTATTTTTGATTATGCTTCTAATAAAGATTATATTTTTATGAAAATGGAAGATTATGGAAATGGATATTGGGGAAAATGTTTTTATAAATCTAACAACAAAGATTTTAATTCAGAGTTATTTAGTTCTGAGGAACTAGAATCATTGAATACAATTGTTAGTATTTTCAAAAGTTGTAATGCAACTCAAATTATGGAAAAAAGTCACGAAGAAAAAGCGTGGCTTGATAATGAGGAAAGTAAAGGATTAATAGATTATAATTATTCTTTCGAGTTAATTCACGTTTGATTTGGGATATGTTTGCCAACACAAAAATATGTGCAATTGCTTTTTTAAGTAAGAAAGATACAATATTCTAATAAAGTCAACTGGCATAGTTAGTTGTAAGAAATTCAACAACTGAGCAAAAACCAGTACAGTTGAATCTTCATGGAATAATACATTTTTCTATGATTAAAAACCATACTTACTTCTACATATTATAAGTACATTTCATTTAAAACTATGAAATAAAAAAAGCCAGTATTTTAAAATACTGGCTTTTTTATTTTAAAAGAAAGTGTAATGCTACTCTTCCCCTAACTCGGTAATTTTCTTTTCGTACAGTTTTTTACTTTCTACAACGGCAACGTTCAATTCTTGCATAATACCGTCTACACGACCTTCTATACTTTTCATTTGATCATTGATATTATCGAAAGAATTTAGGGCAGCAGCTACTTCTAAGGCTTTTACAACCTCAACGGCATCTCCATGTAATAATCTTAATTTGTCGATCGCTTGCGAAGTGTTTGCCAAGGTAGCGTTATACTTGGTTCTAGCTTTTTCAATAGCTCCCAAAAGCGTTTTCTTACCCTTTTCATCACTAAGACTATTGGTCTGTGTTTCCATCGCCGTAAATAGATTGGAAGCCTTTTCCTTTAAATCTTCGTACTCCTTATTCAAGTTATTGACACGACGATCCACTTTCTCCCAATCTCCATATACCTTGGCAAATTCCTTATCTTCATTCTTGGTATCTTCTAACGCACTTTTTAATGCATTTAAAGATTCTAGACCTTTGTTCACATTTTTATTGGCGGTTTCCTTTTTACTTTCAAAATCGTCTACCTGAGACTTAAATTTATCCTTTAAACGAATAAGGTCTTCCGGACTTTTATCTTTCCAACAAGAAGTTAGGGTAAGGGCAATTAGGGCAACAAATAGTGTTCTTTTAAACATGTAATACTTTCTTTAGTTAATGGTACTGCAAAGATACATATTCTAAGATGCATTTTATTTGAAAATGAAATAGTCAAATTATTTAGCTGTAGGTCACTAAAATATCTGCTGCCTTTTTTAAATCTGACGCTACAATTTCTGTTTTTAGAGCTAACGGATATTCTTGTTGCCCAGGTCTACCGATAAACGCTGCGCGCCACCCTGCCCAAAGTGCACCGGCAACATCCCAGCCGTGGGCCGCTACGAGCATACACTCCTTTAATTCTACACCCATTTGTTTTGCTCCCCATGCATAGGTATCGGTAAAAGGTTTAAACTTTCCTGTTGGCTCAACGCTTAGCATGTCATCAAAATACTCGGTCAATCCGGCATATTCAAATTGCTTTTTTAATCCGTGTTTAGATGAATTGGTGAAGGCTACCAATTTGTATCCGGCAGTTTTCAATTGTGTAAGTGCTTCTTT
>JAHDDL010000014.1:0-22741 GCA_020629415.1 Maribacter sp. | reverse complement strand
TCTAAAAGCGTTTCGTTGACATCAAAGAACAATACTTTTGGTCGTATATTTTTGTTTGCAATAGAAGTACCCATATTAAAATGCTCGTTATTCTGTTTTAATCCTTTTGCTAAAGACATAAGAAATTACCAATGACACCCAGGCAATTACAGCTGCCATTTGTTCGCCATCACTTACCATTATGTGCGCAAAAAATGCCAAGGTAACCGCAAAGAAAAATGCGGAATATGCCCATTCTTTTATTAGATGAAATTTAGGATTCCAAATAGCGAACAACCCTAACAGCTTTGCCGTAGCGTACGGATATATTAAATAGGTTGGGTAGCCCAAACTGGTAAATGTCGCTTTTACATATTCATGATTAAAAAAATACATACCTGCAGAAAACAACATTACCAATGTAAATATACCAGTGGATACGTAATAAATAATTTTATTTGACCTGTTCATAATTCAAAAGTTTACTTGGTTTATTTAGAAATAAGTTCTTCTAATATCTGTTTAAAAGTAGCAACAGGTTGCGCACCCGTTACGGCACTTTTCATATTAAAGACTATTGTAGGTACAGAATTTACACCCATATTTTTCCATTGCCCTTGTTTATTTCTTACCTCGTATCTAGCTTCTTCATTACCTAACCTGGCCAATGCTTCATCTGCATTTAAACCAACATCTAGTAACGCTTGCTTTAAAACATCTTTATCAGATACATCTTTTCGCTGACTAAAAAACGAATTCATTAATCGCAATTTCAGTTCGGTCTGTTTGTCAAACTCTTTGGCATATTCCAATAGCACATGAGCATCAAAAGTGTTTGCCATACGCATACCTTCAAAATAGTCGAATTTAAATCCTAGTTCTTCTCCTATATCCGTCATGTTTTCACGCGATTCCTGTTGCTGTTCTAAGGTAGAACCATACTTTTCGGTAATATGTTCGGTCAGATCTTGACCTTCTGGCGGCATACCCGGATTCAGCTCAAACGGTTGCCACTCAATCTCTACTTGGTCTTCAATTCCCAGTTCTTCAATTGCTTTTTCCAAACGCTTATACCCAATGGCGCACCAAGGGCAAACTACATCAGATACAATATCTATTTTCAATTTCTCTTTCATCACTTAAAATGTAATCAAATTACTGATTTGAATTTCACCTTGCACATTACTATAGTTCTTGACATCCGCTGCAAATGTTGCCGCATGTGGAACAAAAGCAGCTTGAAAAGAAGCTACATCGTCAAACTTTAAATGTGCAATGGCTACGTATGGTGCAGCATCGCCCGGTACTCTGCCACCAACACCTAAATCCAATTCCAATTCTTTCAATGCACTGCCCACCAGTTTTTGAACCATTGGCAAGTGTGTGTTCTTATAATATTCCGTATCAAACTTCACGCCTTCGCTATTTGGATACATAACGGATACTTTTATCATGTTGTTTTTTATTTAAGTTGATAAATAAAAATAGCCAATCTTTTATGTCAAGATCAGCTATCTAATTTAGTTTTCTGCCAAAATTTGACGAATCATTTGATTGGTGAACCCCCATTCGTTATCGTACCAGGTCATCACTTTCAACAAATCGCCATCTACTACTCTGGTCATCCCCAAATCTACGGTAGATGCATGCGGATTCTTTACAATATCCGACGAAACCAAAGGCTGATCTGTAGTATCCAAAATATCCTTATACCTATCGGTAGCCGCTTCTTCCTTAAAAATAGCATTTACTTCTTCAGGGGTTACTTCACGTTCTGTAACAAAAGTTAAGTCTGACATTGACCCAACAGGAATTGGCACACGTAGGGCAACACCATCAAACTTACCAGCAAATTCCGGTAATGCCTTTGTCGTTGCAATTGCCGCACCTGTTGATGTAGGTACAATATTCGCCGCACCGGCACGACCCATTCTCAAATTCTTCTGTGAAGGTGCATCTACAATACCTTGAGAGGCAGTATAGGCATGCACGGTAGTCATTATGGCTTTTTTAATACCCACTCTACGCCCCAAGATTTCTACAACCGGGCTAATGTTATTGGTGGTACAACTGGCACAAGAGAAAATATTGGTTTCACCTGCATCTGTATTTACACCGTGTACAACCGTTGGTATATCTTCACTTTTAGTTGGTGCAGATATAATTACGGATTTAGCACCAGCTTTATTATGTTTTTTGGCATCTTCACTCTTGGTAAAGAAACCGGTACTTTCTATTACAACATCAATTTCGTGTTCTGCCCAAGGCAAATCTTCAGGATTGCGTTGTGAATTATATTGAATTTTTTTTCCATCAATGATCAAGTTGCTCTCATCATGCGAAACCTCTTTTTCATAAATTCCATAAACCGAATCATACTTTAATAAATAAGCTATGTTTTCTATGGATACGATGTCATTTACCGCTACTAAGTCTAACTCTGGAGTATCCAAAATTACTTTTAAAGAAGCGCGACCTATACGCCCCATTCCGTTTATTGCTATTTTTTTCATTTTCATGTATTTAGTTTATTAAAATTAAATAGCCCTCTGCCTTAAGACAGAAGGCTATTCACAATCAATCAACAAATGGTTTCGGGGAACTTGAAACCAAATTATTTAGACCATTCAAATTTCTTGAAAGCATCGTCTACCGGAGTATGTGCAATGTGGTTTGTGTAATTACTGATTACCTTTTGTGATAGTCCCAAGATAATTTCCAATACTTGTTGCTCACCATAACCTGCTGCGTAAAAAGCATCTAAATCCTCCTGTGTTACATTACCACGGTTGCGTACAATGGTCAAAGTCATTGTTCTTAAGGCCTCTAATTTTGCATCGGCCAACGGCGTTTCATTACGTAATGCTTCTGTAATGGCATCATCAACTTTCATCATTTTGGCAATACCAGTATGTGCCGGTACACAGTAGTGACATGCATGCTCTACGTTTATCGTTTGCCAAACCACGGTCAATTCTTCTTCATTGAAAGAAGTTTCAGTAAATAATTGGTGTAGCGTTTGGTATGCTTCCAAAATTTTTGGTGAAGCCGCCAATACTCCATGCAGACCAGGAATCATTCCGTAAGCCTTTTGTGAATTCTCCAATAATGACTTACTACCTTCTGGTGCAGATTCAATGTTGTGTACTTTTAAAGTTGTCATACTCTTTCTAATTTTAATATTTATTATAGTTATGTTAAATCTAAGCAAACGCTTAGTTATTGTTCAAAAAAAATGCTACAAGTGTAAAAACGTAATTTTAATAATGCCCTTTAATTCCTCCTCACTAAATACTTTAGATGAAATTGACAAACCTAAAAGAGCGTTCATTAAATAGTCTGCTTGCGCTTCTATTTCTTTTACATCCCTTTGGTCGTCTTGTTTTAGATTCCTTACAAACAATTTTCTAATATTTAATGAAAACCGTTTTAATGCGGCCATAATTACCGGATTAGTATCTTCTTTGATTTCATTTACCGTATTGGTTACCAAGCAACCTTTAAAAATGGCTCCTTCCCTTGAGAAATCTAGAAAATCCAAAAAATAATCTTTAATACCCTCTACCCCATTAGTAGAGTTTTCCAAGATATTTGTTATGGACTTTATCTTTGCATTATACAGTTTAATGCTCTCTAAAAAAACACCCTCTTTATTCTTAAAACTGGCATATATGGAAAACTGATTAATGCCCATTTCTTTCTCCAACATACGAACGGAAGTGCTTTCATAGCCATTACGCCAGAAAAGACGCATTGCCTTTTCTATGACTTCAGCTTCGTTATATTGTTTTTTGCGTGCCATTTATTCTAATTACATTACAAAACTAAGCAAGTGCTTTGTTATAAAAAAATATTTAACTTGGTTTTAGTACTTTGATAATTTAAAACAAAAAAAATGAGCCAACCCGTAGGTTGACCCATTTAAGGAAAGTAAGCAAAACCACATATATTAAGACAAAACGCCTACTTCTTTTTCTCTCTTTTTACTTTTGGCACCGGCATCGAACTGGTTAGACGTATTCTTTTCGCCACCTGCTTTTAAAGCTTTATCGCCCGCAAAGAAAGATTTGTGATCGTCACCTAGATCAGACCCGGCCATTCTTTGATGTTTTACACAAGAAACACCTTTACGAATTTCTTGTCTTTGCACTCCCTTCACGTATGCCAGCATACTTTCTTCACCAAAATAACCCTTGGTAAGGTCACTCATATGTAAAGCCGTAGTATGATATGTTGGTAGTGTAATTAGGTGATGAAAAATACCGGCATCTCTAGCCCCATCTACCTGAAAGCTTCTAATTTTACGATCTGCCCTGTAAGACAGCTCTGTATCATCATACTCCTCTGCCATTAAATTATTTCTATCATATTCGGTCATGTTCTCACCTTCGGCAAGCATTTCATCATACGCTTGATTACGGAAATTCAATGTCCAGTTGAATGATGGAGAATTATTGTAAACCAATTTTGCATTAGGTACTACAGCTCTAATCCTGTTTACCATATGGGCAATCTGTTTTACATTAGGTGTTGGTGTCTCTATCCACAGTAAATCTGCACCATTTTGCAAACTGGTAATACAATCCAAAACTACCCTATCTATATTAGTACCATCTCTAAATTTATATAATCCGTTTGGTAAGCGAACCGGTCTTACCAATTTGCCGTCTCTTTTTAATAGTACATCATCTTCACGAGCCTCTGAAATCGCAATTTCCTCTGCCTCAACAAAAGCTAAATATTGTGAAGCTAAATCCCCAGGCTCTTGGCTTACCGGCAATTTCTGGGTAAGTCCCGCACCTTCAGAATCCGTTCTTGCTACGATCACCCCATCGTCAATTCCCAATTCAATAAAAGCATATCGTACTGCATTTAGTTTTGCTACGAAATCTTCATGAGGAACGGTTACCTTACCATCTTGATGCCCACATTGTTTGGCATCTGACACCTGATTTTCTATTTGAATGGCACATGCACCCGCTTGTATCATTTTTTTAGCCAATAAATAAGTAGCCTCTTCATTACCAAAACCAGCATCTATGTCGGCAATTATGGGTACGATATGGGTTTCATAATTATCGATTTCATCTTGAACGTCTTCCCCATGCTCCAATCTCCTGAATAGATCGTTCAATTCAATAGCATCTGCCTGACGTAAAAAATCATAGATTTCCGCAATTAGACCAGAAACTGCAGTCTTCTCGTGCATAGATTGATCTGGTAATGGTCCAAATTCTGAACGCAAGGCCGCCACCATCCATCCAGAAAGGTATAAGTATCTTTTACTCGTTGTTTTATGATGTTTCTTTACGGCAATCATTTTTTGCTGAGCCACAAAACCATGCCAGCAACCTAAAGATTGTGTATAGTTAGATGAATCTGCATCATAATCCGCCATGTCCTTTCTCATGATACCAGCTGTATATTTTGCAATATCCAAACCGGTTTTAAAACGGTTTTGAGCGACCATTCTAGCGGCATTTTCAGGGTTAATGTCATTCCAAGTATCCCCGTACTTTTGCTTTAGGTTTCTTACAGTCTCCAATGCCGAACTGTACATGCTTTGTTCTAAATTTTTCATAATTTTGAATTACGTTATTATTAATAATGAGATCCTGTACATTGTTGCCGCAATGGCAGGATCGTTTTTTTTTAAATATATTTATAGGCAGGTAAGGTCAAGAATTCCTCGAAATCATCTGAAACCACCAGCTGATCGAATAACTCTATAGCCAACTCAAATTTGGTGTTCTTCATATTATTTTCACCAACCTCGGTAACAAGCTTTTCAACCTCATCATCGAATATCGTTGTAAATAAATCAGTATTCAATTGGCGCCCATCTTCAAGAATAACTTCATTCTTCAACCATTGCCATACTTGAGTTCTAGAAATTTCTGCCGTTGCGGCATCTTCCATTAAATTATATAGTGCCACTGCACCATGCCCCCTTAACCAAGCTTCGGTGTACAAAATACCTACGTTTATATTTTTCCTTATTCCGGCTTCCGTAATAGTGCCTCTTGGAATTTCAACCAAATCCTCCTCCGTCACATTTACATCTTCACGTAAAACATGCATTTGGTTTGGTGTAGGCATGTGCTTATTAAATTCGCTCATAGCAACCTCTACCAGTGCAGGGTGTGCTACCCATGTACCATCATGACCATTTTGTACTTCGCGCTCCTTATCTTTTCGCACTTTCTCTAAAGCTTCCGCATTGGCTTTATCATTGTTCTTGATAGGAATTTGTGCCGCCATACCGCCAATAGCAAGTATGCCACGCTTATGACATCTTTGAACGACCAATTTTGCATAGGCATCCATAAACGGGGTGGTCATAGTAACCTGATCTCTATTGGGCACCACAAAACCAGCGTGGTTTCTAAACCTTTTAATGTATGAGAAAATATAATCCCAACGACCACAATTCAACCCTACGATATGATCTTTTAATTCAAAAATGATTTCGTCCAATTGAAAACTAGCAGTAATGGTCTCTACCAAAACAGTTGCTTTAAATGTTCCTTTTGGCACGTTTAGATACTCTTGGGCATATTCAAAAACCTCATTCCACCAACGAGCTTCTGTATAGTGCTCTAATTTTGGAAGGTAGAAATAAGGTGCCGTTCCTCTTTCCATCATGGTCTTGGTGTTATGAAAAACGTACAACCCAAAGTCTACCAAACTTCCAGAAGCCTCTTCTTCATTAATCAACAAGTGTCTTTCATTTAAGTGCAAACCTCTTGGCCTCACTAAAAGCACAGCCGTTTCTTCATTTAACCGGTATGATTTTCCCCGCTTAGTATCTGTTAAACTAATGGTCTTTGTATTGGCGTCCATCAAATTCTGCTGCCCTTCAATACTGTTTTTCCAACTAGGAGAATTACTATCCTCCAAATCTGCCATAAAGGTTTTAGCTCCGGAATTTAGAGCATTAATAATCATCTTACGATCAACAGGACCGGTAATTTCTACTCTTCTATCCTGTAAATCTTCTGGTATACTTCCTGCAGTCCAAACTCCCTCACGAATAGTTTTCGTCTCTTTTGGAAACTGTGGAAACTTACCACTATCAAAGACTTTTTGCTGGACTTCACGTTTTTTAAGCAACTGTAATCTCTTCTCATTAAAGTTTTCATGGAGTGCCGTAAGAAACGCCAAAGCGTTGTCTGTTAAAATCTCAGGATAGTAATGCTGAACCTGATTCGCGAACTGAATTTTTGGATGTTTTAAAATCGTGTTTTCCATTATTAAAAGTTTTTGTTGACACAATGATAAAATAAAATATTTTACAAAACAAGCGAACGTTCGCTAAATAGATAAAATTCACTTTATTTCTGATGAACGCAAAATATAGTATCTTTAAAATCTCAATATGGAACAAGAATATATAAAACTCATTTTCGGCTTAAAACTTAAGCAGATACGAACAGAAAAGGATTTGTCATTATTTGGCTTATCTAAAATTTGCGGACTTTCTAAATCTTATCTTAATGAGATCGAGAAAGGAAAAAAATATCCAAAACCTGATAAAATCATCTTACTTTCTGAAAAATTAGAGGTACCCTACGATCAAATGGTTTCTTTAAAGCTAGATAAGAATCTTGCCCCTATTGGTGATTTATTACAGTCTAAAATTTTAAAAGAAATACCACTTGACCTGTTTGGCATTAAAGAAAGTGACTTAATTGATATTGTTGCTAACGCCCCGGCAAAAGTCAATGCATTTATAAGCACCATAATAGAAATTGCACAACATTATAGTTTTAGTAGAGAGAGTTTTTTCCTAGCATCTTTGCGTTCTTACCAAGAGGCAAACAACAACTATTTCGAAAATTTAGAGCAAGAGGTTCTCAAATTTGCAAAAGCGTATCATTTAGATTTATCAAAAAAACTTTCTTCAAAAGACTTAGAAGAAATACTAATAGAAGAATATGGATATAGTATTAACAATGGAGAATTAGAAAAATACGAGGCTTTGGAAAACCTAAGATCTCTTTTTGTTCCGGAAACTAAAACTTTACTGCTCTCTGCGGATATTAATGAAGCTCAACGTGCTTTTATTTATGCAAAAGAAATAGGTTATAACTTTTTAGCATATACAGATAGACTTTATTCTTTTCCTTGGATAAAATTTGAAAATTTTGACCAAGTACTGAATAATTTTTACGCTTCTTATTTTGCCGGCGCCCTATTAATACCCAAAACACAGGTGACTCCACAATTAGATGAGGTTTTTAAAGAAGGAAATTTTAATGCAGATAAGTTCTTGTCCATAATAGACAATTATAATGCATCGCCAGAATCTTTTTACCAGCGATTAACCAATATTTTACCCAATTTTTTTGCGATACAAAATCTCTTCTTTTTAAGGTTTACCCATAGGTTGGGCAGCAAAAAATACCATCTAAAAAAAGAACTTCATCTTTCTCATCAACATTCGCCCAGAGCAAATGAAACCAATGAGCATTATTGTCGTCGTTGGGTATCGTTAAAGGTTTTGAACGATATTAAAACGAGCCAAAAAGAGCATGAATTCGATATTCAAATATCTAATTACCAAGGCGAGGGCAACCAATACATTGTATTATCATCTGCAACAAAGGATCCATTTAAGGACAATCAATACAGAAGTATCAGCATTGGACTTTTAATGAACAAACAACTTGCTAAAAAAGTGAAGTTTTTAAACGATCCAAGTATTAAAACGCAGCAAGTTGGCGTTACTTGTGAGCGCTGCGCCATTAAAAACTGTAAGGAGCGTCAAAATTCCGCAATAGTTCTGAATAGAATTGATAAAAACAAAAAAGTAGCCACAATTGTAGAGGAACTACATAACAAGTTTAAATCTTAATATGTATTAGAAAACTGATTGATCGTAAATCTATTTTCTAATAATTTTATCAATATTACCCGCTAAATACATATGGTCACTGGCAGAGTTTTTACGAAGTACGTTTGTCATCAATACCACCATATACCTACAATTATCCGGGTGCTCAACAATGATGACCGAGTTCATGAAATTAGTAACGTTGCCCATGTATTTTCCGCATGCCTCCCCATTACTTCTATCGCATTTGTACAAAGAGCCCGACTTAAAATATACAGCGGCTTCTTTCAATGCCGGTGACTGTGCGTAGCGAATTCTACGATCGGTCATATACATTAATCGTTTCATCTCTAAACTTGATGCTTCATCTACCACCTTACCTTGTTCCAGTTGGACCAAGAATTTCATTAGACCCTGTGGCGAACCTATGCTACCGCCTTTATCGCCCACATAGGTATTTGCACCTCTAGTGAAGAAACTACCCAACCGCCATTCATCTGATGTAATGCCCAGTTCACGCAAAGGCAAATTAACCACATCATTACTCAAATCTGTCAGCTCTTTTTTAGGAGTTTCCTTAAAGTAAGTATCCGCCTCTTCTTGTGTCAGCTCAGGATACTTTTCTCCAAACGCTGCCATTAACAGCGCCTCTCTCCATACTATACTTGCCGCACCGTTATTGCTCACAGACAACATGTGATCCGCCCATTCATATAAAGAGAACACATCGCTGGCAATTACTTGACGTTTTACCAAGGTATTCTTTTCAATATTATAGATAGGAATGGTATGTTCATCCTTTAAGCCCCAAACTCCGGCTTTAACAGATTTATTCTTGAGTAGCTCCGTTCTTTTTTCAAATGAATCCGGATAATTTTTTTCCAACTGTGTAAATAAGCCCAATAATACAGCCAACTTACCTACAGAACCTGGCTGATAGCCTGAAGTCTCATTTCGTTCTGCGTAGCGAACATTTTCTGGGTCCGATATATCTAAAACCGTTAACGAATAACTTTTATCCAAACCGCGAAACAAGGCACTGATTTCCTTCTGAAAATCTGCATCTACCTGCATTAGACCCATTGCACTATCATTCTTTCTTGACAGCAAGTTCAATTGAATATCGTTGTACGATTTCATGGCACCGACAGGTAAAGCCGATGCATCTTTAATCTCTCCGCTCTTGATGAGCTCCAACCGTTTTAAGCGTTTAATGCCTGTGCGCTTGTAACCATCAATTGGGTAATATTTGTACGTTGTAAATGCGGATGCACTCAAAACTACGATTAACAATACTATAATTTTCTTCATACTCGTTTCTAAACCAACCTTTAATATTTGTTGTATGTAACATCTGAATTACAAGCCATAAAAACAAGAAAACATATGGCTAACAAATAAAACCAATTTCTTTTCATATCATATTTTTGTACTCAGTAAAATTTCTTTTGCCGTATTAATTTTTGGGGTAATGGATTCCAGATACCCAGAACTCAACGCTTTTTTATTCTCAACAAACGGTCTTATTTGAAACAACCATAATTTGTCTTCCTTAAAACCTAATTCCACATCATAAGCACCCTCATAATCCGAATTTGTTTCTTTTGGCATGGTTTCTCTAATGGTCTTTGCCAAGGTTTTAATATCTGCCATGTTCTTTTCATTCAAAACCCTGTGCTCAAAAGTGGCTATTTTTTTGCCCGTACCACCTGTGGCAGGAAGCGTATTATATAGGGCTTCACGCGCAGGCGCCAATAAGCGATATCCGTTATCACTATAGATTGTATATGTTTCCGCTGACTGCCCATCAACAGCACCGCCCGCACCTCTACTGAATGCAACGGTCAAGTCTTTATCATTACCTGAATTAATCCCCTTTGTAATCAATACGCCCGAGTAATCTACATCTACACTTGGGATCACCAAAATAGAAGGGAATACATTCTCTGGATTCAACAAATACACTTGGCGCCATTTAAAACTACGCTCTGTATATGGCGATGCCCAAACATCTTTAATACCCTCAATAATCTTTTCTTTGTCCAACACGTTGAATAAAGTCAAGTTTAGTCCGGCACCGGTAAACTCCTTTAAATCTTCCATATTGGTATCACTACGTAAGAATACAGGAACCTTACCAAATTCAGCACCAAGAACCGATTTAAATTTAATCTCCAATTGATTTTTAAAATCTTCTTTTAAAGGCATTTTTTTAATTGCCGTTCTTAGCGTCTCCAATTGTCTTAATTGATAATTTTCAACTTCGGGTTCAGGCACATCTGCACCTCTCATGCGCTCAGCCTCTTTAAACATATTATTTAAAAACTCCCAATACGAAGTATTTTCGCCAGGCATGGTCTGATCCATATGATCTTTAAAAATCCCGAAAGGTATTACCAACCCCTCTACCACTTGCTCTGGAAACATCTTTTTCAACTGACCAAGGTTAGCGGCTTTTGGTCCGCATAAAGCTCCGGAATCACTTGCATCAACATCTCGCATGTTCAGCACATCTGTAGTACCTAATTGAATTTTCTCAACTGGCACTTCTATCTTATCCGTATTTCGTTCTTTCTTTAGGAACAGTCCGCGTTCTTGATCAGTCATTTGCGCTTCTGGTTTTAAGATCACGTTCCCTTTATTAGAAACCGCATAAAATACACGGTCACCATCATACTTCTTTAAACTCTGAAGATTCTGATCAGATAGGGCGGCATTGGGTATACCTAAATTACGCGCCAATAATTGTACGTGCGACACCATATTACCTTCAGCCACAGTGGCTATACCTGCCACAGGTTTTAGGTCTGACGGAGAGCGCTGAAAAATATAAATTTTATCTGCCGATACCTCAATATCTTCAGATGAACCATCTACTACCACCAATTCACCAAAGGCATAACCAGGGTTCAACCCCCTGAAGGTACTTTGATTGGAAATATCCATAACCTTGTTGGACAAAGCGGATTCTTTAGATATAAAATCGCCCAACTGCCCCACACTTTGCCCTAAATGCAAAGCAACGGAACCCCTTATTCTATCATCTATAAATGCATATGATTTAGGCTCAAAAGCCGTGTACGTATTTACTACTTCTTGATAATTGGCTTTAACTGTCGCCGCGCTCCACTCCACGGCAGATCTTGCCGTTTCTAGCACTTGTGTCAATTCTGCCAAAGTCAATTTACTTTCACCAAATTTACTGAGCGTACCAGAAATCTGCTCCCACTCCCACAATTCTAGATAGCCGGCACCCACAGATGCCGTGGTCAATGCACATATTTTTTCTAACTGACCACTAACCGTATCGGGCTCCCAATTAGGCGCGCTTTGAAATAGCAACTCTTCTAACTTCAAAGAAATATCCAATAACTGCAAACGTGCCAAAGACCGTTTTTCGGTTAACAGATCTTCCCTGATATCTAAAAGTAATTGAGCCGTTTCATTTACTACATACGGTGGATTGTCATTATCTACCTTTGCATTTATAAAAGATTGTACTTTATCTCCCAATAAAGTTCCTTTAACCAGTTTAGAAGTGTTAAGCAACGCCTGAACATCAACCGGTTTAAAAAACGTATTCATTGTAGTTAACAATCCGTCTAATTTTTTATTTAGATCGGTTGTCAATGTTTTTTGATGTTTCGTTTTAAAATCAGTTACTTTTTGAATATCGGCTTTTTCCGGCTGACTATGGATCTTGGTTCTAAGGTCCATAAACGGTGTGTATATATCCGAAATTACCTTAGATTGGCTTCGCATTAATTGTGCAACATTATCATCACCGTTATGGGGGATATCTTTTAAAGATTGGCGTATGAGATAAAAGTTATGGAGCAGAACTTTATCATCTGCCAAAATAGTTTTATAAAAATCGATTCCCCAGGCTTCTTCGTCTTCTACCTGTACCGATCCTCTATAGTACTGTCCTTTTTGATTGATCCAGCCATTATCTACCAAACGCAAATACTTATCCAATTGATATTGTTTTAAGCGGGAGTGGTTATGACCGGCATCCCAAAACTCATCAAAATCCGTATATGCCAAAATTTGTCCTAAATAAATATGATTGGTCTTACCCAAGGAGACCACTTCATCTTTGTAACGGGCATGTTGCACCCCAGGACCAATATTATCCGGGCAGGGATCTTTTGGTTGTCTAACACTACCGTCCGTACAGAACCAACGAATATCCTTATAAGGACCACGAAGATCATTTTTATACTTTTCAATATTGTTTTGAATAGCTTCAAAGGCTATTTTCTCTTGTGAAAAGCCAAAATTCAACGTCGTGAAAAACAGTAGAACAACAAGTATACCTATTTTTTGCAAGTTATAATTCTTCAATGTAGCAGTATTGATTAACAGAGTAAAGGTAGTATGTAATTTTTCTATTATATACTCTAAAGTACAATTATTTAATACTCCAGATTATAAAAATAGCCCACTGACCTACAGTTCTTTAGGAATAAAAAAAACTATCATAATAAAATGATAAAATTATTCGTTATTCAACTAATTAGATTTCATTTGTATCAACTTTTATCACCTTAAAAAAGTGCTGAAAACGGAACAAAAAAAATCTATAATTAACTTAACAAAAGAAAAATGAAATCACTTTTAATTGTATTGTTCGTTGCAGTTTCTTCTTTAACGACATTTGGTCAAGAAACCAGTACCATGAACGGTACTTATGAAGGCTATATTGATGGCGTTTATGTATTTACAGATGGCGAAGGTTACAGTACAGAGTTTACAAACGTAGTAGACGAAGTAACATCCAAGTATGATTTAAAGAGTCAAAAATTAGTGGGCAAACAGTTCTCTATTACCTTTACGGTAGATTCTGAATTAGACGAAGACGACGAAGAAATTCAAGTAAGTACAATTACGGGACTGCTTATGCCCGAATAACAAAAAATTAAAAGGACCTCTAAAAAGGTCCTTTTTTTATGTTATTATCTTTCAATTGTATAACACTAAAATTGCCCCAAATAATCTCACTTCAAAGAGCCGAAACTTTTTCGTTTCTTTGTAATTCATAACAAAATATAAAATGACTTTACTAGGTATTGATGTAGGTGGTTCTGGAATTAAAGGAGCGTTAGTTAATTCTGAAACCGGAGAAATGATCTCTGAAAGATTTAGAATACCCACTCCCATACCTAGAACACCAGAAGCAATGACCGATGTAATTGCCGAAATCGTGGCACATTTTGACTACAAAGGTAAAGTGGGCTGCGGTTTCCCAACCATTATTAAAAACGGAGTCTGTAAAGCTACCGGAAATTTGGACAAAAGCTGGTTAGGTGTCAATGTTGAAAAATTATTGGAGAAAAAAACCGGATTGGATTTCACCGTAATTAACGATGCAGATGCCGCTGGTTACGCTACCATGAACTTTGGTACCGGTAAAGGGGAAAAAGGTTTTGTTGTTATGATTACCATAGGTACCGGTTTAGGAAGTGGCGCATTTTTGGACGGAAGATTGATCCCTAATTTTGAGTTAGGACAAATTCCTTATAAAAAATATAGCAAAATTGAGAAATGGGCAGCGGGATCAGCAAAAGACCGCGAAAAGTTGTCCTATAAAAAATGGGGGAAAAGATTCAATACGTTCTTAGAATATGTAGAATTGATCGTTTCACCAGACTTGATTATTCTTGGTGGCGGCGCTTCAAAGGATTTTGATGAGTTTAAATCCAAAATTAAGATCGATACCAAAGTAATACCAGCAAAGCTTCAAAATCACGCAGGTATTATTGGCGCGGCAGTGGCTACGCAATACAAATCACTTGACCATAAATAGAATTTACGCATTCATAGATTGCACTTTTAATACGCTTTAAAACAAAGTGTACTATTTGTTGTTCAATATATTACTTAAACCAACCAAAACAACCAAAATGAAAAAAACACTTAGTTTACTTGTAATTATCTGCTGTCTTACCGCCACCAAAATCTTGGCACAGAGAGCAAATTTAGATCGCGAATACTTTAAGACTTCCTATGTAGACCTCCCTAAAATACCTGTCGTAGATGATTCAAAAAGAACATTTACCTCTAGTAGCCGTAATATTTTTTTAGAAGGATTTTCTAGAGTGGCAAAAAATGGTACGCTTGATTTTAGATTCAATTTTCATGGAACCGAAATAGGCGAAGTTGATATTAAAAAAAATAAACACGAGGATAAAGACAAAGAAGGAAATGTTCTTAAAACTACATATACGTATGACGTAATTTGTAGTTATTCTTCTTCGGCAACAGTTTCGATCAGCAACTCAGATTCTGGAGAAAATTCTTCTTTTACCCTAACTGAAGACGACAATTATGCTAGCACAGGCCATAAGACCTATTCTAAGGCCAGTGCTTTCTACAATAATAATCGCTACAGCATTAGAGATAAATATCGTAATAAGCATCGCAATAGCATGATCAACCAAACAAACAGCAAAATCAATTATAGATATGGTTATGTTCCAGTAACCTCTAACCAAGCACAACACTTTTGGATAATTGCAACTAAAAAACATCCAGAATTTGCCAATCACCAAGAGGCATCTGAAGCTTTAAAAGCGATATTTTCAAAAATGCAGTATGATTTACCTGTTGACGAACTATATACTGAAGCACAACCATGGATCGATTATTTCAATGATGTAGCAACTAGATATAATGAAGATGACAAACAGCATAAAAAAGTACGCTATGCCAGTTATTATAATATTGCAAAAATTTATTTAAACTTAGATTTACCTGAAAAGGTTAAAAAATATGCAGACCTAATTATTACCAACGATTACGACAAAAAAGATGGTAAACGATTGAATAGAAATGCAGAAGAATTAATAAAGGACTTTACAATAAACGAAATTTCCACAAGGCATTTTGAGGTTGTTACAGAAGACCTTTCCAATGAGCCAGATGTAGAAATTGTATATGCCGATGATCCGGCGGAAGAATCTGAAAAAGCTGTAGCGTTTTTAATAACAGCAACAAACGACACCTTACAAACAACAGTAGCTGTGGAAGAATTGACAAAGGCGAGCGCAGCCATACAGATGTTAGACGAAAACAACACAGCTAAAGCAGTTGCCGCTACGGACAGCAAACAAATTGTATTGACTACTGGCGATATTTACGAGGTGATAAGTTTTACATCATCAGTTGCGAGCGATAAAACCAATGCTCCAAAATTTGCAAAAGCAATTTACCAAGGAGACAAAATATCCTTATACGAACATATGGGCAAAGAATATGTTCTAAAATATAGCAACACTGAAGAAGGTGTCTCTACAATGAGCAAAGATTTTGTTTTTGGCTTCAACAAGAAACTAGCAGCTTTAAGTACGGAATGTGAAGCCGTTAAAGCTAAAATTATGGCCAACGAATACAAGAACACCAAAGAAGGTCTTTTAGCTTACAGTCAAGCATATGATGCTTGCGCTACCGAGTAAATTTTAAGCCATAGTAAATATAAAGCGTGTATCTAAAAAGTATTTTAGATACACGCTTTTTTTAGTTGAAAACTACTTGAATTTTAAAAGATATTACTCTAAAATTTTTGCACCTTCCGGGGTATCAAAAAAGTCTTTAGGCAAATCAGATTCAAAAGACACATCTGTAAAATCAATTTTAGTTATGTATTCTCCCGGCTGATCGTTCTTCACAGTCCAGTACGTCTTAAATCCTCCTGGCATGGTAATTCCGTCTACGGTTTGCTCACCAATAAACTCCGTGAATTTTTCTGGAGCGTGGCCACCGTCCTTAAAATATTCCGGATAAGAAACAATATATCTCATAACCGCAATCTTGTTACTTTCTTTATTTACATATAGAATATAATAGTCGTCCGGTGCATCGCCCGTGCCTGCATCAAATGTAACTTTTACCACATTGTAGTCTTTATCCTTAAATGTAGTAGGTTGCAATAGCTCTAAGTTCACGCCATCGCCACTTAATACAAACGGATGACCAACAAACCATAAAGGTGTCAATGCCCAAAATTTAGTATCATAGGCAAAAGCAGTACTATCTTTTGCCATAACCCAGGCCTTTTCACCTGTCCAACCAAATTTAGCCTTACTATCCGTAGCACTTGTGTGTACTGCCCGGTTGCTCCAAGTATCTACTGTTTGGTAACTGTCTCTGGCCGTTTTACCATCTAAAGGTTGGTAATTGAAACGAAAAGTAACCGGACCGTTAGCATACCAAGTATCCAATCCACCATGCGCTTCCATGGCATTCCAAATAACTTTTCCCGCTTCCGTGCCATTTAATCTTTCTTTTGCTTTTGCAACTCTAGAAGACACCCAAGAATCTGGGTAAGCTATTACATTAGTTTCCGTCACCACTTCCTTAGCGGTTTCGGTTGTTTTTTTAGGTGTTTCTTTACAGGATACAATAACTGCAAGTACTAATAATAGGGATAGTTTGTAAAGTAATTTCATAGTTGTTCGCCGTTTGTTGATTTCCCAGTGTAGATTATACGGCTTTATGATCTAAACTGGCCATTTTTCGTTCCTCGTAATTCTCGGCAACCTTTTTATCCAATTCTTCAGGTGCTTCAAAGTTCAAGGTATTTTCTTTGAGTCGTTCTTCACCACCAAAAATTACTTGAATCTCTTTATTAAATAATCCTTCAAGCGAACGCTCTGCAACGTACTCCGGTGCATCCATCTTTCTACCTTTAAACTTCTGCATCATTTCCGTATCCGTAGCGGTAGGAAAAGCACAGGTTACGGACACTTTAAAAGGCGCCAATTCTCTTCTCATAGAATCTGAAAACTGGCGAATTGCAGCTTTGGTACTTCCGTAGACCGCATAGAAAGGCATACCTATCAATCCTAATCCTGATGAAATATTCAAGATGTAGGCATCTTCAGAAAACTTCAATAACGGAATACAGTATTTGGTCAACAACATGACCGCAGTTAAGTTAACGGCAACCTGATCGTACAAGTCTTCATCTTGAATATCCTCTAAAGGACCTGCAGCAACAATACCCGCATTATTTATCAATATATCAAGATGCCCCCATTTATCTTCTATACGTGCCGCAGCATCTCTTAATATCTGAATATTGGCAATATCACCGGCAATGCGAATGAAATTTACCGTTGGGTATTCTAATGATAGATTCTTTAGGTTCTGTTTGTCGCGTGCAATGACCGCAATATTGGTAACACCATTTTTAATTAAATGTTGAACCATACATTTACCAATACCCCGGGTTCCTCCGGTAATGAGCACATTTTTACCTGTTAGTTGCATATTATTAATTGTTTGAGTTGAATTTAATACCACTTTAAATTAGATAAAATTCTATGCAGAAACGAAGAAAAATGCAGGATAGACTCATTATTAAGAAAGTAGGAAAATCTATCTTAATTTTTTGCGTTTTTCGTAGTACAACGCTACTAATTGATGTTATACCTAACCAATAAAAGCACCATAAAGCTTATCTTAAAACAAGATGAAGCACGCTGTAAACAAGAAACCACCTAAGTAGGTGGTTTCTATAGATTAAGAGCTAAAAAAAGCTCCTTTTTCAAGGAGCTTTTTTATTTATGCAATTTTATTTCGCTTACGTTCATTTTCGGTCAAGTAGATTTTACGTAGACGTAAAAACTTAGGAGTAACCTCAACATACTCATCTTTTTGAATATATTCTAATGCTTCTTCTAGAGAAAACTTAATTGCAGGAACAATTTTAGCTTTATCATCAGCTCCAGAAGAACGAACGTTAGATAATTTTTTAGTCTTTGTAATGTTCACGGTCATATCATCTCCACGAGAGTTTTCACCTATAACTTGACCTTCGTAAATATCTTCACCCGGATCAACAAAGAACTTACCACGATCTTGTAATTTATCTATAGAGTAAGGAATTGCTTTTCCTGTTTCCATAGAAACCAAAGAACCATTTTGTCTTTGTGGAATATCTCCTTTCATTGGTTGGTATTCCAAGAAACGGTGCGCCATTATAGCCTCACCAGCGGTAGCGGTCAATAATTGGTTACGTAGACCTATAATACCTCTAGAAGGAATTATAAACTCACAGATCATACGCTCACCTTTAGCTTCCATACTGGTCATTTCACCTTTACGCATAGAAACCATCTCAACAGCTTTTCCAGAAACAGCTTCTGGTAAATCTATAGTCAATGCTTCAACTGGCTCACATTTAACACCATCGATCTCTTTGATGATAACTTGTGGTTGACCAATTTGTAATTCGTAACCTTCACGACGCATTGTTTCAATTAAAACTGAAAGGTGCAATACCCCACGGCCGAATACCAAGAATTTATCTGCACTATCTGTTTCGTTTACACGTAACGCCAAGTTCTTTTCCAATTCTTTTTGAAGTCTATCATTAATATGACGAGAAGTAACGAATTTACCATCCTTACCAAAGAACGGACTATCGTTAATGGTAAACAACATACTCATGGTAGGTTCATCTATTGCAATGGTCTTCAAAGCTTCTGGGTTTTCAATATCGGCAACGGTATCACCAATTTCAAAACCTTCAACACCAACCAAAGCACAAATATCACCAGTTTCAACCTCTTCTACTTTCTTACGACCTAGACCTTCAAAAACGTACAATTCTTTGATTTTTGATTTAACGATGGTACCATCGCGTTTTACCAAAGAAATTTGCTGATTTTCCTTTAAAGTTCCTCTTTGTAATCTACCGATAGCGATTCTACCTGTAAATGAAGAGAAATCTAAAGAAGTGATCAACATTTGAGTATTTCCTTCTTTTGGCTCAAAAGTAGGAATGTGCTCAATTACCATATCTAACAATGGTTCAATGTTTTCCGTTTCATTTTGCCAATCGGTACTCATCCAGTTGTTCTTAGCAGAACCATATACAGTAGGGAAATCTAACTGCCACTCTTCCGCACCCAGCTCGAACATCAAATCAAAAACTTTTTCATGCACTTCTTCTGGAGTACAGTTTTCTTTGTCTACTTTGTTGATTACCAAACAAGGCTTTAAACCAAGGTCGATCGCTTTTTGAAGTACAAAACGTGTTTGTGGCATAGGACCCTCAAAAGCATCTACCAACAACAAAACACCATCTGCCATATTCAATACACGCTCAACTTCACCACCAAAATCGGCGTGACCGGGAGTATCGATAATATTTATTTTAGTATCCTTATAAATAACGGAAACGTTCTTAGAAGTAATGGTAATACCACGTTCTCTTTCCAAGTCGTTATTATCCAAAATTAAATCGCCTGTATTCTCGTTTTCGCGAAAAAGGCTACAGTGGTACATTATTTTGTCTACCAAGGTCGTTTTACCGTGGTCAACGTGCGCAATGATCGCAATATTCTTTGTTGTAGTGGACATAAAAGGTCTTATTTAAGCGTGCAAAGATACTTTAAATATTTATAGCTACACTTAAACTTATGTTATTTTTATCTTATTGATTTTGAGGCAGTTCCCTAATGGGTTTCCTACTTTTTCCTACCACTTACAACCCAACCAAGTCTAACATCTATTAAAATACCTGCATCCTTATAAAAATCATCAACAAAAATACCGGGACCAAAAGCCAAGCCCCAATAGAATCCTTTTTTGTAAGTACGCTGAATACCATATACTAAAGCACCGTTATAAAAATAATCCGAGGCGTATTCCAAATTACCGATTATTGGCTTGCCCAATTGAAGTTGATTTAAAAATGCAACATAATTACCAGAGTTACCAGATATATTCTTTCCTTTATTTAATCTTCTATTAAAATTTACGTATTGCCTTACATCTGCCTCTAAACCTGGATACAGTCCAAAATTAGTTGATCTATCTGACCCACCATTCAGTGCTAAACCTAAGAACGCCTCTAAATTCAAGGTAGTTTTATCAGCTATACCAAGCTCATAAGAAATGCCAGGTGCCAACAAGTTAACTTTAAAAAGTTTGTCTTCCACTAATTTCCCTTTTTGTGCCTTAGCGTAAAAAGAGGTCAACAGCATAGCGGATAAAAAAATAATCTTTTTCATATTATAATCTGGTTTGGTTTTATTCGGGATGTGCATCAAATACCAGACCACATTAATCAAAAGTGGGCTTCCTAGATTTTCTTTTTGTGGCCACCCACCCAAAGGTAACATGAAGCAAAAAGCCATGACCACTATCTAAAGTTTTTGAATCAAAATAGCCATAACCCACTTCTGCATTTACATTGAAACCTTTTCTGTTGGTTCGCTGAATGCCGTATACTCCGCCATAGAATGCAAAGGCATAATCACTATTTCCGTCAGAGATATTATCCGTAAACTGTAATGGCTCCCAGAAAATGCTACGTGCAGGCCCAATGTAGTTGGCTGAGTTGCCTATGATATTCTTATTTACATCTAAACGCTCTTGAAAATTATGGTAATATCTAATTCTGGTATGCCAAGCAAAACCTAAAGCATAACCCTCTTGATACCTAGCAAATGCCGGTGTAAAACTGGTAGATGCACTTACGTTTTTAAAAAGACCTAGCTCATACCTAATTCCCGGTCCCAATAAGTTAATTGTAAATTGATGACGCTCTAGATTTATGAGTCCGTTGCCTTTTTCAGAAAAATCCCTGATTTGGGAATGTACCGTTGTAATAGATAGGAATAGAAGAATCAGTGTAATTTTTTTCATGTAGTTAGATTGATGTTGCAACTAAAACTACATGATTAAAAAAAAGTAACCACCTGATTTATAGAAATATTAAGAAAATACTTACGTGATTAACGACCTACACACCATCGCTTTTCACTGATGATAAAACCAATGCTTAAATTCGCTACCGGATAAATGCCGCCCTCAAATTGTCCGTCATAATATGCAGCACCTACATCTACAGAAAAGTTGAATCCGGAATCAAAACTACGTTGTATACCTGTTACCAAACCGGCATAACCAAAAGCGCCTTCTACGTTTTCATTGGCAATGGTTCTTGAACCCGGAAAGAAAACGGCGACCGCCGGAGCCACATAATTGGCAGAATTACCATAAATCTGTTTTCTTTTACGTTGACGCTTTTCAAAATTATAGTAATAGCGGTATTGAGCGGCAACTGCAGGAAAAATGCCAAATTCACTATATACATCTGGCAACAAAGGATCTAACGCTACTTGTATACCTGCTTTAATATCAAAAGTTGTATTGGTGCCCAAAGCCATTTCATATTCAAGACCAGGGTTAAGTAGATTGATTTTTACTTGTCGTAACTCACAATTTTTACCGAACTGAGCATGTGCATTAGCAGCAAAAACGAGAAATATTGTTGCTATAAAAAACTGTTTGATTTTCATTTCGATTTGGGATTTCGACAATCTTATCCTAATAGAACAGTAAGCTTCTTAAAATAGTATCTTTGTTCAAAAATATTCGACGAATGAACCTATCTCTAATACCCCAAATAAAACATACCGACAGTAATAACTTTTTTCTACTATCTGGACCCTGCGCCATTGAAGGTGAAGACATGGCAATGCGTATTGCAGAGCATATTGTTACTATAACCGACGAGCTTAAAATTCCTTATGTATTTAAAGGAAGTTTCAAAAAAGCTAACCGAAGTAGATTAGATTCATTTACGGGTATTGGAGATGAAAAGGCATTGAAGATTCTATGTAAAGTTTCTGAGACATTCAAAGTACCTACGGTTACCGATATACATACAGAACAAGATGCTGCCATGGCTGCAGAATATGTAGATGTATTGCAGATACCGGCATTTCTTGCCCGCCAGACCGATTTGGTAGTTGCCGCCGCAAAAACAGGTAAAACGGTCAACATCAAGAAGGGGCAATTTATGAGTCCTGAAAGTATGAAGCATGCCGTAAATAAAGTTACCGAAACAGGAAACGAGCAAGCTATTATCACCGATCGGGGAACCATGTTCGGTTACCAAGATATGAT
>JAHDDL010000013.1 GCA_020629415.1 Maribacter sp. | reverse complement strand
CACCACAGAACAAATACCGATTGGTGTATTTATCCGATGTATGATTGGACACATGGTGAAAGCGACTATATAGAACAAGTATCCCATTCTTTTTGTACGTTGGAATTTGCGATGCACCGTGAATTATATAATTGGTTTTTAGATCAAGTATATGATGAAAACAAAATAAAGCCTAAACAACGAGAATTTGCTAGAAGGAACCTAAGCCATACCGTAGTCAGTAAAAGAAAACTGGCTCAACTAGTTGAAAAAGGCGTCGTGAAATCTTGGGACGATCCTAGAATGCCTACAATTTCCGGTTTAAGAAGAAGAGGGTACACTCCAGAAGCTATCCGCAATTTTACAGACGCCATCGGTATTGCCAAAAGGGATAATTTAATTGATGTTTCTTTATTGGAATTTCAAGTCCGTGACCATTTAAATAAAGTAGCTCCAAGGGTTATGGGTGTTTTAGACCCTTTGAAAGTAGTCATTACTAATTATCCTGAGGGCGAAGTAGAGTGGTTAGATGCGGAGAATAATCCTGAAGATGAAAGTGCCGGTTCTAGAAAAGTTCCTTTTTCAAGAGAATTTTATATTGAAAAAGAAGACTTTAGAGAAGAAGCAAACAAAAAATTCTTTAGGCTAAAACTAGGAAAAGAAGTTCGTTTAAAAAACGCATACATTATAAAGGCTGAATCATGCACAAA
This sequence comes from Maribacter sp., assembly GCA_020629415.1. GTDB lineage: Bacteria > Bacteroidota > Bacteroidia > Flavobacteriales > Flavobacteriaceae > Maribacter > Maribacter huludaoensis. The sequence goes on along the minus strand of JAHDDL010000013.1, from coordinate 90,531 downwards.
AGATACTGATGGGAATATTATAGAAGTACAATGTATCTATGATCCTAAAAGTAAAAGTGGTAGTGGTACTGAGGAAAGCTTACGTAAGGTAAAAGGTACATTACATTGGGTATCCATAAAACATGCCGTAGAGGCAGAGGTTCGTTTATACGATCGTTTGTTTACAGATGAAAGTCCGGATACACATAAGGATAAAGATTTTATGGAATTTGTAAATCCTGATTCTTTAAAAATAATTACAGCTTATGTGGAACCGCATTTAAAAGAGGCAAAAATTGGCGACCGTGTACAATTTCAAAGAATGGGCTATTTTTGTGTTGATCCAGATACCACTGCCGGTAAATTGGTTTTTAACAGAACAGTAGGTTTAAGAGATTCTTGGGCTAAAATAGCTCAAAAATAAAATCATAATTTTTTTCAATAGCATAAAAAATATCAATTGGTATTTTTTATGCTTTTTTTATTGTTTTAAGACAACCTCAATGCTTTTAAATAATCAGCTATACAAATCTGTAGGTTGATGGTAAAAATGCTTTTAAAGCACCTTATATTGCGTTTCAGTATTGCCTCGAACTTTAATTATCTAAAGTGCACTTACCATTTATATTAAAGTATAAGTATCTGCATATATTACCTTTCTTTTCTTGATCATATTGTTTTTAGAGAATTACCTTTCATCGATCCATTAGGTAAAATGCCTTTTTTTCGTATGGAATGTTATTTCAACTCGTCTTAGTTAAAGTAACAATACATGCTATGAAAAAAATTGCAACCATCTTACTACTTTTTATAGGTACTACACTTTTTGCACAAGAAATTAAAATAGACGCTTTAGAGTTCTCAGGTTTAAAAAGAACAAAAGAGTCTTTATTAAGAAGATTGATTAAAACGAAAGAACAAACTATATATGATGTCTCCTTAGTAAATGCAGATGTTGAAAGATTAAAAAGATTACCGGGTATTGCCAGTGCTACCTACGCCATTGAAAATAGAGCCAATAAAAATATTCTTATATATAATGTTGTAGAAAACTTTACTATTATACCAGGTTTAAGGATAGCTACCGCAAACGACGGTAGTTTTTCATATAGAGTATCTGTATTTGAATTTAATCTGTTTGGAAATAATCAATTATTAGGTGGGTTTTATGAGAAGAATATTTTCAACTCCTATGGTGCATTTTGGGAACATCCATTTTTATTTAGTGACAAATTAGGCATAGGAATCAATTACCAGGATTTAACTACACAAGAACCCGTTTTTTATGATCAAGGTGACAAAAACTATCGTTTTAATTCTAAAAATGCAGAAGCTAAGCTATTATTTTCCTTCAATTTTAAGAACGAAGCAGAATTAGGCGCCGCTTTTGTTCAAGAATCCTATTTATTTGAAGGTGAAAATCCGTTGCCGGATACACCGCTTTCATTAGAAGCAAACAAATTTATCTATAAAGGTGTTTACCGTTTTGTAGATCTAGATATTGATTATCAATATTTTGATGGTGTTGTTAGTGAATTTACAGCACAACATATTCAATTTTTAAATGGAGATGCTCCTGCAGAAACATTTCTAAATTCGTTCTCGTCATTTAGAAATGATTTTACGTATTACAAAAAGATCCAAGATAAAGGCAACTGGGCAAGTAGATTGCGTTTGGCAGCGGCATTCGGCAACGATGATTCTCCGTTCGCGCCCTTTACATTAGACAATCAATTAAACATAAGGGGAGTAGGTACCACAGTGGATCGCGGTACGGCGTCAATTGTATTGAATACAGAATACAGGCATACTTTATATGAAAAAGGCTGGTTTGTTGTTCAGGGAAATGCTTTTATTGATGCTGGATCATGGAGAAATCCCGGTGAAGAGTTCTCGCAATTATTTGATGGTTCTTCCACCAAACTATATCCGGGTGTTGGTTTTAGGTTTATCCACAAAAAAATATTCAATGCGGTATTTAGATTGGATTATGGCGTAGGAATTGGTAACGATGCTACCAATGGTATAGTTTTTGGTATAGGGCAATATTTCTAGGTAAACCTAAAAGAAAAAAGCCGCTAAAATTTTAATTGTAGCGGCCCTGATATTATGTAATTGGTAATTTAGGAATTATTTGAATTACCTCTTTTTTTATTCACAATCCCCTTTTTGGCATTCTGCTCTTTCATTGCTTCACCAATTTGGTTAGAAGCCGTAAATGATGCAATCATATTGTTCAACATATCACTACCGGCCTGTGGTGAATTTGGTAACAAGATAAGGTTGGAATTCGTTTCTTCACCTATAGACTGTAACGTATCATAGTGTTGGGTAACAACAATAAGCGCTGAAGCCTCTTGAGAGTTGATACCTACATTATTTAATACGTCTACAGATTCTTCTAAACCACGGGCAATTTCTCTACGTTGATCGGCAATACCTTGCCCTTGTAAACGTTTGCTTTCTGCCTCTGCCTTAGCTTTTTCCACAATTAAAATACGAGCGGCATCACCTTCAAATTGTGCAGCGGTTTTTTGACGTTCAGAAGCATTAATACGGTTCATGGCTTCCTTTACCTGTGCATCTGGATCAATATCCGTAACCAAGGTCTTAATAATATCAAAACCATAATCCAACATTGCATCCTGTAACTCTGATTTTACGGCAATTGCTATATCATCTTTCTTTACAAAAACATCATCCAATTTCATTTTTGGAACCTCTGCCCTAACCACATCAAATACATAAGAAGTAATCTGCTCATGCGGATATTCTAACTTGTAATAAGCATCATATACTTTCTCCTTGATAACCACATATTGTACAGATACTTTCAATTTTACAAATACATCATCTAAGGTTTTGGTTTCTATAATAACATCTAACTGCTGAATTTTTAAACCTATTCTGGCGGCTATACGTTGTACGAAGGGAATTTTAAACTGAATACCAGATTGCCTAACACTAGTAAATTTCCCAAAGGTTTCTATTAAAACAGCGGTTTGTTGTTTTACGATAAATACACCCGATAGAATAGTGAAAATCACTAAAAACGCAATCGGAATCCAAATAAATGAGCCCATATTTTTTTATTTTATAGTTAATAATGGAAGATACTAAAAGCCTTCAAACTATAAGTAGCATAAGTTGCACATTTGTTACAAAATCATGGTTTTAAAAACATAAATTGTAATATTACTTTGAGAAAAGTAAACCTTTTTCAATTTACTAGACAGATTAAATACCGCTCTTAACACCTTATTGCAGAAAATTAGTGATACTTAAATACTAGCTATATGTTACTATCTATACAGCCTAAACTCCCCATGCGAAATAAAACCGTTACTAAAAATTACTATATAGATGTTCTAGGTTTTAAAGAAGTGGGAGATAAGGATTACAACGAATATCTAATGGTAGAAAAAGACCATATTGAAATCCATTTTTTTCTGTTTGAAACTATTAATCCGAAAGAAAACTATGGGCAGGTTTACATACGTACCCAAGATATTGAAAATATATACCAATCGTTCTTAAAAAACAACGTTGCTATACATCCCAACGGTAAATTAGCCGAAAAACCTTGGAAACAAAAGGAATTCTCCCTTTTAGACCCCGATAATAATCTACTAACATTTGGGCAATCTTTACATAAAATTTAGAGTATATAAAAATAAAAAGGCCGCTTTAAAGAGCGGCCTTTTTCCATATATTTTAAACAATCAACTAAAGATCAAAACGATCTAAGTTCATTACTTTGGTCCAAGTTCTACCAAAGTCACGCACAAATTTTTCTTTAGCATCTTCAGTACCATAAACTTCTGCTAAGGCCCGAAGCTCAGAATTAGATCCAAATATTAAATCTGCTCTAGTACCTGTCCATTTTACGTTGCCTGTTTTACGGTCACTACCTTCAAAAACAGTATCATCATCAGAAGATGCCTTCCATGTAATACCCATATCTAGCAAATTGATAAAGAAATCATTGGTCAACAAACCAGGTTTATCAGTAAAAACACCATTATTAGAACTGTCATAATTAGCACCTAATACACGAAGCCCTCCTATTAAAACTGTCATCTCTGGAGCAGTAAGCGTTAAAAGGTTAGCTCTATCTATCAGTAATTCTTCCGCTTGAACGGATAATTTTTGCTTCGTATAATTTCTAAATCCATCCGCAATAGGTTCTAAAGCATCAAAAGATTCAATTTCCGTATCCTCCTGTGTAGCGTCGGTTCTACCTGCGTTGAAAGCAACCTTAGTTTCAAAACCTGCCAATTTAGCCGCATTTTCTACAGCAGCGGTACCTGCCAACACTACTAAGTCTGCAAAAGACACTTTTTTGTTACCGGATTGCCCGTCATTAAACTCTTTTTGAATTCTTTCTAACGTAGAAGTTACCTTTGCCAATTGCTGAGGGTTGTTTACTTCCCAACCTTTTTGCGGAGCCAAACGAACACGGCCACCATTAGCTCCGCCACGTTTATCTGACCCTCTAAAGGTAGAGGCAGATGCCCAAGCCGTTGAAACCAATTCTGCAGTTGAAAGTCCCGAAGACAAAATTGTATTTTTTAGACTTTCAATATCTTGATCATCAATAAGTTCAAAGTCAACAGCAGGAACAGGGTCTTGCCAAATTAATTGTTCACTTGGTACTTCAGGTCCTAAATAACGTTCTTTAGGTCCCATATCCCTATGTGTTAATTTATACCAAGCTTTAGCATAGGCATCTTTAAATTCATCAGGGTTTTCTAAAAAGTTTCTTGAAATTTTTTCGTAATCCGGATCTAAGCGCAAAGACATATCAGTTACCAACATAAAAGGTTGGTGGGTTTTTCCCGGTATATGCGCATCGGGCATTTCACCTGCACCGGCATCGCCTACAGGCTTATATTGCCATGCGCCGGCGGGACTCTTTGTTAATTCCCATTCAAAACCAAATAAGTTTTCAAAGAAGTAGTGGCTCCACTTTGTAGGTGTTTGTGACCATGCACCTTCTATACCACTGGTAATTGTATCTGCACCAGAACCTGAACCATAACTATTGCTCCAGCCCAAACCTTGAGCGGTAATATCAGCTGCTGCAGGCTCTGAGCCTACATATTTCTCCGGGTCTGCCGCACCATGCGTTTTACCAAAGGTATGACCACCCGCGATCAAAGCTACGGTTTCATAGTCGTTCATTGCCATTCTTTTGAACGTTTGCCTAATGTAGTGGGCAGCCTCTAATGGATCAGGATTGGCATTATGCCCTTCCGGATTAACATATATTAACCCCATATGTGCGGCACCAAGCGGATTTTCCAATTCATTACCTTCTTCATCATATCGTTGTTTGTTACCTAACCATTCGGTTTCAGAACCCCAATAAATATCCTCTTCCGGCTGCCAAATATCTTCACGCCCACCAGCAAAACCGTACATAGGCAATCCCATACTCTCATGGGCAACATTACCTGTAAGAATCATTAAATCTGCCCAAGAAATTTTCTTTCCATATTTTTGTTTTATAGGCCATAACAATAAACGAGCCTTGTCTAAATTGGCATTATCCGGCCAGCTGTTCAATGGTGCAAAACGTTGATTACCTGAACTTGCACCACCTCTACCATCAGATATACGGTAGGTACCCGCACTATGCCAAGCCATACGGATGAAAAACGGACCATAATGGCCATAATCTGCAGGCCACCAATCTTGACTAGTTGTCATTAATTCCGTTAAGTCTTTTTTTATAGCGGCAAGATCAAGGGATTTAAACTCTTCTGCATAGTTAAAATCGTCATCCATTGGATCTGCCATTTTAGAATGTAATCTTAGAATATTAAGATTCAACATATTAGGCCACCAGTCCTTGTTTGTTGTTCCACCACCAGCTGCTTGATGCATTTCACCGTTTAAAAATGGACAATTTGCTGCAGCTGGATCATTTACGTCCCAGGCTTCACCATTACCGTTAGTACTACTCATGATATTATGTTTTAAAGTTTGTTTAAATTCAGTACAGTAAAACTATCAACACTTTTTCTATTGTTTTATAGTTTTTAATAGATAAAACCTATTGCGATATTAAGAAATAGCAAATGTGGATCGGTAAAAATATCTATAGACCTAAATATACATAATATTAAAACTTCATGATAATTAAGAATTCTTAAAATAAACGTTACGATTATTATAATTTAAACCGAATAAAATTTGTTTTGGCCATAATTCATCAACCATTGCGAAGTATAAAAACACTAAGTTTCTTTTAACAGAATTACCCTGATAATAAAAAGCAAATCTAACTATATTGCAGAGCTATAGGTTTATTATATGACTAAGGGCACTGCAAGAAAAAGACAAGCTAAACTGCTTCGTAATTTTAGAAAAGCACATAGAATCACGGGTGCAGCACTTTTTATTTTCTTTTTCGTTATCTCTATTACAGGATTACTTTTAGGGTGGAAAAAACATAGTGGAGATCTTATATTATCTAAATCCTACGCAGGAGTATCCACCAATTTAAAACACTGGTTGCCTATAGACAGTTTACACACTATAGCAAACACCTATTTGTTAGATTCTATTTCTTCCGAGCTTTCTACCGAAATTGACCGTATTGATATTAGGAAAAACAAAGGAATGGTAAAGTTTGTTTACACTGACCACATATGGAGCCTTCAAATAGATGGTACCACAGGAAAGGTATTACATGTAGAACGAAGATATTCAGATGTAATAGAAAAAATACATGACGGTTCATTTTTAGATGAATTACTAGGCACGTCCAACAAACAAATTAAAGTATTCTACACCTCTTTTATGGGTCTTGCACTATTGCTTTTTACCATTACAGGATTTTGGTTATGGTATGGACCCAAACGTATGAAAAGAAATAAAGTATCTACTTAAAAATTAGGTTTAGCTTTGATCTCTGAACAATTCATATAATTATGGCCGATCAAAGAGAAAAAAAGACCGCTGAAAAACCTAACATACATCCAAGAAATAAACATACCGGTCGTTACGATCTAAAGCGTTTAAAGCAAGAGCATATAGCATTAAAACCGTTTGTTTTTAAAAACAAATACGGAAGTTTAACCATTAATTTTTTTGACCCAAAAGCCGTGAAAGCTTTAAATAAAGCTATTTTACTGTGTGACTATAACTTGGAATATTGGGATATACCAGATGGTTTTTTGTGTCCGCCAATTCCTGGAAGAGCAGATTATATTCATCATATTGCAGATATATTAGCAAAAAATAACGAAGGTAAATTTGTAAAAGGGGATAAAATTACTTGTTTGGATATTGGAGTGGGAGCCAATTGTGTTTATCCTATAATTGGAGAACATTCTTATGGTTGGTCTTTTATTGTATCTGACATTGACAAAAAAGCCATTGAAGTGGCCGAAAATATTGTTAAGATGAATTCTAATCTAAACGGTAAGGTGAAATTTAGACATCAACCAAAACCTGAGCATATTTTTTCTGGTATTATAAACACCAATGAGAAAGTAGATTTTACTATTTGTAACCCACCTTTTCATGCAACAAAAGCCGAGGCTGAGGCAGGAACACTACGTAAACTCAGTAATCTAAAGAAAAAAAGGGTAAAAAAAGCCGAATTGAACTTTAGTGGGCAAGGAGGTGAGCTGTGGACCGATGGTGGAGAAAAGCGTTTTGTGCTGAATATGATAAATGAGAGTGCACAATTTTCACAAAATTCCGCTTGGTTTTCTACATTGGTATCCAAACAGTCTAATTTAGGCGTATTTTATGATAGATTGGAAAAAGTTGGTGTTACCCAACACATAACTACACCAATGGGTCAAGGAAATAAAATGAGCAGAATAATAGCCTGGACATTTCTATCTGCCCCGGAAATGAAAATTTGGGCAAACGATAGATGGATAGGCGAAAAAAAACCGAAAAACACCTTTATAAATCTAATAAAAGAAGAGATTTAAGAAACTTTGATAATAAAACGACCCGAAGGGTCGAAAATTTTTTGAAAATTCGGTAAAAAAGCTAAAATGACTGGAAAAAGAGATCTTAAAATACTATTGAGGACTTTAAAACCTTCTTTAAACGAAGGTAACTATGTATTTATATCTTTAAAAGATATTCAGCATATTTCCAGAGAGGATATTTTATTTGAATTTAAGGAAAGGGAAGGAACTACTGTTATCCTCAAAAAGAACAAAGCCGATGAATTAAGTTTGACATACGAATTTATAGCTTCATGGATTACACTTACCGTTCATTCCGCTCTAGATGCAGTTGGTTTAACAGCGGCGGTTTCAACAGCTTTGACAAAACATGATATCAGCTGTAATGTAGTAGCCGCATATTATCACGACCACATTTTTGTAGCTAAAAAAGATACCGAAAAAGCTATGGATATATTGAGGGAATTTTCAAATGCGTAGACCGCATTATAGCTATTCTAAAAAAACCGTATTTGAATACTGGTTACCATTTAGACCTACACTAAAATTTATAAATTCTTTATTTATCCTAACTTATTTAAGGCTGTCTTTATTCTGGAAATACTTTCCTCTTTACCTATCATTGCCATGATATCGAAAATATGAGGTCCTTTCATATCGCCCACCAAGAAAAGACGTAATGGTGGCATTACTTTTCCAAATGATAACTCTTTCTCGCCAATCCAAGCTTTTACTACGGTTTCAGAATTTTCCGAAGAAAAATCATCAATTGGTTCTAGTACTGAAATAAGATCTGTCATAATAGAAGCGGTATCTTCTTTCCATTGCTTTTTGGCAGCCTTTGCATTATATTCCTTAGGAGCTACAAAAAAGTAATCACTTAGACTCCAAAAATCTGATACAAATACGGCCCGCTCTTTTATTAGTGAAACTACTTTGGTTACATATTCCAAACTAATATCATTCCCATTAGAAACATGCTCCTTTACAATAGGTAAAAATGATTCAGCTAATTGGTTATCAGATGTTTCTTGAAGATAATGTTGGTTGTACCATTTGGTTTTTTCCGGATCAAAACGTGCTCCAGATTTATTTACCCTATCCAAACTGAACGTATTCACCAATTCATCTAAAGAAAATAATTCTTGCTCAGTACCCGGATTCCATCCTAACAATGCCAAAAAATTTATAACCGCCTCAGGAAAATATCCTGATTCTTTATACCCAACAGATTCTTTCCATGACAGAGGAAATACCGGAAAGCCCATTTTTTCACCATCACGCTTACTAAGTTTCCCTTTACCTACGGGTTTCATTATTAAAGGCAAATGGGCAAATTCTGGGGAATTCCATCCAAAAGCGTCATACAACTGTTTGTGCAAAGCCATAGAAGGCAACCATTCTTCACCACGTATAACATGTGAGATTTCCATTAAATGATCATCTACAATATTGGCCAAATGATAGGTTGGCATTCCATCACTTTTAAACAGTACCTTATCGTCTAAAACATTGGTATCAATTTTAATTGATCCACGAATTAAATCATTCAATTGCAATATTTCATCTGGTGGAGTAAGAAAGCGAACAACATAATCATCTCCATTTTCTATACGGCTCTTAACCACTTCTGGCAAAAGTGATAATGAATTATCCAATTTTAATCTATTATGCCAATTATAGATAAATGTTTTTCCGTTTTGTTCATGCTCTTTTCTGTGCGCATCTAAACTTTCCGCAGTATCAAAAGCATAATATGCATGACCACTTTCAATTAAATCCTCAGCGTATTTTTTATATAAGGATTTACGTTCGCTCTGTCTATATGGTCCAAAACCGCCATCTTTGCCAACACCCTCGTCAAAAGGAATTTTGCACCAGTTCAATGCATCTATAATATACTGCTCGGCACCTTCAACATATCTATTTTGATCGGTATCTTCAATTCTAAGAATAAAATCGCCGCCATGTTTTTTAGCAAACAAGTAATTAAATAGGGCAGTGCGTACACCACCAATATGCAATGGTCCTGTAGGACTGGGAGCAAAACGAACACGTACTTTCTTTGTCATTTGGCAAAGGTATAAAAAACACCATTAGCCATATATCTACAGCTGTTTATTTTAATTTATCAAAATGAAATTACTCACGTATTCACGTTACAACTCTAATATTCAAAAACATAGTACAGATTTAGGGAAAAATAAAATATATAATTCTTAAAAACTAAGTAAAAACCCTAGTTAAGAGGGAAAAAACAAATCGATTTATAAAATTGAAAATGCACATACGAATTCAATTTGCTCCTCGTTATTTAAAAACCTTAATCAACGAAAAATGAAATATTATTTAAACTTTTTTTATATATTTTTAATTCTAATAGTCACAGGATGTAGCTCAGATTCTACCGACGATTCTATGCCTGAAGTAGATAACACACCCGATGAAATTACACTATCTTCTTTTGAAATTGAGTTTGAAGACATCTCTCAAACCAGTGCTAAAATTATGTGGACAAAAGTCACGGCATCTAATAATAATGCCGTGAGCTACAGTTTGTTTCTAGATGATGAATTACAGGCTGAAAATCTTAGCGAATTAGAATATAACATTGAGGAACTAGATATAAATACTACTTATGCCGTAAAAGTGGTTGCCACCGCTGATGATGCAAAAGACAGTATAAATACATCTGAGTTTCATACTTTGGGTACACCACCATCTGCTTTTCCTATTACTTATGAATTGATTGCTTGTGACGTGGTTCGTATTAAATGGCAAACACCTACAGTTGAAGATGGTTCTGACTATTATTACAAAATTTTTATAAACGGTGAATACCATGAGACCTACGGTTCTAAAACAACCGAAACCACAAGTTTTACAATGGTAGTTACTGAAGGAGAGGAGCACACAATTAAAGTTATAGCCATTAGTTACAGCGGCGCAGAAACAGAAGAAGAAATAACATTTTTTAGAGAGCCTTGTCCTTTACCAACAGATTTTGAAGTCTCTATATCTGATATTACGGCAACATCAGCTACCATAAGTTGGACACCTTCTACTTCTGCAGATGGTAATACGGTATTGTACTTGTTAACTATTAACGGTGTTGATTATCCTACTGAAAACCACTTTAGATATGGAACCACCAAATATATAACCGATCTTGAAAGAAATACCAACTATGAAGTCGTAGTTACTGCAAGAGCACAAAATACTTATAAGACAAAAGAATCTACGGCATCTTTCACTACTACTAACGATTACCCGGTTCACCCAGATATCACTATTACCGAAGCGAAACTAATTACACCAGATAGCCAATATTTTCCTGGACAATTAAACATAACTTTCTCTGAAGAATTGGCAAATTTTGAAATAAACAAATGGGTTGCTGTAGATTATGAAATAGGCAATTATAGTACCTATGCTTCTTCAGTTTCAAGTAGTGTTCTAAGTGAAGAAAACTACAACTCATTGGCAGCGGATAAGACAGGTTATATCCTTATAGAAGTTGACGGAGTAGTATATCAATTAAATTACGAGGTTACTTTAGAAACAAATTAAAAAAGGAGTAAAAATTAAAATCAATAAAGGGTGAATTCTGTATATAATTTACAGGGTTCACCCTTTCCTTTCTTCTATAAAATATACGTGATAAACCTAATTATGCGCTTCATTCAATGCGTGTTAGAAAATCCTTTTTAACAAATATTTCCTACTAACCATTCTTTTTAACCGTTATCTTGGTATAAAAAAGGGCAATTGCAAGACTACAATCACATATTACACCGACTAAATCAATTCATTCAAAAGCACTATTCTCAAGTTCTACTGAAGGGTATATTATTGTTTTTCGCCTTCGGATTACTGTTTTTATTACTTATTCTGGGTATTGAGTTTTTTCTTTGGATGAACAGTACCGGTAGAATGATTCTATTCACTGCTTTTATACTGGTTGAAATATTTCTGCTTTTCAAGTATATTTTAACTCCTATTTTCTATTTATTTAAATTAAAAAAAGGAATAGGAATAAAAGATGCAGCTTACATGATTGGTAAACATTTTCCTGAAGTAGGGGATAAACTTACCAATCTTTTAGATTTAGCAAACGATACTGAAAAATCTGAGCTACTATTAGCCAGTATTAATCAAAAATCACGAGAATTAACTCCAATTCCGTTCACTAAGGCCGTAGATTATAAAGATTCCCTTAAATATTCAAAATATATAGTCATACCTGCCATTATCATTTTGGTTCTTTTCATTACAGGCAAATGGAGCAGTTTTTTTGGTACTTATGAACGCGTTATTAATTACGAAATGGCTTATGAAAAACCAGCGCCTTTCCAATTTCAGCTATTATCTGATAAATTAAGCACATTGCAAGATCAAAGCTTTACTCTTCAAGTAACGACCAAAGGCCAAATAAAACCTGAAAACATATATATAGAAATTGATGACAAACTTATACTACTACAACAAAATAGTGGATTATATGAATATACATTTTCACCCCCAATTAAAACAACAACGTTTAGTTTCTCTGCAAATGAAGTACGGTCTAAAGAATATACCTTACAGTCTTTACGGACTCCTTCTATCATAGATTTTTCTATGAATCTTACCTATCCAAAATATCTAAAAAGACCTAATAAAAAAATCACAAGCACAGGAAACGCTGTTATACCAGAAGGAACAAAAGTTACTTGGAACATTAAAGGAGAAAATACCAATAAGATCAATATTAGTATTAAAGACACTATGTTGTCTTTTTCCAGAGAGTATAACAACTTTACTTTAGCAAGGAGAATCTATGATAATTTTAATTATGAACTAACCACTACAAACGAAAATGTTCAAGAATATGAACGTTTAGCTTACAATTTTAAAGTAATTAAAGATGCTTATCCCACAATTAAGGTAAATCAAATTCTAGATAGTTTAAATCCAAACGTTTCCTATTACACTGGTTCCGCTACTGATGATTATGGATTACGAAAAATTGACATTGTATATTTTGAAGTGGGCAATGAAGAAAACAAAAAGAATGTCTCGCTGATCAAACCCACTTCTAACTACCAACAATTTTACTACACCTTCCCCTCTGGATTGGACCTTGAAGAAGGCAAGAATTATGGCTTTTATTTCGAAGCTACGGATAATGATGCCCTGCACAATGGAAAGACAACAAAAAGCCAAATATACCAACAAGTATTACTAGATGATAATCAGTTAAAAAATAAGGATCTTGAATCTCAACAAACCTTAATAAATAACCTTGATAATTCTCTAGAGAGAGCAAAAGAACAAAAAGAATCACTAGAAGAAATCAATAAAAATCAAAAGGAAAAAAACAGCTTAAATTTTAATGACCAATCGCAGATTAAAGATTACTTAAAAAAACAAGAACAGCAAGAGCAGTTCATGCAAAAATTCAGTAAAGAACTTAAAGAGAATCTTAACAAAGACAACCGAGACGACAAATTAAACCAATTGTTACAAGAACGCTTAAAACGCCAAGAAGAACAAGCTAAAAAGAATCAGCAACTCCTTGAAGAACTTAACAAAGTAGCCGATAAAATTAAAAAAGAAGAGCTAACAAAAAAATTAGAAGAACTAGGTAAAAAACAACAAAATAGTGAACGTAGTCTAGAACAGTTATTAGAATTAACCAAACGGTATTATGTAACTGAAAAAGCCTCTCAACTTTCACGGGATTTAGAACAATTAGCTAAACAACAAGAAGAACTATCCAAAAAAAATAATGAAGAAAATACAGCGGAAAAACAAACCGAATTAAACAAGAAATTTAACGAGTTATCAAAGGAAATGGATGCTTTGAAAAAAGATAATGAAAAGCTAAAAAAACCAATTGATATAAACATTGAAGAAAACAAAATAATAACTGTAAAAGAAGACCAACAAAATGCCCTAGATCAATTACAAAAAAATAATACTAGTGAACAAAATAAACCGACCAGTTCCGATGCTAAAAAGAAACAAAAATCGGCAGCAGATAAAATGAAAGAAATGAGTGAAGCCTTAAGTGAGTCTTCTTCTAGTGGAAGCGGTGGTTCTTCGGTAGCTGAAGATGCTGAAATGCTAAGACAAATTTTAGATAATCTTATCATTTTCTCATTTAAACAAGAAACACTTTATGATAGACTTAGCTCCAGAGAAGAACAAGACGCAACGGAATATTCCAAAACAGTTAGGGATCAAAATGAATTAAAAGGTTTATTTGAACATGTAGATGATAGTCTATTTGCATTATCCCTTCGCCAAGCTGAACTATCAGAATTTGTAAACGAACAGATTACCGAAGTATACTATAACATTGATAAATCTTTAGAAACGATGGCAGATGGTCAAATGTTTCAAGGCATTTCCCATCAAAAATATGTACTGACCGCAGCTAACAGTCTTGCAGATTTTTTAGCCAAGGTTATGGATAACATGAATGAAAGTATGCAAATGGGAAAAGGTTCTGGACAAAGTGACGGAGGATTTCAGTTACCGGATATCATTGAAGGACAACAACAGATTGGTGAAAAAATGGGTCAGCAAGGAGAATCTGGAAACCAAGGAAAAGAGGGTAAAAGTGGTGAAGGAAAACAAGGTAAGAACGGAAATGAAGGTGAAGGAGGAAAACAAGGCGAACGTGGTAAACAGGGGGCTAACGGTAAACAAGGTGAACGCGGAAATGAAGGTGAAAATGGAAAAAACGGAGAAGGAAAAAGTGGTAAAAATGGTGAAAAAGGTGAAGGTGGAGAAAAGGGACAGGGAAAAAATGGAACAAACGGTATGGGTGCACAAGGTGAGGGTTCAATGAGCGAATCTGAACTAAAGGAAATCTATGAGATTTATCAAAATCAACAAAAAATAAGACAGGAACTAGAGGAGCAACTGAAAAACATGATTAATTCTGGCGACCAAAAATTAGGTCAAAAATTAATTAAACAGATGGAAGATTTTGAAAACGATCTTTTAGAAAACGGTATTACGCAACGTACCATCAACAAAGCCAATACTATACAGTACGAATTATTGAAATTAGAAAACGCAGCACTCAAGCAAGGAGAGAAATCTGAGCGAGAAAGTAATAGAAATTTAAAAGACTTCACAAATCCTATTACTACTAAACCCTCATTATTAGATAATTATCATAATGAAGTTGAAATTTTAAATAGGCAAAGCTTACCTTTGCGGCAAAATTTTCAATCAAAGGTTAAAGAGTACTTCAAAACAAATGATTAATTACAATTACCTAACTGAATTTAAACTTGTAGCAGAAAAAAACTTTGATTCGTGGATTACAACATCTTGTAATACCGAAGGGTTTTCCATTCAAGAACTTAACTACATCTTTTGTAGTGATGACTACTTGCTTAAAATAAATCAAGATTACTTACAACACGATTACCTTACGGACATTATCACATTTGATTATGTATCAGGCAAAAATATTTCGGGAGACCTTTATATTTCTATTGACCGCATAAAAGAAAATGCACAAGAATTTAATGTTACGTTTGATAATGAATTAAAACGCGTAATGATTCATGGTGTTTTACATCTAATGGGTTATTCGGATAAATCGGATGCAGCTACTGCCGAAATGCGCGCTAAAGAAGAAGAAAAAATAAAGCTGTTCCACGTGGAACATTAGAAAATATGTTTGGAGAAGAATACGATGTAATTGTAGTTGGCGGAGGACACGCCGGTGCAGAAGCGGCAGCAGCAGCTGCAAACTTGGGTTCAAAAACCTTATTAGTAACAATGAATTTGCAAAATATAGGACAAATGTCCTGTAACCCGGCAATGGGTGGAATTGCAAAAGGGCAAATTGTTAGGGAGATAGATGCACTTGGGGGATATAGCGGAATCGTTTCCGATAAATCCGCAATTCAGTTTAAGATGCTGAACAAATCCAAAGGACCTGCAATGTGGAGTCCAAGAACCCAAAATGATAGAATGCGTTTTGCTGAAGAATGGCGTTTAATGTTAGAACGTACTCCCAATGTAGACTTTTATCAAGAAATGGTTTCTGGTTTACTTGTTGAAAACCATAAAGTTGTTGGAGTAAAAACATCTCTTGGTATCAATATAAAATCAAAAGCTGTTGTTTTAACCAATGGAACATTCTTAAATGGATTGATTCATATTGGAGAAAAACAATTTGGTGGAGGTAGGGCAGGAGAAAAAGCAGCAACCGGAATTACAGAACAACTAGTTGAATTAGGTTTTGAAAGTGGAAGAATGAAAACCGGGACACCACCTAGAGTTGATGGTAGATCCTTAGATTATTCCAAGATGATTGTTCAACCAGGTGATGACGTTCCAGAAAAATTCTCCTATACCAATACAAAACCTTTAGCACATCAACGTGATTGTTACATGACGCATACAAGTGCACAAGTTCATGATTTGCTACGGGAAGGTTTTGACCGATCCCCAATGTTCAATGGTAGAATTAAAAGTTTAGGACCTAGATACTGTCCATCTATAGAAGATAAAATAAACCGTTTCGCTGATAAGGATAGTCATCAAATGTTTATTGAACCTGAAGGATGGGAAACGGTAGAGGTATATGTAAATGGTTTTTCAACTTCTCTACCAGAAGATGTTCAATTTAAAGCGTTAAGATCAGTAGTTGGTTTTGAGAACGTAAAATTCTTTAGACCAGGTTATGCTATAGAGTACGACTACTTTCCACCAACACAATTGAAACATACTTTAGAAACTAAGCTAGTTGAAAACTTATATTTCGCAGGACAAATAAATGGAACTACCGGATATGAGGAAGCAGCATCGCAAGGACTCATGGCTGGAATTAATGCACACCTAAAATTAAAAGAAGAAAACCCTTTAATTCTAAAAAGAGATGAAGCCTATATTGGAGTTTTAATTGATGACTTAATTACAAAAGGAACTGAAGAGCCTTACAGAATGTTTACTTCAAGAGCAGAGTATAGAACTTTATTAAGACAGGACAATGCTGATTTAAGATTAACTCCTTTAAGTCATTCCATAGGTTTTGCTACAGATACAAGAATGAAGCGAATGGAACAAAAACTAAAACAATCTGAAGCTTTAGTTAATTTCTTTAGAGAAACTAGTGTATTACCAAAAGACATTAATCCAATTTTAGAAAGTGTAAATTCATCTTTGGTAAAGCAATCTGATAAAATGTACAAAGCATTTTCAAGACCTAATGTAACAATGAATCATATGTTACAGCTAGAGGATGTTTCAAATTTCGTTAAAGAAAATAATTTTGACAATGAAATCTTGGAGCAAGCAGAAGTACAGATTAAATACTCAGGTTACATAGCAAAAGAAAAATTAAACGCCGATAAACTTCATAGATTGGAAGCAGTTAAAATTCCAGAAAATTTTGATTACTCTAAACTGAAATCATTATCATTTGAAGCAAGAGAAAAAATGACGAAAATTCAACCTGTTACCATTTCCCAGGCATCAAGAATTAGTGGGGTTACTCCGAGCGACATCAGCGTACTTTTAGTTTATCTTGGAAGGTAGGGCAAATTGTTCCACGTGGAACAATGAAAATTTACATCATCCACAAAAACCCAATAAATCAAAAATGTCAAATATAAATTCTAACATAGTAACTAAAGATTATCTAGTAACTCAAGAAGAATTTGAATTAGAATACGATTCAAAAACAGACATGCTTATCACAAAACCTATACCTAAAAAACTTGAAAATTACTACGACTCTAGTAACTACATTTCTCATTCCGATAACGCCAATAATCTATTTGAAAAAATTTATCAAATAGTAAAAAAGTATACTTTAAACAAAAAAGTAAAACTTATAGATCAATATTCAAACGAACAAAAAAATCTATTAGATATAGGTTGCGGGACTGGTGAATTTCTAACTACAGCAAAAAACTATAATTGGAAAGTAATAGGAGTGGAGTTAAACGACCAAGCCAGAACAAAAGCTTCCAACAAAGATTTAATAGTATATGAGAGCTTAAATCATTTACAAAATCAAAAATTTGAGGTCATTACCTTATGGCATGTACTAGAACATTTGCCAAATTTAGAAGATCAAATTAAAAATATAAAATCTCTTCTCAAGAAAAATGGAACTTTAATTATTGCTGTACCTAACTATAAATCTTACGATGCACAATACTATAAAGAATTCTGGGCAGCGTATGATACACCCAGACACTTATGGCACTTTTCACAAACCGCGATGAAAAAACTATTTCAAAATGAAAATATGTTTGTAGAGAAAACATTGCCAATGTATTTTGATTCTTATTATGTGTCATTATTATCGGAAAAATATAAAAACAGGTCATCAAACTACTTTAACGCATTTTATAGAGGTTTTATCTCAAATTGGAAAGCAAAATCATCTAATGAGTATTCTTCCCTAATTTATATACTTAAAAACCGGTAAATATTCAATTTAAGACATTCTAAGAGATTATTTTAAAATAACTAAGTATTATATCATAAATAATTAAAAAAGCTCTTAAAAACATCTTAAAGTAGTTTATAATTATAGAAAAAAATAATTAAAATTAAATTTGCTATCAATAAAATTTATATTTATCAATTTCCCTATATTAATCTCAATTATAAAATATATTCATTCTAAAACCTTTATTACTTTTGCATCACATAAAAATGATAAAATGAAAAACATAATTTTAATTTTCGCTATCGCGTTATTAGCATCTTGTGCTCAAGAAAAAATTGGTTACGTAGATAACGTAAAATTGATGGACGAGTTTCAACAAAAAATTGATGTTGAAGCAAAATTTAAAGTTAAGGCAGATGCTTTAGCCAAAAAAAGAGACAGTATATCTCAAGCTTTTCAAATGGAAGCACAAGCATTCCAAACTAAGGCACAAAAAATGTCACAATCAAAAGCACAAGAAGAATATGCTGCTATGCAACAACGAGGTCAAATGATCGGGCAACAACTTCAACAGCAAGATCAACAACTACAAATGGAAGGCCAAACTGAAATGGATAGTATTGTTTCTAAAGTTAAAGAAGAAATTAAGGCTTACGGAAAATCTAAAGGATATTCATATATTCTAGGTGGTGGTGACGGTGGCAGTGTTCTTTATGGAACAGAAGCTAATGACCTTACAGATGAAATAGTAAAATTACTTAATGATAAGTACAAGAAATAAATTAAACGTTTATTAATAAAAAAGCCGGTCAATGACCGGCTTTTTTTATTCTATGGATTTAGTCTCAAATCTTTCAAATTCCTGTTCAATATTAAATTGTTCTTTAGGTAAAAAACCCTTAACAATAAGTACAACCCCGCAAATAACTAAAATTATTCCTATTAACTTTTTTACATAAACTATCCGCTTTACCGTTAATTTACGTTTAAGTTGCTTGGCCAAAAGAATTTTAAAAAGATCTGTTACAAAATAGGAGAGTAGTACTGTAGCAAAAAAAGTAAAAAAACGATTAGGTTGATTATCTAATGTTGGACCAACAATAATTATGATTCCCAACCAAAACACCAAAACACCAATATTGATAAAGTTCAACAAAAAACCCTTAACAAAAAGTCCTAAATAATCAGACTTCTTTATTTTCTTAGAATCCACAGGAATCTCTTTTTTATCTACTTTAAAGAAAGTTACCAGACCGTAAACTAAAAGTATAACCCCACCAAATACATATAGTCCCGGTTGATTACTTAAATTTTCCAGTAACTGAAAACTGCTAAAATAAGCTACAAGTATAAAAAGTATATCTGCCAATAATACACCAACATCAAAGGTCAAAGCTGCCCTAAACCCTTTAACGGCACTAGTTTGTAATAATACAAAGAATACAGGCCCAACCATAAAACTTAGGAAAAAGCCTAGTGGAATCGCAGCTTGGATATCTTCTAACATGTACTATTGCATTCTTTTAATGGTACCACCAAATACCGTTTTTTCCTCAAGTTTTTTAGGGTTTCCGAACACCAATACCTCGCCACCCGCTTTAACGGTAGCCTTTACATAATCTTTTGCATTAATTTCTGCCCTGGAGCCGGCATTTACATTTATAGTAGAAAAATTAGTAATAAACCCTTTACCTTCATAAATACCACCGGTATTGATTTGAACATCTTGTAGATTAGAAGTACCAGCAGTTCTAATTACACCGCCAGATACAGACTTTATCAGCATTTGTTCAACTTCAGCATTAACAACAAGCTCACCACCTTCTTGAGCCTTTAATTCTAGGATATCTTGCTTAATAATATCTTCAGTTACAATCCTGGCATCTTCGTTAACATCTATCACTAAGATTTCATTGGTATAATATAAATCTACAAATGTCTTATAACCACTAAAGATTTTACCAATTTGCATCCTAATTTTTAAAACACCCTCGTTATTAACAATAGCTACTTTACTAGTATTTTCTCCAGAAATAATAACCTTATTTTCTTCAGATTTTATAAGATTAATAGATAAACCATCAAAAACCTTTAACTCTTTAAAAGGTTCTAGATTTTGTGTCACCGGATTATCTTGGCCAGTAACCGATAAACATCCTAAGAGAAACATTAAAACTAAAAATTGTTTCATTCTTTTCTATGTAATTTAAGTAAGTAAACACTTATGAACAAAGGGTATACTTAATTCAGCCATTCTATACCAAAATCTATTCCAAATTATTTTAGGTTATCCGGTATCAAGGCAAAATCTAAATGCCTTTTAATTAAATCTGTACTCTTTACCATGACTGTAACCTCATCTCCTAAGGTATACTTCTTTTTAGTACGTTCACCTACAATGGCATACTGTTTCTCATCAAAGATATAATAATCTCCTTTGATGTCTCTAATACGAATCATGCCCTCACACTTATTAGCAATGATTTCAACATATATTCCCCACTCCGTAACACCACTTATAACGCCACGAAATTCTTCATCTTTATGATCTTGCATAAATTTGATCTGCATATACTTAATAGAATCTCTTTCAGCACTTGATGCTAAATATTCCATATCTGAGGAATGCTTACATTTCTTCTCAAATTCTTCGGCATTGACAGAACTACCACCATTTAAATAATGTTGTAACAGTCTGTGTACCATAACATCTGGATATCTTCTGATCGGAGAAGTAAAATGGGTATAATAATCAAAAGCCAACCCATAATGACCAATATTATCTATGGTATAAATAGCTTTGCTCATACTACGTATAGTAAGCGTATCTACCATATTTTGTTCCTTTTTACCTTTTACGTCCTGTAATAATTGGTTCAAAGAAGAGCTAATGGATTTCTTGTCCTTAAAATCTAATTTATGACCAAATTTTGATACAATTCCGTTCAGAGCCATTAACTTATCCGGATCCGGATCATCATGAATTCTATAAACGAACGTCTTTTTTGGTTTTTGTTTACCTATAAATTCAGCGACTTTTCTATTCGCCAAAAGCATAAATTCTTCAATAAGCTTATTGGCATCTTTAGACTCTTTGAAATAAACTCCGATCGGCTCACTGTTCTCGTCAAGATTGAAACGAACCTCAACTTTATCAAAAGAGAGTGCACCTTGATCCATACGCTTAGAGCGCATTATTTTGGCAAGCCTATCCATTTCTAACGTAGCTTCAACAACTTCGTTAGAAACGCTATAAGCAGTCTCTCTTATTGAAATATCCTCAGGGATGTTACCATTACCGTTCTCAATGATATATTGAGCTTCTTCATATGCAAAACGTTCATTAGAATCAATTACCGTTCTACCAAACCATTGATTTCTTATTATAGCATTTGCATCTAGTTCAAAAATGGCAGAAAAAGTATATTTTTCTTCATTAGGTCTTAGAGAACAAGCATTATTAGATAGTACTTCTGGCAACATAGGTACCACACGGTCTACCAGATACACTGAGGTTGCCCGCTCATAAGCTTCATCATCTAAAATGGTATCTTTTTGCAAATAATGAGAAACATCTGCAATATGAATACCTATTTCGTAATTACCATTTTCTAATTTTTGAAAAGAAAGGGCATCATCAAAATCTTTTGCATCTTTTGGATCAATGGTAAAGGTTAGTACATTTCGTAAATCTCTACGCTTTTTTACTTCTTCTTCTTTTATACTGGTATCCAAACCATCAGCAAATTTTTGAACATCTGCAGGAAAGGAATAAGGTAAACCATACTCAGCTAAGATGGAATGAATTTCCGTATCATGCTCACCAGGTATACCCAATACTTCGGTAACTTTACCAAAAGGGGAATCTACATCTGCTGGCCAGTCAGTGATTTCAACCAAAACCTTTTCACCATCTTGAGCACCGTTCAATTTATCTTTAGAGACAAAAATATCGGTATACATTCTAAAATCTGAAGGTCTTACAAAAGCAAATGTCTTTTGCATATCAACAATACCTACAAAAGTAGTTTTATATCTTTCAAGTACTTTAACTATTTCACCTTCAAGCTTTTTGCTCTTTTTTCGTGGATAGATATAAACTTCAACCTTATCTTTATGAAAAGCTTTATTCAATTTATTAGACGGAATGAAGACATCATCATCCATACCATCTATCACAATATAGGCATTACCTTTGCCTGTAAGGTCTACAGTACCTTCATAATAAGTTTTAGTGTTTTCCAAAACTTTGTACTGACCTCTGTCTACTTCTTGAATTCTTTTCTTCTCTTTAAGCTCAGTTAATCTTTTGATAAGTATATTCCTATCCTGAGCATCTGTAACCTTAATCTTTGCAGCTATCTGCTTATAGTTGAAACTTTTATTAGGTTCCTTTTCAAGAACTGTAAAAATTCCTTTAGTAATTTCGTTCTTTCTATGATTCTTCGCCTTCTTATTCTTCTTCGACATTAAACTTTTAATTTATTGGAAAATTACGAATTATAATCCAGTACCTGTTATTCTACCTCTTATTGAAAAGTTAAGTAAACGAGTTGTTATTAACATATATATCATATTAGACATTTTTTCTTTTAAATTAAATTAAATATTAATGGTTATTATAGCTTGTTAATATCTAGAATAACTTATTTCTATATTTCTTGTCTTTATGAGATACTAATACTTGTTGACAATATATTTTATGAATCTATAATTGAAAATCAGTATTTTGAGAAGTTATTAAACATGGTTTATAAGTGCTATTAACATGAATTTATTAATAACTAAATGTAATTTTAATGTTAACTAGGGGTGTTAATTTGATGAAAATCCTCTAATAGTTTCTAATATTTAAATTCGTCTTCAGAGGATTAAAAGTGTAAGCAGATGTTAACCTTAATAACCAAATTTTTTAGCAACTTTTTCTAAACAATTTATGCATTAAGTAATCTTCCTTATAACATACTAATTAACAATTTTTATTAATGACTTGATAACTATTGTTGTGAACCCCTCGTTTTTTGTTGTGAATGACTGATTATTGTACCTTTAGCTAAGTTTTGTTCCACCCCCACTGGATATTAATCTTGAACAATTAACCTTTAAATACTATGCATATGAAAATAGCTATTGGTAACGATCATGCCGGTACAGAATACAAGTTAGCTATTATAGGTTTACTAAAATCTAAACAAATTGAAGTTATCAACTATGGTACTGATGGTACGGATAGTGTTGATTATCCAGACTTTGCACACCCGGTTGCTCTTGATGTTGAAAATGGTACCGTTGATTTTGGTATTTTAATTTGTGGTAGTGGTAATGGGGCTAGTATGACAGCCAATAAACAGCAAAAGGTAAGAGCTGCATTATGTTGGACCAAAGAAATCACTAAACTGGCTAGAGAACACAATGATGCAAATATTTTAAGCTTACCTGCAAGATACATAGCGTTACCGCAAGCACTTGAAATGGTATCTACCTTTATTACCACTTCTTTTGATGGAGGTAGGCATGAACGTAGAATTGAAAAGATTCCGCTATAATAGATAGTTATTACAACTATGTTAATAACCTAAAATAGTTATTATAACCATTTATAAATCATATAGTTATTTCATAATAGATATGAACATAACTAATTAATTGAACAATTTTTATGTTAGATATTAAGGTAAAGAGTTTCAAAGAATTTGATATTGAAGAACTATATAATGTACTACGCTTACGAAGTGAAATTTTTGTAGTGGAGCAAGATTGCGTGTATCAAGATATAGATGGTAAAGATTCTGAGGCTATTCATATAATAGGATATAAAAATAAAACCGTAGTGGCATATACCCGTATTTTTAAAGCTGGTGATTATTTTGATCAAGCTAGTATAGGTAGAGTAGCAGTGCATGAAGATTATAGAAAATTTGGTTATGGAAAAGTAATAATGAAAGCTTCTATTACTGCTGTTCAAGAACATTTTAACGAAAATGAAATAAAAATTTCTGCTCAAAAATACCTTACCAAATTTTATACAGATTTAGGTTTTAAATCGACAGGAGAAGAATATCTGGAAGATGGTATACCACATATAGCAATGATGAAAAAATAAAAAAGACCGCTATTAGCGGTCTTTTTTAATAAGTTATATTCAAAAACTTAAATCTTGATAGGCGTTTTATTACTTAAGTTAATATCCTCTAACATATTATCTGTAAACTTGTAATGGCCTTTGGTAGTTATAATTCTAAATCTATTAGAATTCATTCTACTCAAAGTATCTAAAAACAACCACTTAGATTTTAGCAACCTGGTTTTTGGTGATTTTAAGCTAATATCAAAATAATATTTTCTACCGTTTTTGATAGCTACAATATCTGGAGTAACATTGTCTTCCAAACCTTTTCTTGAATATGATTTGGGGGTTTCATAGCCTTCCATATCAGCTTTAATATTCTCGAAACCGGTAGCTTCTAAATGTTGAATTGACTTTTCTAAAAATGCTGTGTTTTCTGATTTTTCTACTTTTACCATAACACTTAAAATAACAAAAAAAAGGACAATTCCTAATTTTAAACGTTGATTAACAATATGTTAAGTATAAAATATTTTTAATTTGCAATTCTCATTTAAAGAAAGGTACTAACGAAGTAAGTTTAGAGAGCAATAGAAGAGAAAGTTAAATTAGGTCGATTTTATTTTTTCGTAGAGCGTCTCACCTATTTTTTTAACTACACCAATTACTAAAGCATTGCCCATAAAAAAAGCTCTTTTGGTATTGGAAATCCCTTCTAATAAAGTATGATCATCAGGGAACATATTTAAACGTTCCAGTTCTATGGGAGTTAATCTACGTAGCCCTTTTTTGGTGTTGATAACATGTTTAAATCGTGATGCACTCTTACCGCCTTCACCAGTTATGATTGTTCTTGAGGCATTATCTAGCGCATCAGGAAAAATCATGCTACCTTCATTATAGTGGTAGGCAAAACCAGATTTAGAGGTACGGGTTTCTTTTTTGGCACCTTTTAGATAATACCATTTATCATGTTCTTCTTCAGGAATGTAAAATTCTTCGGGAATTTGTCCTTTCTGTAAAACATCTGCCAATACCGTTCTTTTACCAATATAGCTGGCTACGGTCTTAGTAGTATGTACTTTACCTTTAACGAACACACCGGTATTTTGAAATGGGGATAATTTTTCGCCTAGATTAAAATTCTCAGATAGTGTAACAAGGTCATCAGTGATATCAAAAGAAATCATTTTAGAAGAAGTACTTGTAATAGGAAATGCAGTAGTTATTGTTCCTTTTTCAAAAATCCAATCTTCGGCTTTGGACTTTTTAAATTGTTTGTATAAGGGTGTAGATTTATGGTATCCTAAGAAAAAAATTCGTCTACGTCTTTGTGGCATACCATAATCTGCAGCGTTGATAACTCTCCATTCTACGGCATAGCCTAGGTCATCTAAACTTTTAAGCATGATGGCAAAATCTCTACCTCTTTGGTTTGATGGAGATTTTAACAATCTATCTACATTTTCAAGAAATAAGTATTTAGGCGGATTTTTCTTTTCCGATAAAATTCTATGAATGCTCCACCATAAAACACCCTTTTTACCAATAAGTCCCTTAGAATTGTTTAGTGTGGCCGCCACGGAATAATCTTGGCAAGGAAAACCTCCTACTAAAATATCGGCATCAGGTATGTCTTTGGTCGGTACATCAGAAATATTTTCGTTTCTGTGATTTTTAGGACCAAATCTAGCTTCATAGACCTTAGAGGCGTGCTGCGCTTTTGTACTAGGCTCATATTGGTTGCTCCAAACTACCTCGTAGTTCTCGGTATCCTCTAATCCCAAGCGAAATCCGCCTACGCCCGCAAAAAGTTCTATGACCTTTAGTTTCTTCATTTGCGATAAAATTACATAATTTCACAAGGCTAATACTATTAGAAATTATTTTACAGATGAAGGGAATATTTTTAAAGAGGTCTTTTGTATTGATTTTGATTGCTTTAAATACGGCATGTGGTGTGCATATAGACGAAAAGAAATTATTGGTAAAAGAAATTGAAAGCATAAAAAATACATTTGCACCAGATAAGCGTACGGCACTTTTTAATTTAGAAGTATTAGATGGTCCGTCTGGGTTTACATTGGTAGGTGAAACAAATTTACCGTTAGCCATAGATACGTTAAATACTATTTTAAAAGAAAAAGGAATTAGCGTTACCAATGAGATAAAAATTTTACCTACAGAGGAATTAGAAGGAATGACCAAGGCAGTTATAAACATTTCTGCCGCCAACCTTAGAAGTAACCCAAAACATTCTGCAGAACTGGCTACACAGGCAACTTTAGGTACCGTTGTAAATGTCTTGAAAAAAGAAGGGGATTGGTACCTTATACAAACACCGGATAAGTATTTGGCATGGGTTGATCCAGGCGGAATTCAATTAATGAATACACAAAGTATTAAAAATTGGATTATGGCAGATAAAATCATTTACGTTAATACTTATGGGCATGCTTTTAATTCTACAGAGGCAGAAGGTAGAACTTCAGATATTGTTGCCGGTAGTTTATTAAAATTAGTAAGCAGCGATGATGAATTTTATAAGGTTGAATTTCCAGATGGCAGGCAGTCATATATTTTAAAGACCGAAGCAGAAGAATATAACACTTGGCTTTCAAATTTAAGTTTTAATACAGATTCACTTGTTGCAACCTCAAAAACATTAATGGGTGTGCCTTATTTATGGGGCGGTACCTCCACAAAAGGTGTAGACTGCAGTGGTTATACAAAAACTATTTATTATTTAAACGGTATGGTAATACCACGCGATGCATCTCAACAGGTACACGCTGGTAAACCTATAGATTCTATTGCGGATTTTAGCAAATTGAAAAAAGGGGATTTGTTGTTTTTTGGAAGAAAGGCAACAGAAAGTACATCAGAAAAAGTGGTACACGTAGGTATGTGGATAGGCGATAATCAATTTATACATTCATCTGAAATGGTGCGCATAAGTAGTGTAGATAAAGATGCACCAAATTATGATGCCTTCAATGTAGGTAGATATTTAAGAACAAAACGTTTGTTGAATGAAGAAGACCCACTGTTACAGAATCTAAATATTACTATGCCAATAACAGATTAGGGCGTTCATTTGCTTAAAAGGTGTTTCATCGATTTTAAGATAAAAATTATAACATACTAAAATTGTGCCCGTTTTATGATAGTTATCTATCAATTACGTGCTATGAAAAAAACCACTCTTCTAGTTTTAATCGGCTGTTTTGTAGGATCATCAATAGCTATTGCCCAAAAAGATGCAGCTACAATTTATTTTAAGGACGGAAACAAAATTCAAGGTTTAGCCAAACTTATTAACGGAAATCAAGTAAAATTCAAAAAAAATAAGGGAGATAAACCTAAAAAATTCCATTTTAAAGAACTTGAGCAGGTAGTCATCAATGATAGGGAAGAACCATCTACCTATGTTTATTTAGAAACCAAGAAAGACTACTTCAATGTTGTAAGGGAACTAGAGATAGGTATGGTCAACTTATATATTCTTGAACAAACTGGATATTCTTCGCCAATGTTCGTGGGTGGTGCCAATGGGCAAATGAATATGGCGCATGGTACTTACTACGATATAAAAAACCTTTATGTTAGAAGAGGTTTGAACGGAGAAATTACGCACCTTGGATCTAATCAACTTTTTAGTAAAAATTTTAAAAATGCAGCCTCTACCTATTTTTCCGATTGCCCCGTTTTGGTAGAAAAAATTCAAAGTAAAGAATTCAAGAAAAAGCATGTTAGGGACATTGTAAACTTTTACAATCTACAATGTAATGATCAGCAGGTAGTAATACTAAAGAAATAGGAATGTTTAAAATTACTTTGATAAATAAACGCCCTTTTATCCTAATTTAATCGAGAAATTTGGTTCATGTGTATAGGTTATATGACCTGTATTATACTAATTCGTTTTAACACAATATATACAAATTTTTATCTTCCGTCAGTTTTCCATAAGCCTTAATTTTAATTGAATTGATTATCTGATTTCATATATACTATAGCATTTTAGTCAAAGTTTTTTTTAAAAATCGTTTATAGAATTGGCATTTAATTGCCATAATTCAAGTTAATGTTCAGCTTATAGTTGAAGTTGTTTCTTTATAGATAGTACTTAACGTATGTAAACATTAAGTATATTTAGAAGTATATATATTTTATTAATGCTCACATTAAAAGAATCAACTACACATCAACATGAAAACTCAACTATTAGGAACTTCACTTTTATTTTTATTTGGATGCGGATTACTTACCTCGCAAATAACGGACGATGGTTGGGAAACCATGTTCAATGGAAATGATTTAAGTGGATGGACTACCAAAGTGTACCATTATGAGGTTGGTGATAACTATGCGGATACCTTTAGGGCAGAAGATGAAATGATCAAGGTAAGATATGATAAATATGAGGGAGATTTTAATAATAGATTTTCGCATTTATATTATGATAAGCCTTTTTCAGATTTTCATTTTAAGGTACAGTATAGATTTGTAGGTGAATTATATGAAGGTGCACCTGAATATACTATTTTGAATAGTGGTGTCATGTTTCATTCACAGGATCCGCAAACCATGTTAAAAGAACAAGATTGGCCTATAAGTGTAGAAATACAATTTTTAGCAGGGGTTGAAGAAGGTGTAGATCGACCAACAGGTAATATGTGCTCACCAGGTACAGATGTGGTTTATGAAGGTAAAATAGACCCTAGACATTGCATTAAATCAACATCAGATACGTATTACGGAAATCAATGGGTAACGGCAGAATTAATGGTATATCATGATTCATTGGTTAAACATATAATCAATGGTAAAACAGTATTGGAATACACAAAACCACAAATAGGGGGCGGTGTTGCAAACGGTTACGATCCTAAGATGAAAGAAGATGGTAAACTCTTGAAAGAAGGATTTATAGCTTTGCAAAGCGAAGGTCAACCTATTGATTTTAAGAACATTGAAATACGCAACTTAAAAGGATGTACGGACCCCAGGGCATTGAACTATAAGAAGTACTATGAAATTTCAGATAGAAAAGCGTGTAATTATCAGTAGTCCTATTTCAAAATAGCTTTATATTTTGAGTTATTGCCCAATAGTTCTGTAGCTGCTAAAATAGCTTCGTCATTATTCAAGTAATATTGGTACAGGCCATCTCTATAAAAATAGCGCTTTACTATTTCATCTTCTAAATTCTTTTGAATTTCGCTTTGGTATTTGTCCAATGCATTTAGTTTGCCCTTTTCAATGTTGGCTAACAACGTTTTGTAACTATCCTTGACATCTGGGCCTAAAAAGTCGTTTTCATCGCCTGAGAGCGCCTTTTTAATTGCTTCTTCCGCTTTGGTCTCAAAAGAGAAGTTACTTTGTTTTACATAATTTTTAAAAGCGCTAAAATCGGCATCTGTAAAATTGAACTCGGCAACATTGTCATATTTGTGGGTATAATGATAGTTGGTTGCATAATCAAAAATAATATTGTTTTGAAGTAAAGCCAATGTAAGGTCATTAGTTTTAGAAGTTGCTATTTCAATATCTGGTAGAATACCACCACCATCTTGTACTTTTCTACCATTACGGGTCGTAAAATCATTGAAGGTGTTATTACGTACCGCTTTACCGCTTTCATCTCTGTTCCAATAATCTAAAGATTGTATACAACGACCGGAAGAGGTATAGTATCTAGAAATAGTAACCTTTAACTGTGTACCGTACGTTAGTTTAAGAGGGCGTTGTACCAGGCCTTTTCCAAAACTTCTGGCGCCCATGATCACTGCTCTATCCAAATCTTGTAAACTACCTGAAACTATTTCACTGGCAGAAGCACTACTACCGTTTACCAAAACCACTAACGGAATTTCTTCGTCTACAGGTTGGTTGTTGGTATGGTATTCTCTGTTGAATTTTTTGACCTTTGATTTTGTAGTTACTACCAATTCTCCTTTTGGGACGAATAAGTTGGTAACGTTAATAGCTTCGGATAATAAACCACCAGGGTTGCCTCTTAGGTCCAAAATGATTTTTTCAGCACCCTTTCCCTTTAAATCTAATAAAGCGGATTTTGTCTGTTCGGTTGCTTTTGCATTGAATTTTGCTAAAACGATATAACCGGTTTTGTTATCTATCATTTTAAAGAATGGTACCGCATCTACTTCAATACCTTCTCGTGTTATACTTGTAGTGTTTATTTTACCTTGTCTTTTATAGGTAACATTAATAGTAGATCCGTTAGCTCCTTTTAAAAGCTCACTTGCATTATCTTCAAAATCGGCTACTTTGATATCTCCTATTTGAATTATTTCATCACCGGCCTTTAATCCTGCTTTATCTGCGGGGTATCCTTGGTGCGGTTCTATAATTAACAATTTATCATCAAAAGAACGTACCATGGCACCAATACCGGAGTATTCACCGGCGTTGTTTATACGGTATGTTTCAACATCTTGTTCATTTAAAAATTTAGTATAAGGATCTAGCTCGTTCAGCATGTTTTTAATGGCGGTATCCATTAATTCTGCCGGGTTGGTTTCATCCACATAGTTCATGTTCAATTCTTTGAACAGAGTGGTAAAGATTTCAATTTGTTTAGCTATTTCAAAAAAATCGCTTTTATAACTACTTCCTACAAAAAGAAAAGCGACGGCAATTATGGGTACTAGTATTTTTCTACTTACTATTTTTTTCATCAATCTGTAGCTTAAACTTGTTTAAAACGAGCTTCATTTTATGATCTAACTGCTCAAAGGTGGGCATATCCTTACCAAGGTATAAAAATAGAAACGCAAAGTTAGCATCTGTATTGTTAAAAACCAGTGCTTTATTGAGTCTATAAGACTCTCTTAGTAAACGTTTAATATGGTTTCTGTCTACGGCACTTTTAAAATTTCGCTTAGATACCGTTACTGCAGTTTTAATATGTGCTTCTTTTTTTTCTAAGGATAGATAAATCAATTTCAACGGATAAACGGAAATACCCCTACCCTCTTCAAACAATTGGGTAATGAGTATTTTACTTTTCAGTTTTTCCTTTTTTCCGAAGGATCGATCCATTATAAAAGAAATTATTAAAAATAATCAGCCCCCAAGATGGGGGCATAAATATCTTAAATTTTAGCAAAAGAAATTACTCTGCTTGCCAAACATTGTTCTCTAAATTAACATCTGCCATTAGTTGAGAAGGGTCTATAACAATTGCTTGTATTGAAGACATTGGTTTATTAATTTCAAAATCATAGGTTGGGTAGGCCCATGGCCAATCTTCTAGTACAGTTCTTTCAATACCTTCATAAGGGTTCTCTTTTTCACCGCGCATTATTCTTAATGGCGCATAAAAAGTTTCTTTGCTGCCATCATTATACACTACTAGAATATCTAGCGGCATTGGCATTAGACCAACACGCTCTAAGGTTACCTTTGTACTGTTTTCCGTTGTAGAAACTTCTTTAATACCATAGTCAATGGTATTGGTAGTTTGTGTCCAATCTGTTAAATACCAATCTAGTTCAATGCCGGATATTTTTTCTGCAACACGTTTAACATCGTTTGGTACAGGATGTTTAAATTTAAATTCATCGTAATAGGTACGGATCGTTTGCATCAATTTATCTTGACCGATTACATAACCTAGTTGAGAAAGAAAAATAGATCCCTTACTGTATGCAGAAATACCATATGCAAAATTAAGTGCATAACGATCGGCATGTGTTGTTTGTGGTTGTTCTTTGCCGGACAAAGCCAAGTTTCTATAACCTTTGTAAGTACTCTCGAACGGATTTTCCTTATCAAAATCCATTATTTCGGTCATACAAAGTTTAGATATAAACGAAGTAAAACCTTCATCCATCCATTCATGCTTGCTTTCATTTGTTGCCAATATATGTTGAAACCATGAATGTGCAAGTTCATGAGCCATTACACCTACCAAACTTCCAAATTTACGATTACCTGTTATTAAAGTAGACATTGCATACTCCATACCGCCGTCACCACCTTGTATAACAGAGTATTGGTCATAAGGATATTTACCTATATTATTACTGAAAAACTCCATTGCCTCAATAGTCTTAGGCTGAAGATTCTTCCAGTTCTCTAAAATTTTAGGATCATCCTTATATAAGAAATGTAAAACAGGACCATTAGGCACTTGTTGAACGTCATGTATATAATCTGGATCTGCCGCCCACATGAAGTCATGTACCATTGGAGCTTTAAAGTGCCACGTTAAGGTCTTACCTTTTTGTTTTTTAATTTTTGTACCGGGAGTTTCGTACCCATGCCCTATTTCATCGGCATTTTGTAAATAACCGGTTCCCCCAACGGTATATTCTTTATCAATGGTCAATTTTACATCAAAATCTCCCCATACACCTTGAAACTCTCTAGCTATATACGGATCGGCATGCCAACCTTCAAAATCATATTCCGCCAATTTTGGATACCATTGGCTCATTGATAAAGCGACTCCTTCTTCACTATTTCTACCTGAACGTCTAATCTGTAAAGGCACTTGACCTTTGAATTCCATGTTAAAGGTAGATTTTGCACCAGAAGCTATCGGTTTGGCTAAATCAACAACCAACACTGTACCTTCTTCAGAAAAGGAAACTTTGCTGCCATCTTGTGTTAAAGAGATTGCATGTAAGTAGCCTTGTTCGCTTTCCGTAAGTGAAGCAATTCTACTTTTCTTATCGGGCGTCGTCATTCTATCATCTGGATCGGCAATGTTCTGTAGACGAATATCCATTTCACTACCAGGTTGAAAAGCATTGAAATACAAATGGAAATACACTCTTTTAAGCTCATCTGGAGAGTTATTGGTATATACTAAAGTTTGGGTACCTGTATATTGAAAAGTTTCGACATCCATATTGACCGCCATGGTATAATCAACATGTTGTTGCCAATAATCGGTCTTGTTTTGGGCCAATAATCCTATAGAGAAAATTGCCGTAAAAAAGGTGAAAAGTGATTTAGTCATCTTAGAGATATATATAATTAAAGTTTGATCTGCCCTGCAGCCACTTTACTGGCCATTACCAAGGCATTGTAAGCATTAGCTATTTTACCAGAAGTAGAGATTTCATCTAAAGAACCGCTTTTGCCCGTATTCTTACCCAATACTACTTTGGTCTTAATAGGTAAACCAGACTGTAATATGATCTTTTTTACTTGTGCAGCAGTTAGTTTTGGATATTGGGACATTACCAACGCGGCAACCCCGGCAACCCCGGGTGCGGCCATTGAAGTACCTGGAGAATATTCATACTCATTGTTTGGGTATGTAGAATAGATATCTGTACCAGGAGCAAAAATATCGACATTTATTTTACCATAGTTAGAATAGCTAGCTACAAGCTCTGAACCATATTTAGGGTTTAAAGCACCTACGGTAATTACGTTATCCGCAATTTCAGGTCCATTGTTGACTTGGTCATTAGGAAAATTAGAATTGATAGGATTGTCAAGATCTGCACCATCGTTACCGGCAGCATGTACAAAAAGCACGTTATTATCTGCAGCATATTTTATGGCATCATAAACCCATTGCGCATTAGGGGAAAAAGACTTGCCAAAACTACCGTTTATAATACGTGCACCATTGTCAACGGCATATCTTATACCTCTAGCAATATCCTTATCATACTCATCACCGTTAGGTACGGCCCTAATACTCATGATAGCTACATTATTGGCAACACCGTTAACCCCTTTACCGTTGTTACGTTCAGCACCTATAATACCGGCTACATGTGTACCATGACTTTCATCATCTAGCCTGTTATTAGGGTTGCCATTGCCATAATCTACATCAGTAATATCATAAGGGTCATCACCTACGCTCTCACGGCCATTAAAATCTTTGTTTAGGTTGTAGTTAAGTTGCTCAGTATAATATTTGATACCATTGTTCAATTCATCAAGAACTTCGGGTATAGAATCTTTTATACCGAACATTTGATTTAGAATGGCAACATTACGTTGCATAGTTTCATCTGTAGCATTTATACCGGCTAAATCTTTTTTGGTATAGGTATCTTTATTTAAATACTTCTTTACATCTGCATCTGCATTTTTTACGGCTTGGTATATAGATTCATATTGCTCTTTACCTTGAAGAGCTTCGTTATATTTAGAGTCAAGTTTGGTTTTAGCCTTTGCTAAAGTAGCAGCGTCACCAATGTTTAAACGAAGCATACGAACATATTCTAACTGCTCGTTATAAGACTCGCCCAAGAAATTATAACCGTGTATATCGTCAATAAAGCCATTGCCATCATCGTCAATACCATTACCCGCTTTTTCTTTTGTATTGGTCCATAATACGTTTACAAGGTCTTCATGTTTTAAATCGATACCGGAATCAAGAACGGCAACGATCGTTTTGGTTCCTTTTTTGTTCTTGATGATTTCGTTATACGCTTTATCAACACTCATACCCGGTATGGTATCCGCAACAAGATCTAAATGCCCCCAGTTGTTTTTTTCACTGGTGGTGAGGTCAGAAATTTTTAAAGGAGTAGCATCTATGTTTTCTACAGGAGTAAGAATTAATCCGCTTCCTCCTGCTGTTTTAGTACTTCCGCATCCTGTCAATATTGCGGCAATAGAAAGGGCAAAAATTGATTTAAAATATGAATTTGTCATATAATGGCAACTGTTAGTTAATGTTTCTTGTTTATAATGTAAAATTAATTGAAGAGTTCGTTAAAAGTGTATATTTTATCTAAACGAACACCTCTATCAGTGTATTTTAAGGTACAAAGTTGGTTATGCGCATCATGTTCAAAGAACAGATAGTAATTATTGTCCGCAGCTTCGTTCAAGAATAGTTCTTTTTCTGACATTGTCAATAATGGCCTAGTATCATAACCCATAACATAAGGCAGGGGAATATGGCCAACGGTTGGTATCAAATCTGCCATATAAGCTATAGTCCTGCCCTGATATGAAAATTGTGGCAGCATTTGTTTCTCCGTATGGCCGTCTATAAAACGAATATCAAAACCTAAGGGACTATTTTTGAGAAAATTATCATCCTCAAAATCTATAAATGATAGTTGGCCACTTTCCTGAATTGGTATTAAATTCTCTGTCAAGAAAGATGCTTTTTCTCTTGGGTTTGGTTTTGTTGCCCATTTCCAATGTTTTTCATTGGTCCAGAACTTAGCGTTTTTAAATGCGGGTTCATAACCTGTTCTGTCCTTGTTCCATTGAATGGCCCCACCAACATGATCAAAATGTAGGTGTGTTAAAAAAACATCCGTTATATCATCTCTATGAAAACCATGCTTTTTTAAAGAAGAATCTATGCTAAAATCTCCCCAGCGGTAGTAATAGCCAAAAAACCGTTCAGACTGTTTATTGCCCATGCCGGTATCTACCAAAATCAACCTATCGCCATCTTCTATTAGAAGGCTTCTTGCGGCAATATCAATTAGATTATTATCGTCTGCCGGGTTAGTTCTTTGCCAAATGGTTTTAGGTACTACGCCGAACATGGCACCACCATCCAATTTAAAATTACCGGTTTCAACAGGATAAATTTTCATAAAGGGCAAAATAATAAAAGTGAGGGTAATCTTGGGAATATTAAGAAAGTATTATCATTTAACCGCTAGATAATAAGACTTAATCATGTTGTAGTAGCGAGATTATCAAATTACCCAATAGTAGCCTATCTCATCAATGGTACTTATGCTAAAAAACTAATCTTCATTTATTAAATCTCCAATAATATGATGTGCCAAAGGTTTGGTCAAATGTTTTTTGACAACAGCATATTCTTTTCCTTTTTCAGAATCTAAATTATCTAACGAAGAACTTAAGATATATACTTTACAATGGTTGGTAAGCGAGTCTGATAAATTTATATATTCATCTAAAAATTCAAATCCGCTCATACCGGGCATTTTAATATCCAAAAATATCACATCTGGGTAAGTTTCATCATTTTCAATAATATTTTTTAAATAGGCCAACGCTTCAGACCCTGAGGTCATGGTCGTAATTTCAGAAATATTATCTTCTTTTGAAATTATGGCTTTATTAATAAAGTTGTCCACATCTGAATCGTCAATCAATAAAATATTAATATTATTAGCCATACTGTTATTTACCTGCTTCATTTGGTATTTTTAAAGTAAACGTTGATCCGTCACCTATTTTTGATTGTACATTTATTGTTCCTTTCAATTTAGAAAGTACTTCTTTAACTATAAAAAGCCCTATACCAGAACCCATTACCTTAGAAGATACCCTATAGAACATTTCAAATATTTTTTCCAATTGATCTTCTGCCATACCTACACCATTATCTTTTATAATTAAGATTGCCTCTTTTTTGGTGGTTTTCACATTGATCCAAATAGCTGCATTATCTTTATTAACATCATGGTACTTGATGGCATTAGATATAAAATTATTCAATAAAACTGAAATTCTCTTACTATCTGAGATAAAATTGAACTTATCGTCCACATTAATTTCAATATTTATTTTGTGGGTATTTTCTAAGTACCACAAACTTTCTATGGAATGTTCTATTAAAGTAGTAAAATTTATAGGTTCTAGTCTAAGGGCAATATGTTTATTTCTAGAATATTCAATGATGTCTTTGATAAAATCATCTAATCTTTCAATAGATTTTTCCATCATGTTTAAATGTTCATATAGTTTTGGGTTGATATCTTCCATTTGAATTAATTGTATCAATCCTAAGACCGAAGATAATGGAGCTCTTAACTCGTGTGAAGCACTATAAACAAAACTGTCCAATTCTGAATTGGTTTTCTGTAGTTCATGAAATTGTGTCTCTAAACTATTTTCGGCCTCTTTTCTCTTAGAGTCATCATAGATATTGACGAGATAACTGACCTTACTTTTTAAATGCAAGGGTTTTATAGACATTAACAGTGTTTTCTTTACACCATTTTTAAGTCTTATTTTATATTCTTGGTTTACTATTTCACCTTCTTCTTTTAGTTTTTTCCAAAGTCTTTCACGCTCTACTTCGTCAATAAAAATTTCTTTAGAATCTATAACGGTCTTACCCAGTAATTTTTTCTTGGTAGTATTAAGTATGGCATAAACCATTTCATTGGCATCGACCACTCTTCTTTCTTCATCTAAAATTAGCATACCCATAAGGTTTGTTTGAAAGGCCTTTGAAAATTTTTCCTGACTTTCTTTAAGTGCTAGTTCAGATAGAACGTTCTTGGTTATATCCATAGAAGTACCATGGTAAATAAGAGGTTCACCATTAGTATCATAGACTATTTCTGAAAAGGCCAAGAAATACTTAAATGAGTTGTCTTTTAGTTGAATTCTATAATTACTTGGTACCGCATCTCCTTTTCCTTTTTTCTTTGCCAGTTTCTTGTCTAAAACAATTACATCTTTTTCATATATAATTTCCCTTACCAAATCTGGAGTCATTTTTGTTTTAGGGTCAATGCCGTGCATAGCATACATTTCTTTAGACCATTCTACTATATTGCCGGTCATATCCCAATGCCAATAACCAATATTTCCAATTCTAATGGCCGCATTCATTTTAGCTTGTAGGTCTAGAATTTCAAAATCTGCTTCTTTTTGCTTTGTAATATCTATAATAGTACCTCTATACTTATTTGGAGATTTATCTTCGTTTCTTAAGACCTCCATTTCGGCTATAATATGCTTTATAGATCCATCTTTTAAAATTATTCTATAATTTAACGAATACGTATCAACATCTTCTGTTACGCTACTTAAAAGCTCCCTATGACTTTCCAGATCATCTGGATGCATTAGACTTTCTACAAAAGGTAAAGTTATTTCGGTTGCTGGGTCTACATCATAAATAGAATATAGTCTAGGTGACCAGTAAAGAATTTTAGTGCTAAAATCATAATCCCAATAACCAATTTTACCGATCCGCATGGCTATTTCCATTTTATTCTTTAAATCTAAAATTTCAATATCAGCTTCTTTTTCTTTTGTAATATCTATTACCGTACCTCTATATTTTATAGCTAAATTTTCAGGTTCCCTGATCACCTCTACCTCTACCATTAAATATTTGACCTTACCATTTACTATGATCCTATAGGTAAAGGCATGGTTAATTTTATTTTTAACAATGTCATATACTTTTTTTCTATGTAATTCTAGGTCGTCTGGATGGATGATACTTTCTAAATACGATATAGTTAAAATTGTACTTTCATCCATCTCGTATATAGAGTACATGAGAGGAGAACAATTAAAAGTTGCCGATTCAATATCAAAATCCCAATAGCCAATTTTACCAATGCGTATTGCCGCATCCATCTTGCTTTGTAGTTCAAGAATTTCTTTTTGATTTTGCTTTCGCTCGGTTAGGTCAAAGCCTACAGACCCAATAGCTATAGGTTTGTTCGTTGTTTTGTCCTTAATGAGAAAACCAGAAAATTCTAAAGGAATTATTTTATTGGTCTTAAAATTTTTAAGTGGTACTTCTCCTGTCCATAATCCTGTTTTCATTATGGTGGGTAAATGCTCGTTGATTATGACACTTTTGTAACTGTCTTCAAAAAAATCGAACATTTTTGAATTGTTCACATCAAAATCACAGGGCAATTCAACCATTTTTTTTCCAGCATCATTTAAATACAATGGATCACCGGATAGCGTTGCAAGACCAATAAAACCTGGACTATTTTCAATTATTGAGATTAAGCGTTGCCTTTCTTCATCGGTTTTCTTTGCTTCGGTCTGGTTAACGTAAGTACTTAAACTATAGTTTTCGCCTAAATATTCATAAGGCTCTTTTGATAGTAGTAAATGTAGAATACTACCATTTTTAGCTATAAAATCAACCTCTAATTTTTCTATTTTTTGAGAATCGTTCAATGCAAGAATATCAGGGTCGGCATTTAAATTTTCGCTAAAATCTATTAAACCAAGTTCTAATATAGATTTGCCCTTAATCTCTTCTAAAGAATATCCTATTAAATCTAGAAAATAAGAATTAGCGTCAACAAAACGATTATTATGATCTTTTATGACCATACCTACAAAGCGGTTGTTATATGCCTTACTGAACTTAACTAAGTTTTCTTCTGCCGCCAGCTCTAATTGTTTTCTTTCTGTAATATCCCTAACAATACCCATAATAGTAGTATTGTCAAGCATTTTAGCACTGACTTCTCCGTAAAAAATAGTGCCGTTCTTTTTTATTAATTTTTGTTCTGAACGTATAGTTTTCCCTTTTCGCAATTCAGCATAGTTAACTGATCGTTTTGTTGTTTCCTCATCAATGGTCAGGTCTGTTATATTAATGTTCAACAACTCAACTTTTGAATAGCCGAACATTTTAATTCCATAAGGATTTACATCTAAGATGTTTCCCCGAAAATCATTTAAAAATATACCGTCAGAAGCCCCGTCTATTAATGATTTATATCGCTCCTTACTATCTTTTAAAAGTGCTGTTTTTTCTTCTACTATTCTTTTTAATTTTGCTGGTTGCCGCATTAGGGACCAAGAAAGAATACCACATACTATAGAGAGTAACATGCCCAATAATGAAAAAAGCATGGTAGAAGAGTTCATTTTATTACTGTCCAAGTAGACATACAGTTTCCATTCTCCTTGACTAGTGGTTAGTGGTAAGGTGGTTGCGCTTTCTTTAGATATGTTTTTAGAAGCGTAAAACGTTTCTTCAGTATTATCTGCATTGATTTTTACTAATTTATAAGAGAATTTTTCATTGTTGGTACTGTCTAATTGAACTGCATTGATGACTGTAGATAGGCGTACTACAGCGGCTACAAAACCATTGAAATCTCCATTTTTATATAAGGGTCTTCTACCAATTATGCCAGAACCACCTTGTTTAAGGTAAATAGGTCCGGCGGTGTAATAATCTTTTCTTTCTAGGGTAATTTTGGCACCAAATTTATTGTCTGGGTCATTTAGGATATTCATGCCAATGACCTCGTTTCCTTCTAAAGGGTGTACATGGGTAATTATACCTTTTTCATTTACAAGCTCAAGGGCATCAATACTATTGTTGTTGTTTAATAGTAGTTGTGCAATGCTATCAAAATCATCTGGTATACCATAATGATCAACAATAAATGCAAGCGTTTGTGTAGCATTATAGCTTTGACCTAAGATATTTTGTAAATCGATTTTTAGGCTTGATACCCTATTCTCTATTTCTTGCTGTTCTGTTTGTTGATAAAGCTGGTATTTCTGAAAAGCAATAAACTGGGTAATGATCAAAACAAGTAAAAATGCCAAAAAACCGTGTAATAAAGGGTTTTTTAAGATGGACCATTTAAAGGTTTCAGACATTTTTGTTGGTAAGGATTATATAATTATACTAAAAACTACTATATAAATAGTAATAGCTTATGCCATGAGGGTAATACGAAGTTAAAAAAGTCATGCTTACAATAGTATTTTTTTCTATATTTTGTAAGATTTAACTTCAATATGTAAGCCTTTTATCAGTTATGTTTTTAGTTTTCTACCGGAATTAATTTACTCTTTTTCATTCAATATGGCTCAAAGTGTTTAACTAGATCTTGTTAAAAGCCCCTATTTTGATTTGTTTTAGACATTTAACTAAAACAAAATATCGTTGAACATATGCCTTTTAACAGATAGGTTTATGTGGTTAATTTATAAACCAAGCTATAATTTTACTTATAAGAGAGGTATCAATAGTTTTTTTGGAATAATGGCAGAAACTGTTAGGTTGACTGTAATGTAGGGATAGAAATATAAACTTACTCATGTAATTTGTTAAGTAGCCGGTTCCAATAAATGCGTTCAACTATTTAAGTATACTATTATTAAGTGAAATTTGCCAATTGAACCTTGCATTTAAAATAAGATGTTCACTTGGTTTTTATGTTATATAGTGGCGTTTAATTGTTATTTTTATCCAAAATCAATCAAATGCTAGAGCTTGCTGGAATAATCATTTTAGGAATACTTGCTCAATGGGTGGCTTGGCGCTTAAAACTACCGGCTATTTTACCATTAATTCTTATTGGTTTAATCGTTGGGCCTTTGTCAACATTGTATACTGAAGACGGATCAAAAATTATAGAGCCAATTTGGAACGGAGATAAAGGTCTTTTTCCTGGTGAAGGATTGTATTATTTTGTATCGCTGGCCATTAGTATAATTTTATTTGAAGGCGGACTTACACTTAAGCGATCGGAGATAAAAAATATTGGTCCGGTGATAACTAAATTGATTACTCTAGGTAGTTTAACCACATTCTTTGGTGCGGCATTGGCAGCCTACTTTTTATTTGGACTCTCTTGGCAACTATGTTTTTTGTTTTCTGCTTTGATCATTGTAACAGGACCAACGGTAATTACCCCTATATTAAGAAACATACCTCTTAAAAAAGATGTTTCGGCAATTTTAAAATGGGAGGGAATCTTGATTGATCCCATTGGTGCCTTGGCGGCAGTATTGGTCTATGAGTTTATTAGTGTTGGTGAAGGTCAAGCCTATACCATGACCGCATTGATCGAGTTTGCTAAAATTCTGTTATTTGGTTTTACATTCGGATTTACCTTTGCACATGCCCTTACCTTTTTAATCAAAAAGAACTTTATACCACATTATTTATTAAATGTAGTGTCACTTTCCGTAGTATTGGGAGTTTTTGTAATGTCGGATGTTTTTGCACACGAATCTGGCTTATTGGCAGTAGTTGTTATGGGTATGGTAATGGGTAACACCAATTTACCTAACATTAAAGAGTTACTTTATTTCAAGGAATCTTTAAGTATTTTATTGATATCCATCTTATTTATTCTACTGGCTGCCAACATTGATATTTCTGATCTAGAATTAATATTTACATGGAAAACGATAGCGCTGTTCTTGGCTATTGTATTGATTATTAGACCACTTGGAGTCTTTTTAAGCTCTATTGGGTCTAATTTAAAGTTTAATGAAAAGCTTTTTATTAGTTGGGTGGGTCCTAGAGGTATTGTTGCTGCCGGTATAGCGTCCTTATTTGGGTCCAAACTACTTTCTAAAGGAGAAGCAGGAGCAGAGTATATAACTCCTTTGGTGTTTATGATTGTACTTGGTACTGTACTTTTAAATGCTACAACGGCTAGGGTTTTCGCTAAGTTAATAGGTGTATTTTTAAATAAATCTGAAGGAATTTTAATTTTAGGAGCATCAAAAGTATCGCGTTTAATTGGTGAATATTTACATAAGAATGACAGGCATGTTGTGCTTATTGACAATAACCAATCTAATATTGACAAGGCCGAAAAGCTGGGGTTAGAGGCAATTTCTGCAAACATATATTCAGATAATTTGACCGATAATATTGAATTGAACGATATTGGATATTTAATGGCATTGACCGCAAACTCAGACATAAACAAGTATGCCATAGATAAGTTTCAAGACGCATTTGGGGAGAACGGGTCCTTTAGGTTGGTAGATGCGGATGAAATGTCTGATCCAGAGAATAATCCAAAAGAAGGACTGTTTTCGCACACAGATGATTTTATTAAGTTGACGGAAGCTGCTAGAAAATTCCCTGCAATTCATGAAATTGAACTTCATGATACCGAACATTATGAAGGCTTGATCGAGATTACCAAAGCAGATGCAGATATTGTTCCTTTATTTTTATTGGACCCAGAAGGCAATATTCATATTATTACCGCATTTAGTAAAGAGTTTACAGATATTAAGAAGGGTTATAAACTTGCGTATTTGGGCAAAATGTTTCCTAATGAAGACCCAGACAAAGAAGAGGCAAAACAGAATTAAAGTTTCATCAACTAGGTTTCTATTAAAAATAATGATCTTCAAAATTAGTGTCTAACAAAATTTTATACAGCAGCTTTAAAAAAAGTCATCAAAATTAAGTAAGTATTATTTTCTCTGAGCTCCATATTTATAAGACTTTTTTTAATTTATCTGTAATAGAAGTTTTAAGCGTG
The DNA here is from genome assembly GCA_020629415.1 of Maribacter sp. Taxonomy (GTDB): domain Bacteria; phylum Bacteroidota; class Bacteroidia; order Flavobacteriales; family Flavobacteriaceae; genus Maribacter; species Maribacter huludaoensis. Next base: position 47,157 of record JAHDDL010000013.1, on the reverse strand, counting down.
TAAAAAATTCTGACAATATTATTTAAAATCATTTCGTTAAGGAGTAAGAAAAACCAACCAAAACCAAATGTTTTTATGAAAAAATCAATTTTATTTTTAGCCTTAGCAGCTACAGTTACTTTCACGAGTTGTTCAAAAGATGACGATGATAATGGATGTAAATCATGTAGTGCTGCAGACCAAAAAGTTGAAATTTGCGATAATGGCGACGGAACTTATGATTTATCCGTTGGCGGAGAGAGCGCCGGAACGTTAGATGAATCTGATTTAGACGGGATGTCTCCACAACAAGTAGTAGACGCAACTTGCGAAGCTTTGAATCTCCTTTCGGATTTCTAAAATATCAATTAGATTATTTTAAAAGTCTTACATGTTATATGTAAGACTTTTTTATTTTGGAAACAATTTTCTAAGAAATAAACCCAACTCATCCCTTTTTTATCCCAATTGGGCAGAATCTATTATATAAAAGAGTACCCGGACTATAGTTTTGCGATATCAATTAAATCCAATAAAAAAACGACCAGTCATGAAATTAAGATTTGCTTTTCTAATAGTAGCGCTTTTAATCACAGTTAGCTCAATTGCTCAAAATTCAATTAACGGTATAATTACGGACACATCAAAAGAGCCACTTTCTTTCGCCAATATCATTCTCTATGAATTAGGAAAAGAAGAGCCGGTAACCGGGGCTATTAGTAATGATATTGGAGTTTATGAATTTAAAAACATCGCAGATGGCACCTATGTTATAGAAGTATCGGTATTGGGCTTTGAAACTAAAAAATCTGAAGAACTTCAATTATTAGGATCAGATTTGGAAGTAGATTTTACTTTACAAGAAGAAACCCAAAATTTAGATGAGGTCGTGGTAAAAAGTAAACGACCTCAAATAAAACAAACGGCAGAAAAGCTTATTGTAAATCTTGAAAACTCGGATATGGTGAATACCAACCTACAGGATGTAGTAAAAAAAGTTCCGGGTATTATTTTGACCAACGGTAATGTAAGTTATGCCGGCCAAGGTAATATTAGAATACTCATAAACGGCAAGACTACGGATTATATGGATACGGCGAGCTTACTTAGAGATTTGCCCGCAGACAATATTTCTAAGGTAGAATTAATACAACAACCAGGTTCGGAATACGATGCAGAAGGGGCAGGACCAATTTTAAACATCATTCTAAAGAATAACGTAAAATTAGGTACACATGGTAATGTAAAACAAATGTTAGGCTATGAGAACAGATTTGAATATGCTACTAGTGCTTCAGTCGCTAGTTATAAAAATAAACTTAATTGGCAATTAAGTGCGGGATATAGAAAATCTACTTCTAGAGATGATTTAACACTTTCTCGTAAAGTTCTTGAAGATACTTATGAACAAACCTCAAAATCTGCTTTTGACCCCATAATCATTAATATTGGTGCAGGTGTTGACTATTATCTGTCAGACAAGCATTCAGTTGGTGTTAGTGGTAGAATAGTCAACAGCGATTCTGATCGGGTTTCCAATAACAATACCACCATATCAAGTGCTTCATCAGAGATTAGCTTGTTAACCGATAATAGTTTTGATCGTAACAGAAGTATTTATACCGTAAACCCATATTACGAATTTAAGGATGATAAAAACAAACTGGTACTTGATTACAATTTTGTTGATTATGGGTATGATAACGAAAACAATTTATTTCAGGTAGGTACATCAGAATTACCTTATGATAATAGGCGTTACTTTCAAGATGCAGCCTATAGAATAAATACATATAAAGCTGACTATAAACGAACGGTAAATGAGAATTTCTCTTGGAATGCCGGAGCTAAATTTTCAGATGTAGCATCAGATAGTGATCTGCAATCTTTTACAGAAGATGAGGAAGGTGTCTTTCAGTTTCAACCGGCAGAGAGCAACAGGTTCTTGGTAGACGAAACAATTTTGGCGTTGTATTCTAAATTAAACGTAAAAGTTGATAAGTGGAGTTTTTCTGGCGGATTGCGTTGGGAAGAAAGTGATACCCAGGGTACTGCAACCACTACTGGGGAAACAAGAACAAGAAAAATATCAAAGCTATTTCCAAGTGCTAGCCTAAGCCGAGAAATTACCGAAGAAATCAGTGCTAACCTTGCATACAGTTATAGAATTCGCAGACCGTCTTACAGCTCGCTAAATTCTTTCGTGTATTTCTATGATCCGTTTACTTTTGAAGAAGGAAACCCCAATCTAAAACCTGCCTTTACCAACAGCTATCAATTTAATTTGACGTATGAAAACCAACCGTTCTTTAATATAAGTTATAGAGAAACCTCAGATCAATTATTTGAAATCATAACCCAAAACGATGCATCTGCCGAGACTTCTAGAACAATGATCAATTTGGCACAGAACAAAAATTGGAATTTTAGCCTATTTGCACCCTTAAGTTTTATTAACGGATTAGACGGTTACACAGGTGTAATTGCCAATCATAATCGTTACGCATCAGAAAATCTAGATCCTGAGCTAGATTTATCTAAGTGGAGCATTACCTGGTTTACGAGCGCTGAATATGAATTGCCCTGGGAAATCAATTCAGAAATATCCGGATATTACACCTCTGGAGGTTTAGAAGGTATTATTGAATATGATTGGATGGCAGGTATTGATATTGCCATTAGTAAAAGTTTTCTTGATGACAAATTAAAGGTTAGTTTAGAGTACGAAGAGTTGATACAAAGACCTTTTACAGGTACTGTAAGGTATGATAATGTAGATGCAACCATCGTTTCTAATTGGGCCAGAAACAATGTATTTTTACAATTGAACTATAGTTTTGGTTCAAAATTCGGAAAAAACAATAAGCGAGAGAACGCTTCAAAAGAAGAACAAAACCGTATTAAACAAGATAATTAATACAGTATAGTTAATGAACACGAAACTAAATAAGTCAGACTTCATATTGCTGGGTGTCATTATAGGCGTAACATCACTTCTTAATTTTTGGCAATATTATGTTTATGGTAATGACCTGTTAGAATTTATAGTTGATATTCCAACATACATAATTATGGCATGCATTGCCATTGGGCTATTTATGTATTGGTTGTTGCCAAATTTTTTATTGAAGAACACAAACTATTTCTTGTTCATTAGTTTGGCAATTGTAATCTTGACCGTTACAGGTTTTATAGAAAATCTTGCGGGGTATTGGTCATGTGAAAATGATTGCAGAACATACCCGGTTTGGCACAGAGCATTATTGGACGGTCTTTTTGCCGGGGCGGATAATGTAGGTATTCCTTTGGGGATTTTGTTGACAAAGAAGTTTTATGAAAGCCAAACACAGGTTGTAAAAATTCAAAAACAACAGAAGGAAAATGAGCTTAAGCTTTTGCGTTCGCAATTAGACCCTCATTTTCTATTTAACAATCTAAACACTTTAGATGCTTTAATAGACAGTAATGCCAATAAGGCAAAAGAATATATAAATCGTCTTTCACTAATCTATAGATACTTGATTCAAACAAAAGATGCCGAGGTCATGGAGCTATCTGAAGAAATGAACTTAGCTGATAATTATATGTTTCTGATACAAACCCGATTTGGGGATGATTATAGTTTTCATATCCATAAGAACATTGATTTTTCCAATAAATTTTTACCCACCGGTGCTATACAGACGTTATTAGAAAACGTAGTAAAACATAACAAAGCAAGTGGAGAAAATAAAATACTTACTAGTATTGATATTGATGAGAATTGGTTGAGAGTTACAAACAACAAATTAAAATTTGCATCACCGAAGGATAGTTTGGGCACGGGACTCATCAACCTAAAAGCAAGATATCAATTACTCTCCAAAAAGGTGCCTAAAATTGAGGAAAGTGAAAAGGAATTTAAGATTTCGATCCCAATAATTAAATTAAGGAACTAATTGGAAGCATATGACACTTTTAATTTTAGAGGATGAAATTCCCGCATACCAGAAACTATTAAGTCACCTTAAAACGTTTTTTGATAATGATATAACAAATCATTGGGCAAGATCAATTGCAGAAGGTAAAACGCTTTTAGAAGCTAATACGTACGACCTTATCTTGTCTGATATTAAATTGTTAGACGGTATTTCTTTTGATTTGTTTAATGCCGTTGAGGTAAGTTGCCCAATCATCTTTTGTTCGGCTTATGACGATTATTTGTTTCAGGCATTCAATACAAACGGAATTGCCTATATTTTAAAACCATATACAAATACCGATTTCATAAAAGCTCTGGAAAAATATCAGTCTCTGTTCAAGCAGGGCGAATATGATAGTAAGCTGAGCAACGAAACTTTAAATGCATTAAAACTTGCGTTGCAAGAAGAGCAGACCAATTATAAGAAGCGTTTTGTAATAAAGCGTCCCAATGGTATTCAATTATTGAACACTTCTGAAATTAGTTTGATTGAAGCTTCAGGAGATTTCTGCATCGCCATTGACAAAGAAGGTAAACGACACCCCATATCACAAACCATTGGCAGCATAGTACAACAACTATCGCCCAATAAGTTCTTTAAAATCAATCGTAGTCAAATAGTACATATTGATTATATAGAACAAATAGAGAGCCATTTTAAAAACCGTTTACTTATAACCATTAAAGGCTGTAAAGAAAAAGCAATGACCAGTACCTCTACCACTTCAGATTTTAGAAAGTGGTTAGAGTAAGTTAATCGTTCAGCTTTAATACCGCCATAAAAGCTTCTTGTGGCACTTCTACGTTACCAACTTGTCGCATACGTTTTTTACCTTTCTTCTGCTTTTCTAGAAGCTTACGTTTACGAGAGATATCACCACCATAACATTTAGCGGTTACATCTTTACGTAAAGCTTTTGTAGTCTCTCTAGAGATAATTTTTGCGCCGATTGCAGCTTGAATAGGAATATCAAACTGTTGTCTAGGAATCAGTTCTTTTAGCTTTTCACACATTTTTTTACCAATATGAACGGCATTGTCAGCGTGAATCAATGCAGATAGGGCATCTACCGGTTGGGCGTTTAAAAGAATATCTACACGTACTAATTTAGAGGTACGCATACCTATAGGAGCATAATCAAATGAAGCATATCCTTTAGAAACCGTTTTTAGCCTATCATAAAAATCAAAAACAATTTCCGCTAAAGGCATGTCAAAATTTAGTTCAACACGTTCGGTCGTCAAATAGGTTTGGTTCGTAATTTGCCCTCTTTTCTCTATGCATAAAGACATTACGTTACCAACAAAGTCAGATTTTGTAATAATCGTAGCTTTAATATAAGGTTCCTCAACACGGTCTATACCAGACGGATCGGGTAAATCCGTAGGATTATTGACTATAATTGGGGTATCAGGGTTTTTACGTGTATAAGCATGGTAACTAACATTGGGTACCGTGGTTATAACCGTCATATTGAACTCTCGTTCCAAACGCTCTTGAATAATCTCCATGTGTAGCATTCCTAGGAAACCACATCTAAAACCAAAACCAAGTGCAGCACTACTTTCTGGAGCAAAAACAAGAGAAGCATCGTTCAACTGCAATTTTTCCATTGAAGCACGTAACTCTTCAAACTCATCTGTATCTACAGGATAAATACCGGCAAATACCATTGGTTTTACATCTTCAAATCCGCCAATAGGGTTTTTAGTTGGGTTGGCCGCATCGGTTATCGTATCACCTACTTTAACTTCACGCGCATCTTTAATTCCGGTAATCAAATAACCAACATCACCGGCTTTAACGCTTTTTTTAACCTCTTGGGTCAACTTCAAAGTACCTACCTCATCCGCAAAATAATCCTTATCGGTTGCTACAAACTTTATTTTTTGTCCCTTTTTAATTTCACCGTTAATGACCCTAAAATAGGTTTCAACACCTCTAAAAGGGTTGTAAACAGAATCAAAGACCAAAGCTTGTAAGGCTTCGTCCGGGTTGCCCGTAGGAGCAGGAATACGCTCAATAATTGCCGCTAATATTTCTTCTATGCCAATACCGGTTTTTGCAGATGCAGGTATAACTTCCTCTGCATCACAACCTAAAAGATCAACGATATCATCTGTAACTTCTTCTGGGTTGGCACTTGGTAGGTCAACCTTGTTTAAAACAGGTATAATTTCAAGGTCGTTCTCTAATGCTAAATATAAATTTGAAATAGTCTGTGCCTGTATGCTCTGTGCGGCATCTACGACCAAAAGCGCACCTTCACATGCTGCAATGGATCTAGAAACTTCATATGAGAAATCTACATGGCCTGGGGTGTCTATCAAGTTTAAAATATAATGTTCCCCCTTATAGATATAATCCATTTGTATGGCATGACTTTTTATGGTGATACCACGCTCTCTTTCAAGGTCCATACTGTCCAGAAGTTGTTCTTTTTTCTCTCGGTCGGTAACAGATCCGGTAAACTCCAACAATCTATCTGCCAAGGTACTTTTCCCATGGTCAATATGTGCAATAATGCAAAAATTTCTAATGTTTTTCATAGCGGTAACAGTAATAATAATGCTAATTTATACCAGGAATAACGCCCGGTACCAAAGAGCAATTGCAAATATAATCTAATTTATAGCGCTAAACTTTAGTGTAGTAAGCTATTTATTGTTGCATAGATTAGTTTGGATTACATATATTGTAAAAAATTACGACGTTTTTAGTTAGATTTGATAATCAACCCCAAATTACCATTGAAACTACTTCTTGCTATTTTATTTTTCATCATTGGTGTTTCTCAATTTGCGCATTCACAAACCTTTGAACTTAAAGGTGAGGTTAAAGATCAGTATCAAGAACCAGTTGCATTTGCCTCTGTTTTTTTAGTAACGGCTAAAGATTCTGTTTTGGCCAAAGGCACTTCTGCTGACGAAAACGGTGCATTTTTATTTACAGATATTAAAGAAGGACTTTATTTTCTAAAAGCATCTTACGTAGGTCAAGTATCTAATGATTTGGCAATAGAAATTATAAAGGACACTAAGATCGGAGCTATTATAATTGAGCAACAAGCAGAACAACTTAATGAGGTAACCGTTACCAGCAATAAACCTGTAGTTAAAAGAGAAGTGGACCGAATTGTTTTCAATGTAGAAAACACCGTTATTTCTCAGAACAGTTCTTGGGATATTCTTCGTCAAACACCTGGAGTCATTATGATGAATGATGAACTGAAAGTGAGAAATCAAGCCACTACAATTTATATCAATGATCGTAAAGTGCAGCTGTCTTCAGAAGAGGTTAAAAGCTTGTTGGAAAATTACCAGGGTGAGAATATAAAATCTGTGGAGGTTATTCATAATCCGCCAGCAAGTTATGATGCTGAGGGTGGATCAATTTTAAATATCGTTACCAGTAAAAATGTATCTGTTGGTTATAAAGGCAATGTAAATGCCGGGTATACGCAAGGTGTTTTTCCCAAGTACAATTTTGGAACATCACATTTTTATAAGACTAAAAGGTTAAACGTAAACGCAAGCTATAATTATACACCTAAAAAGGAATTTAAGAATACTTTGAGTAATACCAATTTTATGGATATTACCGGTATTACTTCTGTGTGGGATACAGATTTTGATCAAATAATACGCACTAATACCCATAGTGCAGGAGTATCAGTAGATTATGAATTTAATGATAAGAACACGCTAAGTCTAACAAGCAACGCACAGTATCAACCAAAAAAGGATGCTGATTTTTTTCAGGAAACTACTATTAAAAATGCATCTGGTGTATTGGATTCCCTTTTTACCACAAATAGTTTTTTAAGCGAACAAAAGCATAATGTTTCGGGCGACCTTACTTTTAAACATCAGTTTAAAGACCAAGGAAATTTAACTGTAAATGCACACTACACAAATTTTGATTTAGACCGAAATCAAGATGTAAACTCAGATTATTTTCAACCAAACGGCTCATTTCTACGCGATTTTAATTTCTCTACCATTGCCGATCAACAGATAGAAATAAAGACCGCTCAAATAGATTATACTGATTATTTGGGTAGTGTATTTTTTGAAACAGGCGTAAAAGGTTCTTTTATTGATTCTGAAAGTAGGTTGGATTATTTTTTAGAGAATGATGGCACCGAATTTATTTCTAATTTGTCCGATGATTACACTTACGATGAAAGGGTGTATGCAGGTTATTTTAGCCTATCTAAAGATTGGGAAAAATGGAGTATAAAAACAGGCTTGCGTGTAGAACAAACAGAAAGTTCTGGGGTATCTGTTAATGTATCAAGCATTAACGACCTTGATTATTTTGAACTTTTTCCATCTTTCTACATATTACATAACATTAACGACAATCACAGTTTGTCTTTTGATTATTCTAGAAAGTTAGAACGCCCTAGGTATGAAGATTTAAATCCGTTTAGGACCTATATCAATGAACGTACTTTTGAAGAAGGTAATCCTAATCTAACCCCTAGTTTTAGCCATAATTTTAATTTGAACTATACTCTAAATCAGGAGTATTATTTTGATTTCTATTATCGAGACAACGGTAGGTATATATCTACACTGACCTTTCAGGACAATGATAATTTCGTTTTAAGGGATATTACGCAGAATGTTTTAGAAAGCAACTCTTATGGGTTTGATTTTACTTATGGTAAGTCTATCACTAACAATTGGTACTTGTACAGTTATATTTCTCTTTTTCATGAAGAAGAGTCTTTTATTGCGTTGCAAAGCAATGAATATTCCTATAAAAATAAGTTTAACGGAGCTTATATAGATCTAACCAATTATTTTACGCTTTCTAAAGACGGTAGTTTTAAGGGAGAATTAGGGTTGGTGTTCTTATCAGGTTGGTTACAAGGGTCCTATATACAAGAAGAAACTACAAATTTAACCCTGGGGTTAAGAAAATCATTTTTTAATAATAGAGCCGTATTAAGTGTAAGTGCCAATGATTTATTAGGAAAATATAACGGTTATGTATCTTCAAAATATTTAAATCAAGACAACAGGTATTTAGTAGTTCCTGAAACCCAATATGTAAAGTTTGGTTTTACATACAACTTTGGTAATTTCCGTTTAGAAGACAACCAACGAGATATAGATAAAATAGAACGTGAACGTCTCGATTAACTATAACGGGTTAATAATCAGCATTTTATTTTTTAGTTAAGAAAAACTTAAATAAATTGTAAGATAATTCAATTTTACTTTCCTACATTTAGTAAGAATACGAACACTAAATGCTTAAAAATTTATTATTAACGTTTCTATTTTGTCTTACAATTTCTTTTGCATTTTCCCAAGAATTTATCATTAGCGGTTTTGTAAAGGATGAACAACAAACACCGGTTGTTCTTGCTAATATAATTTTGTTGAGCGAAGAGGGAGAGTTTATAAAAGGCACTGTCACAAATGATCAAGGAGCTTATGAAATTAAGTCCGTCATCACAGGCAACTACCGTATAGTAGCTAGTTATATAGCAAATACTGTAGAAAGTGAAATTCTTTCCATAACCGGTAGTATTGAGATAGAACCGCTTATATTACAAAGTGCTCAAGAATTGGATGAGGTCGTAGTAACCCAAAACAAACCGAAGTTAGAACAATTGGCAGATCGCCATATTTTTAATGTTGAAAATACCGCAATTTCCGATGGCGATATTTGGGATGTTTTAAAGCGTACACCTGGTGTAATGGTAATGAACAATAGGTTGTACGTAAATGGTAGTTCTAAGGTAAATATTATGATTAATGGTAAGCTGATCAACCTACCGGAAGAGGATATAATTAATTTACTTAGTGGTAGTTCTGCAAGTAATGTACAATCTATAGAAGTAATTACGAGTCCGCCAGCAAAATATAGTGCCGAGGGTGGTTTACTTATTGATATTAAAATGAAGAAAAACCTTGTTGCGGGGTATAACGGCGCTAAATTTAATAGATATACACAAGGTATTCTGCCAAAGCATACTGTAGGTACAGATCACTTTTTTAAAGGTAAAAGAGTGGATTTTTCAACGAACTACAGCTTTAGCCATGATAGGGATTGGACCAGATATTCTGATGCTACCACGTTTTTTGAAGACGGACAAGAAAATGAGATTTGGACAGCAGAGCAAAAATCTATATCTAAAGGAAAAAGTCATAATCTAAATCTTTTTTTAGACATTGAATTAAATGAAAAAAATACACTGAGCTTTTCATCTACCTCAAGTTTTTCACCAGATAACAATATAATTTATACCTCATCAACAGATATAGAAAGTAGCGGTGCAGATGTAATAGCACGTTTAAAAGGTCTCAATATATTAAGCGATGATACCTATAACACATCTAACTATTTAGATTGGGTACATAAGTTGAATGATAAAGGGGCAGAAATAGCAACAAACGCCCACTTTACCTATTATGATTCTAAGGATAATCAAGAATTAAATAATGACATTGTAGAAGGTTTTACAGAGAATACTTCTGAGAATACCTTAAATATAAATTCAGACCAGATTATAAACCTTTTTAGCGCCCAAACAGACCTAAAACTACCGTTATCAAAACAGTCTACCTTAGAGACGGGCTTAAGATTTGCAAATATAAACTCGGAGTCAAGTATTCAACAATCTGGTTTTGATGAATCATTTGCAGAAATAAATCCTACGGCTTCTGGTATTTTCAATTACGACGAACAAATTTATGCAGGTTATGTAAGCCTTAGTAACAGTTGGGAAAAATGGAAGTTAAATGCGGGCCTACGAGCAGAATATACAGATACAAATGGAGACCTTAATATTTTATCATCAGCGAATAAAAATTCGTATTTTGATTTGTTCCCAAACTTCTCAATGTCCTATACAAAAGACAAGAATGCGTACATGGTTAAATATTACAGGAGAATTACCCGACCTAGATATAGCAGTATAAACCCTTTTCAATATTACTTATCGGCAAATTCTATTTTTGAAGGAAACCCAAATTTAAAACCAGCTTATCGTAGTTATATAGAAGTTGATTATGTGTATGATAAGGACTTTAAGTTTGCTTTGTTTACAAGTATAAAATCAGACCAACAGATACAGCAATTTATTCAAGATAATACAACCAATATTCTTAAAGCACAGTACCTTAATTTGGAAACGAATTATAATTTTGGTGCAGATGCCAGCGTATCTAAATATTTAACCTCGTATTGGTATTTTTATTTTTTTGTGAGCCAATATTACAACCAAAATAAATTTGCTGATATAAACACGAATGCCATTATAGACAATTCTATTTGGACTACATACTTACGTGTTAATAATTATTTTACGTTATTAAAAGACGAATCGTTGTATGCAGATATGGCGTTCAATTATATTTCTCCATATGTTCAAGGTAACGCGAGTTTTAGATCTTACAGCAAATTGAGTATAAATTTCAGAAAGACATTTTGGAACAAGGATGCTAGTGTTTCAATAGGAATAGAAGATATTTTTAATAAAGGAAACACATATTCTACAAGAAACTATCTGGAACAGAACAATATCACAAGTACTAGACCTGAGAGTAGACTATTTGTATTCGGTTTTAGGTATAAGTTTGGTAACACTAAAATTCGCGATAATTCTAAAAACAAGCATACTGACGAAAATAAGCGATTATAATAGTTACTGTGATAACAAGGTACCGCAAATACCAAGGCTTATTAGGCAATACACTCCCGCTAAAATCATAAATACTTTACCTGCCTTTTTCTTTTTATAATAAAACAAGACAGCTCCTATAAGTATAAATACTGTTGCAGGGCCGAACATTATAAGAAATAAAAAAGTAGCGAGACCATCAAGATTACCAACCTCTAAAATCATATCATTTCGTTTTGTAGTTCTTTTAATCGTTCTATTTTATCATCTCTATAAAATAAGTTCATAGTTTCAAAAGGGATGATTTTAAATTCTTTGTTTACAATGTGTACACAAGATTTCTTAATGGCACGGACATCAAAATTATGGGCATCTATAAATTGCATAATGATGATGCGAAACAGGTTATCATATCCAAGTTCTGGGGCGTCAATTTCAGGAAGGCAGCACATAATACTTTTTAAATTTTCCGAAGCTTTTTCAACAGAATTACCTGTACTAAAAAGCTCGATCATTTTACCCTGCAGTTGTTCATCTTGCTCGTAAATAATGGTGTTTTTACCTTCGTTCAATAAATCGTCAGGGTTAATGAACCGTGTTAGCGGATTTACCTCATCGCCTAATTTTAGAGCATATGCCATCACCAAGGCATCGGGGTTACAGGGTACCGGTATTAAATCGTCTGGTTCAAAAATGGGCGATTGCTCTAAAATTTTTCTACGTACTTCAGTTAAGGTAATACGGTTTTCATCTACTTCAAAATTTTCTAATCTACCAGCAATTTGTGTGGGTTGAAAAGTTACGCCGCGCACACATTTTTGTTTTAGGGCAAAGTCTATGGTACTTCCCATTTCATGGTCATTTAACCCCTTTTGTAATGTGACTACCAATGTTGTGGAAAGGTTCAATTGATTTAAGTGATCTAACGCTTGTAGACGAATATCTGCCAGGTCTGCCCCTCTTAAGGTTTGTAGTACATGGTCATCCAAAGAATCAAACTGTAAATACACTTCAAAATCTGGTGCGTAAGTTGCCAATCGTTTCGCAAAATCAAAATCTTTTGCAATTTTAATTCCGTTGGTATTCAACATTAAATGCCGAATAGGGAGCGATTTTGCGTAATCAAGAATTTCAAAAAAGTTAGGATGTATGGTAGGCTCACCACCACTAAGCTGAACCACATCTGGTTCTCCCTCGTTCTTAACGATAACATCTAACATTTTTTTAATCTCCTTTAATGTACGGTGCCTACCATAAGAGGGAGATGACCCCGCATAACAAGTAGGGCAGGTAAGGTTGCAGCGGTCGGTCAGTTCAATGACCGTAAGACAAGAATGTTGCTCGTGATCAGGGCAAAGTCCGCAATCATAAGGGCATCCATAATGTGTTTTTGTATTGAACGTTTTTGGATATTCAGAAGCCTTATTATAGTTCCTTATGTTCTTATAGTACTCAATATCGTCTGCAATAAGCACCTTAGACCTACCATGCTCTCTACAGTTTTTAAGCATATACACCTTCTTGTTCTCAAAAACGATTTTGGCATCTACCCTACGTAAACATTCTGGGCATAGGCTTAATGTAAAATCATAATAGGTATAGTTTTTTTCTGACATATGTTATTCCCCGTAGGATGAATTTTTGGTAGTACACCAAACAAATTAGACATAATATTTGAATACTACTTAGCCCTAAGAAATAAAAAGAGTTGGGTTTTAGAAATTCAATACCGAACCGAAGGGAGAAATAGGTAACCATAAAGAGCTTAAAAATATCTCCGTTTTTAAAAGTAAGATTTAATTTTTGTAACCTTTTGATGATGATGAAAAGCACGGATAAAAACAGCACTTCATATAGTGCAATAGGGTGTCTTAAAACACCATCACCTAAGTCCATACCGGTAAAAAAGGTAGTTTCTTTTCCATAGGTAAACTCTTTAACACCCGCTAAAAAGCAGCCAATTCTGCCTATGATAATACCTAAGATGATAGGCAGTGTAAACAAGTCTCCAGACGAATGTTTTTCGCCAATAATCTTCTTCGCAAGCTCCACACCTAACAAGCCACCAAAGAGTCCGCCCATTATGGTTTTATTGTTTAGGTTATAAAGCAAACCTTGATCTATGTGGGCTATAGGGTTTTCAAAAAACGCCGCTAATCTTGATAAGAACAGCGCCCCAAAAATAGCACCTATGATTATGGAGAGTCGGTTATTGGAAGAAATGACATCAGCGCTCTTTTTCCGTAGAAATACATAGTATCTAAACCCTACAAAAAAAGCTAGGTACTCCAGAATAAGGTGCATGTTTAATTTTACACCAAATACAATAGGCTCAAAAGGTAGCGAGACAATAAGTAGCGTTTGGGTCATAAAGTTATTGTCAAAGCTTTATTTAAAATTTGAAATATATTTAGATGCGTATATAAATACTTCATTGGGACACTAATTTACGCCGTTTATACTAACAAGTGTTTAACAAGTAATAATAGCCTGTAATACCATAGAATTTATCAAAAAGTCTAAGTAATGCCCTTCCCGTATTTTTATATAACTTTGCAACCCAAAATTAGACAGCAGTGCCCAAGATAGGAGACATACAACTACCTGATTTTCCGTTGCTTTTAGCGCCAATGGAAGATGTAAGCGACCCACCATTTAGAGCCCTTTGTAAAGAGCAAGGAGCTGATGTTGTGTATACAGAATTTATTTCTTCGGAAGGATTGATTCGTGATGCCGCAAAAAGCGTTATGAAGCTGGATATTTATGAAAAGGAGCGCCCAGTAGGTATTCAAATTTTTGGTGCCAATTTAGACAGTATGTTACAATCTGTAGAGATTGTAGAAAAGTCAAAGCCCGATATCATTGATATTAATTTTGGTTGCCCGGTAAAAAAAGTGGTGTCTAGAGGAGCGGGAGCCGGAATATTAAAGGATATTGATTTAATGGTCTCTTTGACCAAAGCTATGGTAGAGCATAGTAATTTACCCATTACGGTAAAGACCAGATTAGGTTGGGACGATAGTAGTATTAAAATTGTTGAGGTTGCAGAACGTTTACAAGATGTAGGTTGTGCCGCAATTGCAATACATGGAAGAACCCGTGCACAAATGTATAAGGGAAGTGCAGATTGGAACCCTATTAGAGAGGTAAAGAATAATCCAAGAATGCACATACCTGTATTTGGTAACGGTGATGTAAACTCACCAGAAACAGCCATGAAAATGCGTGATGAATACGGATTGGATGGCGCCATGATCGGTCGTGCAAGCATAGGTTACCCTTGGATATTTAGGGAAATAAAACACTTTTTTGAAACAGGAACCCATTTAGCACCCCCAACAATGGCAGAGCGTGTAGAAGCTGCGCGTCGTCATTTACAAATGTCTATAGATTGGAAAGGGGAAACTTTGGGCGTGTTTGAAACAAGAAGACATTACACCAATTACTTTAAAGGAATTCCTAATTTTAAGGAGTATAGAATGAAAATGGTAACCAGTGATGATTCTGCTTCGGTATTCGCTGCTTTTGATGAGGTGTTGCAAAAATTCGGCGATCACCAATTTACCAATGCTTAGAGGTCTACCAATTTCTTATTGATCCGGCTACTTGCAATTTTAGAAGCAATAACGCCCAATACAAAAATGGTTGCCAGTACTATGACAATATTGATAAATTCAAACTTTACCGGATAAGCTAAAGTAGCCGTTATTTTTAGCCAACTAAAAGCAAGTTGAGACCATACAATGAGCACGCCCAGCAAAACACCTATTAATCCGCCAAAACCGGTAACTAGAATGCCTTGTACAAAATAAATACGGCGCAATTCTTTGATCGTAGTACCTAGGCTGTACAGAGTTTTAGAATTCTGTTGCTTGTCTAAAATCATCATGATAATAGCGCCTACCACATTAAATAAGGCAATGATAAGTACCAAAGTGAAAATGAGATACGTAGCCACGTTTTCCGTATTCAGCATTTTGTAGAGTGTACTGTTCAGTTGCTGTCTGTTTTTTAGTTGAACGTCATCACCCAATATAGATTGAATCTCTGCGCGTACGGCACTTGGCTCTACGCCTTCATCCATCTTAAAATTAATACCGGAAATGGAAAGCGAATCTTTTTCCAATAAAGCTTGTGTCAATCGCAGATCGGCAAAAACGTATTTATTATCCAAATCAGCCTCTACGGCATACACGCCACCAATAACCATGGGCAATTGATTATAGAGCGATGAAATACTTTGTTGCGATATAGAACCCTTACCAGGTTTAAAAGCATAGATCTGCATAGGACTCCGAAACTGGTTGATGGTTACCCCTAATATGTTGGCAATACCTAAACCAGAAACAACTTGAGTATCGTTAATGGTCCAATCGCCAATGTAGAGTGTACTATCAACTCCAGTTACTTTAGTGTAATTACTATCAACGCCTTTTATATAGGCAATATGGTTTTTGCCTCGGTGCTCAAGAGATACCTTTTCTTCTATTTCTTTAGAGAAAAATGCTAGTCCGTCAACAGACTGCAAGCGTTCTTCCTGTTCAGGAGTAAGGTTGAAAATCTTTCCGGTTATGGGTGAAGCTTTTAAGTCTGGGTCAAAAGATTCGGTAAACGAAAGGCTAAAAGTTTTTAATCCGGCGAATGCAGATAATACAATAAATAGAGCAGCAGAGCCAATGACTATTACTAAAAAAGTGATAAAATTAATAATGTTGACCGCGTTCTGGGTACTTTTAGAACGCACATACCTTTTAGCGATATAGAGAGGAAAGTTCAACCGATCAGCTCTTTTTACGTTTGGGTAACAAATCTCTGTTCTCTATTGGGTTTTCTTCGCGCTTCAATGACTTTTCAATGTTTTCTATATAATCTAAAGAATCATCCAAATAAAACAATAACTCAGGTACTCTGCGTAATTGGTTACGTGTACGTTGAGAAAGTTCGTGTTTAATTAGGGGTTGGTTAGATTTTATGCCCTCCATTAACTCTCCAGCTTTCTCATTAGGGAAAATGCTCAAGTAAATTTTGGCGATAGAAAGGTCTGTTGTCACCGAAACCTTAGATACGGAAATAAGGGTATTACGTAACCCGCCATCTATAGCGGCCTTTTGTAGAATGTCTACAATATCCTTTTGAATGACCCCAGCTATTTTACGTTGTCTTTGCGTTTCCATACTGCAAAAATACATAGAAAAATGTATCTTAACCCCTCTATAATACACTCTGAAGTAAATAAGGCATGAAAAAGATCGAACATTTAGGTATAGCGGTGAAGAACATGGAAGATTCTAATGCGCTTTTTGAAAAATTATTGGGTGTTGCACCTTATAAACAAGAAGAGGTAGCTTCTGAGGGTGTAATGACATCTTTCTTTAAAACCGGACCTAACAAAATAGAGCTTTTATCTGCCACAGAACCTAATGGACCTATAGCCAAGTTTTTGGAGAAAAAAGGAGAAGGCATACACCACGTAGCTTTTGAAGTGGAAGATATCGTATCAGAAATGGAACGCTTAAAAGCTGTAGGTTTTACTTTATTGAATGAAAAACCTAAGAAAGGGGCAGATAATAAGCTAGTTGCCTTTGTACATCCTAAGACTGCAAATGGGGTGTTGGTAGAGTTATGTCAAGAAATTAAAGAGTAAGCTTTATTTTGTTTGTGACAGTTAAAAATAAGTAGTAATATTGCATCCGCAATTCGAAGGTTTTGTAAAAACTGGTTTGAGCACCGGTTTAAATCGAAATACGATATTACAGAACAACATATAGAATTGTTACCGGTCCTATAGCTCAGCTGGTTAGAGCACCTGACTCATAATCAGGTGGTCCCTGGTTCGAGTCCAGGTGGGACCACACATAAAACTCCTTTAAAATCACTAGATTTAAAGGAGTTTTTTTATTTTCTAATAGGATAATACCTCGAGGCTTACCTCATTAATCAATGTTAAAGTATAGAATCATCTTTTTAGAAAAAATTTTCAATTGACTTAATTGATTTTTAATAGAGTTAGTTTTATATGCAATCACTTGTTAGCATTAAGAAATATTACTATTTAAAAGTAAAATATTCATGTTTTATGGTCTTTTTCAAAACCTCTGTTTATCAACAATAATACTGAGTTATTAACATATGTTCTGAGTTTTATATGGTGACTACATGTCTTTCTGGTCCTTTTCTGGTCCTTTATGGTCTTTTCAAAAAGAGTATTATTCTTTATTGTTTTCCATTTGTTGTAGACCTATATGTAGAGCCTTACTTAAGACCTCCATACTTTTAATATAATTTTCTCCTATATCATAGTAGGTACCTTTTCCAATACCACTTTTTTTCAATTCTTTATTTTCTACTAGCTTACTGACAATTATTCTTACCTGTTTTCTCGAAAGTCTACCTTGAAAAAGATCTACAAAATCTTTCATTTTGGCTTTTTCAAACTTTTTTAAATGTTGAAGAATTACTATAAATGCTTGATCCTTATCCCAATTGGTTTTACTATACTTGCCTTTTTCATCTGAAAATTCGTAGTATGCCTTTGATAAGACGTAATATGTACCTTTTGTTTTTCCTCGTTGCTCAATTAACTCTCTAGATAAAAGTTGCTTAATTATATTCTTATCGTATATAAAGTTTGTTGTGACTTTGCGAATATGGTTTAAGTGGATTATTTCTTGTACAGAAAGTTTATTATCATCATTTAATTCTGATTGAACAGATTCAATAAATAATGCAAATGCTTTATCTTCAATAATAGCTGATAAGCGTAATTCTACCTGAAAAGCATCTGATTTTGAATAATCTGGCTCACTTTTACCTTCTTTTAATGTTTGATAATAAATTTTATCAATTCCCTGACCGGAACGTTCTACAATACCTGTTTTTTGAAGAACATCTGTTAATAATCTATTTCTAGGAGTACTTGAAATAGTAATCAAATTTTCCAAATTTACTCCAACAGGAAATCCACCAGGGCTTATTATATCTAATCTTGAATCATACTGTTTGATTACGGTTTCACTGGTAAGACCATAATTTCGATGAGCAATAGCATTATTAATTGCTTCACGAATAACTTCATTATTAAAATACGGTATATTAAAAATAAATGGCCCTTCTTGTATTGGAAAAGATCCATTTCTTAAATTAATTTTTTCCCAAAGAGAATCTGTTTCTAGGAAAAATGGCCCGGAAAAAGAATGTCTTTGGTCAAATGTTATTTTCCCTTCATCTTTTCGATACTCCAGCATTATAGATGCTTGTGGAATATTCTTTCGTATAATATTTTTTTTACCCAATAATATAACTGCAGCATTAGTTACCTTGTCATCTATAACTAAATTAAGATCAGTTAAAACTTGTTCTTTTGATAGAGTCAAAAATTGTGTATTGTTCTGCTTTTTTGAATATGCTTCTTTCATCTTTCTAATCGCATCATCGTCTAAATCATTTAATGTCAAACCAAGGCAAATTTTTTCCGAAAAGTCAGGTTCCTGTTCTTGAATGATTTTCAGGTATTGTGCATCTGACATTGGCTTTAACTGATCTCCTACTCTCATAAGTGGGACATCTTCAAATTTAAATACTCTTCCAATAGGTCTAGATGGGATTTCAATAACTAATACCCTTTTACCGTTTTGATCGAAAAGTTCTTTTGTTAGCACTCTGATACCAGTATCTCTATATATATTACTTTCTAATTCTCCAGTAGTATTTTCATTTTGTTTTGAGCCAACAACGATATGTGGAATACTTTCTTTTATGCCAAAAACTAGATAACCTCCTCCTTCATTTGCAAAAGCAATAACATACCCTAAGATACAACGTCTTCTTTTTGAAATATCTACCTTGCCACCTCCATTGTATGAAATATTTCCTCCTGATGCTTCCTTAAATTCAACTTTGTCTTCGGACTCTTTTAGTCCTATTAATTTTTCTATATTCATGTATTGAATTCTTTAAATAAATTTAAGTAGAATTATCTTAAATCTTTATGATTTGAACACTTTGATTTAATTTGAATTTTTAATTAGAACGAGTTATTTTTTAAATATTACTAGTTTATTAAATAATCTTTTAAATTTTGGATAAACCATTTCCTCAAAAACACCCCCATCAAATCACGAACTCTGAAATTAACATTTCTTTTAACATAATCTTTGTTTGTAAGATTTACGCAACTCTTTACTATTTCTTAATTTCCTAGTTCAAACAAACTAATTCAAAAAATGACTACAAAAAACTCTTGGTACAAGGCGGCATTGCTGACCCTTGTACTAGCCATTTCGTGTATGCCCATGACCATAGCGCAAACCGTACCTTCACCAGAAGACGTTTTTGGTTTTAAAGTTGGTGCCGATTATAAATTGGCAGACTACAGCCAAATTGAAGACTATCTTTCTAAACTAGACGCTTCATCTAATCGTGTCAAAAAAGTAGAAATTGGAACTACGGTACTAGGTAGAAAAATGTATATTCTGTTTATTTCTAGTGAGGAAAACCTAAAAGATTTAGATAAATGGAAAGATATTAGTACCAAACTTGCCCGTGTTCAGGTTTCTGACGAAGAAGCCATGAAATTATCCGAGGAAGGAAAAGCAGTGGTTTGGATAGACGGCGGTATGCACTCTACAGAGTTGGCGCACGGTCAAATGACCTCTGAGTTTGCATATACCTTGGCTACCTCAGAAACCACCGAGATTAAAAAAATTAGGGATAATGTGATTACGATATTAATGCCGGTAATGAATCCTGATGGGTTGGATATTGTCGTAGACTGGTACAAGAAGAATTTGGGTACGGCTTATGAGACGTCAAGACCTCCAGTTTTATATCATTATTACATGGGGCATGATAATAACAGGGATTGGTTTATGAATACCATGCCAGAAACTTATAATGTAACGAAGATCTTGTACAATGAATGGTATCCGCAGATAGTATATAACCACCATCAATCTTCACCATCTTGGACAAAAATATCATTACCACCATATGCAGATCCCGTAAACCCAAGAATACACCCGGCAATCACTGCCGGCGTAAGTGAAGTAGGCTCTGCAATGACCAAAAGGTTTTCATTGGAAAATATGCCAGGTGCCATTGCCGATAACTTTTATACCATGTTTTGGAACGGTGGTGGGCGTACCGTGCCTTACTACCACAACATGATCGGTATTTTAACCGAAGTTGGGCATACATCGCCAACGCCAAGATATTACGATCCAAAAAAATTACCGAAAACGGTAGCAGGTGGCACACCTACAGATGGTACCGATATTATGTACCCGGACCCTTGGAAAGGTGGCGAATCTCATTTTCGGGATGCCGTAGACTATATGCTGACCGCAACTTGGGCAACTCTGGATTTAGCAGCTGATCGTAAGAGCAACTACTTGTACAACATCTATAAAATGGGAGCTTCGGCAATTGAAAAATCAAAAGAGGAAGGTCCGTTCGCATATGTTATAGCAAAAGAGCAGTGGGATGCTTTTGAAGCTGTAAACCTGGTAAACGTATTGTTAAAGGGCGGAATTGAAATTGAAAAGGCCACTAAGAATTTTGAGATCAACGGAAAAAAATATGAGAAAGGTTCGTATGTAATTTACACTGCACAAGCCTTTAGACCGTATTTAATGGATTTGATGGAAAAGCAGAATTACCCAACGCGTTTTCAATATCCAGGCGGTCCACCGGACACTCCTTATGATTTAGCCGGTTGGACATTGCCTATGCAAATGGGTATTGCAGTAGATAAAATTGTAGAACCGTTCAAGGTAACTACAGAAAAAGTGATAGATGCTGCACCGTACTATGAAGGTAGCGTAAAAGGGAATGCTTCCTTTGGATATCTATTAAGTGCCAATAGTAATGCATCTGTTGCTGTGACCAATAAAGTATTAAAAGCAGGCGGTACGGCACATAAAACCAAAGCAGCGTTTAAATCGGGTAAAACGGAGTATCCTGCTGGGTCATATATTGTTTCAGGTAGTAGTGCAGCTATACATGACTTAGCGGCAGAATATGGTTTAAATATTGTTGGATTATCTGCTGAGCCAAAAGTGGAAATGACCAAGGTACATACGCCAAAAGTAGGATTGTATAAATCTTGGGTATCCAATATGGATGAAGGGTGGACACGCTTTATCATGGATGAATATTCGTTCGAGACCGATACGCTTCACGATACCGACATACAAACAAAAGATTTATCGCAGTATGATGTACTGATCATACCATCGCAACGCGCAAAATCAATTTTACATGGTAACTCACCATTAAAAATGCCAGAGAAGTTTACAGGTGGTATTGGTTTAGAAGGTTCGCTTGCCTTGAGCAACTACGTAAAAAATGGCGGTATTTTAATGGCTTTTGATGCTGCCAGTAATTATGTGATAGAGCAATTTGGTTTACCTTTAAAAGACGCTACGGAAGGTACAGATAGCAAAGAATTTTTTATACCGGGTTCATTGATCAAGACAGGTATAGATACCACGCATCCGTTGGCATTTGGTATGCAAGATACCGTTGCTGTATCCTTTAATAAAAGTCGTGCCTTTGTTATTGATAAGCAAAGTAAAAAGGGCGAAGGTGGTACAGAAGATATAAAAGATGCACCTGCTCCAGAAGTTGAGGTAATTGCCACCTATGCGGAGAAAGACCTTTTAATGAGTGGCTGGGCAATGGGCGAGAAAAAGTACATTGCTAAAAAACCAGCTATGGTCAAAGCAACATACGGTAAGGGTTCTGTTGTGTTGTTCGCATTTAGACCACAGTTTAGAGCACAACCAAGAGGTACCTATAAACTAATATTCAACACTATTTTTGAAGGAGCTTCAGAATAGTATCAAGTATATGAATTAACATAGGTTAAAGTGATATAATCTTTCAATAGCAGAAAGGGTAAATACCAAAAATGCCCATCGAATTTCGGTGGGCATTTTTAATTATAACAAAAACTGAAATAAAAATTCAGATTTTAGAAAGTAGCCTAAATAGCTGCTTTCTTGCTTTTTAAGTAGTTTTTATGATATGAACTTCAATTAAACTCTAAAAACCGATTTTTGTATTTCCCAATAAAATGTTAAATTGAAGCAGCCCTTAATATTAGTGTACTAAAGTTCCCCCAGAATCTATTAGTGTTGCTCTTTATTAATGGGCTTTTTTATTAACGTACAACTACGAATTAATTAACCTTTACTTTTTACCCCAATTAACGCTACTTTCAAGAAAATCTACTGAATTCGTAACGTAACAGCTATAATTCTAAAAATCCAATTAACTTTTATAGGTATATACCTTACGAGGGTATTTTACCGCACAGAATTCAAAGAATAGTATTAAATTAGGCAAGCACTATATAAAATGCACTTGTAAATAATGGCAAAGATTGAAATTAAAGGTTCCCCCGAAGAGCTAGAAAGAGTAGCTACATTTTTAGCAAACAACAATGTAAAATTTGATATCGCCAATGATTATGGCAATCATTCTTTAGAAGATTTAGAAAAGTATGAGCATCTGAAAACCAGGTTTTTTGACCCAGTTCCAGAAAAATAACTCAGAGGCATGAAAGGCTTACAACAAATAAAATATGAGATAGAATTGTTGACTAGTACTAGCAGCAAAACCGAATTAGAAGTAGTAGATGCGTTACAAAAATATTACTTCAACAAAGCTGTAACGGCAGAGATTAAATTGTACAAGAAGAAAAAGAAAAAGGTAGCTCAAATCACTAAAGACCTTAAAATTAGTCACCGTAGGTTCTATAA
Source organism: Maribacter sp. (assembly GCA_020629415.1). Classification (GTDB taxonomy): domain Bacteria; phylum Bacteroidota; class Bacteroidia; order Flavobacteriales; family Flavobacteriaceae; genus Maribacter; species Maribacter huludaoensis. The sequence continues at coordinate 23,812 of JAHDDL010000013.1, read as the reverse complement.
GATTTTAGAGGATAAAAAGATAGAATTCACTAAGTACAATAAGTCTAAAGAAGAAACGGCTGAGTAGTTTTCTTTGAGTAGATTCATTGAAAATAACCCAAGAGAAATGAGATTTATAAAGAATATACAAGTATTTCTTATTTCTGTTTGCGTATCTCATGCTGCCTATTCTCAAAAAGTAACAGTGAAAACTCAAGTACAAACTACGGTTAGTATTGAATGTACAGATGATGGCTGTTTTGGCAATTTTTATGGCAAAGAATTTATAGATGGGTCAGATGTTGCTCATCAGTTTTCTAACACCATGTCTGCCAAAGTTGGGGATAAATTAAAGGAACTCTATTCTAAGAATAAGTACGTAAAAGTAGACTTTACGAACATAGATATGTCTACCGAAGGTATGGGTTCTGGTAAGGTGACGTATAAGCTTAAGATTCCATTTGTTACTGTGCTTACGAAATGCGACGCCTATACATCTTTTGATCATGTTGGTGGGTGGAATCACGCTCCTTCATTACTTAGAAGAAAAACGGAGTTGAGTTCTCTTTTACTGCCCGGAGAATCTTTAGATATCAGTAAGCTGAAAAAGACTCCTGAAGGTTTACAGGAATATTGGATTCAATGGAAGAATAAGAACACCCAAAAACGTTGTAACGAATAGCAAGATTTATTTAATAGACCGTCTTAATTATTAAAAATGAACAAAGAATCACTTTCTAAATTAAGTAATGAGAAACTGCTTAAAAAACATACTGCTGCGAAAACTATGGTGTGGCTTTTGGCAATTGTTTTAACAGGCTGTTTACTTTTCTTTATCTACGTTTCTATACAAGATGGGTTTACTCCTTTAGTGGCAGTTCCGTTAGCTTTATCAACTATTATTCCTTTAAATGTAAAGAACATGAATACGTTAAAAAAAGAATTAGATTCCAGAAAATAAGGGTTAAGTTTTAGTCCAGTAATTAGAAAAACAACATTAAGCATTATGAGAAAAACACTGTCAATTATTGGAATGATATTAGCTTTAATAACCATCGCATACAGTTTTTGGGGTATGGGAGATACAGGACGATTCTTCGGTTATGAAATTGATATTTGGATGTACCGATTAATTTGGCTTGCTTTATTTGGAGTAATTTTGAATGGATATTTGCAAGAGCGGAATAACACATGATTATCTTTTAAATTGAACAATAGTTCTGTTTGAGACTTAATTTAAATGAATTACTGGTAATATAGTACCATTTTGTAGCACAAATTGAAATTCCCTGTAAATAATCCCCAAATACTTCAACTTAGTCTTTATATGAGAAAGCGAAAATTAAAAATAAGCGATATCCTATTTGTGGTGTTCATTTTGCTACTGTTGATTCCGCAGACAAGAACACCTATACAGGTAGCGATCAATAAGCTTAAAGTTGCTGTTTGGTCTCCTAGTGTTGAAGATGAAGAAGACCAGAATGAGGTTGCTCCATTTCAATATGCTGTTGTCGATTTACAGGGTAATTCACAAAACATATCAGTAGGTAAAGGCAAGGTTACTTTTATCAGTTATTGGGCAACTTGGTGTCCGCCATGTATAGCAGAATTACCGGGAATTCAAGAGTTATATAAAGACTACGGGGACAAAGTCAATTTTATACTTTTGACCCATGAAGAACCAGAAACTGTGCAGCGGTTTATTAAAAAGAGGGGTTATGAGCTACCTATCTATTTCCCACAAATGCAAGCTCCTTTAATACTGCAAGAAAATAGCATTCCTACCAACTTTGTAATCAGTGCCAACGGAAAAATTTTAATAAAAGAAACCGGTGCCGCAGATTGGAACGGTACAAAAGTACGAGAGTTGTTAGACCGTTTAGTTTCAAAATAAATTAGACTAGGACCTTTTTAATATAATTGCTCATAAACTCTTTTTTTGCCAACGCTTTTTCCGCAAAATCAAATAGACTTTGGCAACGGTCTAAATTCTGGTTTTCGTAAGTTACTTTGTAATACTTGTTGTTATTCAGATAATCCGTAAGTGCCCGTAGACCGTGAATAAATGGCATAAAAACGGCACCTAAGGGTAGGCTCTCTTTTTCTGCGGAAGTAAATATTGGTCCGTTAGCAGCTAGGCCATCTACAAAGGCTTTGAATAATGATTCATTAAAATAAATGAGTTCGTGGTTCTGCTCATCTTCAGGTGCATGGTTAACTACAGTTCTAATGGCATCACCAAAATCATAGAAGAAATAGCCCTTCATAATCGTATCAAGATCAATAAGACACAATGCTTTTTTTGTTGATTTAGAGAATAAAATATTATTCAGTTTTGTATCGTTATGGCAAATTCTAACAGGTAAAATACTAGTATTTAAATTCTGAAGTTCTTTAAGAAATGACTGCGCCTTTTTAATGGCAATGTGGGCAATTTCTTTTTTTTGCGTTTCAGCTTTCCGTAGTGTTTCTTGAAACTCTTGTGTTCTAAAATTTAGATTATGAAATTTGGGCAAGGTATCATTAAATAGTGTCGTATCTGCATGTTGCATGAGCTGATGAAACTTGCCAACAATGCGTCCTGCTTCAAAAGCGGTAGAAGTTTGGGTTGTTGTATTGTAAGTGGAGCTGTTGGGTATGTAGGTCATCATTCTCCAGAAATCATTATCTTGAACTAGATGATTCTTACCTGATAACGTACTAAGAAAAGTAATATGAGCATAATCTTCTGCAGAAAGAAAAGGCAAAGCAAATTGTATATTATCCATTAGAACATCAGCATTCTTAAATACGTGAGTGTTTATTTTCTGAAGAATGTATTGCTGGTCATCGTCATTGGTAACTAAATAGGTGTCGTTTATAAGTCCGTTCGTTAATGGGGTGTATTGCAACGAACCAGTGTTAAGGTTGAACTTGGCAATTATTTTTTGGATAGATTCTTTAGTCATTATAGAGCACTGAAGTTCAAACTTTAAAGGTATTGAAAACTTGCTCATAATTTGTAACAATGTTGGTTGGTCAAATTAACAATTAACAAGAATTTTCTTTATTTTATGCAGTTGGCCTAATAATAATACGATTTGTAGAATTATGCAGTTAGTATTTAATAAATCAAATTTCTTCCAAATATGATTACGATTAAAACCTACCTTAAAGTTGTTTTTCTGTTTTTTGTATCAACGTATGTTCAAGCACAATGCGAAGTTTTTAAAAGTGAAATTAGCGACGTACAGCGTTTTATGTCACAGTTCAGTACACTGTCAGATTCATTAAGCGGCCCAGCGGAAATCGCTGCCTTTGATGCTTCAATAAGTAAGGCAAGAAAAAACGCAAAAACGGTTATGTTATTAATGGGACAAGCAGTAAATGCTGCCGACGAGGCGGTAATATTAGCATCTGAAGCCCAATATGATTCTCAAACTTGCGGTTTAGAAGAGACTATAAGTTATACGATCGATGCAGAAAGACATGCCATAGATTCCCGCGACTTTTCTACTGAAGCTTTTGAAAATGTAAAAAATGCCGCAAAGGCAAACAATTTGGGTAATTTACAGTTTTACATGAGAAAAGCACAACGCCTAATAAAAGATGCAAAAGAGTCTGCAGATGCTTCTGTTTACGCTGCGGATAATGCACATTACAGTTGTAGCCATGATGTTGCCCACTTAAGTTTTGAGAAATAGGTCAGTCTTTTTTCTTGTTCACCAAGCCCTTGGTAAATTCATTTAGGGTTTCAACTTTTTCTTCAAAATCGCCCTTAATGGTTTTTCTAAATTCGTTGAGGTTTTTAACAAGGTCATCAATATTTTCAGGAATTACATCCTCAAAAAATTGACGTAATCTTTTGGCAGTGGTCGGTGATTTTCCGTTGGTAGAAATGGCTACTTTCACATTTCCCTTGGTTACGATACCCCCCATATAGAAATCGCAAAACGGTGGGTTGTCGGCTACGTTCACCAGTATTTGCCTTTCTCTGCAGTCGTGGTAAACTTGCTCGTTTACCGGAACATTATCCGTAGTGGCAATGGCAATATGTTTCCCTTTCAAATAAGAAACATCATAAGGTGCCACATTCATTTTAATGCCAAACTTATTGGCCAAGGCTATAGTTTCTTCCCTAAACATTGGTGATACCATTTCAACATGTGCCGTAGGGCTGGATTTCAATAAAAAAGTAAGTTTTTCTAACGCAACATTTCCACCGCCAACAATTAAGATATGCAGGTTGGATACTTTTAAAAATACGGGGTAAAGCTCATTCCTTTCCATGTAAAATTTTGTTTTCCTCAGTTTTATAATTAATGGTTACTCGTGTTCCTTTACCCAATTCCGAGTTTATGAACAGCCTCCCATTTATGTAATCTATACGTTCTTTCATGAAAAACAGGCCCATACCGCCTTCACTATTATTTTTAGGTAATTTACCTAAAATAGAATCGTCAAAACCTTTTCCATCATCATCAATGACGACACTTAAAATGGGATACGAATAATTTAGGGTAACCAAAATATAATTGGCTTCGGCATATTTAATGGCGTTGTTCACCGCTTCTTGTGTTACTCTATAAATGTTGGTTTCTGCCAAAGAATCAAATCTAATGTTGGCATCTGTCTTATTTTTGAAGAGAATGGTCTTACCGGTCAATTTAGAAAGCTCGGCGGTCATTTTTTGTATGGCCGGAAATATACCATGATCACTTAATTCTGGAGGGGTAAGGTTAAAAGTTGCTGTTCTGACACCTTTTATTAAGTCTGATGTAAGTGCTTTTAAGTAATCAATTTTCTCAGCTGTTTTTGTTTGGTCCTCAATATCTATAGATTCAATATTAAATTTTAATGCAGTAAGCATTTGACCTATTCCATCATGAATATCTTTTGCAATACGCTTTCTTTCCTCTTCTTGACCTTCTACGATCTGACTTGCTTGCGCCTTTTTTTGCTGCATGCGCTCCTCAAAATTTTGCTTGGTCAATTCCTGTACCTTAAGCTGGTTTTCTTTACGCTCGGTAATATCTGAACAAAGAATAAGAATGTCTTGTTCTAGGGTAGATTGGTGCATGGGAACAATGGACATATCTAACCAAACGGTATGGCCATTTTCTGTTACCACCTGCAATTCCTCATTACGTATTACATTCTTTCGGTTTATTTTCAACACCTCTTTTAAATAAGATTGCTGCCCTTCTTCTACAGTAAGTATTTCTGAAATTGGTTTGTTGACCGGGGTAGTTTCATATCCTAAAAGATCTAAAAACTTTTTACTGATAAAAACAATACTACCATCTTTTCTAATACTTGCAAAAAGAGCAGCATTGTCAATTACAAAATTCAGTTCTTGTAGTTCTTTTAGCGAGCGTTCCTTTTCGTCATAGAGGCTTTGTATTTTTTCAAGCTGATTTTTAGACTCCGCATCTTTTCCTATTAAATGGCCAATGGTATTTTTAATTTGGATGGATAAGGGCCTGAAAATAACAAAGATTTCGAGCAGAAGAATTAGTAGCGAAAAAGCAAGTAGCCAATATTCTTTTCGTTTTAACTTTTGAAGCTGTTCGTTACTACGTGCATCATACTCATTGACAATTTGGTCCATGAGGTTTAAAAACTGCCGCTCATTATTTAATAAGGTTTCTAAATCTGCTTGCTCTACCGGTGCATTAATATTTTGTTGATGGGTGAATAGTACATGTTCTATGGCATTGACCATGGCATTATGATGCGGATCAAGTTTTTTGAACAGTGATTGTACTTTGGGGTCATCTTCATAGGGTAGGTTAAAGGAGGCATCGCCTAAATGAAGGCCCATATGGGAAACTTTCCAAATTTCTAGGGTTTTTACAATTTCCGATAACACTAATTTTTTCTCCTCAGGGTTGTTCAGCGCTTTTAATAGTAAAGTCTCTTTTGTCAATTTTTGACTAAAGGCACGTTGCCTACCCGCAATGTTTATAAGTTGAGAATCGCCAGATTGTGCCTTTAAATGTAGTTGAATAAGTACTTGGGCAATAATTACCGTAAGCGCAATAGCGGCCAATGCCAATAGGTACCATTTACGTATACGTATAAACGTAGCGGTGTCCAATGGTATGTTACGCTCGTTATGGTCCATAAAAAAGCAATCGTATATTAAACTAGGCGTTTAGGGCCTTGGTAATTAAGTCTAAAGAGAATTTAGAAAGGGGAAGTTTTAAAGCTGCTTCTTGACCCTTGATTGACATTTTTCTCCATGTTTTTTGAAGAATATCAATAGTTTTGTCCTCTGGGTGTTTATGGGCAAAGGGTTCAAAATAGAACTCTAAAAAGACCAAACAAATAACATCTTCCAAAGTTTGGGTTTCTTCGTTTTTCTTTAGTTGTTTTTTCTGTAAAAGAAATTTGACATTGTCAATGGTTTCCTTGTCATAGCCAATATCTTCTAGAATAGAAGCGGCTTTTGTGGCATGGAACTTTTTTAATTCTTGTCTCCATCTCAAATACCCTTCACGGTTCATCTCGTAAGATTCTCTAGGAATTTCCCATCTACAGATATGTTGACATCTTGCGGTTAGGCGTAATGCTTCAGATGCATTGGGGTCAAAGGCATTTAGTCTTTCTGTCATGCGAATACCGTACAATACTTCTTTTGGGTAGGTAGTACCTTCAAAAACTTCGGTATTTGGATCTTGCTTATTGGCTTCGTCAAATTGTTGAAATGCTAGTAGTAATTTATCTGTGGTCGCCATAAGTCTTTTATTTACTCAAAGCTATTCAGAAAAGCCAACATACACAAAGTCCGACTCTATTTTTACAGGATATGTAGCAATGGGATCTAAAGTCCCGTTTAAATTCTCCCCGGTTTTTAACGAAAATGTATTCTTGTGAAGTGGGCAGGCCACTTTAGCTTCCATATTTTCTTCACCGATCATACCTCTGGAAAGTACCATTTCCATTTTATGCGGACAAAGGTTTTGGCAGGCGTACCAAGTACCTTCTCTTGTAAAATTGAATACGGCGATCTGTTTGTCCTTATATTTTATACAAGCTCCGCCATTCTTAGGAAATTTAGAAATTGGCGCGGCCTTGAACCAAACCTTAACATCACTGGCAGCTACACTTGCATACGTATTCAAAACAGATAAAGACATAATTTCGTTTTTTTGATTTTTAATAAATTTCTACACTTAGATGATTGCAATACTGGTTTATAAATAACCAACAACTGTCAACCATGAACCGTTACGCCCACTCCTTTGGCATTTTTTGTTCTCTTAAAGACACAAATTCAATATTGTTATCCGTTTCTTCAGAATTTACAAAGTGTGTATAGCGCTCTCTAATTTCTGGAGTTTCTACCGCTTCTTTCCATTCACATACATAAGAATCTACCAAGGCTTGCATTTCGGCATCCAATTCATCAACAATGCCCAAAGAGTCGTTAATAACAACGTTTTGTAAATAGGTAATGCCACCTTCTAATTTCTCTAACCAAGGTGCGGTTCTTTGTAAAGGTTGCGCTGTTTTTATGTAGAACATAATAAAACGATCTACGTATTTGATAGCGGTTTCCTTGTCAACTTTTTCAGCAAGTAAAAGGGCATGTTTAGGCGTAGCACCACCATTACCACCTACATAAACGTTCCATCCGCCTTCAACGGCAATAAATCCGAAGTCTTTGCCCCTTGCTTCTGCACATTCACGAATACAACCCGAAACGCCACCTTTAAATTTATGTGGAGATCGTATGCCTTTGTACCGGTGTTCTATTTCAATAGCAAAACTTACGCTTTCATCCATACCATAGCGGCACCATGTAGATCCCACACAACTTTTTACCGTACGTAAAGATTTTCCATAAGCTTGGCCCGTTTCAAATCCTTCGGCAATCAATTCTTCCCAAATAGGAGGTAATTCGTGCAGTTTTGCTCCAAACATATCTATGCGCTGACCACCGGTAATTTTGGTGTAGAGGTCATATTTTTGAGCTATTCTTCCAATGGCCATTAGTTGTTTAGGTGTAATCTCTCCGCCAGCAACCCTTGGTACAACAGAGTAGGTACCGTTACGTTGTATATTGGCCAAATATCGGTCATTACTATCCTGTATGGTTTCTTGCCTGTTGGCGGTTTCATTATATAGACTAGCAAATATTGCGGCAACTGCAGGCTTACATACTTCGCAACCATGCCCGGTACCTACTTCATCCAATAGGGTATCATAATCAGTAATCCCCTTTAATTTGGCAAGATCAAAAAGCTCTTGGCGAGAATAATCAAAATGTTCGCACAAGCGCTCTTTTACCGTTTTCCCTAAAGTCTTTAGGCTCTCCTTTATTAAATCTGCCACCATAGGTTTACACCCACCACAACCTGTAGTTGCCTTTGTGGCTTTGGCTACATCTTTCATGGTTTCATTGCCATCTTCTAATACGGAACAGCAAACTTGGCCTTTGGTAACCGCTTCACAAGAACAAATAACTGCGGTATCAGGCAGGTCCATGGCACTACCAAAAGCAGAGCCGCCTTCACCTCTAGAACCAACGATCAGTTCTTCAGCGTTATCGGGCAGCGGCATATTGTTCAAATACATTTGGTGTAAAATGCTATAATCTTCTGCGTCGCCCACCATAATTCCCCCTAAAAGAGTTTTACCGTCATGGCTTACGTTTATTCTTTTATAGATACCCTTTGTTTTGTTCTCGTAGATAATGGAAAGTCCCTTTTCCGCAGGCATGTAAGGAATACCGAAACTGGCAACATCAACACCTATTAATTTCAGTTTGGTAGACATATCTATTTCCGGTTTCATGACAACCTCGTTTTGCTCAAGAATTTGATTTACGGCCACCTCGGCCATTTCATAGCCCGGTGCCACTAAACCGTAGATCATTTGGTTGTATAACGCTACTTCACCAATTGCAAATATAGTTGGGTCAGAGGTTTGCATTTTATCGTTGACCACAATACCGCCACGCACGCCCATTTCTAGATTACAGGTTTTGCCCAATTCATCTCTTGGACGTATACCGGCGGAAATGACCAACATATCTACATCTAGTTTATCATCTTCGCCAAAATCCATACCTGTTATGGCGCCGTTACCCATAATACTATTGGTAGCTTTTCCAGTATGTATGGCAATACCTATGGATTCCAGTGTTAATTGTAGTACGTTACTACTTCTGGAATCTAGTTGTCTAGGCATTAATTTTGGAGCAAATTCAACCACATGCGGTTCTAGCCCCATGTCCATGACAGCTTTTCCTGCCTCTAGGCCAAGTAGTCCGCCACCAAGAATAGCCGCTTTACCGTTAGGTTTAGCTTTTTTAATTTCTTCGGCATATGCTAGCATTGCCTCTAGGTCTTCTATGGTTCTATAAACAAAGACACCTTTTTTCTCTACGCCTTGTATTGGAGGAACAAATGGAGCAGAACCCGTAGCCAATATCAGGTAGTCATATTTAAATTCTTTTTCACTGGCAGTAGTAATGGTCTTTTTACTTCTGTGGATATCGGTGACCCTTTCATTGACCACCAATTCTATATCATTATCCGCGTACCATTCCAAGGGCGCCATTTCTAGAGCTTTGGCATTTCTATTTTCAAAGAATTCGCTTAAGTGAACCCTGTCATAGGCTGCGCGTGGTTCTTCACCAAAAACAATTAGTTTAAAATGTTTGCTTTCTTCCCTTGCGGCAAATTTTTCACAGAATTTGTATCCTACCATTCCGTTACCGACAACAATTATTGTTTTCATACCCATATTGTTTAGCTACTTAGCAATATTACGTATAAATACGTATATAAATACTGATTTTATGAAAATAATTACGTATTCTTGTTGAAGAATCGATAAATAATAATGCTAAATACTATGAAGATGGAATTAGAAAAAACGGCAAAAGTAAGTTTAGTAGGTGCGGGCCCAGGAGCTAAAGATTTAATAACTATAAGGGGTTTGAAGGTATTGAACCAAGCCGATATTATTTTGTACGATGCATTGATCAGTGATGATCTATTATCTGAAATACGTACTGATATACCTAAGATATTTACGGGTAAAAGATGTGGTCAACATTCGCATTCCCAAGATAAAATCAATGAATTAATAGTAAAATATGCCTTTGAATACGGTCATGTGGTACGTTTAAAAGGAGGTGATCCTTTTGTTTTTGGCAGGGCAAATGAGGAAATAGAATATGTAGAGTCATTTGGCATACCTGTTAGTGTAGTTCCTGGAATTTCCAGTGCTATAGCTGTACCATCTAGTCAAGGTATACCGATGACCAAAAGAGGAATAAGTAGTAGTTTTTGGGTGATGACGGCAACAAAAAGAGATGGTACGTTTTCGCAAGATTTGCAATATGCAGCAAAATCTTCTACCACTATGGTAGTTTTAATGGGCATTAGAAAGCTTAATGAAATAGTGAAAGAAGTTAGTAAATATAGGGGTTCAATGACGCCTATTGCCATAATTCAAAACGGAACTACCCAACATGAAAAATGTTATGTAGCTACTTTAGATGCCTTGAATAATAATATAGGGGAGGTTGATATTACCAAACCGGGCATTATTGTCATTGGAGACGTGGTAGCTGATCATCCATCATTTTTTGAAGAAGAAGTACAGCGTATTCTACACCATGCTATTTAATCTAATAAAGGAGATTTCACCTTTATAGCAGTCTAATAAAAGGTAAACGGCAAGGCATTTTAGTGGCAGAAATTACACTATTTCAATTTTTTCGAGCATTTAATTTAGAATCGAATAATAGTAACAGGCTCATTTCCTTAATTCCTCAAAAATACGTAGTAATTTAAAATTATATTAAAAACTACGTATAATTACGTATTATTTATGGTAGGTTTGTATGATCTCAATAATGTGATCTGCTATAATATGAAAAATCAATCTAAAAAGTCTACCACCTTAAATTTAACGAATATAAAGAGTTTACCCATTCGTACTTTTTGGATAACCTCAATTGCATTTTTCATTTGTTTTTTTGCATGGTTTGGTATTGTACCCTTCATGCCAGATGTGGTTAAAGATTTAGGGCTGACTCCCGATCAAAAATGGAACTCAATTATATTTGCGGTTACAGGAACCGTTTTCGCTAGACTATTGATAGGAAAGCTTTGTGATAAATATGGTCCTAGGTTATGTTATACCTATTTACTGATACTAGGTGCCATTCCTGTAATTCTAATCGGTTTTGTGCAAACGCCGCTTCAATTTTTAATTTGCAGATTGTTTATTGGTTTTATAGGTGCTTCATTCGTAATAACCCAGTTTCATACATCTATCATGTTTGCACCCAATATTGTTGGTACCGCAAATGCAACTTCTGCCGGATGGGGTAATTTGGGTGGTGGTGCCAACCGTTTAGGTATGCCATTAATTGCTGCTGCAGTGGTAAGCTTTGGGGTTGCCGATGAAATTGCATGGAGATATTCAATGATTATTGCAGGTGTCATTGCCATGCTAATGGGGCTTGTTTATTATTTCTTTACCCAAGACACACCAGAAGGTAATTTTAAGGAATTAAAGGAGGAAGGTAAAATGCCGAAGCTAAAAAAAGATGAGGAATCGTTTTTAAGTGTCTTAAAGGATTATAGGGTATGGATTCTTTTCATTGTATACGCAGCATCTTTTGGAATGGAGCTTACAGTTTACGGAACCATGGATGATTATTTGCAAAACACCTTTGGGTTAACAAGGTCCACTGCGGGAAACTTGGTACTTTCTTTTGCCCTGATGAATATATTTGCCCGAACCTTGGGCGGCTTTTTCGGAGACCGTTTCGGTAGATTAAAAGGCTTGCGCGGTAGGGTACTTTTCTTAACGGTCATATTGGCTTTAGAAGGAGTTATGCTCTCCGTTTTTTCAATGGCAACAAGCTTTGCCATGGGAATTATATTTTTAATTGCCTTTAGTTTAACGGTACAAATGGCAGAAGGGGCAACGTTTTCGGTAGTGCCTTTTATAAATAAAAAGGCTATTGGTTCTATCTCTGGTATTGTTGGAGCAGGTGGTAATGTAGGTGCTTTTTTGGCGGCATTATTATTAAAATCAAAATCCGCTTTGGCAGAAACCAATGCCTTGGCCGCTAACGCTAATTTAGGTGAAGAAGCAATGAAGGCCGCTCAATCTGCTGCGGCATCGGGGGCTGTTTCAAGTGGGTATTTACTTATAGGTGGCTTTGTAATAGTCACGGCACTTGTTACGCTGGCCATTAAATTCTCTGCCGAAGATGAAAAACTAGTTAAGGAAGAATTACAAAAGGTAGATAAGCCCGTTATCAATTTATCGCCAAGTAGTATCTAAACTCATATCTATGCGAGCAGGTGCAAATCATATATCAACGCGTATTTCCGATTCATCGGAGCTGCTAGATAGTGCCTGTGGATTATGCTCCAATGAAAATTGTCTTATTCAAAAGAACATTCACACTTCTAGTATTGGCAAACTAGTAAAGGCAAGAAAAGAAATAAAGTGTAAAAAAGGACAGCAATTTATTATGGAAGGAGCTTCGGTAACCGGACTCTTCTTTCTTTTAAGTGGTAAGGTTAAAGTTTTAAGGACCGGACTACATGGTAAAGAACAAATTGTTCGATTTGCATCTCCAGGTGAAATCATTGGGCATAGAGGTTTTGGCACAGAAGAGACTTATCCAATTAGCGCCATTGCTTTGGTAGATTGCACCTTATGTTATTTTTCAAAAGAGTTACTTCAAGAAACATTAAGGGAAACACCTGGTCTTACGTATGATTTTATGCTGTTTTATGCCAATGAACTTAATCGTAGTGAAATTAGGGTAAAATCCTTATCTCAAATGACGGTTCGTGAACGGGTTATAGACACACTATTATATATTAACCGCAAATTTGGTCAGGTAAATGGGTATTCCTCACTTTTATTAAGCAGAAGAGAATATGCAGATTATGCGGGTACTACCGAGGAGCAGGTTATAAGAATGTTCTCTATTCTCAAAAAAGAGGGCTTATTGATTACCAAGGGCAAAAGAATTGGTATTGCTGATATAGCATTGCTCAAAAAAGAAATCTCAGAGCACAATTTCTATTTGGATAGTTAACTATCCTAGTTTAAGTACGTACCGTATATCTACTTATATATAATAAGTACGTCAGTACTGTAGTTTATTGATGTTTCTGTAAAAAACCTGCAATTTCACAGATTTTTATATGTTATAAAAGTCTTTTTTCTACTATGTTATTCCATAATAAGTACGTAGTCAAGGTTATATATTTGTTTAAACAATTAAGTATAAGTACTTATTTGTTCAGTTAAAGAATTATAAATCCAAAACACTATTATGGAACAGAACACTATAACACTAGTACAAAATTCATTTGAAAAAGTTAAGCCAATAGCAGATACGGCAGCTAAAATATTTTATGACAAGCTATTTAAATTAGACCCTACTTTAAAGAGTATTTTTCCAAAGAGTGAAGAAGCTATGGCGCTGCAGGGGAATAAATTAATGACCATGCTAGGAAGTGCGGTTGCGGGTTTGAATAATTTGGAAATGCTAGTGCCCGTATTGGAAAATTTAGGAAAACGTCATGTAAATTATAAAGTTGAGCCATCGCATTACAATACGGTAGGTTCGGCTTTATTAAGTACGTTGGAAACTGGCTTGGGCGATGAATTTACACCAGATGTAAAAGATGCTTGGACAAAAGTTTATGGCACTATGTCTTCAGTAATGATAAAAGCATCCTACTAACATAATAACCTTAAAACATTAGACTATGAAAAAGCTAAAAAACTCTCCCTTTCTTGTGTTAATAATTCTTATTGTAAGCCTCATCGTTTTAAACTCATGTGGTGGAGTTCCTGAAGAAAAAGGTAGCGGTAGTACTACAGAAAAAAATGTCTTCTCCGTTAATGAAGTTTTAGAAATGGTATCCAAAGAAAATGATGTTACCAGAACATTATACACTAAAGCTATTGTCGGGAAAGGTAAGCTACAAGGAATGAAATTTGATGAAGATTGGCGTAAAGATGATGTAGAAGCAGGTCCCTTGCCAGCATTGTTTTTACGGGGAGTGGCAACTAGTATTCGTAAAGGTCCAGTTCCTTTGGGTTTATACTTAGGATCAGATTTTCCAATTAATAATGCCAATAAATTCGAAGGAGAGCAAGAGTCTCTATTTGAAGATATAAAGGTTACACAAGAACCAAAATATTTTTATGATGAATCTCAAGAACTATATACGGCAATGTTTGCAGATTTGGCAAGTGCGCAAGCATGTGTTACCTGCCACAATGACCATCCTCAAACAGCAAAAACAGATTGGAAATTAGGTGATGTAATGGGCGCCACTACATGGCAATATCCAAAAGATTCATTAACGTATTCTGGTGCGGTAGAGGTTTTAAATGCCTATGCCCAAGGTACGGTAGATATTTATGTAGAATACCTAGATGAAATAGCAGCTTTTAAATCTTCAGAAAAGCCAATAATTGGAGATAAGTGGCCGGCAGAAGGAAACTACCTTCCATCGCCAGAAGTTTTTCTAGATAGTGTTAGAAAACTTTCTTCTTATGATACCATGAAAACTTTAATAGCCAGTAATTAATTAGAAAACTCAATTTTTGAAAAACAAAAACTTGACTACAATATTAGGTCTACTGCTTTTATCCTTGTTCTTTTTACAATTTTTTTTAAAACTAGAATGGACATGGTTAAAAATACAGCAGCAGCAAGAAATGTATAAAAGATGGTCTGGTCTATTTATGGCACTTTTAATAACCTTTCAATGGGTATTAACGTTGTTTAGGATGGTTAAAAAGTTAAGAAAGCATTCAATTAAAATGACGGCAATGCATAAATGGGCAGGAGCATTGAGTCCTATATTTTTCTATGCTCACAGCATTGGTCTGGGCTATGGGTACTTGGCACTATTATCATATCTGTTTTTTGCAAATGCTCTTTTAGGGTATGTAAATTTAGATGTTATAAAAAATAATAGTGATGTATTGTTTAAAGGATGGATGATGGCACACGTTGCCTTTTCAATAGTCATAACAATTTTAATGTTTTTTCATGTTGCCATGGTTTTTTATTATAAATAGAAATAAAGATGAAACTAACAGTAAAAAATATACAACAAGAAACAGCGGATACTGTAAGTGTAAGTTTTAAAAAAGGAGGCTTGTTCAATAAGCTAAAATATAACCCAGGGCAGTTTGTAACCTTGCATTTCAAGTTAAATGATATAGTGCATAAAAGAGCTTATTCTTTTAGTAGTAATCCTTTTACTGATGATGAGCCGAAAATCACGGTTAAACGTGTAAAAAACGGATTAGTTTCTAATTATATACATGATTCTTTGAAGGTTGGCGATAAGATACCAGTAGATAAGCCAGGCGGAAGTTTTTTCGTAAAACCAGAAAAAGGACAACAAAAAAACTACGTGTTATTTGCTGGAGGAAGCGGAATAACTCCGGTATTTTCAATAATTAGTTCGCTTTTACATAAAGAACCTAAATCTAAAATTATACTTATTTATGCCAATCGATTTTTAAATTCAATAATATTTAAAGAGAAATTGGAAAAACTTCGTAAAGAATATGAGGATAGGTTCAAGATTGAATTTTTAATATCCAAAGAAATACCGGTATTGGATAATTATCATCATGGTTTAATTACTGATGGTATAGTAATGGATGTTTTAGAGAAATATGATTTGGCTTTTGGAAAAGGTCAGTATATGATTTGTGGTCCTTTCGGTTTTATGGAAGCTGTAAAAAGCATTTTATATGTAAACGGAGTATCACCAACAAAAATAAAAGAGGAGTTATTTAAAAGACCGGATAGGGTAGTGTTAAAAAATGGAGTACTTAGTAAAGTACAAATTCAACTAAAAGGCAAAAGTCATGAACTTAGTGTGCAGGGTAATACTACCATTTTGCAAGCGGCAATGGCAAATAATATAGAGATGCCTTATTCCTGTAGGTCTGGAATGTGTTCAACTTGTTTAGCATCTTGTATCTCTGGAGATATAAGTATGACCGAAGGTCATTTTTTAGAGCAGAAAGATGTAGATGCAGGAAAAATATTGACCTGCGTAAGCTATCCTACAAGTGAAAATGTGGTAATCTCAATATAATTATGGGTATATTTAAGGTAACTCCTTTACGAAAAAGACAATTTATTGGTGGTCTAATAGGTATTCTTATTGGCGCAGGTATTATTGGTTTTTTTTCATTGAAATCATCAGAAGAATATATTTCATTGGGTCCAATGAATAATGGTCATGAAGAAATTTCATGTGTAGCTTGCCATGCAGATGCTAATGGAAACTTAGTGCAACAAATACAATCAAATATTTCACATGCAGCTGGCATACGTGAAAAAAGTGTTGATTTTGGCTCAAAAGATGTTACCGTTAAAAATTGTTTAGAATGTCATGACCGCCCTAATGACAGGCATCCAACATATAGATTTTCGGAACCTCGCTTTAAAAAGGCAATTAAGAATATAGATGCTACAACCTGTATTACTTGCCATTCAGAACATAATGGTGAGCGTGTAAGTCTTAAGGCGGTTAATTACTGTATGAATTGTCATCAAGATTTAGAAGTTGAAAATGACCCCGTAGATGTTCCGCATTCAGAATTAATTGCGAAAGAACAGTGGTTTACTTGTATTCAATGCCATGATTTTCATGGAAATCATAGGTATGTTGTGCCTACCAAATTGAACGATACCATTCCTTTAGATAGAATTCAAGTCTATTTAGAAGGTGGAGAAGATCCCTATAGCAACGATAAAAAGTATTTGGGCCTATCTGAGCCAGAATGGATTAAAACACTTCAAAAGAAATAGCTTACATACATCTTTCTAGTTTTAGTAGCTACGTAATTATACTTTTTTACGTAAGAATTACTTATTTCTGTTTAAGTACTGTTTATTAGTTGTTTACGTAAATAAAACTGCGTTTTGGCAGTTTACAATATGGCGTAAAAAGATACTTATTTATGTGCTAGGACATTATAGGTATTTAGTCATTACGTATACATTTGCTTTAAATAAGTATTAATACGTAGTTAAATTTTAAAACACACTAATATGAAAACCATTTTTAACCGAGCAACATTACTCGCAACAGTAGCGACAGTGCTTATGTCATGTGGCGGAAAAGACGCTAAAAAGGCAACAACAAATACAGAAGAAGCTGTAGCCTCAAAAACTAAAATGCTGGATATTGAAAAGCCACAGTTAACTTTTGGTTTTATAAAGTTGACCGATATGGCACCATTGGCCATTGCAAAAGAAAAGGGCTTTTTTGAAGAGGAAGGACTTTTTGTTTCGGTAGAAGCACAATCTAACTGGAAAAATGTATTGGACCGTGTTATTGACGGTCAGTTAGACGGTTCGCACATGTTGGCAGGCCAACCAATTGCTGCAGGGGCAGGTTTTGGTAGACAAGCAGAATTGGTTACTCCGTTCTCTATGGATTTAAATGGAAATGGAATTACGGTATCTAATGATGTTTGGTCAAAAATGAAACCAAATGTACCTGCAGATTCAGATGGTAAGCCAATTCATCCTATTAAGGCAGATGCATTAAAACCTGTAATTACCTCTTATAAAAATGAAGGGAAACCTTTTAAAATGGGAATGGTTTTCCCGGTATCTACCCATAATTACGAATTGCGTTATTGGTTGGCTGCAGCAGGTATTCACCCAGGTATGTATACTGCAGATAATGTACAAGGGCAAATAGATGCCGAGGTTTTACTTTCTGTTACACCTCCGCCACAAATGCCGGCTACATTGGAGTCCGGTACTATTTACGGATACTGTGTAGGTGAGCCTTGGAACCAACAAGCGGTATTTAAAGGAATAGGTGTTCCGGTTACTACCAACTATGATATTTGGAAGAATAATCCTGAGAAAGTATTTGTAATGACCAAGCAGTTTGTAGAGCAGAACCCTAATACGGCAATTGCGGTTACAAAAGCATTGATCAGAGCGGGTAAATGGTTAGATGAGCCTTCTAATAGAGCAGAAGCGGTTGAGATTCTTTCTATGTCTCAATATGTAGGTGCGCCAAAAGAAGTATTGGCAAATTCTATGACCGGTACTTTTGAATTCGAAAAAGGAGACAAGCGAGAAATGCCAGATTTCAATGTATTCTATAAGTACAACGCAACATACCCATTCTATTCTGATGGTATTTGGTTCTTAACTCAAATGCGTAGATGGGGACAAATTCCAGAAGCTAAAACTACAGACTGGTACGCTAGTACCATTAAGGATATCTACAGACCTGACATTTGGAAAAAGGCTGCGGATCTTTTGGTTGCCGAAGGTCAAATTCCTGCAACGGATATACCTGCAACAGATGGATATAAAGCACCTACGGCAGATTTTATAGACGGTACAACCTATGATGCCAAAGATCCAATTGGATATATCAATAGTTTTTCTATAGGTAACAAAGACAAAAAGTAAGCACATTTATTCATTGACTTTAAACAAATTATTATGGAGCAAGAAATGGTCTTAAAAAACGAAAAAAGCATGTCTGTAAGTTTTAAGCAGTTACTTTTAAAACTTACACCAAGTGTAAAAAAGGATGGCATTATAAAATCTATGAAGAATGCTGGGATAACACTTCTATCCATCTTATTGTTTATAGGTTTATGGCATATGGGATCTAAAGCCCTCTACAATAAAGAGGCAGATTACAAGGTAGAAAAAGCGTTGCAAGAACGGGGCGAAGAAGCTGCAGCGGCAGAGCGAGCTTGTATAGAGTCTGGTGACAGTAGTTGCCAGCCCAACACCCTACCATCACCTACGCAGGTTTGGGCTTCTTTAAAATCTTTGGTCGCAGATCACCAAGTTATAAAAGCGGACAAGGCTGCCTTTGCGGAAAAATTGTCGGCTACCAATGAAAAATTAATTGCACAGGGCAAAGATCCTATTGTTTATACGGGTAGAGCGTCATTTATAGATATAGTACTTACTAGTATTAAAACGGTATTTGCAGGTTTTCTATTGGCATTGTTGATTGCTGTGCCCATAGGTATTATAATAGGTCTTAGTCCGTCTTTACGTAGTGCGTTCAACTGGTTTATCCAAGTTTTTAAGCCAGTATCGCCCGTGGTTTGGTACTTATTGGTTTTTATGATCGTAAAAACATTGTACATAGGCGATAGTTCAGATAATGCCTTTGTAATTTCTTTTATCAGTGTTGGGTTATGTGCCATGTGGGCAACTTTGGTCAATACGGCAATGGGGGTATCATCGGTAGATAAAGATTATATCAATGTAGCCAAGGTATTGAAATTAGGCACGTTTCAAAAAGTATTCAAAGTAATACTGCCATCATCGTTACCCTTAATTTTTACAGGTCTAAGAATTACGCTTTCTGTTGCTTGGATGGTTTTGATCGCCATTGAATTGCTTGCACAAAGTCAAGGTTTAGGTCTTTTCGTTTGGGAGGAATTCCAGAATGGTGCCAACGACTCCAATTCAAAAATCATTGTGGCCATGTTCGTCATAGGTATCATTGGGTTTTTATTGGATAGGTTGATGTTGACCGTACAGAACATGGTTTCTTTCAACAAAAACGAGATGGCATAATTTATAAAAAGAAGAGCATGGCATACTTAGAACTAAATAATATATACAAAACCTATGGTGAAGGAGATGGAAGTACAGAAGTACTGTCTAACATTAACCTCACCATGGATGAAGGAGAATTTGTTGCCATTGTAGGGTTTACGGGTAGCGGTAAGACCACCTTGGTAAATTTGATCAACGGCTTGTTACAGCCAACAAGCGGCGAAGTACTTTTTAAAGGAAAACCGGTAACCGATACCAGCCATGAACGTGGAGTTATTTTTCAAAACTATTCGCTATTGCCATGGTTAACTGTTGGGCAAAATATTTACATGGCGGTAAAGGAAGCTTTTCCAAAAGAAAGCAAAGCAGATTTAATGAAAAGGGTAAAAGAGTATGTGGCTATGGTAAGTCTTAGCCCCGCAATCAATAAAAGACCCAAAGAACTTTCTGGAGGAATGCGCCAAAGGGTGGCGGTTGCACGTGCCTTGGCCATGAACCCTGAGATGATCATTATGGATGAACCCTTAGGAGCTTTAGATGCTTTGACCAGAGGTAATCTGCAAGATGAGATTTTGAATATTTGGAGCCAGGACAAGCGTACGGCATTATTGATTACCAATGATGTTGATGAAGGTATTTACATGGCAGATAGAATAATACCTCTTAAGCCGGGACCAAATGCCACTTTGGGTCCGGAGTTTAAAATAGATATAGAAAGGCCAAGGGATAAAACGGCCATGAATGACAATCCTGTTTACAAGAAAACCAGAAATGCCATTATAGAATATCTAATGGACATAGGTGAAGAGAGAAAAACGGTATCTAACGTAGAATATAAATTGCCAGAGCTTACACCAAAAAGTTTTGTCGCCTAAAGAATTGGAAAATGAATACAATAGAACAATCTAACGAAGTATATTCAGAGAACGGCATTGTCTACCCATCCAAGGTAATGCTAGATTTGGCCGACTTAAAAAAAGTGTACCCTACGCCAAAAGGAGATTATGTGGTTCTTGAAGATTTGAATTTACAGATCTTAAAAGAAGAATTCGTAACCATTATTGGGCATTCAGGATGTGGTAAAACAACCATGCTTTCCATGATAGCAGGTCTTAATCCTATTTCTGGCGGTAATATTTCAGTCTTGGGAAATCCGGTAAAAGGTCCGGGTCCAGATAGGGGGGTTATTTTTCAATCTCCAAGCTTAATGCCTTGGATGACCGCACTTCAGAATGTTTTATTAGGGGTCAACCAGGTTTTTCCTCAAGCCACTAAAGGACAGCGAGAAGACATTGCCAAATATTATTTACACAAAGTAGGTCTTGAGAATGCCTTTCATAAAAAAGCATCAGAACTATCTCAAGGCATGCAACAACGTGTAGGTATTGCCAGAGCCTTTGCCATTAAACCAAAAGTATTGTTGTTAGATGAACCTTTTGGAATGCTAGACTCGTTGACCAGGGGTGAGTTGCAAGATATTCTCATAGAAATTTGGAACAAGGAGAAAATTACGGCGGTCATGATTACCCATGATGTGGATGAGGCCATTTTTTTAGCTGATCGTGTTATTATGATGACCAGTGGGCCTAGGGCAAAAATTGGGGATATACTCTCCATTGACTTTGAACGACCACGAACTCGCAAATCTGTCTTGGAAAGCGACGATTATTATACCTACAGAAAACACCTAATAGATTTTTTAGAACACTAACAAATAACTCAATCAATATTTAAAAATTACGATTATGAAAAAGCAATATCTAATCATCACCCTATTGTTTCTAACGGCGAATGCCATACATGCACAATTTACTTTAGATGGGCAGTTTAGGCCAAGAACGGAATACAGACATGGCTTTGGTAGTTTAATACCAGATGCGGCAGATGCCGGATTCGCCATTTCTACACGTGCACGTTTAAATGCCAAGTATGAATCTGAGGCGTATCAGTTTTACCTAAGCCTACAAGATGTAATGGTTTGGGGTGAGAACAGACAAATTCTACCAGATGATCAAAACGATTCTTTTGCCGTATTTGAAGCATGGGCAAATATTAATTTAGGAAAAGGTTGGTCTACCAAATTGGGGCGTCAAGTGATATCTTATGACGATCAAAGAATATTTGGTGGGTTAGACTGGGCTCAACAAGGAAGAAACCACGATGCGGGACTTTTAAAGTACAAAAAAGATAAATTTATTTTGGATATAGGTTTGGCCTTTAGTCAAGATTTTGACAACCCAACAGGGTTTCAATCAGTAGGTACGGCATATAATACAGCAGGGTTTTTTACTTATAAGACCATGCAATATGTATATGCAAAACAACAATGGGACGGTTTTTCGGCAAGTTTATTGGCCCTGAACAATGGCTTTCAAAATTTTGACGATACAGACGCTGCAGATGGTGTAAGCAATTTGCAAACAATTGGTACGCATTTAAATTTAAAACAAGGAAAGTTCAATGCTAATGCCAACTTGTTTTTACAGACGGGAGAAAGACAAAACGAAGTAAAATCTAGTGCCTATTTATTAGGTTTGGAATTGGGTTATAAAGCAAGTGACAAAGTAGCGTTGGGTATTGGTACAGAAGTAATCAGTGGTAATAAAGCGGATACTACGGACAAAACCGAAGCGTTTTTTCCACTATACGGCACCAATCATAAGTTCAACGGATTCATGGATTATTTCTACGTAGGTAACCATGCCAATTCTGTAGGTCTTTTTGATATTCACGCAAGTGCAAAATTCGATTTAGGCAAGCAGTCTAGCCTATTGGTAAAGGTGTTGAACTTTAGTGGTGAGCAAGAATTACCAAGTGGCGAGAAATCATTGGGTACTGAAATTGATTTGGTATTTGCGAAAAAATTCAAAGGCTACGGTTTGGCAATCGGGTACTCTCAAATGTTTGCTGCAGATGGTATGTATGAACTTAAGGGAATTACAGATGATCTTGCTGCCAGTAGCCAAAATTGGGCATGGGTACAGTTAACCATAAAGCCTCAATTTTTGAACACTAAAAAAGAATAGTATTTGTATTTAAATTAGTTTGGTTATACGGTCTATACAGCACTTTTTGTATAGACCGTATTTTTTTTAAAATTATATGTAATTTAGCTGCATACGTATAATTACTTATATTTTGAGCGAAATAACAAGAATAGTATTGGCAGATGATCACGCTTTGGTAAGGGACGGTATACGTTCTTTATTGGAATCAGAATCTGATTTACAAGTGATCGGTGAAGCATCTAACGGTAAAGAGGCCATTGATTTGGTAGGGGAAGTAAATCCCGATATTTTGATCATTGATATTAGAATGCCCGTTATGAACGGTATTGATGCCGTTGCTGAATTGACGCAAAGTAAATCTTCGGTGAAAACTATAATCTTGTCAATGCATGATTCTGAAGAGTATATCTTGAAATCCATTAGCTCTGGTGCCAATGGGTATTTATTGAAAGATACTGATAAATCAGAGTTCATTAAAGCTATACATACCGTTAGGGAAGGTGGTAAATATTTTAGCGGAGATATTAGTAATGTGTTGGTAAATAATCTTTTGGGCGGTAAAAATGAGGTTGTAAAAAAAGAAGAAACACCAAAGAAGTCAGGTGATAATGTCTTTGACCTTACCAATAAAGAATTAAAAGTGCTAGAGTTGGTACTCTCTGGCTTAACCAATCAACAAATATCAGAGAAACTTCAAAACAGCAAACGTACTATAGAAACACATCGTTTTAATTTAATGCGTAAGATGGATGTAAAAAATCTTATTGATCTTTCTAAAAAATCACAGAAACACAATTTGATTTAGAAAAATCTTATGATATTGTAAGAAAAATTCTAAATGAAAAATAATATCCTCATAGCCCTTATAACTTTCGTATTTATTTTTAATTCTTGCGATGATTGTGGTGATAAAGATTGTTTTACGCCACCAGAAGGCTTCACTTTTGAATTGGTAGATAAAACAACGAAGGAAAATTTGTTTACCAACGAGAGCTTTAGTTCAAACGAAATTAGTGTAACAAACCTTGCTGATAACTCGAATTTAGAATTTAATTTTATAGATGAGGATGATGTCAATCTAATTCAAATAAATTCGATTGGTTGGGAATCTGAAACAGTAAATGCATTGATTACCGTGTCAGGTATTGATATTTTCAATTTAATTGTTGACGCAGAAAGAACTACTGAAGACTGCTGTGAGTTTACAAGATATAATGACATTAGCATTGAAAACGCTGAATTTGAA
>JAHDDL010000012.1:78575-92765 GCA_020629415.1 Maribacter sp. | reverse complement strand
TTAATTCATTCAATGAGTCGTATTCATTTATTTTAAACTTAAGTCCAACACCTTCTCCTTCAATGTAATGGTTCTGTATTTTATTTATAATCTGATTTTCAATGGTAATTATCTTTTTCTGATTAGACACAAAAGGGCTTTTTTCAGACTTCCGATTTTCATTACTAACACATTGTGTTAATAGTAAAACTGTTAAAATCAAATTTAGAATCTTCATTTTCGTAATTGCAGCTAACAATTGTATATGTGCACAATTGCACATATATCTACTTTGTGCATACTAATCTAATGGATTTTTTATTGTCTTAAAAGTATTAGTGGCTACATGGGTGTATATTTCTGTTGTCTTACTGGAACCATGACCTAATAATACCTGTATTTGTCTAAGGTCAACGTTAGATTCTAACAAATGTGTTGCAAAACTATGCCTTAGGGTATGTGGAGTTACATTTTGTAAAATTCCAGCTTTATGGGCAGCTTGTTTTACAATTTGTATTACACTTGCTGCACTGTACTTACCGCCTTTACGGCCTTCAAACAAATAATCTTTAGGATGCCATTCTTTAAAATAGAGCCGTAAATCTTGTAGAACTGTTTCGGACAATAGACTTACTCGGTCTTTATTGCCTTTGGCGCCTTTTATAGAAACCAACATTCGTTTACTATCTATATCCTTGACCCTAAGGTTTAAAAGTTCACTTCTACGTAAACCGGCACTATAAAGCAAGGCTAAAATGCATTTATGCTTTAGGTTTGTTGTACAATTCAGCATGGCAATGACCTCCTCTTTTGAAATTACGGTAGGTAGCTTATGTTCCTTCCTTGGTCTTTCAATGTCGTAAAATCGGTTGGGCATGCCAAGAACGGTCTCATAATAGAATTTAATGGCATTTATAGTCTGATTTAAATAGGAGTTAGATACGTTTCTATGTATTAACCTTTGTAGATATGACCTTACGTCACTTTCGTTTAAGGTTGTAATATCTCTGTCCATATAATGATTAATGAACATTTCAAAAAAGTTGACATACGTTTTTACGGTGCTGTTGGCATATCTTTTAAGCTCCAGTTTTAACAGGTATTCCTCTGGGCAGACCCTATAGCCTTCAGGTAGTTTCCTTTCCCTGAACCATTGTACATCTACTACTTCATTATGGGTGTTGACGGGTCTGTTGCTTAAAAATTTATTATAGTTGATCCATACAACTCCCTTAAAAGTATTGAAAATAATACCAAGGTTTTTCTTTGTATTTAGAATGTAGACCATGTGGTACTTACTGCTCCATTTAGGTTCGGGAAGCCCCTTGATCAGGTTCTGTATAAGCTTGTCTTGAGTAAATTGTATACCGATCATCTTCTGATTTTTGATCATTAGATGATGTAACGTAATGGATTTTGGTGTGTTCATCATGCCAAGTGTAATACTAAATAAATCAATTAATCAACTATTATGTGTATATTATTCGTATAATATTCGATTAAGTTATACGTATGAAAAGAGTTTGTCCAGAATGTAATAATGAAGTGATAGGTAGAACGGATAAAATTTTCTGCTCAGTAAAATGCAAGTCCATACATCAATATGAAAAAAGTCAGAAAGAAAATACCTTCTATTTTTCGGTGGATAAACAACTGAAGAGAAATAGAAAAATACTAAAACGCTATAATAAGTCTGGATTTACAACTATTAGAAAGAGTATTCTTTTAGAGGAAGGTTTTAATCCCAAATTTTTTACCCACTACTGGAAGAATCAAAAAAATGATGTTTACCTTTTTTGTTATGATTTTGGGTTTTTAAAAACGACTAAAAATGGTGTAACAAAGTATGTTATTGTGCAATGGCAAGATTATATGAACAAGTAATTATTGGTTTGACGAAAACAAAAAAAGGGCAACCCTAAAGTTGCCCTTTTACATTGGACTTTTATGCTCTAAAAATAAGACTATTCTAAAGAAGTATCGCCTTCGTTAGGGTTGTATACATAATTAAAGGTATAGTACGGTGTAGCATCTTCAAAAGCATTTGGTTCAGATGGCGCATCTTCATAATAGCTTATAAACTCTACTTTGGCATAATTGCCTTCGGTAGTTCTAAATACAAATACTTTACCCGGTATAGGTGTAATTAAATGTGTTGGGTCTCCTGCGTAGTTGTACCAACCATTATCACTACCTGTTGCTATGGCAAAAGAAGCATCTGCATCTTGCTCAAAAGTAAGTCCTTCTGCTGTGGTTACACTTGCCAAGGTGCCGGTTACTTCGGCTACGCCAACATTACCGTTTCTTTCCGGTTCATCTTCAGTGCCGGTCAAGGTGCCGCCATTAACGGCGATCGTGGTGCCCCTAAAGGCAATGTCCCATGCGGTATTACTGGTAGTAATGGCTCCGGTCTCAAAATCAAATTTGGTGAACTCACCACCAACAGGTTCTCCTTGACCTCCGGTTTGTGGTGCATATAAATTGCTAATGGTCTCCGTCTGTACCGGATCCGTTGGTGTGCTGTCATCATCACTGCTACAAGAGGTGAATGCCATTGCTAAAAATGCTACTGCTAAAATGTTCTTTGTCATGGTAATTGTAATTAGAACCTGTTGCCAGGTGGGTTAGAATTGATAATTTAATTTAATGAATGCTTGTATGCCCGGCATTGTCGGGATATTGTTATCCGTATAATCCAATAGGTTGTTTGCGCCAACCTGAAGTGTAAAATCTGTATAGAATATTTTGCTTAACGCAGCATTGAGGGTAACAAAACCATCTATAAAACTGGTATCGAAATTATCTATGAGTCCGTTGCCATTGGTGTCATATTGTGCATACTTACTACGGTAGAGTACACGCAAGTTTACTTGGGTATTGGCAGAGGGTATATCATAGTAGAATTTAAAATTGGCATTGTGCCTAGAACGGTTGACCAAGCCAAAATAATCAGAAGTGGCCAGGGCAACAGATTGCCCGGTATTGGCATCGCGTACAAATACTTGATCGTTTTTTACGTCTTCTCTTCTTTGTTTATCAAAGGCATAGAGTAATTGGTATCCGGCACTTATATTTAAATTATCCGTGACTTTGTAGGCGGAGTTGATTTCAAAGCCCGTAGTGTATATTTCATCAAAATTCATATAACTGAACACGTTTTGTCCATTGGTCTTGCGGGCAATGATTCTGGTATCTATTAGGTTTTTAAAATCGTTTTTAAAGAAATTGACTTCTGTATTGCCAACACCATGTTTTAGAGTTAGGCCTAGGTTATAACCAATAGAACTTTCTGCTTCCAACGGTTGGCTCAATTCGTCCTCAGTGACCACCACATCTAAGATTTGGTCTTGTTCTTCTAATTCTTGTAATTTATCCGAGGCTACATTATAACCTAGTACGGTATAGCCCACCGCGGAATTGGTGAAGTCAAAATATAACTGTCTAAAATCGGGCGCTTTAAAACCATAACCTACAGATCCCTTAATAGCCAGATTTGGATTTAATTGGTAGCGTAATGCCAACTTGGGACTAAATTGGTTGTTGTATTCAGAGTGATTGTCAAAGCGGGCTCCGGCAATAACATTCAGTTTTTCCAAAGGGTCAAAATCATACTGGGCATAAAGGTATTGAGAAGTGAAATTCACTTTTTCTTCAAAATACGTCCTGTCCAGCTCATCTAACTGTAATCCCGCTCCTGCAGTTAAAGTCCCGTTTTGGAACCCGGTTCTGTTTTCGTTTTCAATATTAAAGGTATAACTGCCACGTACCTCTGGCCTCAATAATTTTTGATCAAAATCACTATCGCTCAAAACATCGGTAGAAATAGGGTCTGCCAATAATTCGGTAGCAACGTAATTGGTATAGTACAGTTCATAAGCCATGTTGAGCGCCGGGGTCCATTTGTGGTCCAGTCTGGCATGTGCGTTCCATTCACGTTCTTTGGTATCACCCTCATATTGAATGCTATCTACGGTGAATCCGGTAGCTTGTACCTGATCGTAGAATCGTCCAGAGGTAAAGAGAGAAAGTTTATCGTTAATATCATAATACAACCTACCGTTTAGGGTGTAGTTGGTATACGGGTTAACGGTTTGGTCCTCCGCATCTTCATTTAGGTCATATCCGTTGGATGAGAAACGATTGGCAAAAAATCCATACCGAAATTTTTTAAAACCCTGCTTAAGGTCTAGGTTCATATCTTGTTGAGAAAAGCTACCGATACGGTAGGATGCATTTCCGCTAAAATCCTGCTTTTCCGGTTTTTCGGTGATGATATTGATCACACCGCCCAATGCTTCCGATCCATATAAGCTGCTTGACGGACCTTTAACAACTTCAATCTGTTTGATATTGCCTACGGTAAGTCTGCTTAAATCGAAATTTCCGGCACTGCGCCCCACCAATGGAACTCCATCTATAAGAATCAGAATATAGTCTGATGCAATACCTTGTATTTGTACCCCTTGAAATCCACTTTCATCGGTAACCGTTATAATACCTGTTTGCTCTTTCAGTATTTCATTAAGGCGAACGGTACCGGATTTTATAATCTGTTTTTTGCCTACCAAGGTAACGGGTAGGGGAAGCGATGATAATTGACGGGCAGTTCTTGTGGCGGTCACTATGACTTCATCTAATTCTTGTGACACAATAGAATCTGTAACGCTGGGCTCTTGGTTTTGCGCTACTATAATAGGTGTGCCTATAAGTAATAATAAGGTCGCTAGTCGAAATTGCATTATATTTATTTAGACTTATTCTTGATAAGGACGCAAATATATAAACAATTCTTATTTAGAATAAATTAAAATAACTATTTTTGTCAATGAACATCAAAAATAATACACCCGTAAAATGAAAACAGTATTACCTACCATAATGGCATTAGTAGTATCTGCTAGTACAATTGCCCAAAAGGCGAAAAAGAACGATGACCGTGAAGCTATAAAAAGTATGTGCGGTTGTTTTGAAGTAACTTTCAACTTTGCCGAAACATTCAACCATAGTACGGATTCTTTGTATAAGCCTTCTAAAACAAAAGTGGATAAGGGCTTAGAGTGGGCAGAACTGGTGACGGATGAAGATGATAAAATATCCATTCAGCACCTGTTGCAGGTAGGTAACCCTGCAGACCCGCATATTGTAAAGCATTGGAGGCAAGATTGGCTGTATCAAAATACAGACCTATATTCTTATAATGCCGATAATACATGGACATTTAAAAAATTACCATCAGATAAGGTAAAAGGGCAGTGGACCCAAAAAGTATATCAAGTAGATGATAGCCCTAGGTATGAAGGCTCATCTACATGGGTACATGTAGATGGTAAAAGCTTTTGGGAAAATACTTCAGATGCCCCATTACCAAGACGTGAGTATACTACAAGAAGCGACTATAATTTGACCGTTCGTGGAAATCGCCATGAGGTTACGGATTACGGTTGGTTGCACGATCAAGATAATACAAAGGTTATTCGTGAGGCAGGCAAAGAAGATGTCATATTAGCTCAGGAAAAAGGGTATAATACTTATGTAAAGGTTGATGATAGTAGATGTGCCGCTGCCGCAGCATGGTGGAAATCCAATGCGGATAAATGGGCTTTGGTACGTACAAAATGGGATGATGTTTATGGGAGGAACAAAGACCTTTCTTTAGAGGAAAAAGTAGATAATAAAGTTTTGTACAAATACCTTTTTGATGATGAATATGATCAAAAAGATGAAATAGAAGAAGTAATAGAATCATTCGTTAAACAATAAGGACATGAAAACCATAAAACAATTAGCACTGACCGCATTTTTGTTCATAAGCTTTACGGGTATTGCCCAGCAAAAGAATGAACTTTTAGATCGTACATTTTGGAAGAGTAGCCCAAGTGTTGCCACTGTAAAGCAAAAAATAGCAGAGGGTAACGATCCAATAGCAAAAGACAGCAATTCTTTTGATGCTACTACACTGGCCATAACCAGCAAGGCAGATACTGAGGTGGTTAAATATTTATTGTCCTTAGCGGGTAATGAAGTGGATAAGAAAACCCATGATAGCCGTATTTATTTACACTGGGCAACGTATGCCGGTGATGCCGAATTGGTTCAATATCTATTGCATAACGGTGCTTCTGTAACTGCATTGGATAGTCACAGGTATACACCACTTGCCTTTGGAGCCAATGCGGGACTAACAAATCCTAAAATATATGAGGCTTTTGAAGCAAAAGGGGTGAACCTTAAAGAGGAGAAAAATGAGCATGGTGCCAATGTGCTATTATTGGCGGCACCATCATTGAAATCTGAAGAGGAGCTGAATTTCTTTTTAAACAAGGGTTTGGCTCTTGATAGTAAGGATGATGACGGTAACGGTATTTTTAACTACGCTACTAAAAAGGGGAATATAGATTTCTTGAAATTATTGATAAGCAAAGGAGTAGATTACAAAACATTGAACAATAATGGTGGTAATGCCTTTATGTTCGCATCTCAAGGTGGTCGCGGATTCAGCAATGGTCTACCGGTCTATACATATTTAAAAGGTCTAGGATTGGAACCTAATATCGTTGAAAAAAATGGTAGTACCCCAATGCACCGTTTAGCTTTTGGTAATAAAGATGCTGCTATTTTTGATCTGTTCTTAAAAGCTGGTGCAGATGTAAATCAAGCGGATGAAGAAGGAAACACTCCGTTCTTGAATGCTGCCGCTAGAAATGATTTGGCCGTTGTTCAATTATTGGCCAAGGATGTTAAGGATATCAATGCGGCCAATAACGATGGTGAAACAGCTTTAATGCTTGCCGCTCATGATAACAAAGCTGATGTAGTTGCATTTTTAATTGAAAAAGGTGCGGATATCAATGCTAAAGATGCTACCGGTAATACTGCGGCTTATTTTCTTACGGATTCTTACAGTAAAAGAAATGCCAAGGCTTTTGATGCTAAACTGGCTTTGTTGAAAGCAAAAGGTTTAAAATTCAATACCGTACAAGGTGAGGGTAATACCTTATACCACGTTGCGGCCAAAAAGAACGATTTGCAACTCATGAAAAAGATAGCAGATTTCAATATTGATGTAAATGCTAAAAACGATGAGGGTATGACTGCTTTGCACGTTGCGGCCATGAAAGCGGAAAACGATAAACTACTAAAGTTTTTGATCGCCAAAGGTGCGGATGCCAATAGCAAAACAGATTTTGAAGAAACGGTTTATGACCTGGCTAGTGAAAATGAAATGTTGCAAAAGGGAAATACATCGTTAAACTTTTTAAAGCAATAAGTTAGGTGTCGCTTAGCTTATCAATGAAATAAAGAACCAATAGTATTAAAATGAAAAGATTTTTAAAATTTATACCGGCCGTAGTTTTGGTAGGATCATTATTATCCGCTTTTACCGTAGTGGACAAAACTGCCGTAAAGTGCCTTATTCAACTGACCAATTATACAGGTGAGGGTGCGTACTTAATAGTGTCTATCGTGGATGCCGATAATGAGTATGTAGAAACTTTATATGTACAGGGCAAAGATAGTGAGTGGTATAGTGAAATAACCGAATGGTGGAAATTTTATGGCAAACACCGTCCAAATATAGATGCCATTTCTGGAGAAACTATTAGTGGTGGAGAGCGCGCCTTGAACGTGTTGCAGATACCTAATGATAAAATTGACCAAGGTTACAACCTTCGTTTTGAAACTTCTGTAGAAGACCAAGGGTATTATGCAGATGATATTCAATTTCCTTTAACGACCGAAAATTTAAAGACAAAAGTTGAAGGCAAAGGTTTTATTAGGTATGTACGTATGCTGCCGCAATAAATGACCTTATAAAAGATGAATCATATTTTGGGCGCAGTCAAGTACAATAATGTTATTTGCTCATAAAAACATGTTGACTGCGTTCATTTATTTTTTTACTTGTTTGCTTTTTTTACAATCACATTTCCAGATTGGCGCTAAACCGCCATTCTGGAATTTTTTAAATTATATACTGTTATAAAACTACATTCCTACTTATGACCATTTCTATTTGGCGGTATAGTCATCTTACGCTTGCCTTAATTTCATCTCTATTTTTGGTGGTAGCTTCTGTAACCGGTATTATACTTGCCGTAGAGCCTATTTCGCACCAAACCAAAGGTTATGCCGTGGCGGATTTAGATCAAGTTCTGTTGGCAACGACCATAACTGCTCTTAAAGATTCATATGATGAGGTGTTGGGTTTAGAAGTGGAATCATCTGGCTTTGTAAAAGCTTCCGTATTGACCATGGAGATGGAAACCTTGGATGTGTATATAGATCCATTTACTGGAGAACAGCTTGGTGAAGTAGAAGAGCGGCCTTATGTGTATACATTTGCTACCAATGTACACCGTTCCCTTTTTTTAAAGAGTATAGGTAGGTTCTTTGTTGGTCTAATTTCATTACTATTATTGATTATAGCTGTTACCGGATTGGTTTTATTAGCTAAGCGCCAAGGCGGATTTTTAAAATTATTTACAAAAGTCCAGAAAGATTACTTTGAGCTAAAGTACCACGTAGTATTGAGCAGATGGTTTTTTATACCCATCATAATTCTTGCTTTTACCGGGGTGTATTTATCTGCGGAAAAATTTAATTTATTGCCGAAAACAACGGTTGATCAGGTTGAGGTACCGGTAAGCAATTCAGCTCAGAAATACGAAAACATTGCAGATATTCCCTTTTTTAAAGAAACCACATTGGCAGAAATACGCCAGGTAGAATTTCCTTTTTCAGATGATCCAGAAGAATACTATCTCATTGCTTTACAGGATAAGGAAGTTGAGGTACATCAGCAAACAGGTGAGATTGTTAGTAAAGGAGATTATCCGTTTGTGACCTTAGCATCAAGATTAAGTTTGGTATTGCATACCGGTGAGGGCAATGTAATATGGTCCGTTATCCTGTTATTGGCCAGTGCGTCTATTTTGTTTTTTATGTACTCAGGTTTCGTGATGACTTTAAAACGGAGAAAGAAAGCTAAAGGAGTTTCGCAAATGCCCGATAAAGATGAATGCGAGTATGTAATTTTAGTAGGTTCTGAAAGTGGTACGGCGTTCGATTTTGCACAGCGATTTTATAACGGATTAACACAAGTAGGGAAAAAGGTCTATTTAACGGAGCTTAACAAGTATAGCGTCTATGCGAAAGCTAAAAATATCATTGTGTTTACTTCTACCTATGGTGAAGGTGAGCCGCCTACCAATGCCCGTAAATTCCCTGCGATCTTTTCAACGGTAACGCAGCCAAATGCTATAGCATATTCTGTAGTGGGTTTTGGGTCTTTGGATTATCCAGATTACTGTAAATATGCCATAGATGTGGATCAGCAGATCAATGCAGATGATAATTTTGAAAGACAATTGCCGCTGTTTAAAATTAATCAGGCAGATTTTGAATCTTTTGAACTTTGGTTGATTCAATTTTCCAATAAAGTTGGTTTTACCATTCCGGTAGAGAGACCGTTCATCCATAAGAAGAAATATAAAAAAGTGGACTTTGAGGTGGTGGAGCGAACGGATTTAAATGTAGACGATACTTTTTTATTGCGATTACGACCAGTATCTCAAATTGATTTTACATCTGGGGATTTATTGGCAATTTTCCCTAATAATGATGAGATGGTTCGTCAGTATTCCATTGCGCGGGTAGATGATGATATTTTATTAAGTATTAAAAAACATGAGTTGGGCAGAGGCTCTAATTTTCTATATGGCTTAGAAACGGGTCAATTTTTTAAAGCTGCTATAGACGTGAATCCGCATTTTCATTTACCTAAAAATGCTAAAAATTCAATTTTCATCTCAAATGGTACCGGAATAGCTCCGTTCTTAGGGATGATCTCTGAAAATACAGCTCAGAATACCACACTGTTCTGGGGAGGGCGTACAAGGGCTTCGCAATCGCTTTATGATGATATATTGCAAAAAAGTCGGTCAGGCTTAAAGAATTTCAACCTGTTTGCTACATATTCTAGAGAAGGACAAAGACAATACATTCAAGATGCCGTTCTAGAGCAAAAGGAATTGGTCTTGCGGACCATAAATGAAAAAGGCACCATAATGCTCTGCGGATCTTTGGCAATGCAGCATGATGTACTTGATGTAATTGAAAAAATTCTTGAGGGAAACCAACAAATTACATTTGAAGCCTTTGAGCAAAGCGATCAGTTGAAAACGGATTGTTACTGATGTTAAATATACTGGCTACTGTTATACAGATTACTCAATGTATTTTTATGATGTTCGTAGAAAAAATTAATTCCATTGCATTTTTTGCAAACGCACTGCGTTTAAAATAGCTAGTAGGGCAACGCCAACATCTGCAAAAACGGCTTCCCACATGGTAGCCATGCCACCTGCACCCATAGCAAGAACAATAATTTTTATCCCAAAGGCCAAGGCAATATTCTGCCATACGATATTGCGGGTAGATTTTCCTATTTTAATTGCTGTGGCAATTTTTGTAGGCTGATCGTTCTGTATAATAACATCGGCAGTTTCAATGGCAACATCACTTCCTAATCCGCCCATGGCAATACCTACGTCACTAATGGCCAGTACAGGAGCATCATTGATTCCGTCACCCACAAATGCCACCTTGGTCCCTGCTTCATTTTTTAATTTCTCCACTTCCGCCAATTTATCTTCGGGTAGCAGTCCGCCCTTTGCCCAATCCAACCCCAGTTCTTGTGCTACTTTTTGGGTTATGGAATCTTTATCACCGGATAACATGATAATTTTTTGAATACCCGCCTTACGCATATTCGCAATAGCCAGTACGGCATCCTCTTTTATTTCATCGGCTATAGTTACGTAGCCGGCAAATTTTCCGTCTATTGCCATCATCACTATAGATTCAACAACAGATTCCGTTTCTTTTGGTATGCTAATGTGGTGGTCGTTCATAAGAGCCTTGTTGCCCACAAGCACAGTTTTGGTATTGACCATGCCTTTTAAACCCTTGCCTGCAATTTCGGTTACTTCTGTTGCTTTATAGGGTTGTGTATTTAATTCATATTCTAAAATAGCCTTCGCAATAGGATGTGTGGATTGAGATTCTATGGCGATCAAGTAGTTCATGAATTCGCTTTCGGTAAAGATCTGATCTTTAATAAGATCCTTTATTTTGAAAACCCCTTTGGTCAATGTGCCTGTTTTGTCCAAAGCTACCGTGTTCACTTTGGTCATGGTGTCTAGAAATGAAGCTCCCTTAAGTAAAATTCCGTTTCTGGAAGCTGCGCCCAGTCCGCCAAAATATCCTAGGGGAATAGAAATTACCAAAGCACATGGGCAAGAGATTACAAGGAATATCAAAGCTCTGTACAGCCAATCTTGAAACACATAGTTTTCTACAAAAAAGTAAGGTAGAAATGTCAGTGCAATGGCAAGGTATGTGACTATGGGGGTGTAAACTTTTGCAAATTTTCTAATGAACAGTTCTGTCTTTGATTTTCTTTCCGTTGCATTTTGTACCATGTCCAAAATGCGGGCAATAGAGCTGTCTTTGTATGTTTTGGTAGTGGTAATTTCGACAACGCCAGATGTGTTGATGCTTCCTGCATAAATAGGAGCTCCCTTTTTTAGGGACATTGGTTTGCTTTCACCGGTAAGTGCCGCAGTATTGAATGTTCCTTTTTCAGAATTTAACTGTCCGTCCAATGGTACTTTTTCTCCGGCTCTAACTTGTATTTTTTCCCCAATTTCCACTAGCTCCGGTGCTATTGAAATATAGCTATGATCCCGGAAAACCAAGGCGTGATCCGGTCGTAGATCAAGTAAAGCTTTAATATTGCCTTTTGCACGTTTTACAGCGGCACCTTGAAAAAGTTCGCCAACTGCATAAAAGACCATTACCGCAACACCTTCAGGATATTCGCCTATGGCAAACGCACCAATAGTTGCAATTCCCATTAAAAAGAATTCGGTAAAAAAGTTTCCGTTTTTAATGCTTTTCCAGCCTTCTTTAATGACAGGGAAACCAACGGGTATGTATGCTATAATGTACCACCCTAGGCGTATATAGTTGTTAAAAAATGGCAATATGTTGAAATAGTCAATGGTAATACCAATAAGTAACATCAAAAAACTGATGATGGCAGGCAGGTATAGGTTAAAATTTGAAATTTTGCCAGTGCTTTCTGTTGTATGTTCGTTACTGCAACAATGTCCGCATGAACTTTGAGGGGCTTTAGTTGCAGTCTCTTTTATTGGGTTCTTTTTCATAACACCGCAAAGGTGGGCAAAACATCAGTGCAACAGAAGTGCATTTAGTGCTGGCTGCAAGAATCGCATACGCCCTTAATGACCAAATTGGCATCTTCGGCTACGTATCCTTGGGGCAGATTTATATGGGGAATTTTATGTTCGGTCAAACAAACGGTTTTGTCACAATTGCCACAGTGAAAATGTAGGTGAAGATCTTGATCAATTTCACAATTGCAGCCGGGTTCGCATAGCGCAAATTTTGAGATATTAGTGCCATCATCAATTTGATGTACCAGTCCTTTTTCTTCAAAAGTTTTTAACGTACGGTAGAGTGTAGTACGCTCCGCTTTATCAAAAGCATTCTCAATATCTGTCAAAGCAACAGCGGTATTTTTGCTGGCCATATACTTATAGATAAGTATGCGCATGGCGGTAGGTCTGACACTTTTATTTTGTAATGTTTTTTCTATCTCGGTCATGCAAATTATGATTTTGTAATACCCGTAACACTAATGTAATCAATGTATTGGTGTATTTCAACTTCATGAGATCTTTAACTTTAAATTATGTTATTTACTTCTAAATATTGGGGGCATTTTTTGGTGTAAAGTGTTGAGGATAGGAGAAGTAATGGCTAAATGAGCAGTTATTACATTTTTTGGAGCTTTGTAATCATGCGAAATGCGCTTTAGCAATATATTGAACAAAAGAAAAGTGCTGTTGAATTAAGTTTTAGATGTGTCTAAAAATAAAATAATACACTTTTTTGCTGGTTACATAATGATCCTAGTATCAGTTTAATAACTGTTTTTAATTGCAGGTGATCTTTAACTTTTTGGGTGATGTGGTTAGGGTTTCTTAATTTATTCTACATCATGCGCAATGTGAAAAATGGCATCACCTTGGTTCACTATTGGAGACTCGTTTATACAAATAATATAGCCTGTTTCTTTCGCTTTTATTTTTTTCTCAAAGTAACCGAAAGGTCCGGATATGCTTCCTATCTCATCTCCTTTTTGCACGGATTCGCCCACTTTTATACTTGGGTGAAACATGCCAGAATGTTTTGCCCTAATCCATTTAGAGGCATGCACCAATTTTGGTATGGATTCTTTAAGTGCATATGCTGCCAATTCTTTTTCAAAATTTCGAAGTCCTAAGTGATGCATCATCCGTAAGGCACCTACAACGCCCGTATCCGTAATTTCACTGTCTATTTGAAGCGATTTACCACCTTCATACAACAACACTTTTTTGTCTAATTGATGCAGCGTCTCAAGAAAGGATTTTTCCCTTCCGGCGGACTTCACTATAAATTCAGCTCCAAATACTTTTGCCAATGCAAGGCCATCTACATCATCTCTATCTATTCTAATCTGGGGTGCATTAAAACGGCTATCACCGCCCGTATGGTAGTCTATACAATAGTCTATAACAGGTGCTATATCTTTTACCAAATGGTATGCAAACCTACTGGCTAAAGATCCTCTTAAGCTGCCGGGAAATACCCTGTTCAGATCCCTACCATCTGGAAATTGCCTTGTTTGGTTTAAAAACCCAAAGATGTTGACTACCGGTATACATATGACCATACCACAATCTGGTCGGTTAAATTTTTTGGAGACTATTTGCCTTACGATTTCAACGCCATTGATCTCATTGCCGTGAATACCACCTGTAATCAATAGGCTTGGACCATCTTTTTTTCCGCGCTGTACTATTACAGGAACCTCGATCTTTGTTCTTGTGTGTAGTTTAGCGATATCTAGATTTAATTGGGCGCCTTTACCTTTTGCTATTGTCTCACCTAAAACCGTGTACTTTTTATTGAACATGTTATATATGTATGTTTAACACTTTGCTGTATAACTTAATTTGTACGTTTTTGTTATAACAAAGTGTAAAATTAGATGATAAATAACTGTCAATGCCAATTATAACAAAAAAGAAGTACCCATTGCTGAAATGTAAACTTTCAACAATGGGTACTTAATGATCA
>JAHDDL010000012.1:76800-78475 GCA_020629415.1 Maribacter sp. | reverse complement strand
TATGAAAAATAGTATTTGCCATTATACTTATGCATCCATGAAGCTTCAAAAAACCGACGGTCATTATCGGCTTCTAGCAATAGGTTTCCTTCGGTATCCAATATTTGAATTTCCTTAGGCTCTTCGGCAAACTCCAATAAGTCATCTGTAAGTTTTGCAACTATGGGCAATAAAGCCGGTTCGTTTGGCGTAGGCAATTCATTATCCTCATGGTATGCATTGTTTCTGTATTTCTGTAACTGTCCGCCCCAAATGCCCCCAAAATATAGGTAATAAGAGCCGTCTTCATCTTCAAAAACGGCTGGGTCTATAGAATAACTTCCTTTAATGGCATCGGGTTGCGCCTTAAACGGACCAGTAGGACTATCAGAAACCGCAACACCTATTTGAAATATTCCATCAGCCTTTTTTGCAGGAAAATACAAGTAATATGTACCATCTTTATGTGCGGCATCTGGAGCCCACATTTGTTTTTCTGCCCAGGCTACATCATCAACATGCAACGCAATTCCGTGATCCGTAGCTTCACTGTCAATGCTATCCATAGAAAGCACATGGTAATCTTCCATGGCAAAATGGCTTCCTAAATCATCAAATGGAATATCTGATTCTATATCATGCGATGGATAAATATATATTTTACCATTAAAATAATGGGCAGATGGATCTGCAGTGTAAATGTGTTTCACCAAAGGTTGAGAAACCGCGTTTTTGTTCAATTCGTCAAAGTCAATATGATCTATACTTTCTTCTGGCATAATTAAGCTTTTCTTCTTGTTATTAAATCTTGTTCTATTTGGTTTTCCATTTTCTTGTTGATTTCATACAGAAATAATAGGGCAATGGCAATAAAAAATGATATGGCAGGATAAATACTTACCAGCATTTTTGTTCCCTCAATAGCGCTGTCTGGCTGTACAACTGTTTCTGTGGCGGCAAATTTCTTTGGGATGTAATTGTAGAGTCCCAATATCCAAGTTACCAGTGAGCTACCTATGGTTAATCCTAGTTTAAGCCCGATCATCATGGCAGAGAAAATGATGGCTGTTGCACGTCTGTTATTTTTCCATTCGGAATAGTCGGCCACATCTGCTATCATTGCCCATAAAAGCGGTATGGTTATTCCATAAAAGAAACCATGAAGTATTTGGGATAGAAACATAAGTTCTACAGAAGTAGCGGGGAAAAAATAGAATACCGCTATGAATAAGGTGGACACGAATAAGGCGGAGCCAAAAACATCGCGTTTACCATATTTATCCGCTAAAGCTTTAGAAAGTGAAATGCCAACTATCATGAAAATAATTCCTCCGGCATTGAACAGTCCAAAACCAGCGGATATAGGGTTGTCTCCGAAGAAATTGACACCTATACTTTTCAATCCGTTTAAAATAGGACCATTGAAGTCTGCTAAGCTGTTGGCATCTACGTAGTTTTCAAAATAGTAAACGTATGAACCACCTTTCATAGCCAAGGTTATAAATACCAAAGTTGTCAAAAGCAGCATAATTATCCACGGACGGTTTTTAACCAAATCGCCCAAATCTTCTTTAAAGCTAGATTTTTGTTCCACTGTTGGTATGACCCTTTCTTTAGTGGTAAAAAAAGTAATTAGTAACATTACCGTGCCAATGATCGCCAAATAGGTCATGACAATTTCTATACCTACGGCCTT
>JAHDDL010000012.1:0-76700 GCA_020629415.1 Maribacter sp. | reverse complement strand
TTACCGTGCCAATGATCGCCAAATAGGTCATGACAATTTCTATACCTACGGCCTTATTGCCATTACCTGCATATTGAATAATAGGCAGCATAAATACCTGAACAAAGAACTGGGCGAACATTACAGCAACAAATCGAAAAGAAGAAATGCTGTTACGCTCTTTCATACTGCCCGTAATAACACCGCTCAAAGCGGCATAGGGCAAATTATTGGCTGCATAAAGTAACAGGAGTAGGGTGTAGGTTACAGCTGCATAGACCACTTTACCCGTATAACTAAAATCTGGTGTGCTAAAAGCTAATAGTGCTACTACACCCAACGGAACCGAGGTAAATAGGATCCATGGTCTAAATTTGCCCCATTTGCTTCTGGTTCTATCTGCTAAGGCTCCTACTATCGGATTAAACGCAAATGCCGCAAGCATACCTACGCTGAATATAATCAATGATGCATCATTGGTTTCTAGACCGTAGATATCCGTGTAAAAATATGCCAAATAGGTTACCAGGGTTTGAAAAACCAAGTTTGCCGATAAATCTCCCAAGGAGTATCCTATTTTCTCTTTAAGAGATATTTTATAATCGTTATTCATATGGTATTATTTGATTGGCACCGCCAAAGGGTATTATGCCCCAAGGCTTGCCTGGAATTTAAAAGTTTGCTTTCTTTGAATGCCTCATGGGCTTGCCCTGAGGTGTTTTACTTTTTAATTAAAGAGTACTATCTGTTGCAACTTCAAGAACGGCGTAGTATGCAGGTTTTTTATCGTATTCCCTATCAAATAATAAAGGGTAATTAGTTCTGTTTTCTATTGGCCAATTGTTTAACCATGATACACCGTCATTAATACCCCAAAAAGTAACGCGGCTAATTTTATCGCTGTGTTTTTTAAATATGCTAAAGATGTCTTTATAACGCTTCGCCAATAGTGTATTTACGGAGTCCGGTAATTTTTTGGTGTAAGGGTTCATTTCTTCGCTTCCTTCAAAATTTTGGCTTACTTCGGCACCTTCCAGATCCCATGGGTTTGGTAATACGGTAATATCAAACTCTGTTATCATCACTTGAATTCCCAAATCAGCATATGCTATTATACTGGTCTCTATTTCTTCCAAAGTTGGGTCGGTCAAGCCCCAGTGTGCCTGCATACCAATGCCATCGACCCTGGCTCCGTTCTTCTGTAGCATTTTTACAAGTTCAATTGCTCCGGCTCTTTTTTCTTTACGGGTCATGTTATAATCATTGTAATAAAGCTCCGCTTTTGGGTCGGCTTCTTCTGCCCATTTAAAAGAGTTCACTAAATAATCTGGGCCTAGCTTTTCTAGAAATAATGAATTACGCAAAGTGCCGTCTTCGTTTAGAGCTTCGTTGACTACGTCCCATCCATGAATTTTACCTGTATACCTAGCAGCTATGGTCTGCACGTGATTTTTTAAACTGGCATTCAATTCTTCTTTAGATGTAATCCTTTCTACCCATTCTGCCAATTGACTATGCCAGACTAGATTATGGCCAATGAAGGCTATGTTATTTTTAGTGCTGAAATCTATATAACGGTCAGCAGTTTCAAATTCAAATACACCTTGTTGGGGCTCCATATACATCCATTTCATTGAATTTTCTGGCGTAATGGTATTGAACTCTTCTTTTGCAAGTTTTGCCCCTAGGCTATCTTCCTCAAAAATAAGTTGGTCATTTACGGCGGCACCTATTACAAATTCATTCTTAAAAGCCTCTTTCAATGAAAGGGTCTCACTTTTTTTAGCTGTTATATTTTTTTCATTACATGCTACTATTAATACCAATGAGATTGCTATAAGTAAATTGGGTTTTAGTTTTGGGTAATGTGATTTAAAGTTTTTCATATAATCTATTTGTTGATTGTAATTAGTTGATAGGATGATAAATGTACAATCTAGCTATAGCTTACATTAGAAATTTTGATGCATTACATGAGAATCTTGTTGCATTTTCCTGATGGAAGATGAGGAAAATAAGGATTTAGGATATTTGCAAGATGTATTTTGAAGTATTGTAAATAAAACAACCTTTTAAAAATAAAATTTCTGTTTTTTATTTGGCACTTTTAAGCTCTGTTGGAAGAATGCCGAATTCGTTTTTAAAACATTTGCTAAAATAGGAAGCAGAAGAAAAACCGACCTTAAAACCTACTTCACTTATAGATTCGCTGCCACTTTCTATCATTTGTTTGGCTTTTTTAAGGCGTATTTTTCTAATCAGTTCATTTGCCGTCATACCGGTTATGGCTTTAATTTTACGGTAAAGTTGGCTTCTGCTCAATGACATGTCATCTGCCAAATGTTCTACGTTAAGGTTTGGTTCCGCTAAATTTTCATTTACATAGTCTAGCACCTTTTGCATAAAGGTTTTATCCAAATTAGAGGTGTTTTCTAAAAGGGTTATTTTATTCTTATCATTAATGTTGTTTTCTAAGAATTGCTGCCTGCTTTCTATAAGCCTGTTAATGTAAGACTTCAACAGTTTCATTTCAAACGGTTTGTTGAGGTAGGCATCTGCACCAGAATCTATACCTCTAATTTTGTCACTGCTCATGGCCTTTGCGGTAAGCATTATTACCGGTATGTGACTGGTCTTTAAATCTTCCTTGATATGCTTACAAAATTCAAACCCGTCCATTTCCGGCATAATAACGTCCGTAATTATTAAATCAGGTATACCTTTTAAAGCAAATTGCAGTCCTGTATTTCCGTTTTCGGCTTCAACTACTTTATAATGTGCTCTTAATTTATTCTTAAGATACGTTCTTAGCTCAGTATTATCTTCTACAATTAGTATGGTTTTTTTATTTTCTGATTCAAGGTCAAAAAAATGATTTGTACCTTCTTCTAATTGCTCTTCGGAGATATCTTTATTTTCTTTTCCGGTTGGGATCACTGATAGTTCCGATGATTCTAAATGTTCTTTTCCTAAAGGGAAAAACAGTGTAAATTTAGTTCCTTCTCCAATTTCGCTATCAACTTCTACAATGCCTTTGTGTAGTTGAACAAAACTCTGAACCAATTCTAAACCTATACCGGTGCCTGTGCTGCCAAAATATTGTTGCGTTTTGTCAGACGCTTGATAGAATCTTTCAAAAATATGTTCTATATCATTTTTACTAATACCTGAACCGGTGTCTTCAATACTGATTTCTAAAGCGTTATAGGTAGTTGTGTCATCAATAAGCGGAAAAATGATCTTTTTACTATGAACGTAGACGCCTAGGGTAATTACACCATTTTCTGGTGTTGCCTTAAAGGAATTTGAGAGTAGATTGAAAATAACTTTTTCTAGTAAACCTGGATCGCCGTAAAATTCCATTTCTGTATGATCATCGGTTTCGGTGCTTAGTATAATATTTTTTTCAAATGCCTCTTCTTCAAAATGTTCGGTAATTTCCTTTACAAACTTGTAAGGGTTTATTTTTGAAGTGTTAAGGGTTAATTTGTGTAAGTGAAGTTTTCTAAAATCCATCAGCTCATTAATTAAGTTTTTAAGCCGATTCGCATTCCTATAAATGATTCTGTGTTTTTCTTTTAGCCCTTTGTTTAATTTGTAATTATTGGTTTCCATAATATCCATAATAGGATTCATGATCAGGGTCAACGGTGTTCTGAACTCATGCGATATATTGGTGAAAAATTGAATTTTCTTCTCGTTTAAAATTTCTTCTTGCTGTCT
Source organism: Maribacter sp. (assembly GCA_020629415.1). Taxonomy (GTDB): domain Bacteria; phylum Bacteroidota; class Bacteroidia; order Flavobacteriales; family Flavobacteriaceae; genus Maribacter; species Maribacter huludaoensis. The sequence goes on along the minus strand of JAHDDL010000012.1, from coordinate 72,998 downwards.
TTGAGAACGCTCTAATTGTATTATTCTACGTTCTTCTCTTCGTTTTTCTAAAAACCAATTGGTTATATAAACTATACCTATGAAAAGTAATATGTAGCCTAAAATCGCCCATTTTGTTGCCCACCATGGGGCTAGAACGGTTATTGGAAGTGATAGCGGGGTCGTAGTCCATACACCATCATTGTTAGATGCCTTTACATGAAAGGTATATTTTCCGGGAGATAGGTTAGTGTAGGTTGCGGATCTTGAATTTCCAACAAAATTCCAGTCATCTTCAAAGCCCTCTAAATAATACGCATATTGGTTGTTGTTCGCTCTAGTAAAGTTGACCGCGGCAAATTCTAGCGTAAATACGAATTGATTTGGTTGTAAGGTAAGTTCCTCTACTTCTGAAATGTTTTTTTTGATTGGAGCTCCTTCTGCCAAAGGAATTACCGATTTGTTAAACAGTTTAAGATCGGTGAAATATACAAGAGGTCTATACGTGTTGCGTATAATATTCTTGGGGTTGAAATAGTCTATGCCCTCATAGTTACCAAAATAAAGGAGCCCATTTTTATCTTTTGTTACCGCGTTGTAATTAAAGTTATTGGCGAGTAGGCCATCTTCCTTATTGTAATTGAAAAACTTTTTGGTTTTGGTATTTAACATGGCCAAACCGGTTTCTCCGCTTACCCATATATTGTGGTTATCGTCCTCAATGATAGATGATATATTGTCTAACAAAAGGCCGTCATCAACATTATACCACTTAACTGAATTGTTTTTGGTGTTAATTTGGCACAGTCCCTTACCAAACGTGCCTACCCATATATGCCTTGAGCTATCTTCAAATAAAGATCTAACACTAATAATTTCTGGAGTGTCTAAATTTTTAGAAATTAATTTATTCAGAATTTCAATTTCTAGTTCATTGTTGTTAGACCAATAAGACTTTGCCAATCCGTCAGGCCTGCCAAACCATATTTGATCTTTATGGTCTACTAGTACAGTTCTAATATGGCCTTCTTTTCTTGTAAGGTTTGTAAAGTAATCTTTAAAGTGATGCTTAAATTCTTTGGTGTTGGGGTCGTAAGAATGTAGACCGCCAAAATAGGTGCCTATGTAAATGATTCCTTTAGAATCTTCGGAAAAACTAATAATATGATTTGAGGTTAGACTATGGTCAGTAGATTCTGAAGTAAAGTTTTGAAACGTTTTTTGCCCCTGTGGTAAATAGAATATGCCAGAGCTCCATGTACCTGCCCATAAATTCTCGTTTTTATCCAAAAAGAGGGTCTGTACATCTAAGTTTTTTAATTTTGAATTGGCATTATAACGGTCAGATAGATGAACAATCTCTTTGGTCTCTAGATTATATTTATCTATTCCGCCACCGTCCATTCCTATCCAGAGTTGGTTGTCGCTGTCTTGTGCTATACCTGTAACAGAAGGGGATTGTAAAGAGTTTTCATTATAAGGTAGACTTTCTAAATCTAAAAATTTGTCGTAATATTTATCATAGACACTAATACCCTTGTTATAATATCCTAGCCAAATTCTATCCTGTTTGTCTATAAAAATTGACCAAATGGAGTTAGAGCGAATACGTTTGGGGTCAGATTTATCATACGTATAGTTGTACAGCTGATTTCCGTTGCTATCTAAAAGAAAAAGCCCGTCATTTTCTGTAGCACATATAATGTTTTTGTTCTCTAAAACTTTAATTTCAAAAATTCTCTTACTGGTAAAGTTGAATGTGTTTACAATGTTGTCAGCGCTGTTTTCTTTGTTTATTCTAAACAAACCCTTTTTAAACGTGCCTATATAAATGTTTTCATTATCATCAAAAGTAATAGACTGTACACCGTAATCTTTTATAATTGTTTTGTCTTCATTACGTATTTCTACCTTGTTGAGTATGTTATTGTTTTTTTCATATTTAAATAGACCGCTCAAGGAGCCAATTAGCATATCGCCATTTTTAAATGGAACAATGGTATTGATTACTGACTTGGTGCCATTCGTGCCAATGGCGTCGTTTATTTTCTCAATTGAATTATCTGCAACGTTTAATTTGTATAGCCCCTGTGCAGGTGTGCCTATGAATAGTGCCCCTGAGGTATCTTCACTGATAGCAAAGATGGCAACATCTTTTTGGTTTTGTGCATTTTTTGAAACCGGTATACGTTCAAAAATATCCAATTCTTTGTTGTATTTATTTAGTCCTTCGTTCGATCCCACCCAAATAGTATGGTTAGAATCCATAAACACGGTGTGCACTATAGAATTATTTATAGTGCTGTTGTCATGGGCATTGTGTTTGTATGCCTTAATATCTGTACCATTGTATTTGAAAAGACCTTCGCCATTGGTTGCGATCCAAATTAAACCGTCTTCATCTTGAATTATTTCAGTAATCGCGCTCTTTGGTATGCCTTCGTCTATAGTTACAAAATTATAGGGTTCTTTACTTTTCTGTCCGCTCACGTGTGCGGCCATTATTATGCAAAAAGTAAATACACATATAATTAATTTGTTACTCATGTTGTATTAGCGTTGATTTTAAGTTTTATGGTCTATAACTTTAAAAGTGTCATCTTTAAAAATAGTTCAAATCTGCCATCAAACGATTATTTCTATTACTGTTTACTAGTAATATTAGAAGGCTTTGATGGTTTGCCGTTGCTATATTTTAAAACTCATTTGAGATTTTTCGGCTATTGCACGTGATTAATATAAATATGAATTATTAACGATAACCTTTTCGTCAATTCCATCTTACAAATTGTAAATAGTCGTTGTTTTTTGCCGCAATGAGATAAGGCGTTTTATTTTTGTGGACAATGGCAACCGCTTTTACATCACCTGGTATAAACAAACCGCTTTCGTTGGCTGTTACACTTTTAAAATTCCCTTTTCCGTCTCCTTTTAAAAGCAGTCCATAACCGGCATCATTTCTTGGTGTTTCTACTTCGGATACAAATAGGTTGCCAGCAATAAGAATATCTAGGAATCCGTCTTTGTCATAATCATTCACCAATATTTGATTGATGCTAGAAATTTGAGCTTCAATAGGTAATTGATGAACTATGAATTTGCCATCTTTATTTTCTAGGTATACACTTGCAAAAGACTTTACTTGATAGTGTAAGGAAGATTCTAAGGACTTTTCAGTGTAGACATCTTCTAGCGTGGCCTCCGCAAAACTCTCATAGTTCTGAAATTTTCGCTTTATTGCCGGTATTTGTTGAGAAGAACATTCTCTACCTCTTAATGGGTATTGTTTACCATCATTATAGTAGCTTAAAACAATATCTTCTTTGTTGTCCTTATCAAAATCATTTACAAAAATATCAAAGGTTTCATCCTTGGTTGCTTTGTATTTATAGTTGAGCCCATTGTTACCTACTACATAGTCCATATCACCATCTTGATCAAAATCTCCCTGTTCTATACTCCACCACCAACCGGTAGTATCAGCAGTTAACCCAAGCTCCTTTGAGACTTCTGTAAAACCGGTAGCACTATTTTTAAAAACCCTAATAGGCATCCACTCGCCAACTACAATGATATCTTGCCAACCATCATTATCGTAATCTGTTATGACCGCACTCGTGGCCATGCCCAAGTCATTAAATTCTTTGGGCTGCAACTTTTCGTTGACCCTAAAGGCTACTTTCTCTATGGTACTGATATTTTCTAATATGTAACTATCCGTAGGGCTAGGGTAACTGCCCGGTACCTGTCTGCCGAGCACCAACAGGTCGTCGTCGCCATCTTTGTCAAAATCGGCATTGTACACTTTAGAACCGCTTATGTTCAACGACGGCATATTTTCAGAGGGGACCTTACTGAATTCTCCATAACCATTGTTCACATACAATCTATCCTTTAGCCTCTCGCTGTTTTCCGTAAACTCATAACCGCCGCTTACAACGTAGAGATCGTTGTCTCCATCACTGTCCGCATCAAAAAGCAAGGCACCGGTATCTTCGCTTAATATATCATCATCTAAAAAGGAAGTGTTTGCCTTTACAAAGCCGTTTGTATCTTGTATGAAAATGCTTCCGGTTGAACTAACGGAACCTCCAATAAAATAATCTTCTAAATTATCTCCATTTACATCGCCAACGGCCAAAGCAGGACCAAATGCCGACATTTGATGGGGTAGGAGTACCTGTGTAGCAAAGTCGTCATAATAGTTCTCTAAATGCTTATGTTCCGGAAAAACCGCAGTAGTATCCGTTTCAAAAATCTGTAGCGTTTTTGTGTCTGCTATGGCATTTTCTTTTGCGTTTTCAGAGGATATAATCAGTTTTTGATTACCATCTATACCAGTTAATTTTTGAACCCTACCATCTATCCAAACTACCTTTAGTTCATCTACTTTGCTATGCTTACCTATACCAAAGTGCAATTCTGGGGCAACAGATGATTGAAACCCTCTGGATAGTGTTAGTTCTTGTGTTTGTGTTACACCGTCTATAGTAACAGAAACCCGGTTGCCCAGACCAGAAGTGTTACCTGGTTTGCCTGTAAACTTGATTGAAATATAATTATTGATTTCAGAGCTCCTGTTCTCAAATAATGATGCCTTGTCGTCAATATTGTTCGTTATAATTTCTAGGTCACCGTCGTTGTCCAGATCTGCGTATACTACACCGTTAGAAAACCCTTTATAATCAATGCCCCAAGTTTCATTTGCCATTTCAAAATCTAGATTGCCGTTATTCTTGAAAATGAAATTTTCTATCTTTTCTGATGGTATACTTTTGCTTAATTGTAAAAGGGTGTCTTTTTCAATTTTAATATCTTCTAGTTTTTTAAAATAATCGTTGTTATTGATTTCTTTTCTTGTGCCGTTACTGACAAACAGATCTTTATTGCCGTCATTATCAAAATCGGCAAACAATGGTCCCCAGCTCCAATCCGTAGATGATGTGCCCGTTATTCTAGAAACGTTAGAAAAATGAGGAATGCCATCGGTATAGATACCTGAGTTCAATTGCATGCAGTTATGCATATATTGGTAATGAAAACCGGCATTTACTACACCCCAAAATAAACTTGGGTTCATACTTGCCATATTGGCTTTTTTTCTTCTGTTACTTCTGGCATCCATATCAACCTGAAAAATATCCAGGTTGCCATCATTGTTGATATCGGCTATATCTGTACCCATTCCATAGAATGCGGTATGGGCGGTAGCTTGCTTAACGACCTCTTTGAACGTGCCGTTCTGATTGTTGAGGTACATGAAATCCGGAGAATTAAAATCATTGGAAACATACAAATCCGGCCACCCGTCATTATTGATATCTCCTACTGTGGCGCTTAGTGTTAAACCAAAATTTGTAAGTCCTGCTTCTTCTGTAACATCGGTAAATTTGTTTCCGTCATTTCTATATAAGTGATCAGACTCTGAAGCTTTTGGGTTCTTCATTTTAAAGGAATAGTAGAATGTGGGCGATGTAAAGTTGGTAGGAGGGTAGTTGGCAACGTACATATCTATATCGCCATCTTTATCATAGTCTAGAAAAGTAGCCTGTACGCTATTGCCGGTATCGGCAATACCATATTCTGAAGCTTTTTCAGTGAATGTGCCATCGGTATTATTTATAAAGAGCTGATTTTCTTTTGGAGCGAATTTTCCGCCTACTGAGCAATAAATATCTAAAAACCCGTCACCATTTACATCTGCCATGGTAACACCTGTGTACCAGCGACTGTCTCCTGCAACCCCTGCTTTTTCAGATATGTCCTCAAATTTTAGGTTTCCTTTATTAAGGTATAATTTGTTGGGAACTTGGTTACCGGTAAAAAATAGATCTAGAAGACCGTCATTATTAATATCGCCGGTGGCAACACCGCCGCCCATGTATAAATAAGAATAGGTGAAGTAATTTAAAGAGTCGTTTTCAGTAAGTACATTACTGAAATCAATACCGGTCTGTTCAGCATTTAAATTTGAAAATATTCTTTTACCGACCGGTTCCATTTTTTTAGAACAATTGATGAATGCCAATAAACCTATTGAACAGATTACTGATCTTAGCACAATTGATAATTTCATTTTATAGTTGTTTGAAGATAAATATAGAGTACAAATTCTTATTATTGAAAAAAGCAGCATGACTGCACACATGCTGCTTAAAGTAATTCAACTAAACTAACTTAACAATAAAATTTTAATAACCAGGATTCTGGTCTGCTGCAGTTACATTTTCATTGGAGGTTATTTCTCTATCCGGTATGGGCCAAAGTTCACTCTTGCCAACTTGAAAGTTGGTGCCGGCCAATTCTGTAGTTGCTAGATTCCATCTTAAAATATCATTAAAACGAACTTGTTCACCTGCCAATTCAACTTTTCTTTCATGTACGATAGCTTCAAAAACCGCGGCTTTGGAAAGACCGTATGGTAAACCGTTAAGACTTGCTCTTTCCCTAACTTCATTTATTAGGTCAATAGCATCATCTTGCGTGCCTACCTCATTTTCACACTCGGCTTTCATCAACAGGACATCCGCGTAACGTAAATAATTGAAATTGATACCTGATTCTTGATCTTCATTGGCATCTTTGTAATAATTCTGGTATTTTTTCCAGCCAGCACGTCTTTGGTCGCCAGCTGTCAGCATTTCTGCTGTAACAACGCCGCCACCAAAAGTGTCGCCTACAGAATAAAAGGTATCCGCATATCTAGTGTCGCCCTCTTCGTATTCATCTAAAAGATCATCTGAAGGAAAAACGTTGAACCAATCGTTAAAGCCATATTCTTGACCTCTAAAAGTAGCTTCGTTAGGTCCGGCACCTGTAACAGAAGAATTCCATTGAGCGCTCGTACCCAAAGCGTCGTCATATTCTATTTCAAAAATAGACTCCACACCATGTTCTGTCTCTTCCGTAAAATTGTCAAAGAAGTTTGGCTCTAATGCATACCCGGAGAGTTTGTTGAACTCCGCTAGGGCCAATGCGTGCTCTCCCCTAAATAAATATACTTTTCCTAAAAGGGCAATTGCCGCTCCTTTGGTTGCTCTACCGTTTGCTTCTTCACTTTTGTCAAGCAAAGTTGCAGATGCCGATTGCAAGTCAGAGATTATTAATGCATATACTTCATCTGCGGGAGATTTGGCCACACCTTCTGTAGTAGTAGGTATTTCCGTAATCAATGGCATATCTCCAAACCTGGTAACCAGCAGGAAATTAAACAACGCTCGTAAAAACTTTGCTTCACCTATAAATTTTTGCTTGCTGGCATTACTTAATAATGATTCTTCTATGGCATTTATAGCTTCTTCGTTACCTATCACGAAATTGGCTTTGTTGATGCCTCTGTAGCAACTTTCCCAATAATCTGCAATCGGCCCATGGCTAGAGTCAAAAGAGAAATCTAAATACTGTCTTTTGTCCGCCTCTAATTGTGGGTTTCCGTCATTTTCATGAGACATGTTATCTTGTGAGAAGAACATATGTCTAGAGTATAGCCCTCTGGTCTGTAAATTGGAATATACCGCATTTACTGCGGATTGCACTTGGGCCTCTGTTTTAAAGAATGTCTCTGGAGACAGCCCATTAGGATTTACCAGTTCCAAATCATTTTCACTACACCCATTTATAATCACCGCAGCGGTGAAGAGCGCAAACATTGAAAAAATTATTTTTGTCGTTTTCATATTTCTTTTCTTTTTAGCAATTAAAATGATACTTGTAACCCTATTAAATAGGTCTTAGGCTGTGGATAGGCACCTCTATCGATACCATATTCGAATAAATCTCCGTTACCCACTTCTGGATCTAAACCAGAGTAATCTGTAATTGTAATGAGGTTTTGACCACTAACATATATTCTAAATTTTGAGAACAGTTCTTGTCCAAAAGCATCACTTGGTAGTGTATATCCTATGGTTAAGTTCTTTAGTCTAGAGAAAGAACCGTCTTCAACAAAACGATCGGACAATTGTAGGTTTTGCGGAGCGCCACCTGCTCTAGGTATGGTAGTAGATGGGTTTGTAGGTGTCCATCGGTCCAATACTGAAACACCTGCATTGAACAATCTAGGCATACCTTCCAAATCGTAAATATTGGTGTTGTAAAGATCTCTGCCATAAATACCTGTCCAGAACATATTAAAATCCCAGTTTTTGTAATCTGCACTTAGGTTTAGGCCATAGGTCAAATCTGGCAAAGGGTCGCCAATAATTGCTCTATCTTCAGAAGTAATATCGCCATCATTATTTAAATCTTTAAATCTAATATCACCCGGTTGTACTGTAGTTTGACCTGGGTTTGCCGTAAACACAGCGTCTACTTCCGCTTGATTTTGATAGATACCATCGGTAACGAGGCCAAAAAAGTGAAATAATGACTCTCCTTCGGTAACCCTTGTAATATTTTGGTTTTCAAAATTACCACCGTTCAACTCATCAACGCCGCCAAGTGATATGGCTTCATTAGAACTTGTAGATAGGTTTAAATTGGCAGACCATTTAAAATCACCTTCAAAATCATTGTACCCTAAGCTCAATTCAAAACCGGTAGTCTCTACAGCCCCAACATTTCTAACCTGGCTACCTTCGTTAATACCTAATGAAGTGGAAGTAGGTACTCTGATCAAAAGATCATCACTTTGGTTTTCATAGTATTCAAGTGCAGCCGTAAATTTATCGTTGCTGAAACCTAAATCTATACCTACGTTCAATTGTCTTGTTTCTTCCCATTTTAGATCTGGGTTGGCCAAGCCAAATGCGGTGGTACCAACCGCGTTGGATCCAGCTATAGGGTACAGAAAATCGTTTACCAAAGTTGCACTGTATAAATAATTGGCGATTCTGTCATTTCCGGAATATCCCAAACTACCTCTTAGTTTTAAGGTGCTTACATTAGAGTCTGCCATAAAATTTTCTTTTGCAATGTTCCAGCCCAATGCATAAGATGAGAACCAGCCCCAACGGTTATTGGAACCAAATTTAGAAGAGGCATCTCTTCTTAAAGATACTGCGGCAATATACTTATCATCATAGTTGTAGTTTAACCTTCCTAAGAAACCTAGTCTATTATATTCGAAAGATGTACTCTGTAAACTTGAATCTTCGTTAGATAATTCATCTATATTGTCAGATACCGTGTTTCTGCTATTTGCATTTAAGTTGGTACCCTGGCTTTCAAATTTCTCTGCCAACAGCAATGCTTCAAAATTGTGAACATCCGCTATTGTCTTGTTGTACGTTAAACTGTTGGTAAATATTATTGTTTGACCTGCAGAAGTGTTTTTTGTAATAGATGCGAAAGCTTGTTGATGCGTGCCCCCTAAACTATCGTCATTATAAGATGGTACAAATCTATCACTAGTACCTTTGAAGTAATCTAAACCTACTTGCGATTTAAATTTTAAACCATCGATAATATCATACTCGGCAAAAATATTACCAACTAATGCGAAGGTGTTATTAATGGCATTACCATGCTTTAAAATTCTAACAGGGTTTTCGGCATCCTGTCCATCACCGGCGCTGTTAGGACCTTGAAAACCACCTAGGTTGTTAGGGTTGTAAACAGATAAATATGGTGCTGCTTTTATAGCATGCTCTAAAAGCGAACGTTGACCAATTTCTGTTCTATCAGGATTTTGTTTGTTGAAATTTACGGAAAGGTTCTGTCCTAACTTTAGCTTACCAAAGGTAAAATCGCTGTTTGCTCTAAAAGAATATCGTTGAAATCCGGTTTCAATAATAATACCTTCCCTTTCAAAATATCCGCCAGAAATTCTGAAATTGCTGGTTTCGCTACCTCCAGATGCAGCCATGTCATAGCTTCTAATAAGGCCTGTAGTATAAATTTCATCTTGCCAGTTTGTATTTACCCCAGATGTAGAAGATGGTGTATTAGGAACAATGCCAAAAGCATCGTTTGCATATTGTAGGTATTGTTCGGTATTTAAAACATCATATCGCTGTGTATTTTGCTGAAAACCTGTGTGTGCGTTGAACGATAATTGTGTTTTGCCACTTTTTCCTTTTTTGGTAGTTACGATAATTACACCGTTGGAACCTTGTGCACCATATACCGCCGTAGTAGATGCATCTTTTAATACGTTAATAGTTTCTATGTCATTCTGGTTTATACCGGATAGGTTGCCAACAATTACCCCGTCTACAACAAATAATGGAGCATTGTTTCCAAAAGTACCTAATCCTCTAATGGTTATAGATGGTTCTGTACCTGGTGCACCTGTGTTGACTACAGAGATACCTGCTGCACGGCCTTGTAATGCCTCAGTGGCATTCGCTACGGGAACTACATTTAAATCTTCGGATTTAACGCTAGATATGGCTCCTGTTACCGCAGCCCTACTTTGTGCGCCATAACCAACGACTACAACTTCATCTAAAGCTTGAGCGTCTATTTCCATTGATACAGTAATGGAAGATTGCCCGTTGATAGAAATTTGTTGAGAAACGTAGCCAATGTAACTAATGGATAATGTACCGTTAGATGGTACGTTGGTAAGCGTAAAATTACCATCAAAATCTGTTTGCGTACCATTTGTTGTACCTGATATTACCACAGAGGCACCAGGAAGCGGTGCACCGGTTTCATCAGAAACAACACCTGTTACGGTAGTTGTTTGTGAATAGGCAAATTGCCCCAACATTGCAATAATTGCAATGAATGTCATTTTGAGTTTAGTCATAATTAATTAAGTTTTAAGTTGTTATTTATAGCGAATCAGTTTTGTGAAACGCTACTCAACAAATATAAAATGGGGCTTGTACGTGCTATAAAACAAATGAAGCGAACACTGGTAATTATGATGCATATATGTGTGGAGCGCTAGTAATACGGTAATTTTAGCAGGCATAAATTGTTATTACCGTATTTTATCTCTCTCATATTTTTGTTTTTCACAATATTGTTTACCGTTACTGATTATTTCATAATGAAGGCAAGAGAAAAAATCATTGGTTTTAGTTAAATTTCAAATGTTATGCGATAGATAAATTAAATATATCTTTGAATTTATTATATGGTACTTATGAAGATTAATAGCTTATTTTTTGTTTTTATCGGTATTCTGGTTTTAAGTTCTTGTAAAAACCAGAACAAGAACCAAGCTGAAGGTGTTGTGCAAGAAAGTCATGAATTTACCAATGACCTAATTAATGAGACCAGTCCGTACCTTTTGCAACATGCACATAACCCTGTAGATTGGAAACCATGGTCAGATGACGCTTTTAAAAAGGCCGCTGAAGAAAATAAGCTAGTAGTTTTAAGTGTTGGGTATTCTACTTGTCACTGGTGCCATGTTATGGAAGAGGAATCTTTTGAAGATGCGGAAGTTGCCAAGTTGATGAACGAAAAATTTGTTAGCATTAAAGTGGATAGGGAAGAACGTCCAGATTTGGATATGGTGTACCAGACCGCACTTCAATTGGTAAACGGTAGTGGTGGATGGCCAATGAACGCTATTATTATGCCTAATGGAAGTCCTGTTTTTCTAGGTACCTACCATGAGAAGGAAAATTGGAAAAGTATTCTTACAAAGTTTAGCACAGAGTATGAAAAGAATCCTGAAAAAATGAAGGAATATGCCACTATGTTGGCAGATGGTGTGCAAGAGGTGTATGAGCAACCAACAAAACAGATGGCAAATACCATTACTCCCAATAAAATTGAAAGCGGTATAACAAAGTGGTCTACCATGTGGGATAAAGACTGGGGAGGCAATATTGGCGAGGAAAAATTTATACTGCCGGCAAATTTGACGATGTTGTTGGATTATGCGGTATTACAACAAAATGCTAATGCAAAAAATCATGTATTAAATACATTGGATAAAGTAATTCAGGGTGGAATTTATGATCATGTTGATGGAGGATTCTTTAGATATAGTACGGATAATACCTGGCATGTACCGCATTTTGAAAAGATGTTATATGATAATGCGCAACTCTTAAGTTTATTATCAAAGGCATACAAATTAACCGGTAATGAAGTATATAAAATAAAGGTGTCCGAAACTTTTAAGTTTTTAAAAACAGAAATGAGAAATAAAGGTGGTGGTTACTTTAGTGCTATGGATGCCGATACAGAAGGTGAAGAGGGTGTGTACTATGTTTGGAAGAAAACAGAGTTGGAATCTTTGCTTGCAGATGATTTTACCATGTTTTCCAAGTATTTTAATATCTACGATGAGAAGGTGTGGGAAGATGGGAATTTTGTATTGCACAATACCTTTTCAAAAAGCGACTTTATAAAGGAATCTGGACTGAATGAAGTTGAGTTCGATAATAAATTGAGCAACTGGAAATCAATATTATATAAAGCTCGACAAGAAAGGGAGAAACCATCAAAAGATTATAAGGTTTTAACGTCTTGGAACGCGCTTTTAATAGACGGTTTATTAGAGTCTTACAAAGCTTTCGGCAATGATGAATTTTTAGATGAAGCAGTTTCTGTATTTAATTATTTACGGCAACATAATTTTGCCAATGGTGAGTTAGTACATTCCTTTACAAAGGATAGCAAGCAAAAAGAGGTCTTTTTAGAAGATTATGCTTTTTTGGCCAAAAGTGCATTCACTCTTTTTGAGGTTACGCTAAATACGGATTATTTAAATGTTTCCAAAGAATTGATGCATACGGCATCCGAAAAATTCAAGAGTACTTCTGATTTATACTATTATAATGTTTCTAATGAATTAGTACCTAAAATTATTAATACATCAGATGGTGTGGTGCCTTCCGCAAACGCCATAATGGCCCAAAATTATTTTCATTTAGGACATTTGGAGTATAATAAGGAGTTTTTAAAGAAAGCTGAGCTAATGGGGGGCTTAATTACTTCTGATTTTGAAGAACATGCCGTAAGTTATGGTGCTTGGGGTAATTTATTGTTAGGGCAGGCATATCCATTTTATGAAATGGTTGTTGTTGGTGAAGATGCCAAAGCCCTAATGAATGAAATACATAAGACTTTTATCGTAAATTCTATTGTAGTAGGTTCTACCGTTGAAAGTGATATTTCTCTTTTTAAAGATCGCTTTAGTATAGATAATACCTTTATATATGTCTGCCAAAACAACACCTGCAAATTACCTGTAAAAACTGTAGGTGATGGTTTTGGTCAGATGAAGGCTTTTGGTTACCAGGGTTTTAAATAGAATTATTGCCAGTTGATCTTTAATGGTAACATCTGCTGTAACATATAAGGTTTAGAAGGTCTTTCATTGACCTCATTTACATTTAAGGTATTGAAATGGGTTTGGCGATCCTTTATCTATAATAGATGGTCTTGTTGTTGGTTTTACCAATTATTTAAATAAGATTTGTAGTATAATATAAAATAGTTAGCATGCCAGGTTTTGAGTTGTTTGGAGAGAGTGAAAAAAGTCAAGTTCAAGATGTTTTGGATACCGGTGTTTTAATGCGATATGGTTTTGACGGTATGCGTAATAATCATTGGAAGGCACTAGAACTTGAAGAAGCTTTGACCAAGCGAATGGATACAAAATTTGCACAATTGGTCAGTAGCGGTACTGCGGCACTGACCGTTGCATTGGCTAGTGCCGGCATAGGGGCAGGGGACGAGGTTATAATGCCTACCTTTACCTTTGTAGCTAGTTTTGAATCTATTTTGGCCATCGGCGCGGTTCCTATTTTGGTAGATGTAGATGATACCTTGACTTTAGACCCGGTGGCTGTAGAAAACGCCATTACCCAAAAGACCAAAGTAATAATGCCGGTACATATGTGCGGCTCCATGGCAGATTTAAGCGCGTTAAAAGCTATTTGTGATAAGCATAACCTGTTATTGTTGGAAGATGCCTGCCAGGCAATTGGTGGCAGTTTTGAAGGCAAGCCGTTAGGTAGTTATGGTGATCTAGGTTGTTTTTCTTTTGATTATGTTAAAACGATTACTTGTGGCGAAGGAGGTGCTATTATTACCGATAACGAAAAATTTAAAACGAATGCCGATCATTACTCTGATCATGGTCATGATCATGTTGGTAATAATAGGGGAGCGGAAACACATCCTTTTTTAGGTTATAATTTTAGAATTTCAGAATTGCATGCGGCGGTAGGGTGTGCACAAATAGAGCGTTTAGATAATTTTTTATCTATTCAAGAAAAAAATTATAGCGTAATAAAGAATGCATTATCAACGCTTTCAAATATTACATTTAGAAGGGTGCCTATTGGCGGGGTAGAAAATTACTCATTCATTTCTTTCTTTTTGCCAACTGCAGAACTAGCTAAAAGTGCACATACGGCTCTGGGTGAGGCGGGTGTAGATGCTTGCTTTTATTGGTTTGATAATAACTGGCATTATTACAAAAAATGGGAACACCTAACCTCAAAGAGATCTTTAGGTAAATTGCCGCAAGAAGTTGTTAATCAGTTGCCTGACTACTTAAAATCTGATTTTTCAAAATCTGACGCGTGGATCGGGAGAACCATTTCCTGTCTAATAAAATTAAGCTGGACGGAAGAACAAGTTGCCGATCGTGCTACAAAAATGAAAGAAGTACTTTCTAAATTTAAGGACGTGTAATAATCTCTTAGTACGAAACGTACTCTACGATCTCTAGACCGTAACCTACAATGCCTACACGTTTTGCTTGTGTGCTATTGGTCATTAATTTCATTTTGTGAATGCCTAGATCATGTAAGATTTGGGCTCCTATTCCAAAGTCACGATTGTCCATTTCAATCTTTGGTGCTTTGTGAACGCCTTGTTTTTGCAGTTCTTTAAGTTCTTTTAATCTAGAAAGTAAATTAAGGGACTCTGAGTCTTGATTTATAAAAACAATGGCTCCTTTACCTTCATCATTGATTTTATTGAACATATCCTCTAACTTTTCGTCTGGGTTATGCGTTAACGTACCCAAAATGTCATTGTTTATAAGGGTAGAATTAATTCTTGTCAATATTTTTTCATCTGCGGACCATGATCCTTTGGTCAAGGCAATATGAATATGATTGTTCGTGGTTTGCTTATAGGCTCTTAGTCTAAATTCCCCAAAACGGGTGGTTATGTCAAAATCAATTTCCTTGTCGATCAAGCTATCATGCTCCATTCTGTAAGCAACAAGAGATTCTATGGAAACAATTTTTAAATCGAACTTTTTAGCTACTTCCACCAGTTGTGGTAGTCGGGCCATGGTTCCATCTTCATTCATTATTTCTACAATAATTCCGGCAGGTTGTAATCCTGCCAAACGTGCAAAATCTATTGCTGCCTCTGTGTGGCCTGTTCTTCTTAAAACGCCACCTTCTTTTGCTACCAAGGGGAATATATGTCCCGGCCTTGCAAGATCGTGGGGTTTTGTGTCATTATTGGTAAGGGCAATAACAGTTTTAGATCTATCACTGGCAGAGATACCTGTGGTTACACCATTTCCTCTTAAATCTACTGAAACCGTAAATGCCGTTTCAAGGGGGTCGGTATTGGTGCTGACCATCATATGTAATCCAAGATCTTTACAGCGGCCCTCTGTTAAAGGTGCACAAATAAGACCTCTTCCGTGCGTTGCCATAAAATTGACCGTTTCTGGCGTAGCAAGTTCTGCCGCGGCCAAGAAATCTCCTTCATTTTCACGATTTTCATCATCTACAACGATAATTACCTTACCGGCGCGTATATCTTCAATCGCTTCCTCTATCGTATTCAATTGTATAGTATTAAGATCTGTCATTTCTATGAATCAGCTTTATCTTTTTTCTTAAACATTTTTTTAAAGAAATCGGCTATAAAACCAAAATCCATCATTCCTTTATCCTCGGTTGCCCGTTTGGTCAATAAGATACCTAACGGCAACATGATCAGCGTAGAAAGCCACGCTCCTAATATTGGGTGAATATTACCCTCTTTAGCATAGTTTCCTGCAAAAACACCTATAAAGTAATAGATTAAGAACAGTACTATGGCAATAACCATTGGTAATCCTAAACCACCTTTTCTAATAATGGCGCCTAAAGGGGCTCCAACAAAGAATAGAATAATACATGAGAACGCTAATGCGTACTTATTGTGAAGTGAAAGAATATGCATATTGTAGATTTTATATCTTTTTTGCATTTCTTCCTTTTTGCCGCTTACTGTTCCTAAAATACTGGAAGTAGCGTTCTTGGCGCTGCTTAAAATTTGTATTTGTTGCCAATCTGGAAACAATACCAAAAAATTATCCTTTATTGAATCTTGAAGGGCTATATTATTTTTTGCCAAAAGTGCCTTTGATGCTATGATGGAATCTTTCTTGGAAAGCCTTTTGGAAGTGGTAGAATCTTTATTTTTTGCAATTAACGGGGTAAACATACCGGTTCTGCCTTCAATATTTTTGGAGAACGCACGGACTATTCGATAGTTGTCCCCACGCAAAGAATCAATATCTTTAGTTAACCGAGATATGTTCTTCATTTTGTCCGTACTAATGTCTCTTTCTTCCTCAAGTTCGTCATTATTGATTTCAGGAATTTCAATATTCATGGTGTACGTATCAAAATCTGCCTGAGCAAATGGAAACTTCATTTTATTGTCATTGCTCTTGGTCTCAACATCTTGGTACATATGTCCATCTTTAAGTACCAATTGAATGATGTCAGATTCTTCACTACTAATAAGTTCGCCTGTGTTAGATTTAATAACACGAGTATTGATGTTATTGGCAGATTTCGTATGGATTATTACATTTTTGAGAAAGCGATCATTTTCACCGTACTTTTCATCTACTTTAATGTTCATTCCTTCAAAATCACTAAAAACACCTTCAGATACTACGGCTGCAGGTTTAACCTTGGCAATATTTCTGCGCAGGTTGTAAATTTTACGTTGAGAAAGGGGGATTACGTTATTGGCAAAAAAGAAGGTAACACCACCAAGAATAGTAACAAATATGATCAAACTCAGCATAGACCTTTGCAGGGAAATGCCCGAAGCTTTCATTGCCGCGAATTCATAATTTTCTGCAATAGAGCCAAACGTTAATATGGACGACAAAAGAACCGTTAGGGGCAGAACTTTTTCGGTAAGATCTGGCATTAAATAAAATAGGAACTTTCCAATAATTACGATATCTAGACCTTTACCGGCCAAATCATCAATAAAAAGCCAAATCGTTTGAAATATGAAGATAAACATCAATATTACAAACGAACTGACAAAATTAAAGACGAACCTTGATAGAATATATCGGTCTAGTATTCTCAATAGTCCTAATTTCTTATGATGAAATAACCCTCATCCTTATATTTAGCTTCGTCAAAAGTAAATAAGGTTTTGGACAAAGTTTGATCTGTTTTAAAAGAATTAACAGTGATGGTGGTTTTTGTGCCGTTCTTCCCTGTTTCAATTAAGTTGTAAATGTGCTTTGTGCCCATGTCTATACCCAATAATCTTGATTTTATTTCGGTATCTGAATCAATAGGGGTCAACTTTATATACTGTATTTTTCTACCTTGAACATTTTGTAATATATCCCACGCATAATTATGTCCTTCCTGATAAAACGTCAACATTTTTGAAGGGGTCATCGCATTTTCGTCTTCAGACTTGTCCTCAATTGTTACCTCTTCGTTCTCTGGAACGATAGTGTACACCTTATTACCGTCAAATATTTGTTTTGATCCCAGGTAATTGAACATGTATTTATTTCCCGCAAGGGTAACATCTCCTCTTGTCTCCTGGTTTATGCCCGCATCTGCGTTCTTTAGATCAAATTTAAAATCTACGAAGATGTTGTCATAACTTTGAACTTTGTTATAAACTTCGTCAAGCAGGGCTTTTGCTTTATCGGAACTTTGTGCATTTGCAATAGTTGCCGTAAGCATAATCGTCAATACAAAAATAATTTTCTTCATCTTTTTTTACTATTATTCGTTATCCAATATTTGTTGAAGGGCTACCATATCGGCCACGTACACTTGTCTGGCTTTACTACCTTCAAATGGACCTACAATTCCTGCAGCTTCCAGTTGGTCTATAATTCTACCCGCTCTGTTATAGCCTAATTTCAATTTTCGTTGAATCAATGAGGCAGAACCTTGTTGTGCAATTACAATTACTTCAGCAGCTTCGCGGAATTTGGAATCCCTTTCAGACACGTTATTATCAAGACTCGTGCCAGAATCTTCACCAACATATTCCGGCAGTTCATGCGCTTCAGGATAAGCTCGTTGGCTACCAATAAATTCTGTTATTTTGGCAACCTCAGGTGTGTCTACAAAGGCGCATTGAATACGGGTAACATCATTACCTTGTGTAAATAACATATCTCCTCTACCGATCAACTGATCGGCACCTGCAGTATCTAAAATGGTTCTGGAATCTATTTTAGAGGTAACCCTAAATGCTAATCTTGCTGGGAAATTGGCTTTAATGATACCAGTAATAACGTTAACCGATGGTCTTTGTGTTGCAATGATCAAATGTATACCAATAGCCCTTGCTAATTGAGCTAATCTGGCTACCGGTGTTTCTACCTCTTTACCGGCGGTCATGATCAAATCTGCAAATTCATCAATCACCAACACAATATATGGTAAGAACTTATGTCCATCATTAGGGTTAAGTTTTCTAGCCTTAAACTTGGTGTTGTACTCTTTTAAGTTACGAACCATTGCCAATTTCAGTAACTCATATCTATTATCCATTTCAATACAAAGTGAATTCAATGTGTGAATTACTTTGGTATTGTCCGTAATAATGGCTTCCTCTGAATCTGGAAGCTTTGCCAAGAAATGACGTTCAATTTTGTTGTAAAGTGTAAGCTCAACTTTCTTGGGATCTACCAAAATGAATTTTACTTCTGCCGGATGCCTTTTATAAAGCAATGAGGTCAAGACCGCATTTAAACCTACGGATTTACCTTGTCCTGTAGCACCTGCCATTAATAAGTGCGGCATTTTAGCTAAATCTACTACAAAGGTTTCGTTACTAATAGTTTTACCAAAAGCTATGGGTAGTTCCATTTCAGCTTTTTGAAACTTGCTTGAAGCAATAACGGAACGCATGGAAACTATTGATGAATTCTTGTTAGGTACTTCTATACCGATAGTACCTTTACCAGGAATAGGGGCTATGATACGTATGCCTAGAGCTGCCAATGAAAGTGCAATATCATCTTCTAGGTTTTTAATTTTTGAAATTCGTACACCTGCTTCCGGTACAATCTCGTATAAGGTTACTGTAGGACCAATGGTTGCTTTGATCTGGGCAATTCCAATTTTGTAGTTCTTAAGTGTGTCTACAATTCTGTTTTTGTTTTCCTCTAATTCTTCCTGATTGATTGTTATACCACCGGTTGCTCCATGTTGGTCCAAAAGGTCTATGTGCGGAAATTTATAATTTCCTAACTCTAAGGTAGGGTCAAATTCACCAAAATCATCCACTAGTTTGTTGGCTAAAACATCTACTTCTTCTGGTTCTTCTATAACAGATTCTACTTCCATGGCCAAGGTTTCTTCTGGCTCAGGTTCTGGTACGGTTACCTCAAAATCATTTGTTTGTTCCTCTTTTTCTAGATGTGGAATCTCTGCTTTGTGGGTGTAGGTGTCTAGAATTACAGGGGCTTCATCTTCAAGGGAAGTTGTAAGAATCTCCTCTTGTTCTTTATCTGCTCTTTTTTTACTTGCCTTACGTTCTTGGTTGGCCTTAAATTCTGTAGAAATGGCGTCTTTTCTTGATTTAAAAAAAGATGAAATACCTTCTGGGGTTACATTGAACAATCTTACAAGAATGAATATAAGCCCAAATATTAATAATAAAAGTACGCCGATCTTGCCTGCATAGTCTTGAAGGAAATCATTCATTTCAAACCCTATCAATCCTCCTAACAAAGGGCTGGTGGTGGCAAAAAAACCTAGGGCAATGGATATCCAAATAACAAATAGTAATCCCCAAATCCATTTTTTCAATAACTCCTTTAAAGAAAGGCCTAGGAAAAGATATATACCGGTTATGCAAACTAGGAAAGGAAAAATCAATGATGCTACACCAAAGCCTTTATACATGAAAAAGTGGCTAATGCTTGCACCAAATTTGTTCAATAAGTTTTTGGCTAATTCATTACGGTCCTTAAATTCTGTCAAAAGACTTTGGTCATCTTGCCAGTTAAAATAGAATGATATAAACGAAAAGAACAACGCAATACTAAAAAGCATAAGTAAACTACCCAAAATGATCTTATTCTGTTTGGATAATTTAAACGGTGCTCGTTTTTTAGTAGGTTTTGGCTTTGATTTAGTTGCCTTTTTTGCCATTAAAACTTTATTCTGATGCTAAATTACAAATTTACGATGAGCTACGAAGAACTGTATAGACTATCCTATAAAACCTTTGGCAGGTAAATAATAAGACCAATGATTGTAGATGCTATAGAAACCAACATTACGGCTCCGGCGGATATATCCTTTATAAAACCGATTTTAACATCAAATTCTGGCTGAATATAATCTGCAATTTTTTCTACTGCCGTATTCATGCCTTCAATACCTAAAACAAGTGCTATCGCAAATATTTGAAGAATCCATTCGGTACTTGAAATGTCATAATAGAAACCGGCAGCGGTCATTACAATAGCAATGAAAACTTGAATTTTTATACTTGCTTCGGTTCGTATTAAAAGGAAGGCGCCTTTAAGGGCAAAGCCCACACTTTTAATACGATTTACCAAAAAGGATTCTTTAGGCATAAGTGTCCTTTTATTTTTAGTTCATTAAGGCCTCTAGAGCCGCTTTATAATTTGGCTCTTCTGTAGTTTCGGAAACTTGTTCTGTATACAAAACGTTGCCTTTTTCATCAATTACTACAACCGCTCTTGAAAGTAACGGTGCCAACGGTCCGTCTGAAAAAGCTACGTTATAACCTTTTCCAAAATTACCATCTCTAAAGTCTGAAAGCATTTCCACGTTCTCTAATCCTTCTGCACCACAAAACCTTGCTTGTGCAAACGGTAGGTCTTTTGAAATACAAAGTACAATAGTGTTGTCCAATTCTGCGGCTTCTTGGTTGAATTGGCGTACAGATTGTGCACAAGTACCTGTGTCAACACTTGGAAAAATATTTAAAACTACTCTAGAACCTTCGTAGTCCGAAAGTTTTACGGTAGATAAGTCATTCTTAGTTAATTGAAATTCCGGAGCTTTTTCACCATTTGCCGGTAATGTTCCTAATGTGTGTATTTCGTTTCCTTTTAATGTAACCGAAGCCATAACTTTTATCTTTTAAAATTGAGATTGTGAAATTATAAAATATAAAGTTGAAACGGGAGGGAATATGACAAAAAAAAGTCCTTTCATATTTGAGAGGACTTTTTAAATTCTTGTTTTATTATTTGTCAATAGAGCCTAAAACGCGCTGCATAAACTGATTCATGGCATCTTTTTTTGGTGTGCCCTGTTCTATGCTATTGGCTACTTCTATGGCTCCGTACATGTTAGAAATAAGTTCGCCTATTACATCAAGCTCCTCATCTTTTAGTGAAGGCAGCTCAGTGAGTGCTTCTAAAGTCTCGATAGTTTCTAGAACAAAATCGCTATCTTTTTCCTCAATGAACTCTGTCAGTAATTTAATTATGGGTAATCTCACTGATCAAATCTTTTAATAGGTCGTACTTGTTTGTTTGAACCTGATTTTTAATTTTCCCTTTTTCAAAAGAAGCGAAGGTAGGTAGGTTGCTTACATCTGCTAGTTTTCTAGATTCAGGGAATTTTTCTGCATCTGCCAATACAAATGTAATATTCTCATTTTGTGAAGCTTCTTTTTTAAATTTTGGCTTCATAATTCTACAGTTACCACACCATGTTGCAGAATATTGAACTACAACGTTTGGATTGTTATCTATGATTTCCTGTAAATTATCTTGTTCTAATTCTAATAACATAATTAAGGTTGTTTAATGTTAATAAAAATGAACATGAAGTTTTGATACTCCATGTTCATTTAAAATAATATTTTTAGTTAGCGTGCGCAGAAAGGTAACTAGCTACACCATCTCTGTTTGCGGACATGGCTTCTTTGCCTTCTTCCCAGTTAGCTGGGCAAACTTCACCTTTTTCCTGTACATGGGTCAGTGCGTCTATTAAGCGTAAGTATTCGCCAACATTTCTACCTAAAGGCATATTGTTTATGCTCTCATGTTGTACAACACCTTCTTCATCAATAATATATGTTGCTCTGTAAGTAACATTATCACCTTCCACTTGTACAGTTTCTGTTTCTTCGTCATAAACTTCGTTTTGGATATCAAGAATACCTAAAACGCTTGATAGGTTGCGGTTACTATCTGCCAAAATTGGGTAAGTAACACCTTCAATACCACCGTTGTCCTTATCTGTGCTCAACCATGCAAAATGTACTTCAGGAGTGTCACAAGATGCACCGATTACCAATGTGTTTCTTTTTTCGAACTCACCAATGGCAGCTTGGAATGCATGAAGTTCTGTAGGGCAAACAAAAGTAAAGTCTTTTGGATACCAGAAAAGAACTACTTTCTTATTATTTTTTTGAGCTTCTTCTAAAACATTAAGTTTAAAAGTGTCGCCCATGTCGTTCATTGCGTTAACACTAATATTTGGGAATTTCTTTCCTACAAATGCCATAATATGTTTTCGTTTTATAATTAATTTATAAAGCAAAATTAACACTTGAAAGAAGGTTTACAGACTTTCTAAATTAGAATTTTCAATGCTAGAATAACTATTTTGAATAGCTAAAGAAATAATAGAGTTTCAATGAGAATCAAATAATTTTTAGACCGTTAAATTATCAGATCAATAGTTAAAAGTGCTATTGGGTATAAATAGTAGTACCTAAGATTTTTTTATTTAGGCTACCAATTTTTTAATCTTAATATTTAAACCGGCGAATATAAAGGTCATTATAGGGCTTAGCCAATTGAAAATAGCATATACAAAATACTCGGCTACACCCACGCCCAATACTCCGCTATGATAAGCTCCGCAAGTATTGTAAGGTATTAATACAGATGTTACGGTACCTGTATCTTCTAAGGTTCTACTTAAATTTTCTGGTGCTAAACCTCTATCTTTAAAAGCTTTTGAAAACATTTTGCCCGGAACAACGATCGCCAAGTATTGGTCAGATGCCGTACCGTTTAAAACAATACAACTTATACCGGTGCTAAAGAATAGCCCGAAAGTAGATTTTGCCATTTTAAGCAGAGACTTTGTAATTCTTGATAAGGCACCTATGCCATCCATAATTCCGCCAAAAAACATAGCGCAGATAATTAACCAAATGGTGCCTAACATACCTGTCATTCCTTTTGAGGAGAATAAATCGCTCAACGCCTTATTTTCGGTGGGAACATCTGTGCTTACGGTAATGGCCTTTAATATGCCCTGATATCCTGATTGAAACGTAAGTTCTGTTGCTCCCGTAATGCCCGCAACTACATTAGGTTGAAAAATTACGGCAAAAAGCGCGGCTAATAGGGTACCGATCAATAATGCGGCCAACGGAGGCGTTTTTTTAACGATGAGACCAATAACGGCAATAGGTACAAGAAACAACCAACCATTAATATCAAAAGAAGCGTCTATGGAAGCCAGAATAGCGTCAACATCCGCCTCTCCATTAGTTTCTATGCTAAACCCGATTATTAAAAATACGATGAGCGTTACCGATATGGTGGGTACGGTAGTCCATAACATATATTTAATATGTGAAAACAATTCTCCGCCTGCCATTGCTGGAGCCAAATTTGTGGTGTCGCTCAAAGGGGAAAGCTTGTCTCCAAAATATGCTCCTGACAAAACTGCTCCGGCGGTCATACCTAAAGATATCCCTAATGCTTCGCCAATACCTATTAAGGCAATACCTACGGTGGCAGAAGTTGTCCAGCTGCTACCGGTTGCTACAGAAATAATGGCGCATATGATTACACACGCCGCTAAAAATATGGTAGGATTAAGTATCTGAAGGCCATAATAGATCATTGCCGGTATAATACCACTGACCAGCCATGTTCCTGCCAATGCGCCAACCATTAATAAAATCAATAAGGCACCCGTGGTAGATTTAATGTTTTCCTCCACTTCTGCAATCATTTGCTTGTAGGAAACCTTGTTTACAAACCCGACTATTGCTGCAACTGCACCGCCCAATAATAGTATGAACTGATTTGAACCACTTAATGCGTCATCGCCAAATACATATACATTATATGCCAACATGGCCACAAGGGCTATAACGGGTATTAAAGCGGCAAAAATGCTTAATTCCTTATTATCGACGATATGCTCGTTTTCCCTGTGATCATTGGTATTTTGGTAAGACATTAAATGTGAGTTTGGTTTCTAGGTAATATTACGATTTCTGTTACGGATGTGCAAACCCATTTTGCATTTGTAAGGTTAGGCTTTTATGCTTTTGACATCCAGTATATTAAGGTCTTCCAGGCATTTTTTCATTAAGATGTAAGTTCTTTGTATGTCATCGTCCAATCCTATAGAAAATCTAATTAATCCGTTGCCTAGTCCCATTTCTTGTTGTTCTTCTATTGGAATTTCTGATGATGTAGAGCTCCCGGGTGCGCTGAACAATGTTTTGTAAAATCCTAGGCTTACTGCCAAATAACCTAACTTTCTTTCTTGCATTAATTCCATAAGTGCATTGGCATTTTCTAAACTGCCCACATCCAAGGTTATCAATCCGCCAAAGCCGTATTCAGGATTCATTTGATCTTTCATAACTAAATGTCCGGGGTGGGACGGTAGTCCCGGATATACAACCCGTAATCCGTCTTTTTCAAAATTCTCTGCCAAGAATTGGGCATTTTCACTATGTTTTTTCATTCGAATGTGCAGGGTGCGCATATTTTTTAAAATGGATGCAGCGCGCATACTGTCCAGAGTGCTGCCCAGTAACATTCCAGCTCCGTTATTTACATCTTTAAGACCCAAGCAAAATTCTGAAGTACCGCAAACTACACCTGCAACGCAATCACTGGTGCCATTTATAAATTTTGTAAGACTGTGTATAATAATATCCGCACCCAATTTTGCGGGTGATACGGTGAGCGGGGAGAATGTATTGTCTACTACTAAGGGTAGATCATTTTTCTTGGCAATGCCGGATAGAGCAGATATGTCGGCAACTTCTAAAAGTGGATTACTGACACTTTCGCAATAAATCATCTTAGTGTTAGGTGTAATAGCTGCCGCCACCGCATTAAGATCTGTAATGTCCAAAAAGGTAGTTTTAATTCCGAATTTTATCAGGAAATTTTTCATAAAAGCATACGTTCCTCCATAAATGGTTCTGCTACTAATAATATGGTCGCCAGCATTACAAAGTTGCAAGATAACCGCTGTAATTGCTCCCATGCCACTTGCAGTAACGTTGGCACTTTCGGTACCTTCTAAAGCTGCCAATGCTTCGCCCAAATATAAATTTGAAGGTGAGGAGTGTCGGCTATACAAATAGCAACCTTCTGTATTTCCTTCAAATGTATCGAACATGGTTTTTGCCGATATAAAGGTATAGGTAGAAGAATCGGAAATTGAAGGATTTACTCCGCCATATTCTCCAAAATATTGTAAATCTTGTAAGTCGTTACTGTTTTTGTGGCTCATGTGTTGTTGTTTTCAGTAAAAATATTGTTTTGGTGTAAAATTGTCAATACAAAATCATTTTGTTAGTTTATTAATCTATTTTTATTTTTATAATAGATTAATATTCTATTAATGTGTAACTTGTGAGAACTTTACGGAATAATAATCATGATAAAACTTGATCAGATAGATAATAAACTGCTGGAATTGTTACAGGCAGATAGTAAAAAAACAACTAAGGAGTATGCTCTTAAATTGGGGCTTTCAACCACCGCTATATATGAACGTATTAAAAGGCTAGAAAGAACTGGAGCCATTAGAAGTTATGTAGCTTTAGTTGACAAAGCTGTTGTAGATAGGGATTTTACGGTATTTTGTCATGTTAAATTGGTACAGCATGTAAAAGATAACATTGCCCAATTTGAGGCGCAAGTTATGCGTTTGCAAGAGGTAGTTGAATGCCATCATTTAAGCGGTGATTATGACTACCTGTTAAAAATACACGTTCAAAATATGGATGCTTACCGAAACTTTATGGTCAATAAATTGACCGCAATGAGTCATATAGGTAGTACACAAAGTTCGTTTACCATTAAAGAGGTAAAACATTCTACCGCAATACCGCTTTGAGTTTGCGGACTCTTTTTGCAAAAAATCAACGATATATTTGTTGTAAGCGAATTGGAATTTTTAGGGCGTTTTTATATTTAAAGGATTAAAAATGTCGTTAAACTGTTGAAAAAGCTAACATTTTCGCTTCTAAACAATATATTAAAATGAGTTTAGAAAGTAAAAATAGTATTAATTTTGTAAGACATTAGAAAATAAAATTTATGAATCAATATGATGTAGCCGTTATTGGCTCAGGACCTGGAGGATACGTAGCCGCAATACGTTGTGCTCAATTAGGAATGAAAACTGCAATAATTGAGAAATATTCCACTTTGGGTGGAACATGTTTAAATGTTGGGTGTATTCCTTCTAAGGCAATGTTAGATTCTTCGCATCATTATGAAGATGCCATTAAACATTTTGATGAGCACGGTATTGAAATACCAGGAGAAATAAAAGTGAATTTGGAAAAAATGATTGCCCGTAAGCAGGGTGTTGTTGACCAGACCACTAAAGGAATTGAGTTCTTGATGGATAAGAACAAAATTACCGTTTACGAAGGTGTAGGTAGTTTCAAAGATGCCACTCATGTAAACATCAAAAAGAACGATGGTAAAACTGAAGAGATAGAAGCTAAAAATATCATTATTGCAACTGGTTCAAAACCATCAACTTTGCCTTTTATTAAATTGGATAAAGAACGTATTATAACATCTACAGAAGCTTTGGAACTTAAAGAAGTGCCAAAACATATGATCGTTATTGGTGGTGGTGTAATTGGTCTAGAACTTGGTCAGGTATATAAAAGACTTGGTGCAGAGGTTACTGTGGTTGAGTTTATGGATCGCATTATACCGGGAATGGATGCTGCACTTTCTAAAGAGCTTACCAAGGTTTTAAAGAAGCAAAAAGTAAAGTTTGCATTATCGCACAAAGTAAAATCCGTTGAAAGAAAAGGTGATCAGGTAATTGTAAAAGCCGATAATAAAAAAGGAGAAGAGGTCGTGTTTGAAGGTGACTACTGTTTAGTTGCCGTTGGTAGAAAACCATACACCGACGGTTTAAATGCCGATGCTGCCGGAGTTAAACTTGACGAAAGAGGTAAGGTGATCGTTGACGAGCATTTAAAAACAAATGTTGACAACATATACGCCATAGGTGACGTAATCAAAGGTGCCATGTTAGCTCATAAAGCGGAGGAAGAAGGTACGTTGGTAGCAGAAATATTAGCGGGTCAGAAACCACATATTGATTATAACTTAATTCCTGGTGTGGTCTATACATGGCCAGAGGTTGCCGCTGTTGGTAAAACGGAAGAGGAACTTAAGGAAGCAGGTGTGGAATATAAGGTAGGTCAATTTCCAATGCGTGCCTTAGGCCGTGCTAGAGCGAGTATGGATACTGACGGATTTGTTAAGATCCTTGCCGATAAAAAGACCGATGAAGTCTTAGGTGTTCATATGGTAGGTGCGCGTTGTGCAGATTTAATTGCCGAAGCGGTTACCGCTATGGAATTTAGAGCTTCTGCAGAAGATATATCTAGAATGAGCCATGCTCACCCAACATATGCCGAAGCGGTTAAAGAAGCTGCATTGGCGGCTACTGATGATCGTGCATTGCATGTTTAAGTAGATAGAATAATATAGTAATGAAAAAGGCAGCCATTTGGCTGCCTTTTTTTGTGTTGTATAAGCTTCATTTGAGGCTGTTAGTTCTTGGTCAGGCCTAATAAGCGTAATACCTTTTCTGTACCACTTCTTAGCATTTCAAAAACTATGATCGCAAACTGTTCTAAATAAATTCTTGTAGTTGATAGAATGGAACGTACGTTAAATTTAATCTGTGCTTTGTGGTCTTCATATTTTAAGGCTAAATATGTACTTGCAATCATAAATAAAATGGCGCC
This sequence comes from Maribacter sp., assembly GCA_020629415.1. Lineage (GTDB taxonomy): Bacteria > Bacteroidota > Bacteroidia > Flavobacteriales > Flavobacteriaceae > Maribacter > Maribacter huludaoensis. The sequence continues at coordinate 44,927 of JAHDDL010000012.1, read as the reverse complement.
CGGTACTACAACGTAAGGATTTAATGAGTGATGAAAAAATCGGTACAAACCTAATCCGGTAAAACTACCATATAGGATTATAAAATGTATAATGTATATGGATAGGGTGCTTTGACCTATTCTAAGCCATGTCGCATTCATTAAATATTTTCTTAGGAGAATGAAAATGGAAAAAACAATAAGTACATCTCCTAAGCGTATGAACAAGTAATTATTATTGAAAATAGCTTGAAACAATGTTATACCCGTAGCATCATAAATGGCAAGGAAAAAATCTGAAGAAAGAAATAGTAATGATAGTCCGGTTACTATATATGCTGGTACAATGTAGTTATAAAGGTTTTTGCTGTATTGATATTTGGAAAATATAACCGACATAAAACTACCTATTGTTGCATAGCCTAGCCATGGTATAATGGTGAATACCGAGCCATTGGCCTTTGTTAAGTAGTTTGCTAGTGCTTGCGGCAAAAATTCAAAGCTAGATGTTTTATAAACCGGTTCAAAGACAAATAGCAAAAGTGTTGTGACCATCAGTATGGTGGGGAAAATCCATTTTTGCTTGGCAAAAGTTAAAATGTAAAATCCTATAATGAATAGTAATGAAAGTCCTATGCAATGCAGAACGTCTACCAAATAGAAAGAATCATAAATTTCACCTTTGAACAAACCAAAAATGTTCATTCTTAAAAGGTATGCAATGACCAATAATTCAAATCCACGTTTAATACCCTTTTTAACTCTTGGGTTAGACCAACCCGTTTCTTTTGATCGAATGAGCAAATATGTAAATATGAATCCAGATACGGTAAAGAATACAGGTGCGGTAATTCCTCTAAAATATTTCCAAGTAGAGAACAACATATTAGAGTCGTCTCTAAATACATTATCTAGTAGACCATCAATGAAATGGCCTTGTAACATCATTAAAATGGCCCACGCTCTTATAGCGTCTAGAAAAAACAATCTTGATTTAGAGTTGTTCATTATAACAATTATATCCTATATACTTATAAAACAGTAAGTTTGGATGTTTAAAGCCGTAAAATTAGATAAAATATTCTAAGGATTGCCGTAATTGGGTTAAATTAGCGATCACACATAAAAATAGGTCTATGAGTTACATTTTGGCATTTGCGGGGAGCAATTCTTCAGTATCCATTAATTATAAATTGGTGAAGTATACCGCTAGTCTAATTAAAGGGCAGGAAGTAAAGTTGAGAGATATGTCAAAGTATCCATTTCCAATGTACAGTCAAGATTTGGAAAATGAAAGTAGATTCTCAAATTCACTCGTAGAATTTAAGAATGAAATTACCAATGCAGAAGGATTGATCATTGCCGTAAACGAACACAATAGTTTTCCTTCGGCATATTTTAAAAACACGTTAGACTGGTTATCTCGTTTAGATGTAAAGTTTTTGTCAGATAAGAAAATACTGTTAATGGCTACTTCTAATGGTGGTCGTGGTGCTATTGGTGCGTTGGAAATTACAGAAAAATTACTTGCAAGGTTTCAAGGAACGGTGGTTGCATCTTTTTCGTTACCTAAATATGGAGAAAATTTTGATGAAGTCAACGGTATTACCAATGAAGAGTTGGCCAAGGTTCACGCAGATAAGGTAGCCTCTTTTGTAAAGGCTATTTCATAATTTAATTCAATTTTTTACAAGTTAAATTAATCTTAGGCTTTCCTATTAAATTAAGGGACTTCGTTACCTTTGTCTTGTGTTAAAGGCTTTTAAAAAACATATTGAAGATTCTTTTCCGGAATTGCTGGATAATCATTTCATAATTGCATGTAGCGGTGGTCTGGATAGTTCGGTGCTCGTAGAATTATGCCAGCTGTTAAAATTAAATTTTTCTATTGCACATTGTAATTTTAGACTGCGGGGAAAAGCTAGTGATGGTGATGAAGTTTTTGTGCGAAATATTGCACGGGAAATTGGTAATGAAATTTTTGTAACCCATTTTGATACGCTTGGCTATGTAAATCAGCACAAGGTATCTGTACAAATGGCAGCAAGGGAATTACGTTATACTTGGTTTGCCCAGTTAATGAAAGAACATAATATTTCTTATTTGTTAACGGCGCATCATGCCAGCGATAATTTAGAAACTTTTTTAATCAATTTATCTAGAGGAACTGGTATTGAAGGTTTAACGGGGATTCCCGCTAAAATAAATAATATCAGAAGGCCTTTGTTACCTTTTAGTAGGCAAGAATTAGAGGTATTTGCAAAAGGGCAAAGGTTGAAATGGCGAGAAGATGCCAGTAATGCCGATGCTAAATATTTGCGAAATAAAATTAGATTAGAGATTATACCCAAATTAAAAGAACTGCATCCTACTTTTACGGAAAATTTTAAAAGTACTTTAGATTATTTAGGGCAAACCGAAGTTATTGCATCGGCATATCTACAAAACCTTAAAGATGAACTCTTTGTTAAAAAAGGCGAAAGGGTAGAAGTGAAAATTTCAAAGTTGAAGGAATTAAAGCCTTTGTCTACCTATTTATTTGGTTTGTTCAGTTCATACGGATTTAAGGAGATGAAAAACCTAGAGGCTTTGTTAGATGGGCTTTCGGGTAAACAATTGGTATCTAGTTCTCATGTGCTGGTAAAAAATCGTGACGTATTAATTTTGTCATCCATAGACGAAAGTAAATTAGATAGGCAGGAATATTTTATTACTGAAGAAGAAGTACCTTTGAACTTACCGTTGAATTTAAAATTTATGTCTGTTTTTGAGCGTTTTGATAATACGAATAGTGAAATATTTGTTCAAAAGAATGCTATAAGGTATCCGCTGAGCGTAAGAAAATGGAAATCTGGCGACTACTTTTATCCATTAGGATTAAACAGGAAAAAGAAACTTGCAAAGTTTTTTAAAGATGAGAAAGTTGATGTCTTGACAAAAGAAAAAACTTGGTTGTTATGCTCAGGTGAGCAAATAGTTTGGGTAATAGGCATGCGTGCTGATCATCGGTTTAGAGTGGAAGATGTTAACCAGGAGATATTAAAAATAGAATTACATGATTAGATTTTTTGCTTTACTACTTTTTATTGTCGTTTTGCCACTTGGTACTTTCGCACAAACAGAAGATGAACCCGTAGTTTGGGAACAGCAAATTAATAAAATTTCCGACTCGGAGTATGAATTGGTAATGCAAGCTAAAATTTTAGATGGATGGCACATGTATTCCCAATTTACATCTGAATTTGGCTCTTTACCCAGTGATTTTACCTATAACGGAAATGGTATTGCTTATGAACTTTTGGGCGGAACGACCGAAAGTGAAACTATTAAGGAGTACAGCGAAGTTTTTGAGGTAGAAGAAACGTATTTTAAAGAGTATGCAACATTTAAACAGCGTATTAAAATATTAGATCCTGCAATCAATCAAATAGATGTAGACTTGTTTTTTCAGGTATGTGAGGAGGTTTGTATTCCCATGGACAAAAAGTTCGTGTTTACATTAGATGGTTCCACTGCAGAGCTTGTATCTACTGTTGATGACAGAAGTCTAGGGCTAGGGCAGAAGTTACGATTAGATTTAAAAAATAGAGAGCTACTTACCCAAGGTCAAGATACTATAGCTACAAGCACTAATATCTGGGTTATTTTTGGCTTGGGTTTTCTTGGCGGATTAATAGCCTTGTTGACTCCGTGCGTGTTTCCTATGATACCTTTAACGGTCTCTTTTTTTACAAAACACTCCCAGAAAAAATCTAAAGGAATTGTCAATGCATTGTTGTATGGCTTTTTTATAATACTAATTTACTTTTTATTAAGTCTGCCATTTCATTTGTTTGATTCTGTAGATTCCCAAATACTTAATTCTATTGCAACGAACGTATGGTTAAACCTATTGTTCTTTGTAATCTTCATATTCTTTGCTTTTTCCTTTTTTGGATACTATGAACTAACGTTGCCAAGCTCATGGGCAAATAAAATGGATGATGCCTCTACAAAGGTTGGTGGTGTTTTGGGTATATTTTTTATGGCCGTCACATTAGCTATTGTATCTTTTTCTTGTACTGGTCCTATCTTGGGAGGTCTACTAGGCGGTACAACTTTGGCGGAAGGTGAAGTTGCTTCTAACCTTACCGCAGGCATGACCGGTTTTGGTGTAGCATTGGCATTGCCTTTTGCATTGTTCGCCTTGTTCCCGGCTTGGTTAAATTCTCTACCAAAATCTGGTGGGTGGATGACCACTGTAAAAGTAGTATTAGGCTTTTTAGAAATAGGTCTGGCTCTTAAATTTTTATCTAATGCGGACTTAGTAGGGCATTGGGGTATTTTAAAGCGGGAGATATTTTTGGGTATTTGGTTAGTGCTAGGTATAGCAATGACTTTATATTTATTTGGACTGTATAAATTTCCGCATGATGGTCCGGTTAAGAAGTTGTCTTTAGGTAGAAAAGTAGCTGCTTTTGTAAGTGCTGTATTTACTATTTATATGATTTTGGGAGTTACTAAGATTACCAACTTAAAACTATTAAGTGGATTTCCCCCGCCTGAGTTTTATAGCATTTTTGAACAAGAGAGCGATTGTCCCTTAGGTATAGATTGCTTCAAGGATTTTGATGAAGGTTTGGCGTATGCTAAAGAGGTAAATAAACCTATTCTTTTGGATTTTACGGGTTGGGCATGTGTAAACTGTAGAAAGATGGAGGAAAACGTATGGAGCGATTCTGAGGTTTTCCCGATCATAAAAGAGAACTATGTACTTATTTCATTATATACGGATGACAGACAACAGCTACCGGAAGAAGAGCAGTTTAATTATCAGTTTGAAAGTGGTCGTATAAAAGAAATAAATAACATTGCCCAAAAATGGGGTACTTTTCAAGATGTTAATTTTGGTTCTATTTCCCAACCTTTCTATGTGTTGTTGTCACCAGACTTGAAAGTATTGAATACGTCCATTCAAAATTCTGATGTTCCAACTTATAAGAATTGGCTATTAGAAGGATTAAGGAATAATAAATAGTTTATAGCTTTTGTAAGATGTTGACTACTTGTCAATAAAAAGCAGGGTTGCGAAGTGTTTTATGTAAAAAATAGTTTTAACTTGGGAACAATTCCCCCAAACTGAACTATGAAAAATTTTAAAAAAATAGGAGCCTTCCTATTGGTTATTATTACCCTTCTGATTATTGTTGTCGGAGTATTTGCTTACACTCTAAAACCGGATTATTCAGGTGAAAAAGAGCTTTCCGATCTTGAAAAAGAGGTAAACGTCTATTATGACGATTACGGAGTTCCTCATATTTATGGAGAGAACGAAGAAGATGCCTTTAGAACCTTAGGATATGTTCATGCACAAGATCGTCTTTGGCAAATGGAACTGCTTAGAAGAATTGCTAGTGGTGGTCTGTCAGAAGTATTTGGTGCAGATTTAATAGGTACCGATAAATTCTTTTTATCTCTAGGTATTGCAGATGCCTCTAAACTGACAGCAAATAATGCAGATGAGAGTGATGTTGGTGTTATTTTGGCTAAAGCCTACTTAGACGGCATCAATCAATTTATAAAAGAAGGACCAACACCGGTAGAGTTCTATCTAACCGGTATCGATAAAAAAGAATTTGTACTGGAAGATGTTTATAATACTATTGGTTATATGGCTTTTAGTTTCGCTATGGCTCATAAAACAGATCCTTTATTGACAACTATAAACGCCAAGTTAGGACCTGAATATTTAAATGGTTTGCATGTAGGTTCTAGCGTTGATACGGAATGGATCAAGAACTATAACCCTACTTCATCAGACACTATTCAAAATAATCTTACTGCTTCAGTAAACAAAGCTTTAGGAGCTTTGGATATTCCTTTATTCGAGGGTAGTAATAGCTGGGTTATTGCACCTGAGAAAACAAAGAATGGAAAGGTCATTTTTGCCAATGATCCCCACATTGGGTTTTCTCAGCCATCCGTTTGGTTCGAGGCTCACGTGGAAACCCCAACATATTCTAAATATGGGTATCATATTGCAGGAATTCCTTTTCCATTGTTGGGACATAATCGAAAAGTTGCTTACGGTCTAACCATGTTTGAAAATGATGATGTGGATTTTTATTTTGAAAAGAACAATCCTGATAATGAGAATCAATATTTGTCCGATAACGGTTATGTTGACTATGAAATAATAACAAAGACTTTTAAGGTTAAAGATTCTTCTGATGTAGCTTTTACTTATAAAAAAACGAACCACGGGCCAATTCTTAATGGAATAGCCGATCAAATACAGGGAGAAAGACCTATTGCAATGTCATGGTTATATACCCAAATGGAGAATAAGGTTATAGATGCACTGTTTGGTTTAAGCCATGCCGATAATCTAACGGAGTTCAAAAAAGCATTACCAAAAATTCATGCTCCGGGTTTAAATATTATGTATGGCGATGATGAGGGTAACGTAGCTTGGTTTGCAACGGCGCAACTATATGAGATTCCTGATTCGGTCAATACCAAGATGGTATTTGAAGTCGGTAAAGGGCTTCCGGTAGACAAGAAATTTATACCTTTTAATAAGAATCCGCAGGCTATAAATCCGCCGAACAACTATGTGTATTCCGCTAATAATCAACCAGATTCTATTGCCGGTATGCTATACCCGGGCTATTATTTGCCAGAAAACAGAGGTAAGCGAATAGTACAACTTTTAGAACCTAAGAATGACTGGGACCTAGATGCCGCAAGTGATATGATAACCGACGTTATTTCATCCGTAGATCCAGAAATTGTAACCAATTTATCTAAATACATTGATGTCTCTTTATTAAGCGAAAATGGATTAAAGGCCATTGATAGTTTAAAAATGTGGACGGGCAATTATGAACTAACTTCAATTGAGGCCACAATTTACAATAGATGGGTATATTATTTTTTAGAAAATACTTTTGAAGATGAATTAGGTGAAGCATTGTTCAAGCAATTTTTAGGTACCCATTTTGTAAAGCGATTAATTGCACCACTTTCCAAGGATGAAGAATCTATATGGTTAGATAATGTGAATACGGCCGGTATTCAAGAAGATATAGCTGCTATTGTAAATACATCTTTTATGGATGCCATTATTTCGTTGGAAAAAGATTTTGGAAATAACATGGATTATTGGCGATGGGAGAGGGTGCATAGTATAGAGCATCCACATCCTATAGGTCAAATAGCTGCTTTACGTTCATTTTTTAACGTAGGTCCCTTTTCGGTAAATGGCACAAGAGAGGTAATTAATAATTTGGCGTTTTCCTATGACAAAACGGGGTTTTATAAAACTACGTCAGGACCTTCAACAAGAAGGCTCGTAGATTTTTCGGATGTAGAAAATAGTATAAGTATCTTACCGACCGGTCAATCGGGTAATCCGTTTAGCAAACATTACAGAAATCAGGCCGAAATGTATGTTAACGGTGAGTTTCGTAAAATGATGATGAACAAGGTTGAAATTCAAAAGAGTAAAGAAATCCTTATTTTTAAGCCAAAGGATTAAAAATGCTTACAAAAGTTTATGGGAGTGCGGTATTTGGCGTTGAGGCTACAACCATTGTTGTAGAAGTAAATATCGACAAAGGAATTGGTTATCATTTGGTAGGACTGCCAGACAATGCAATTAAAGAAAGTAATTATAGAATAGCTGCTGCACTCCAGAACAACGGATATAAAATTCCTGGTAAAAAAATCACTATAAATATGGCTCCGGCAGATCTTCGAAAAGAAGGTTCCGCTTATGACCTTACCCTGGCTATCGGAATTTTGGCTGCATCTAGTCAAATAAAATCAGAGGACATTGAAAAGTATATCATCATGGGCGAGTTGTCTTTAGATGGTAGCCTACAGCCTATTAAAGGGGCGTTACCAATTGCGATCAAAGCACAAGAAGAAGGGTTTACAGGTTTTATTTTACCAACGACCAATGCCAAAGAAGCTGCTATTGTTGGAGATTTAAAAGTTTACGGGGTAGATAATATTAAACAAGTTTTAGATTTCTTCGATCAAGGCACTGCACTTGAACAAACCATCATAGATACAAGGGAAGAATTTTATAAAAACCTGGATTTTCCTGAATTTGATTTTTCCGATGTTAAGGGGCAAGAAAGTATTAAGCGTTGTATGGAGATTGCAGCTGCGGGAGGTCATAATATAATTTTAATTGGTCCGCCCGGAGCAGGTAAAACAATGCTGGCAAAGAGATTGCCATCAATTTTACCGCCAATGACCTTGCATGAAGCGCTGGAGACCACCAAAATTCACAGTGTTGTTGGTAAGATTAAAAATATGGGGCTAATGAGTCAGCGACCATTTAGAAGTCCCCATCACACCATTTCAGATGTAGCATTGGTAGGTGGTGGAGCATATCCGCAACCAGGTGAAATATCCTTATCGCATAACGGGGTTTTGTTTTTAGATGAATTGCCAGAATTTAAGCGTGGAGTATTAGAGGTAATGCGCCAACCTTTAGAAGATAGGGAAGTAACCATTTCCCGTGCCCGTTTTACGGTTACCTATCCAAGTAGTTTTATGTTGGTAGCCAGTATGAACCCTAGTCCGGGCGGATATTTTAACGATCCGGATGCTCCGGTAACTTCATCACCTGCAGAAATGCAACGCTACTTAAGTAAGATATCGGGTCCTTTACTGGATAGAATCGATATTCACATTGAAGTAACTCCAGTACCGTTCGAAAAATTATCGGAAGAACGAAAAGGGGAGAGTAGTGTAGCTATAAGAAAGCGGGTAACTGCTGCTAGAGAAGTACAGACGGCAAGATTTGCCGGTTTGGAAAATGTGCATTATAATGCTCAAATGAATACAAAACAGATTCGTGAATATTGTAAGCTAGATGATAATTCTAAAGCTTTGTTGAAAAACGCCATGGAAAGATTGAACCTTTCTGCTAGGGCGTACGATAGAATATTAAAAGTGGCACGAACCATTGCAGACCTTGGTGGTGCAGATAATTTAGATGGCAACCATATTTCTGAGGCCATTCAATACCGATCTTTAGATAGAGAGGGTTGGTTGGGGTAGTATTATGGTAATCGTCAATATACTTGGAACTTTGAAAAAAGTAGATTGAAAAAATGAACAAGATTTGAATGGTAATAATATTTCAAAAACCATTCAAAACTGTTCACCAACTTGAGAGGGTTGGTTGGGGTAAAATTATATATAATAAAAAGTAATCACTATTAAGAGTATAGCCCTTCATTATTTATATCGTCTTCGTTGCTTTTTGGAGCGGTAAAAATGTCTTTAAGAATATAACTTGTTACTATTGTAAGGCCAAGTGTAAGTACAGGTATAGAGTAATCCCACGTTAATAAATGCATTAGGCCGCCACAGATTAGGGTTATGACACCTATTACCATAACAAAGTTCCAAATAATTTCGGTCATGCTATTGTTTACATCTCCGTCTCTGGACATGAAATATGAAGTGCCTTCCATGGCAAACCATGCGATAAAGGTAAATGCCGTACCAATTTGAAAAAATAAGGTATGGGTAAAGTCTAAAATTGTCAATATTCCGTTGGTGGTCCAAAAAAGTACCAAGGCCATTTTAATTAGGTCTACAGATTTTTTTTCTTTTTTTCTAGAAAAACGTACGGTATATAGTATTAATATAGCGGCAAAGGATATAAAAATTATTCCTTCAGAAAACGGATAATGAAGTATTCGCATTACCATACCCATCAAAAGAGTTGCAATAGCTGCCCTAATGGGGTTTCTAAATGCTTTTTTAGAATTTTCCATATCTAGTTTTTTAGTTAATAACTTTAATGTTGGCTTTGAGACCTTCCATTATTCCAATAATATTGTTCACTGTTTCATTTAAATAATAGCGCACAACAATATGCGGAATTCTAATGGTAGTAAAGCCATTTTTAAATGAGTGCATGGCCTCTTCTAAATTGTTTATAGCTTCGTGTTCCGTAAGCTTTTCATATTCAGAATCTATCTCAATATTGAGTTTTACACGAGAAATGGCAATGTCAATAGACTTTTTGCCGTCCCACCATTCTAACATAGAATTTACACCTGCTTCTTTTAGCGCATAATAAAGCTGTATAGCTTCTAATGGTGTATTGTGTTTGTTGATCAATAACTTAATTCGCTCATGGTGTTTGGCACAAAGTTCTACACCTGCACTTTCCATTGCATTTTTGTGATCTAAATAACCGAGTTCTTTCTTACATTCTAAACAAATCATTAATAGGTTAAGTTTAAGGTTTGGGGATAGCTATAACCGTGTTCTTTTTGTATTATTATGTAATCTCGATAAACGACATCCAACTTTTAGATGAACTGCATTTTTTTAGATAAACTGCATTTTAAAATGTTAAAATTGTGGTGAAAATGATTTTGGGTATGGTGAGAAAAGACGGATTTAGTAATTATATTTACAAGAACGATAATTTTACCAAATGTTTAAGAAATTAGGTCCGGGAGTACTGGTAGCTGCGGCGTTTATTGGCCCGGGAACGGTTACGGCATGTACCTTGGCAGGTGTTAATTTTGGGTTTAGCTTGCTGTGGGCCATGCTGTTATCTATAATAGCAACCTATATTTTACAAGAAATGTCCGCCCGTTTGGGTATTGTAACGCAAAAAGGTTTGGCAGATGTTATTAAGCAAGAACTTCACAATCCTTTAATTCGCAATAGTGTTATCGTACTTATCTTTTCTGCTATTATAATAGGTAATGCTTCTTATGAAGCTGGTAATATTGGCGGTGCTACCTTAGGTATGGAGGCCTTGTTTGGTATGGAATATGGTCATTTGTATCCCTTTATATTAGGAAGTCTTGCTTTTCTCTTATTATATCTAGGTAGTTATAAAGCCTTGGAGAAGGTATTTATAGTGTTGGTGCTTATTATGAGCCTTTCTTTTGTTATGACGGCTATATTGACCAAGCCGGATATGTGGGAGCTGCATAAAGGGCTGTTAATACCTACGGTACCGGAAAAAGGTATTCTTACTATAATAGCTTTGGTAGGTACTACAGTTGTTCCCTATAATCTTTTTTTACATGCTGCCTTGGTCAGTGAGAAATGGAAATCTAAAGATGATTTGAAATTAGCAAAGAGAGATACATTGGTTTCTATTATTTTAGGCGGACTCGTTTCTATAAGTATTATTATTTCTGCTGCGGCTATAAATTCATCTGAGGTCAATAATGTAATTGATATGGCAAAGGCCTTAGAACCATTGTACGGGTCTGCTGCTTTATATTTTTTAGGAATAGGAATGTGTGCAGCCGGTATTACTTCGGCTATAACGGCGCCTTTGGCTGCAGCCTATGTTGCAAATAGTTGCTTTGGATGGAATGCAGAATTTAAAGATGCTAAGTTTAGAATGATATGGATGATAATTTTAGGGCTAGGTGTTTTCTTTTTGTCCTTCGGAATTAAACCTATTGAGATTATCAAATTTGCCCAGATTACAAATGGATTGTTATTGCCTGTTATTGCGGTCTTCTTATTATGGGTTGTAAATAGAGCGGGAGTAATGGGGAAATATAAAAACACTATGTTGCAGAATGTTTTCGGCGGACTAATTATTCTCCTTTCCGTTTTATTAGGTGCTAAAAGTATACTAACCGTTTTAGGTGTTTTGTAGATGACAAAAAGAAGTATAGATATTAATTGTGATGTTGGGGAGGGTGTAGGTAATGAGAAAGACCTGTTTCCAATGATAAGTTCGTGTAATATTGCTTGTGGTGGTCATGCAGGTTCAAAAGAGACCATTAAATTATGCTTAGAACTGGCAAAGAAACATCAAGTTAAGGTGGGTGCGCATCCTTCATATCCAGATATAGAGAATTTTGGGCGTGTGAGTATGTCAATTTCCAATGATGTACTTATTAAAAGTATTAAAACTCAAATGCAGGCATTTGAATCTGTACGTGAAGAAATAGATATACCATTGCACCATATTAAACCACATGGTGCTTTATATAACGATATAGCAAAAGATGTACAATTGGCAGAAACATTTTTAACAGCTATAGCACCTTATAAGCATACTGTCCTGTTATATGTTCCTTATAACAGCATCATTCAAAAATTGGCAATTAAAAATGGATTTGAAGTTTTAGTAGAAGCCTTTGCCGATAGAAATTATAATGATGATTTAAGTTTGGTGTCAAGGAAAGAGAAAGACGCCTTGATTACGTCTGGTGAAGAGGTCTTAAATCATATTTTACGCATGTATAATGATAAGGTCGTAAAAACCATAACAGACAAGAATGTAAATATTAAGGCTGATACCTATTGTATTCATGGAGATACTCCTGCTGCTTTACAAATTTTAACGTATCTTTCTAATGAATTGCCTTATCATAATCTACAAGTAAAACCGTGAATTCCCCTAAAATAAATATTAAACCGTTCGGAGTCCATTCTGTGATGATTGAATGGCCAAATGAGGTCAGTGAAATTATTTTGGAAAAAATTTTACATTTCGAAAGATTTTTAACCAAAGAAATATTTATAGATAAGGAATGGGAATTGGTGCCTTCATATAACTCTTTGTTGATCACAAACAGGATAAAACAACTAGATTTTCTAAAATTATCTTCCCGTATTCATAATTGGTACGCGCAATTAAAGGAGTCGCCAAAACCGGATAGATATTTATGGCGACTACCAGTGTCATATGATTTGGAGTTCGGTCTAGATTTAGAAGAAGTTGCAAACAGGCTTCAGAAAACAAAAGAAGAAATTATTGCGATGCATACAGCCGCTAGCTATACTGTTTTTGGAATTGGGTTTTTACCTGGTTTTATGTATTTGGGTGGTATAGATAAAGATTTAGAGGTGCCAAGAAAAGCTATACCAAGATCAAAAGTGGTTAAGGGTGCTGTTGGTATTGCTGGTAAGCAAACAGGAATTTATCCGCAAGAGTCACCTGGTGGTTGGAATATTATAGGTAATTGCGCGGTGCCAATTTTTGATGCAACCAAAGAGAATCCGTGTTTTGTGAGTGTAGGTGATAAAATTGAATTTTATAGAATTTCCAAGGCGGAGCATGATCTTCGTAAAATAGAAGCTGAGGTAGGCATTTATAAACCTGAAAAAATTAAAATAGATGCTTAAAGTCTTAAAAGCAGGTTTTTATACTACTATACAGGATGCCGGTAGATTTCATTATAGAAACAAAGGTGTTCCCGTTTCAGGTGTTATGGATGAAATATCGGTATTTAAATTAGATTCTCTTTTAGAAAATAAGGAACCGTCCGCGGTCTTGGAAATTACTATGACAGGACCAACGCTTGTCTTTGAAAAAGAAACATATATGGCACTTGGTGGAGCAAAATTGTCTGCAACGCTAAATAATTTGCCTATACAGAATTACAAGGTTTATAAAATAGAGAAAGGCGATATTATTTCTTTTGGTAAATTAGAAAAAGGTTTTAGGTCTTACTTGGCCGTAAAAGGCGGATTTACTTCTGAACAAGTATTGGGCAGTAGATCTTTTTATAGACCCATTACAAAGAACAACAGGCTGAATGATAATGATATAGTACCATACTCTACCCAATTAAATTTTCAACCTAAAATATCTGAGATTAAGGTAGATTCATTTTTAGACGATACTGTTCTAGAAGTAACTAAAGCTCCAGAATTTGATTTGTTGACCGATAAGCAGTTAGAAGATATTTTCTCTAAAACATTTACTGTAGCTCATGAGAATAATAGAATGGCATATCAATTGACCGAAACTATACGGCCGCATACCATTTCAATGCTTACTTCTGCTACCATTCCCGGTACGGTACAATTAACACCCGCAGGCAAACTTATAGTATTGATGAAAGACGGCCAAACCACCGGTGGTTACCCTAGGGTAGTGCAGTTGACGGATAAGGCTATTTGTATTTTGGCTCAAAAAAAAGGTGGTGATTCTTTAAGTATCAAATTAGTGTAATTTGATACTTTTTATATCAATTTTGTGAAGGGGGTATCTGTAAGCCATTTTTTAAGTACTATTGTAAAATGATGTTAATAAACCTAAATATTGAAATAGTCAGTGTCGTTCCTGTTATGGGATGATATAGCTTTTCATTATGTAGAGAAACCTGTATCAGAATTATTTGATGCAGGTTTTTTTATGATACTATAATAAAACAGGTCACTTTTGAAGTATTGAATATGATATGAAAACACTATTTAAGTTATTGATAATTAGTTGTTTGTGTATTATTTCGATAAAATGAATTTGGATTGTTAATTGTAGTTAAAAACAGAAATTTTTATAAACTTATATCTTTGGTTTAACGGTATCAGAAAATCAAGATAAGCATACGAGATTTACATTATGGAATTAAATAAATACAGTAAGAACGTTACTCAAGATCCTACACAACCGGCAGCACAGGCAATGCTATATGCAATTGGTTTTAAAGATGAGGATTTTAATAAACCATTAGTTGGTATTGCAAGTACTGGTTACGAAGGTAATCCTTGTAATATGCACTTAAATGATTTGGCAAAATTAGTTAAAGAAGGGGTCAACTCTAAAGAAACTGTAGGCTTGATTTTTAATACTATTGGTGTTAGCGACGGTATATCCATGGGTACACCAGGAATGCGTTTTTCATTACCGTCTAGGGACATTATAGCAGATTCTATGGAAACTGTTGTACAGGGAATGTCTTATGATGCTTTGGTGACAGTTGTAGGTTGTGATAAGAATATGCCAGGTGCATTAATGGCAATGTTACGTTTAAACCGTCCGGCAATATTAGTATATGGTGGTACCATAGCTTCTGGATGCCATGAGGATAGAAAGTTGGATATTGTTTCTGCTTTTGAGGCATGGGGAGAGAAGGTAGCCGGTACCATGGACGAGAAAAATTATAAATCAATCATTAAAAAATCCATACCAGGAGCTGGTGCTTGTGGTGGTATGTATACAGCAAATACAATGGCTTCTGCCATAGAAGCTTTAGGTATGTCCATGCCATATAATTCTTCTAACCCTGCAATTAGCAACAATAAAGAAGAAGAGTGTATCGCAGCGGGTAAACAAATGCGTATTCTTATTGAGAAAGATATTAAACCTCTGGATATTGTTACCCGTAAGTCTTTGGAGAATGCTATTCGTCTAGTAACCATTATGGGAGGTTCTACCAATGCGGTTTTACATTTCTTGGCAATTGCAAGAGCTGCGGATATAGATTTTACGCTAAAGGATTTTCAACATATTAGTGATACTACACCGTTTATTGCAGATTTAAAGCCTAGTGGTAAATATTTAATGGAAGATGTCCATAGAATAGGCGGTATACCGGCAGTCTTAAAGTATTTGTTAAAAAATGGTCTTTTACATGGAGATTGTTTAACGGTAACAGGAAAGACTTTAGCTGAGAATTTAGAGAATGTCCCAGATTTGGAAGAAGGTCAGGATGTTATTATGCCTTTAGATAAACCAATTAAGGCAACAGGGCATTTAAGAATGTTGTATGGTAATTTGGCAGAAAATGGTTCTGTAGCAAAAATTACAGGAAAAGAAGGTTTGTTGTTCAAAGGAACAGCAAAAGTATTTAATAGTGAGTATGATGCCAATGATGCTATACGCGGAGGTAAAGTAGAAAAAGGAAATGTAGTCGTCATTAGGTATGAAGGTCCTAAAGGAGGTCCGGGAATGCCGGAAATGCTAAAGCCTACAGCGGCCATAATGGGAGCAGGGTTAGGTAAAGATGTGGCGTTAATTACAGATGGTCGTTTCTCAGGTGGTACACACGGTTTTGTGGTAGGGCATATTTCGCCAGAGGCACAAGAAGGAGGTACTATTGCCTTAGTTAAAGATGGAGATACAATTACGATAGACGCAGAAACAAATTCTATTAATGTAGAAGTGTCAGACGAGGAATTGGCAAAGCGTAAAGAAGCATGGGTGGAGCCAGCTTTAAAGTTTAAAAAAGGAGTATTATACAAATATGCTCGTTCCGTATCTTCTGCTGCGCAAGGTTGTGTAACAGATGAGTTCTAAATAACACCGGCTAGATTTTTAGTATTTCTAGTGGGATTTTAATATCAGGTAATTGTAACTCTTATATGCAATGCTTGAATTTGATTATTAATTATGGAAACAGTAAAAGAGAAGAAAAAAGGTACAGATTCCAAGAAAACGATTAAGATTTCTGGAGCAGAGGCAATAATTCATTGTTTGTTGGCAGAAGGTGTCGAAACAATGTACGGCTACCCTGGTGGGGCAATTATGCCGGTGTACGACGAACTATATAAGTTTCAAGATAAATTGACCCATATTCTTACTAGGCATGAGCAAGGAGCTACACATGCTGCCCAAGGGTATGCCCGTGTATCCGGTAGAGTAGGTGTCGCTATTGCTACTTCTGGTCCCGGTGCCACAAATTTAGTGACAGGTCTAGCAGATGCACAGATAGATTCAACCCCAATGGTGTGCATTACCGGTCAAGTAACCAGACAATTGTTGGGTACCGATGCTTTTCAAGAGACTGATATTATAGGTATTTCTACTCCGGTAACGAAATGGAATTACCAAATTACCGAAGCTTCTGAAATTCCAGAAGTTATGGCAAAAGCTTTTTACATTGCCAAATCTGGTAGACCAGGACCGGTTTTAGTAGATATTACCAAGAATGCGCAAATAGATGCGTTTGATTTCTCTTATGAGAAATGTACAGGGGTTAGAAGTTATAAACCTGTACCTAAACCAAAAATGAGTGCAATTCAGGCCGCTGCTGATTTAATCAATAGCGCTAAAAAACCTTTTATAGTTTGGGGACAAGGTGTTATCCTTGGTCAGGCCGAACAAGAATTGAAGGATTTGGTAGAGAAAACAGGGATTCCGGCCGCTTGGACCATTATGGGAGCATCGGCTTTAGATACTTCTCACCCTTTAAATGTAGGTATGGTAGGTATGCACGGTAATTACGGACCAAACCTAATGACTAATGAATGCGATTTATTAATTGCCATAGGCATGCGTTTTGATGATCGTGTTACGGGTAGATTGGAAGATTATGCCAAACAGGCCAAAGTTATTCACTTTGAGATAGATCCTGCCGAGGTCAATAAAAACGTACATGCAGATGTTGCAGTGTTGGGTAACTCAAAAGAAACTTTAGGTTTAATTTTGCCATTGCTTAATGAGAACAAGCATGAGGATTGGCATAATGGGTTCAAAGAAAAATATAAAATAGAGTTCGATACCATTATAAAAAATGACATTCATCCAACCAAAGAAGGTTTGACAATGGGTGAGGTTATCGAAGAAATCAATTTAGCATCTAATAACAAAGCGGTTATTGTTTCTGACGTGGGCCAACACCAAATGATCGCTTGTAGATACGCTAAATTTTCACAATCTAAAAGTAATATTACTTCTGGCGGATTGGGTACCATGGGGTTTGCATTACCTGCTGCCATTGGAGCAAAAATGGGTGCTATGGAGAGGGAAGTAGTCGCTATCATTGGTGATGGTGGTTATCAAATGACCATTCAAGAACTAGGAGTCATTTTTCAGCATAACATTCCTGTAAAGATTGTTGTATTGAATAATGAGCATTTAGGGATGGTACGCCAGTGGCAGGAACTATTTTTTGAAAAAAGATACGCTTCAACGGTTATGGTGAATCCTGATTTTGTGAAAATAGCGGAAGGGTATAGCATTGAGGCCAAGCGCATTTCTGAACGTAAAGATTTAAAATCTACCATTCAAGAAATGATGGCTTCTGACAAACCTTATTTTCTAGAGGTAAAGGTAGAACAAGAAGATAATGTGTTTCCAATGATTCCTTCCGGAGCTTCTGTTTCTGAAGTTAGATTGAAATAACGTCGACGTCGGTACAGTTATGAACGATACTAACATACAGGATATTCCAAAAATACATTCGGAAATTACCCGTAAATCAGAAGAAATCGGGTTTACGATGCCTTCGGACCTGTATGTAGGTAGTTTTTTAAAAACGCTCATTGCTTCTAAACCAAAAGGTAGATTTTTGGAATTAGGAACCGGTATCGGTCTTAGTCTTTCTTGGATGATAGAGGGTATGGATGATGATTCACAATTGATTTCAGTGGATAATGATCCAGAGTTGATTTCAATTGCATCTAATTACTTTGGTGAAGACACTAGGGTCAAGGTAATATGTAAAGATGGGTCTGATTGGATTACGGAGTATACAGGTGCCAAATTCGATTTGATCTTTGCCGATGCATGGCCAGGAAAGTATAGTGAAATAGATGAGGTTTTAGATTTGTTGAACGTGGGCGGGTTCTACATTATAGATGATATGACCAAACAGCCCAATTGGCCAGAGGGTCATGAAGATAATGTAATTGAATTGACCGCGTATTTGGAACAGCGAGAAGACTTGCAATTGACCAAGATGAATTGGTCTACTGGCTTAATAATGGCCGTAAAGAAATAGTAAAGATTAATTATAATGACACCATAAAGTCCTTTTGTAAAAAGGAATAGGTAATTAAAGCTTATGGAAAATAAATGGTTTACAATATCGGTATATTCAGAAAATAACGTTGGATTACTGAACAGAATATCAGGTATATTTTTAAAGAGACATATCAATATAGAAAGTTTAAACGTCTCTAAGTCAGAGATTGACGATGTATCTAAATTTACGATCGTAGCTCATACAACTGAAAAATGGGTACACAATATCGTCGGTCAAATAGAGAAACAAATAGAGGTAATAAAAGCATATTACCATACTGATGATGAAACCATTTATCAAGAATCGGCTTTGTTCAAAATAGCATCGGGGCTTTTGTTCGACGAGCGTCAAATTCAGAACATTATTAAGGATAATAATGCTCAGATCGTAACAGTATCAAGAGATTTCTTTGTTATTGCAAAAAGTGGTAGAAGAAGTGAAATTGATGAAATGCACGATCAATTAAAGCCTTATGGAATTATGCAGTTTGTACGCTCTGGTCGTATTTCCGTTACTAAGGATGAAATGAAAATTTCTTCAATATTAAAAGAATTTTAAATAAAGAATAAAACAATAATCAAATAAAGTAAATACAAAATGGCCAATTATTTTAATACACTATCATTAAGGGATAAGTTAACGCAACTTGGAAAATGCCGCTTCATGGATTCGTCTGAGTTTGCAGATGGTGTAAATGCTTTAAAAGGCAAAAAAATTGTAATCGTAGGTTGTGGTGCACAAGGTTTAAACCAAGGTTTGAACATGAGAGATTCCGGTTTGGATATTTCTTACACGTTGCGTGATGCTGCTATAAAAGAAAAAAGACAATCTTTTGTTAATGCAACGGAGAACGGTTTTAACGTGGGTACGTATGAAGAATTGATACCTACTGCCGATGTTGTAATCAACCTTACACCGGACAAACAGCATACCGCTGTAGTTGGTGCGGTAATGCCATTAATGAAAAAAGGGGCTACCCTTTCTTATTCTCATGGTTTTAATATTGTGGAAGAAGGTACTCAGGTACGTAAAGATTTAACCGTTATCATGGTTGCACCAAAGAGTCCTGGTTCTGAAGTTAGAGAAGAATATAAAAGAGGTTTCGGTGTACCTACATTAATTGCTGTTCACCCGGAAAATGATCCGGAAGGCAAAGGTTTAGCGCAGGCTAAAGCATATGCCGCGGGTACTGGGGGACATAGAGCCGGTGTTCTGGAGTCTTCTTTTGTTGCTGAGGTAAAATCAGATTTAATGGGTGAGCAAACTATTCTTTGTGGTCTGCTACAAACTGGTTCTATACTTTGTTTTGATAAAATGGTTGAGAAAGGTATTGATGCCGGTTATGCTTCTAAATTGATACAATACGGTTGGGAAACTATAACAGAGGGTATGAAGTATGGTGGTATTACCCATATGATGGACCGTCTTTCAAATCCTGCCAAAGTAAAGGCGTTTGAACTATCTGAAGAATTAAAAGATATTATGCGTCCGTTGTTCCAAAAGCATATGGATGATATTATGACCGGTCATTTCTCAAAAACTATGATGGAAGATTGGGCAAATGATGATAAGAACTTGTTAACGTGGAGAGCTGCAACGGGTGAAACTGCTTTCGAGAAAACGCCTGCTGGTAGCCAAGAGATTACGGAGCAAGAATTTTATGATAACGGCGTATTAATGGTTGCTATGGTAAGAGCAGGTGTAGAACTTGCTTTTGAGGCTATGACAGAATCTGGTATTATTGCCGAGTCTGCATACTATGAGTCTTTACATGAAACGCCATTAATTGCAAATACTATTGCACGTAAGAAATTGTTCGAGATGAACCGTGTTATTTCAGATACTGCAGAATATGGTTGCTACTTGTTCGATCACGCATGTAAGCCGTTGTTAACTGACTTTATGAAGAATATTGACACTGATGTTATTGGTACAAATTTTTCTGGCGATATTGACAATGACGTTGATAATGCCCAGTTGATCGCTATTAACAAAGCATTGCGTACGCATCCGGTAGAGATTGTTGGTACACGTTTACGTGAGTCAATGACAGCTATGAAGCCTATCGTATAGACTTAAAAAAATTCATAGATATACTAATTGTCCGGTTGAGTGTATTCTTAAAAATTGTAACCCTTTTTGGTAGAGCAATTTTAAAGGAACTGCCCTTAAGCGGACAATTTAGTTTTTATTTCAGCTCTAAAACAATAGTAACAAACAAATAACATGAAAGGGACCAAGCCAGCATATTTTCCGGTATTAGATGATGTTTTGCAGGCAGCACAGACTATTTCTGAAATTTCAGAAGTTACACCGTTAACTGAAAGTATTAGACTTTCAAAAGAGTTTAACTGTCACGTAAGATTAAAACGAGAAGATTTGCAAAGGGTGCGTTCCTACAAGATAAGAGGGGCATTCAATAAAATAAGTTCTTTAACAGAAGCCGAAAGAATTAAAGGAGTTATATGCGCAAGTGCCGGTAATCATGCCCAAGGTGTTGCTTTTGCTTGCTGTCATTTAAAGATCAAGGGTACTATTTATATGCCATCGGTTACACCAAAACAGAAAGTGGAACAAACCAAGCTTTTTGGTGGCAAATGGGTAGAAGTGGTTTTGGAAGGCGATACGTTTGACGATTCATCATTTGCAGCTAAAATACATGGTGACCAAACTGGTAAAATATTTGTACATCCATTTGACGACCCTAAAATTATTGAAGGCCAAGCTACGGTTGGTCTAGAGTTAATTGAACAGGCAAAAGAACCTATAGATTATCTTTTTGTCTGTATAGGCGGTGGTGGTCTGGCATCTGGACTCATAAGTGTTTTTAGCCAGCTTTCGCCTAGTACCAAGATAATAGGGGTAGAACCTAAAGGTGCTCCTTCCATGAAAACAGCTATTGAATCTGGTGAAGTAATTTCCCTTGATCATATTGATAAATTCATAGACGGGGCGGCGGTTAAGAAAGTTGGTAGTTTCACTTATTCGATCTGTAACTACTACTTGGATAATATGATTACCGTAGATGAAGGGAAAGCATGCCAGACTATTTTAGATCTTTATAATAGAGATGCCATAGTGGTAGAACCTGCGGGCGCATTATCAATAGCTGCATTAGATGATTATAAAGCGGAAATCGTTGGCAAAAATGTGGTCTGTGTTGTTGGTGGAAGTAATAATGACATAACTAGAACAGCTGAGATAAAAGAACGAGCTTTATTATATGCCAAATTAAAGCATTACTTCATAATTCGCTTTCCTCAACGCCCAGGGGCCTTAAAAGAGTTTGTGGTAGACATTTTAGGACCTAATGATGACATTACCCATTTTGAGTATTCCAAAAAATCAAGTAGGGAGAATGCACCGGCAGTTGTAGGTATAGAATTAAAGCACCCAGATGATTTACAACCATTGATCGAGCGTATGAAAAATAACAATTTCTATGGCGATTATATAAATGATAAACCAGATTTGTTTGAGTATTTGGTTTAAACTACTTTTAGTTTATCAGATTCAATTTCTTTCTTTTATAGAAATCAATCTGTACTACAATTATCAATCATAGTGCAAAATAGAAAATGAAATGAGCGATATTAAAATTCCAGAAGAATATCAAATTACATCAACTATAGACCAAAAACAGTATTTGGTCAACGGAGAACTAAAAGAATGGAAAGGAGACACTACAAATGTGTATTCTACAATTTCTTCAACTAAAGAATACAAGCCAACATTATTGGGCAGTATTCCAGATTTACAGGAAGCTGAAGCTTTAGATGCCCTAGACGGTGCTCTGCAAGCGTATGACAAAGGTCAAGGTGTTTGGCCTACCATGCACGTAAAAGATCGTATTGAATGTATGGAAGTTTTCGTTTCAAAGATGAAAACGAAAAGAGAAGAGGTAGTGAAACTTTTAATGTGGGAAATTGGTAAGTCGTTACCAGATTCCCAAAAGGAGTTTGATAGAACGGTAGAGTATATTGAAGATACTATTGAAGATTATAAGCAATTGGATCGTGATGCTGCCAAATTTACAAAGCACGATGGTGTATACGCACATATTAAAAGAGGACCTTTAGGGGTTGTTTTATGTTTGGGACCATACAACTATCCGCTGAACGAAACATTTGCATTACTGATCCCTGCAATTATAATGGGGAATACCACCATTTTCAAACCTGCTAAACACGGTGTTCTGTTGATAACACCACTTTTAGAGGCTTTTCAAACAAGCTTTCCTAAAGGTGTAGTAAATGTATTGTTCGGTCGTGGTAGAACGGTTGCTGCGCCTATTATGCAAACAGGCAAAGTAGATGTACTTGCCTTAATAGGTAATAGTAAATCTGCCAATGCTTTACAGGACCAGCATCCTAAAAGCAATAGATTGCGTTTAGTCTTAGGTTTAGAGGCTAAAAACCCTGCAATAATATTACCGGATGCCGATTTAGATTTGACCATTAACGAATGCTTGGCAGGTACGTTGTCGTTTAACGGTCAACGTTGCACCGCATTAAAAGTGGTGTATGTTCACCAAGAAATTAGTGCCGAGTTCAATAAGAATTTTGCAAAGAAAGTAGATGAGTTGAAATTTGGAAACCCTTGGGAAGAAGGGGTTAAATTAACTCCGTTGCCAGAACCCGATAAGGCGGCGTATATTCAAGGTTTAATTGACGATGCGGTTTCTAAAGGTGCTAAGATCATTAATAAAAAAGGCGGTCAACATTTTGATAATTACATTTGGCCAGCAGTGCTATATCCTGTGACCAAAGAAATGCGCGTGTATCAAGAAGAGCAATTTGGTCCTATAATACCTATTGTACCATTTTCTGATATTGAAGAGCCTTTGGATGATATGGCTGAAAGCAATTATGGTCAACAAGTAAGTTTGTTCGGTAAAGATGTATATGCACTTTCTCCGTTAATAGACACTTTGGTGAATTTGGTCTGTCGTGTTAATTTGAACAGTTCTTGTCAAAGGGGACCAGATGTTTATCCGTTTACCGGAAGAAAAGACTCTGCCCAAGCAACCTTAAGTGTACATGATGCCTTACGCTCGTTTTCAATAAGAACTTTCGTTGCTTTTAAAGACAATGAATTGAATACTGAAATTATTGAAAATCTATTAGAAGCTAAACTTTCTAATTTTGTAAGCACAGACTATATATTGTAATAGTCTATTATTTAGACCTTAAAAAAACCTCTCCTTTTATTTAGGGGAGGTTTCTTTTTTGCAATTGTTGCTAATTTCTTTTGCTCTTTCTACACCTGAATACGGGTAGTACGGTATTGTCTGTTCTTCTGCTTCAAATAAATCTATTGCGCGTTCAATATCTTCACAGTAGGGGGCTGTAGATTTACCAAAGAATTTGGCCGTTCCCATATCCCATTCGGTCTTACCTAATAATACTCTAGGGTTATTAGGTGCTATAGCTTGTGCTTTTTGGTAGATAGCCACATTTTCACCTGATAAGGTCATGCCATATTTTGCACAATCAAAAGCAATATATGCAGTATTTAAAAGGGCATATGAAATCATAATTTCCGGGTTGTCTTTTGATATAGCCGATGCGCTATCCAAAAATTCTTTTGCCCTTGTTAATTTAGTGTTCAATAATGTTTCATCTTTTAGACCAAAACAGCTTATTATTTCAATTAGTCCTACATAATAAGAGGGTAGCCAATTATCTTTTTCTACAGATGCTATTCTTTCAAATAGCTGAGCGGCCTCCGTGTTTTTTTGTTGCTCCCATAATGTAAAGGCTTTGTTCATTCCTTTCTCGTAAGGAGTTTGTGCGGTTAAGCTAAGAGTGAAAATTAATGTGGCAATTAATACTACTGATTTCATGGTATATAGATTTATACGTTAATTATTGTTGCTCAAATATCTTTTTAATCTCCTGGTTTAAATAAAATAGATGACCGAGTTGTTAGTTCTTTGTAGTGAATTGTTATTTCTAGAGCTTATCAAGTTGATTGTCGTTTTTGTTGTCACTGATCGTCCAAAAGAAACCTATAAAAAAGAAGCGGTCTGCCGCTGGTGTAATTGTTCTTCTGTTGAACACGCCATCCATATTTGGTTGATCGGCGTATTGGTACCCGTTTACATTTTTGGTTCCTAATACGTTACTTACAGACAGATATAAGATTTTCTGTGGGCTGATCAAGTAGGCATAGTTTACATTTAACGAATTGAAACTTTTAGCTTGTTCGGTTAAAAAACCTCCTTTATTTGGATCTGTATAAGTTCTACCGGATGCATAGTTGTAGCTCAGGCCTAATTGACTTTTCCAATCTTCTATCCATCGCTTCACAACCAAAGATGCATTGTGTTTAGATGCAAAGTCAGGTGTTGCAGATGTTGGGTAATTCTGGTAATCCCTTTCCGTATCTAAGTAAGAGTAAGACATCCAGTACTCTGTATTTTTAATTGATTTATTATCTCTCCAGAATATATCCAATCCTTTTGCAAAACCACTTCCGGTATTATTAAAAGTAGAAGTTGGCAATACAAACGGAGTATCATATTTGACCAGATTTCCGTAATTTTTATAATACGCTTCTGCTCTAAATATTTGTTTGTTTTTGGAATATTGATAGTTGGCAATGTAATGCGTTGTATTCTCAGCTTTAAAATCAGAATTAAATTTTAAGTACTGGTTTGTGGGGTTTTGAAAAAATTCGCCATACGCCAATGAGAATTGTGAATTTTCACCAGCCTTATAGGCTAATGATAGTCTTGGTGATAGGGTAAACTCTTGCAGAAGCTCAGAGTGTTCACCTCTTAGTCCCACCTTGGCGGCAAATTTTTTTGAGAAAAATACATCTGTTTCTATAAAGCTGCTAAAAATATTATTATTGAACTTAAATTTGTTGGCAAAACTGGAATCTTGGTAGTCCTCTTTAAAATTGGTCAGAAAATATTCTGCTCCAAAATTTAATTTATAGCGGCTAGAAAAGTATTTTTTAAACACAAGTTTTAAATGTGCCGAGTTTTCTATGTCTGTAATGTTCGCTTCATTTAATTTAATTACAGAACGATCCCTGGCAAAACTAACACCGGTATGTATACTCCAGTCTTTTTTCATAAAGTCTTGATATGAGGTGTTTATGTATAGATTCTCATTTTTTAATCCAAAACGAACCCCATCGGCTACATTAATGTCTTCTTGAGTTAAGTCAAAATCGGCAGAGCTATATGCGCCATAAACTTTTAACAATCCTTCATTATTGAACTTATACCTGTATACGGCTTCACCACCTATAGATTCTACGGGTTTGTGCCATTCATTATTATCAGGATACAGTTTCTGATAAGGAGCCAAATTAATGTAAGATGTATTTAAACTAAGGGAACTTTTTTTCCATTTTTGAGTATTACCTAATCCTAGACCAACGGTCATAACTGAAATTTCGGTTTTTTCTACCTGGGGTTGGTCAATACTATTTAAAAGTAGAACGCTTGATAAGGCCTGTCCATATTCTGCTGAGTAACCACCGCTAGAAAAAGCTATGCCCTTAAATAGAAAAGGCGATAGTCTGCCCCTTACCGGAATATTATTTGCAGAAGGGGAGTAGGGCGTAAAAACACGCATACCGTCCACAAAAATTTGAGTTTCCTCTGCACCACCACCTCTAACGAACAGTCTGCCATCTTCTGCAACATTAGAAGTACCCGGTAGTGTTTGTAAAGCTCCCACAAAATCTCCAAGTGCACCTGCCGTAGTTACAATATCCAGAGGTTTTAGCGCATTTACCTTGGCATTATCACCAGCATTGAAAGTTCCGGCAATAACCGTTACCGCATCCAATGCATTTACATCATCCTTTAATTTAATGGTGATATTCTTAAAATTGCCGATTTCGGCAGTTTTTGAATAGGTTTCAAAGGAAATAAATGATGCGATCAATGTCTGTATACCTGTAGATGTTGTTTCAAATGAAAAAGTACCGTCATCTGTAGTTGCAGTGCCGTCATAAGTTCCGTTCAAATAAACATTAGCTCCTATTATGGGAACGCCCTGTTGGTCAATAATTTTCCCTGAAATTATGGATTGGCCAAATAAATTGTAACAGAAGAATGTAAGTAACAAGAATAAATTCGTCTTCATTATTGATTATATTTTTTTGATTGATATCACAAATATGAATCGTAAACGAAGGTTTAAATAAAATGGCTTTCCCAATTGTAGAATTGCTATCCTGAATTGCACAAATTAGCTAATGGTTGCTATTTTAGAAGGTTAATTATTTACATAAATATGGTAATTAATGC
Source organism: Maribacter sp. (assembly GCA_020629415.1). Lineage (GTDB taxonomy): Bacteria > Bacteroidota > Bacteroidia > Flavobacteriales > Flavobacteriaceae > Maribacter > Maribacter huludaoensis. The sequence continues at coordinate 18,203 of JAHDDL010000012.1, read as the reverse complement.
GTGTTTTAACCCGTATTATGGTTTTAACTTTGCCTTTATAAATTGATTGAGAACCTATAGTATATATGTTAAACTTAAAATTTATAAGTTATGGATGCTATAAAATCAAATAAGAAAGCATTATTTGCTTTAGCTATTGGTGGTTTTGGAATAGGACTTACCGAATTTGTTATCATGGGAATTTTGACCGAAGTTTCTGGGTCATTAGGAATAACAATTCCGCAGGCCGGTCACTTTATTGCAGCTTATGCATTGGGCGTTGTAGTAGGTGCTCCATTATTAACAGGCTTAGGTTCTAAACTTACGCCTAAGAAAATGCTGTTCTTATTAATGATATGGTTTACAGTATTTAATACCTTGTCCGGTCTTGCCACTGGGTATACCAGTTTGTTGTTTATGAGATTTTTATCTGGTATTCCGCATGGTGCTTTTTTTGGTATTGGTGCCGTTGTAGCTACAAAATTGGCTAGAAAAGGGAAAGCGGCTCAAGCAATATCTATAATGTTTTCTGGTCTTACGGTTGCAAATGTAATAGGAGTGCCCATTGGTACTTATTTAGGGCAACAGTTTAGTTGGAGTGTTTCTTTCTACTTAGTAGGTTTTGTTGGTTTATTGGCTTTAGGAAGCATTTATCTATGGATGCCAAAAATTGAAGTTGAAACGGCAGAAGAGAAAGTCAGCGTTTCTAAGGGATTGAAAAATACAGAGCTTTGGGCATTGATTGCGCTGACAACTATTGGTACAGGCGGGTTCTTTGCATGGTACAGTTATGTAGCTCCATTAATTACCGATGTTGCCGGTTTGCCTAACCATTTTATTGGGTATGCTATGATGTTGGCCGGTTTAGGTATGGTAGTAGGTAATTTTTTAGGTGCGAAGATGGCAGAGTTATTTTCTCCATTGAAAGCAGTAATCGTCAGTTTATCGGTAATGAGTGGTATTCTTATTTTAAACATGTTTTTAGCAACCAATCCATATTTATTAATGTCACTTACATTTATTATTGGGGCAATATCCTTTACCGTGGCAACCCCAATTCAGATGGCTATAATAAACACATCTAAAGGTTCTGAGATGTTGGGTTCTTCTATGAACCAAAGCGCATTTAATATGGGTAATGCTTCTGGTGCTTACTTGGCCGGATTACCGATTGCATTTGGCTACGGAATTATTTACTCTAGTTTAGTAGGTGCTATTTTGGCATTCTCAGGCGTGGTCATTGCCGTTGCTATTTTGATTGTTAGAAAGAGAAAGGAAATAAAATATAGAAAAATGGCGATGAGCTGTTAATGGTTTATTTTCAATATAATTTAATAGAGGAACTTAAGAAACAAGTTCCTCTTTTTTTTGTTGGAATATTTAAGCGGAGCTAAAATGTGTTTTTCTTTTTACCTTATAGACAGTCCGTTTGGATGTTAAAATTTTTAATTTCTGCAGTTCATCGGTAATTTTCTTGATTTTAGCACGTTGTAAAAGAACCAAAACTTACAATGCTGTGTCACGTACCAAACTATTTCTTGGAGCCGTTATGATGGTTCTTTTACTCTTTGTTCTTACGGCTTCTTCTTTCAGGCCAGAACATTCCAAAGCTATTATTACTGATGCCAATGCCATTAAGGCACTGGCAGAGAAAAGGGAAATCAAAATATATAACATACGGCAAAAAGCGCTTAAAGATGCGTTATCAGATTACTTTAATGAAGCTATCAACTCTGGCGATATTGTTGGTGCCGGTGTCAGTATTGTTAATGGAGATTCCGTTATTCTTTCTGATGGATTTGGAAAAAGAAAATATAATGGTAGTGAACCTGTTGATGGAGAAACCTTATTTAGGTTAGGATCAATTTCAAAAGGATTTACAGGTGTTTTGGCAGCTAACTTGGCAAGTGAAGGTAAATTACATTTAGATGATAAAGTTGCCGATTTTTTGCCGAATTTTCATTTTGGAGATCAACGGAATACAGAGAAAATTGAAGTGGCTCATTTACTTTCCCATACCACAGGAACGCCGTATCATAGTTATACGGATTTGGTAGAGGCAGGTTATACGATGTCATCTATCAGTGAGAAATTCGATAAAATAAAACCAATAGCTGCACCTGGGGCACAGTATAGTTACCAAAATGCAATGTTTTCCGTATCACAAGAAGTAATGCTAAAAGCAACAGGGAAAGATATTAAGACCTTGTTGACGGATAAGTTCTTTGAACCATTAGGAATGAATTCTGTTTCTATGGATCATAAAACATTAATCAATACAGAAAATATTGCTTTGCCGCACGTAAGACGAGAGCATAGGTGGAGAACGGTTTTACCAAGGGATAATTATTATAACGCAATTGCTGCTGGCGGAATCAATGCAAACTCAGAGGATATGGCAAAATGGATGCGATTTCTATTAGGTCACAATCCTGATGTAATGTCCAAAGATGCTATGGCACAAGTATTTAAACCTTTTGTTGAATTAAAAGGACATCACAAGTATTATCAAAGATGGCCGGGACATGTGAGTTCTGGTTACGGATTGGGATGGAGAATACATACTGTTAAAGAAAATGATAACGCACCAGAGGAAATTATTTGGCACCATGGAGGTAGTGTAAACAACTATAGAAATGAAATTGCTCTCTTTCCTGAATCTGATTTAGGTATTTGTGTGTTGATCAACGGACCTTCAAAATTGGTGAAGACCGTTATACCGGATTTAAGGGCTATCGTAAAAAGTATTTACGAACAAGAAATTACAATGGCAACAAGTATATAGGTGAACTATAATAATGTGATATAAAAAAAATCCCTTTAATCAATGATTAAAGGGATTTTCATTTTAAGTACATTTCTTAAATGTTGCTGGCCAACCAATCGCCAACTTCACTTGTTTTATAACTTTTTCCACCTTCAGCTAAATCTTCGGTGACATAACCTTCTGCCAAAGATTTGTTCACTACGCGTCTAATTTCTTCGGCTTCTTCTGTCATATTCATATCTTCAAAAAGCATGGCTGCAGAAAGTACCGTTGCCAATGGGTTGGCAATATCCTTACCTGCCGCTTGGGGATATGATCCGTGTATAGGCTCATATAATGAAACTTTACTACCAACCGATGAAGATGGCATTAACCCCATAGATCCTGCAATTACAGAAGCTTCGTCCGTAAGAATATCTCCAAATAAGTTTGCCGTAATGATTACATCGTATCCTTTTGGCCATTGAATTAAACGCATTGCTACTGCATCAATAAATTCATAAGTAACCTCTACTTCCGGATAGTCTTTTTCCATGGCTTGTACGGTCTCTCTCCAAAGTCTAGATGATTCCAATACATTTGCCTTATCTACACAGCATAATTTTTTAGAACGCTTCATAGCAAATTTAAAGCCCTTTTTAGCTAATCTTTCTATTTCAAAACGTTGGTAGGTCATGGTGTCAAATGCAGTATTGCCATCATCTTTTCTACCACGTTCCCCAAAATAAACTCCTCCGGTCAATTCTCTTAGAATAATTAAATCCGTTCCTTCTATACGATCTCTCTTTAAAGGAGATTTGTCTATCAATGAAGGAAATGTAAATGTTGGTCTAACGTTAGCAAATAAGCCTAATTTTTGTCTCATTTTCAACAATCCCTGTTCTGGACGCACTTTTGCAGTTGTGTCATTGTCAAAACGGGGATGACCTATAGCACCGAATAAAACAGCATCTGCATTTGCACAAATTTCGTGGGTTTCATCTGGGTAAGGCTCTCCAACGGCATCAATAGCTGCCGCACCGGTAAGCGCTGGCTGCCAAGTGATATGGTGCTCATATTTTTTAGCAATGGCATCACATACCTTTACTGCTTGATCAATAACTTCAGGACCGATACCATCACCGGCCAATAAGGCAATATTTAATTTCATGGTTAATCGCTTTTTCGCTTTTCGCTGTACGCTAAACGTTATACTTTAATCGTATATAGTTTAGGCTATTTATAATTATATCTTATTTATTAAACTATTTAAACTTCTTCTTACTTTATTTACTTTATCATGAATGCTTAAAAATTCTTGATTCATAATATAGTCAAGGTCTTTTGCTAATATTGTAAAATACTCTAATTCACTTGCCGAGCCTTGAGCTATAATTAAAAATCTTTTGAATTCAGCATCAGATTCTCTTCCGCATCCTTCAGCTATATTTGCTGGTATGGATGAAGAAGCTCTTCTCATTTGACTTGTTAATCCAAAATTTTCATCGTTTGGGAAGTTCTTGGTCAATTTATACGTTTCTAAAGTAATTTCATGACCTAATTCCCAAACTGTATATTTTTTATAATCTCTCATTTTTGGCATTAGCGCTTAACGAACAGCGTCAAGCGCTTTGCGCTATATTATATTCAACATTTTCTCGGTAGCTTTTATAGCACTTACCGTTTGGTCAGAATCCAATCCTCTTGAGGTGAATTCTTTTCCGTTCAATTCCCAAGTGATCACTGTTTCGCACAAGGCATCAGAAGTACTGCCAGGGGGAATTCTAACTGCGTAATCCGTTAATTTAGGTAATGCTATCTTCTTTGCTAGGTATACTTTTTTCAGGGCGTTCATGAAAGCATCGTACTGTCCGTCACCTTGTGCATGGGCTTCAATAACTTTACCATCTATTTCGACTGATAGCGTAGTAGAAGGCATTAATCCCATGGCATGTGTTAATACATATGACTTTATAAAAACTTTCTGTTTATAATCCGCAGTGTCCAAAACATCGGAAATTATGAAAGGAAGATCATCTTTGGTAACACGTTCCTTTTTATCGCCTAGCTCTATAATTCTGGTAGTTACTTTTTTTAACTCATCATTGTTCAAAGTTAGGCCAAGTTCTTGTAGGTTTTTCTGTATGTTGGCCTTACCGGACATTTTGCCTAGGGCATATTTGCGTTTTCTGCCAAAACGTTCTGGCATAAGTTCGCTAAAGTACAAATTGTTTTTACTATCACCATCGGCATGAATACCGGCAGTTTGGGTAAATACATTATCTCCTACAATAGGCTTGTTCGCCGGTATGGTAAACCCTGTAAATGCTGAAACCAATTTACTTACCTTGTAAAGCGATGTCTCGTTAACATTGATTTCAACTTCTGGTAGAAAATCGTTGATAACGGCTACGGCGCTTGCCATAGGTGCATTACCGGCACGTTCTCCCATGCCGTTTACGGTTAAATGTAGTCCATGACAACCTGCTTTTACAGCTTCCATGATATTGGCTACGCCTAAGTCATAATCATTATGTCCATGAAAATCGAAATGAAGCTTTGGAAATTTTTGTATGATTTCGGATAAATACGAGTAGGTTTCTGTATGTGTTAAAATACCTAAAGTGTCCGGTAATAGAATCCTTTTTACGTTCTGGGTAGAAAGAAATTCTAAAAACTCAAAAACATATTCTTTTGAATTTCGCATTCCATTGCTCCAATCCTCCAAATAGATGTTATTGATGATACCTTTTTCAGTGGCCTGTTTAAATATTTCCGCTATTTCAGAAAAGTGTTGTTCGGGTGTTTTTTTTAATTGATACTTTAGATGGTTCATGGAACCTTTGGTCAACAAGTTCTGGGATATTGCTCCAGATTTTTGCATCCAATCCAAAGAAATACCGCCATCTACGAAAGTTAAAACTTCTACACGTTCAAGAAAACCTTTTTCCGCAGCCCATGTAGTAATCTTTTGAACAGCATCTAGCTCTCCATCAGATACACGAGCAGATGCAATTTCTATTCGATCTACTTTTAGTTCTTCTAAAAGCAATTTTGCCAAGGTCAGTTTTTCCGATGCAGAAAAGGATACTCCAGAGGTTTGTTCACCATCCCTAAGGGTGGTATCCATTATTTCTAACTTTCTTTTTTTCATGTGATCTAATTGCCGTTTCATCTTATATCAGGAAACGGCAAATGGTTAGTTAACGTAAATGATGTTGGTACTTTGATTATTGAGGTTATAACGGAGTATTTTCCGCAAATGTCTCAATATCCTTTTTGATGTTCAATAAGTAATCAATATCATCAAAACCGTTCAACATGTTGTTTTTCTTGTAATCGTTAATGTCAAAAGACTCACTTTCACCCGTTGGCAATAATGTAATTTTTTGCTCAGGAAGGTTAATTTCCAATTGGGTAGAAGGGTCATTTTCTATAGCATCAAATATCTTTTGTAAAAAAGCAGCACTTACTTGAACCGGTAACACCCCTATATTTAGACAGTTACCTCTAAAAATATCTGCAAAGAAGCTAGAGACTACACATCTAAACCCATAATCATAAACTGCCCATGCAGCGTGCTCACGAGAGGATCCTGAACCAAAGTTTTTTCCACCTACTAAAATTTTTCCACTGAATTTGTCCTGGTTAAGAACAAAATCTTCTTTCAGGGTATTGTCTTGATTGTATCTCCAGTCCCTAAAAAGATTATCACCGAAACCTACACGTTCTGTAGCTTTTAAGAATCTTGCCGGTATAATTTGATCTGTATCTACATTTTCAATTGGTAACGGTACTGCCGTTGATGTTAATATATTGAATTTATCGTATGCCATTTTTATTTACTTTTTTGTTGATAATTGTTCGTTGTTGGTGAGTTGGTTTATAATTGTTAAAATCAACAATTAACCAACAACCATTAACCAGCAACCATTTCTTCCATTAATTCCCTTGGGTCTGTTACTTTACCGGTTACGGCAGCCGCAGCAGCAACTAAAGGACTGGCCAACAAAGTTCTTGATCCAGGACCTTGTCTTCCTTCAAAGTTTCTGTTAGATGTACTTACGGCCAGTTTACCGGCAGGTATCTTATCATCGTTCATTGCCAAACAAGCAGAACAACCAGGCTCACGAAGTTCAAAACCGGCTTCGGTCAAAATATCCAAGATGCCTTCTTCTTTAATGGCAGTTTCTACTTTGTGAGATCCAGGAACCAACCATGCGGTTACATTATCCGCTTTTTTCTTTCCTTTTACTATAGATGCAAAAGCACGGAAATCTTCTATACGACCATTGGTACAACTTCCAAGGAAAACAAAATCAATAGGCTTGCCCATCATACTTTCACCTTCGTTGAAATCCATATATTTCAATGATTTTTGATATGTTGATGCACCACCTTGTACGGCATTTGCCATAGGTATATCATTTGATATTCCCATTCCCATACCTGGGTTGGTACCGTAGGTAATCATAGGTTCAATTAACGAACCGTCAAAAGTCAATTCTTTATCGAAAATAGCATCTTCATCCGTATACAATGTTTCCCAATAAGCCATTGCCTTGTCCCAGTCTGCACCTTTTGGTGTAAACTCACGACCTTTTATATATTCAAACGTTTTTTCATCTGGAGCGATCATACCACCACGGGCACCCATTTCTATACTTAGGTTACAAACGGTCATACGACCTTCCATACTCATATCCCTAAAAATCTCACCTGCATATTCTACAAAGTATCCAGTAGCCCCTGAAGTAGTTAATTGAGAGATAATAAATAAGGCAACATCTTTAGGAGTAACCCCTTTACTCATTTTTCCGTTAATATTGATACGCATTCTCTTTGGCTTAGGCTGCATAATACATTGTGTAGCCAATACCATTTCAACTTCAGATGTACCAATACCAAAGGCAATAGCACCAAAAGCACCGTGAGTAGAGGTGTGAGAATCTCCACAAACAATAGTTGCACCTGGTTGGGTAATCCCATATTCAGGGCCTACAACGTGTACAATACCGTTTTTAGCATGACCTAATCCCCAGTAAGAAATACCATACTCATTGGCATTTTCTTCTAGCATTTTTAATTGGTTTGCAGAAAGCGGATCGGCAACCGGTAAATGTTGGTTAATTGTTGGTGTATTATGATCGGCCGTTGCAAAAGTTTTCTCTGGATGCATAACAGGAATATTTCTATTCTTAATGCCTAGGAAAGCAACAGGACTGGTTACCTCATGTACCATATGTCTGTCAATGAACAGTACATCTGGACCATCTTGTATTTTATGTACTACGTGGGAATCCCACACTTTGTCAAATAATGTTTTTGTTGCGCTCATATTCTATATAATCTAAGTTCACAAATCTATTAAAATCAAGGATTTCTTGGAAATTAACACACTTGAAAATTACGATGTTCAACGATAAAGTTGTGATATTTTGACGGCTTCATAATACCGTTTAGAATGATAAATTATCTTTTTATTTAAACTTTTTTTGATATGTTTCATAAATGTTTTTTTAATGCTAAATTTCAGACATGAAAAAACTGACCGTACTAGTATTAGCCATTTTGATTATTTCTTGTAGTGATGATATTACTGATTCGGTAAACCCAGATGTTGTTGTTGAAAAGGAATTAGTAGAAGAGGAGCAAGAATCAAATGAGGAAGATGATTCTTTACAAGCAGAAAAGGTTTTCACTAATTCTATAGCTGTGTCATTTGGTCATACAAACGACGATGGAGCTAATGACTTTCTTTTAAAAAAATATAAGCAAGGTAGTCAGGTAATAAATGAATCTGAACCAATTAATATGACAACTAATTTCGATATTGAAAGCTACAATCGTTATAGGATAGTCCAAAATGATATATATTTTTGGAAATCTATATGGGGAAATAATCACTTTTTATCCTATAGTTTACAAAATAACTCAATAGAAATTATAGATAATCATATTTTTCTTACTGAGGATGAATTAACTACAGGAGCTCACCAGCTGTGTGGTTTTCCAAGTTTAAATTACTTTATTTCATACCATACCATAATTACAAGTCATAATCAGTATCAAAGTTTTATTAATTTTTTTAATAGAGAATTGAATAGTAGTCATGAAATTATGCTTTTAGATGAATCGGGTCGAGATTGTTTTGAAGATCAAAATAAAATTTATGATGATTTTTATATTTTTAAAAGTGAAAAGAATGAGATTACAGGTGTTGATGGTTATAAATGGTGGAATGTTTTAGATTTAAAAAATAATCAACTCATTTCTAGTTTTCAAACACCAATTAGAATTAATGATGGAAACTTTAGTGTTTATAATAATGCTATACTATTTGCAGATGGCAGTGTATTTGATTTTATTAATGGGGTGCCAATTAATGGATATGATTTTCCATTTGAAATGGGTCTACCAGATATGACCGAAGCAATTTTCAAAAATGATTTGATGGTTACTATTAGTCAAGGAGTAGTTAATGATAATTTTATATCTTCAAAAGGAGTCGTTTTGTATGATTTTGAAAGTCAAAAGTACAAATCAGTATCAATAGAGGAGCTAAGGGCAGAACTTCTTAAATTAACTGACAATCAAAAAGTATTAAATGATATTTATGATGTAGTTTATGATTTTGAAAATGAAGTTTTCGCTGTAAGTTTTCAAGCAATATGGCCAGAATTTGGGGTCATGTTTGTTGATTTTGATGCAAATATCTTGGAATATCATGTTTATGAAAACGATTCCGCTCCGAGAGACTTATTTAAAATAAAATAGATCATTAATTAATTTATCTTTATTAACTAATATACGTCCAGATATTCTTATGCTTTACCAACTGGGCGTACATGTGTCTAATAATTAGATTCTCTGGTTTGCTTAGTGAAGGATCTTCTTTTAACAATTGTAATGCGTGGTAGCGAGCCGATTTTAAGATGTCGTTATCCTTTACGATATCAGCTATTTTAAGATTTAATAACCCACTTTGTTGGGTGCCCATAATATCACCAGGTCCGCGAAGTTTTAGATCTACTTCTGCAATTTCAAACCCATCATTGGTGGCTACCATGGTTTCTAGTCTTGTTTTTGCTTCTGTAGATAATTTATGACTTGTCATTAGTATACAAAAACTTTGATCTGCACCACGACCAACACGGCCACGTAATTGGTGTAGTTGCGATAAGCCAAACCGTTCTGCACTTTCAATTATCATAACCGATGCATTGGGAACATTAACCCCAACTTCTATAACTGTAGTGGCCACCATAATTTGAGTTTCTCCCTTTACAAAACGCTCCATTTCAAAGTCTTTGTCCGCCGGTTTCATTTGTCCATGAACAATTGAAATCTGATATTTTGGCTGAGGAAAATCACGTGCAATACTTTCATAGCCATCCATTAAATCTTTATAGTCCATGGCTTCAGACTCTTGAATTAAAGGATAGACCACGTATATCTGTCTTCCTTTTTCAATTTCATCTCGTATAAAGCGAAATACCTTTAATCTGTTACCGTCATAGCGATGCACTGTTTTAATGGGTTTTCTGCCAGGTGGTAATTCGTCTATTACTGAGATATCCAGATCACCATACAAACTCATGGCCAATGTTCTTGGTATGGGCGTTGCCGTCATGACCAGTATATGTGGCGGAAATTCATTCTTATGCCATAATTTGGAACGTTGGGCTACGCCAAACCTATGCTGTTCATCAATAATTGCCATTCCTAAATTCTTATATTTTACCTTATCCTCTAAAAGGGCATGGGTGCCAATAAGAATATTTAATTCTCCATTCTCTAATTGCTCGTGAATTGGTTTACGAGCCGATTTCTTAACGGAACCAGTGAGTAAAGCACAGGTAATTTCAGTGCCTTCAAGTAACTCGGAGATGCCTTGAAAATGCTGGTTGGCAAGAATTTCTGTAGGTGCCATTAAACAGGCTTGAAATCCGTTGTCAATGGCCAACAACATGGTCATTACCGCAACTATGGTTTTTCCCGATCCTACATCGCCCTGCAATAATCTATTCATTTGGGCATTGCTGCCAAGGTCTGCTCGTATTTCTTTTATGACACGTTTTTGTGCTCCCGTTAATTCAAAGGGTAGTTTGTTGCTATAGAAGTCTTTAAAATATTCACCAACTTCAAGAAATGGAAATCCTTTAATCTTCTTCTTTCTAGAAACATTTTTTCCTATCAGTTGCAACTGTATATAAAAGAGCTCTTCAAATTTTAAACGCCATTGGGCCTTTGCCAATAATTCTTGGTTTTTTGGAAAATGTATATTGAACATTGCCTCGCTTTTGTTCAAAAGCTTTAGGTTTTGTAGTAATTTATCGGAGAGGCTTTCCGTGAATTTACCATTGATTTCAATAAATAGCTGCTGCATCAATTTACTGATAACTTTATTGGTAATACCCTTGTTGCTTAACTTTTCTGTAGATGGGTATACGGGTTGCATATATACCTTTGTTCCTTGCTCGTGGGCTTTTAGCGGTTCCATCTCTGGGTGCGGCATTGAAAATGTACCGTTGTACCAGTTGCATTTTCCAAAAATGACATAAGGTACATTTATTTTTAAATTCTCTCGTAACCACTTTTGGCCACGAAACCAAACCAATTCTATTTCCCCGGTATCATCTTTAAAACGAGCTACTAAACGCGAACCTCTTTTTTGCTCTACTGTTTTTAAATGAACAATTTTCCCAATAATCTGAACATCGGCACTACTTCGTTGTAACTGGTTAATTTTATAATATTGGGTTTTATCGATATAGCGATTTGGGAAAAGATTCAGCAAATCTTGATAAGTATGTACTCCTAATTCTGACTTTAATGTATCGGCCCTATTGGGACCAACACCTTTTAAGTACACAACGGGAGTTTGCAAGAAGTTTGCGTTCATGGCACTAAAATAGGTATAAGCCCCTTAATCCCCAAAGGGGCTAATATCATTACTGCTGTTATAAATACGGTTCTTCTAGTAACTAGCGAAATAAGTGTTGTTTAGCATCACAATCAAAATATAATAAGGTTAGGGAAGTGCTCCCCAAAACATTAAATTTGAAATGTTATTTTTTTGGTTTGCTGTATGAAGAAATTGATTCTCACCCTTTTTTTATTCTTATCCCTTTATGCTTTTGGGCAACATCAAGACAAAGTAGATTTTATAAGAGCCAAGGTTTACTTAGGTTTTTTGCCTAAAGAGAAAACGATTAAAGGGGGGGTAATCTATCGTTTTAATGTTTTGCAAAATGTTGATTCTGTATTTCTTGATGCAAAGAATATAGCTATTTCAAAAGTAGAACTCAACGGAGAAAAGGCAGATTTTACGACCACAGAAAAGACGATTTCCATTAAACATAAATTTAAAGAGGGAGAATCGCATAAACTGATGATTGAATATTTAGCTAAGCCTAAACAAACAGTCTATTTTATTGGTTGGGATGATGATTTAGAAGGTAATGAACAAGTATGGACGCAAGGGCAAGGAAAATATACCAGCCATTGGCTTCCTAGTTTTGATGATATGGAAGAAAAGGTTGAATTTGATTTAACCATTGAAGCCGCTAAAAAATACCAGGTAATTGCCAATGGTAAGCTACTTCTAAAAACTGATAATGATGAAGAAGATGCTATTTGGTTATTTGATATGAAAAAACCTATGAGCAGTTATCTATTGGCTTTTGCTATTGGCAATTATGATAAACAAGTTTTAAAATCTGAAAGCGGAGTAACGATTGAAAACTATTATTATCCAAATGATAGTCTAAAAGTGGAACCAACATATAGGTACACTAAGAAAATATTTGATTTTTTAGAAAATGAAATAGGTGTACAATACCCTTGGCAAGATTATAAACAGGTGCCTGTACATGATTTTTTATATGCAGGTATGGAGAATACAAGCGCAACTTTTTTCTCAGATGCCTATGTTATTGATTCCACCTCGTTTATAGATAGAAATTATGTAAATATCAATGCGCATGAATTAGCGCACCATTGGTTTGGTAATCTGGTTACGGAAAAGAATAGCGAACAACATTGGTTACATGAAGGTTTTGCTACTTATTATGCTTATTTGGCTGAAAAAGAAGTTTTTGGTGATGATTATTTCTATTGGAAATTATTCGAAACAGCTAAAACATTACACGAGATATCTGAAAGGGGGGAGGGAGAGAGTTTATTGAACCCCAAAGCTAGTAGTCTTACGTTTTATGAAAAAGGTGCTTGGGCATTGGCTATCTTAAGAGATAAAATAGGAGAATCTGCTTTTAAAGAAGGTGTAAAAATATACTTGGACAAATATAAGTTCCAAAATGTGACTGTTGCCTATTTCATGGATGTGATGGAAGAGACGAGTGGAAAAGATTTGAGTGAATTTAAGGAGGTTTGGTTGAAAGGAAAAGATTTTCCTGAAGACAGCGCTAAATACTTTTTGATGAAAAATAACGCTTCATTAAAAATGTTTTATGTCTTAAAACATGATGATCAGAAAAATTTTAATTCCCCTAAAATTTTGAACGATTCAGAATTAGCTACAGAATTGAAATTAGAATTGCTTCAACAAAAAGATGATTTTCCTGAATTGGAACTTATACCTTTAATTGCTAATGAAGATATAAGAATACGGCGATTTGCTGCTCAGAAAATGGGTGTAATTCCTGAGGCTTTAAAAGAGTATGCAGAGCCGTTGTTATTGGATGATAGTTATAGTACCAAAGAATTAATGCTATATAATCTTTGGTCTAGTTTTGATTATGATAGAAGTGTTTTTTTAGAAAAGACGAAAGATATTATTGGGTTGCCAAATAATAATGTGCGTTTACTTTGGTTAACCTTGGCATTGTTCACTCCTGACTATAGACCTACAGAAAATGTTTATTTTCATCGAGAACTTGTTGGTTATACCAGTGATATTTATAATCCAGAAATACGACAAACAGCTTTTCAATACCTTTCAGAAATAAAAGCGCTAAATGGAAATGCGTATGCTAATCTCATAAAGGCGACCAACCATCATTCTTGGCAGTTTAGAAATTATGCGAGAAAGCTATTTGATGCCTTGTGGAACGACCAAGAACAGAAAAAAGAAATTGAAAAGATTGTAAATCAACTAAATTCATCAGATTTGCGTTATCTTAAAACGAAATTAAAGTAATAATGAAAGCATTGGTTATTTCTGGTGGTGGTAGTAAAGGAGCCTTTGCGGGTGGCGTTGCCCAATACCTTATTCAAGAAGAAGGAAGAAAGTATGATATTTTTGTGGGTACTTCTACCGGTAGTCTACTTATCTCTCATTTGGCACTAGGTAAACTAGATAAAATCAAAGAAATATATTCTAATGTCAATCAAAAAAGTATATTTAATAACTGTCCTTTTTTAGTGAAAAATATTCGTGGTAATGAAGAAATTTCAATTAATCATTGGAATGTATTCAGAAACTTCATGACCGGTAAGAAGACCTTTGGCGAAAGCGAAAATCTTAGAAAGCTTATTGAGAATAGCTTGACCATTGAAGAATTTGAAACTTTAAAAAATGGAGATTCTGATGTTGTAATAACCGTTTCTAACCTCTCATTAAATCAAGTAGAGTATAAGTCAATTAAAGATTGTACTTATGAAGATTATTGTGATTGGATTTGGATATCAGCCAACTATACACCATTTATGAGTTTGGTGCGCAAAAACTATTGCGAATATGCCGATGGTGGTTTAGGTAGTATTGTACCTATAGAAGAAGCAATAAAAAGAGGTGCTACAGAAGTAGATGTCGTTGTGCTTCATACGGAGGTCAACTACATGAATAGGGTAGCTTCGCGTAATCCTTTTGAGCTGATCACAACAATGATGAGTTTTATTTTAGATAGAATTGAGCATCAAAATATTAGAATAGGAAAATTGGTTGCCAATCAAAAGAATGCCATTATCAATCTGTTTTATACACCTACGATATTAACGACCAATTCTTTAATTTTTGATAAGGCAAAAATGACTCTTTGGTGGAAGCGGGGTTACCTTTATGCAAAGAATAAGAATGAAGAAACGAATCCTATTGAACCCAATGAGCATGAATAATTATTATAATGTAGTTCATTAGTAATTATATTAAACGAAAAATGCTTTCCATATGGAAAGCATTTTTTTCTTTTAAAGACTATTTAATCAACTACCATAAATCGCCAATTTCCTTTTTAACAAAGGATAAAGCTGTTGCTGATGGTGAAGTTTTGTCCATGGTCTCATTTAAGATATCTTCTCTTAATTTATCTGCAGTTTCGGTATTGCTCATGGCTGCTTTTCTGATCATCTGTATGGTGGCACTTTTTGCAGCTTTTATAACGTTCCAGCATTCATCTGTCATATAAATTTGCTGAGAAAGGTTATGCTCAAATTCGGTCTCTACGCTTTTGATCAGCAAGTTTTCATACGCATTTTTATCATCACCAATTGGCGATACACGAACAACCAAGCTTGGTATGGCAATACGTTCTAAAAATAAGGCCATTCTTTCATAAGCCTGTAAACGTACGGGTAAAGTATCTTTTTGAGAATCCTTATGTAATAGAAAACGTCTTCTGCCTTCTTCATTATTGGTATGCATTCTAAAGAAATAGAAGGCTATGGCACCTGTTACTACTGAAGGTATTAAATAAGCGAATAGTTGAAAAATTTGGTCAGAGTTCATTTTATAATCAGTTAATATTTATGAAATAAGAACGTCCAAATTTTTCAATTAGTATAGTACTTCATCGATGAAATGCAAGTTTTTAATTTTTAATGTCTCCCTTGGCCATATCATAAAATGCTTTATAATCTGGTTGGAACTTTACTTGTAGAGATTCGTGCAAGCCACCATCTTGACCTACAGCAATAATCCGTTCTCCATTCACTCCAAAATCCTTGATTAAAATACTGGCAATTGCCGTAGCTTGTTGCAAGGCAATATTCATTTCGCCCGTAATGTTCAAACTTGCAATAGTGATAACACTTTTAGGGTTTGCATTGATTACTTTGGCAACGTTTTCAATCCAAGTTCTAGATTCGTTGGAAACATTGATACCTACACCGTCGGTAAAGAAAAAATCTAATTTTTCTGAAATTATTACTGATCCATCTGTAACACCAACTTTAGCGTTTTCCCCTAAGACTTGCTTTGCATTTGTCAATATAACAACAGCGGTAGAATCATTACTGGCAACGGCATCGGTTATTCCTTTTAACTGTTTTTCCTTGCGTTCTAATGTTGCTAAGGTTTTGTTGATATTCTCTGAATTTTGACTGGATAATGCTGCAAAACTATTTAAGTTTTTCATTAAAGTTGCATTGGCATCTTGCAGTTCTGTAACTTGAGATTGATATTCATCTGAACGTTGATTTGCCAATTTCTCATTGTGTTGAGAGGTGCTCACCATTTTTGAAATGGAATCCAGTTTAAATTTTAAATCTTGATTTTGTTCGATCAATTCACTTTTTTTCTGGGCTTGAATTGTATTTAATCCTAAAAGGATTAAAACCGAACATATAAAAAATCGTTTCATAGTAATATGCATTGAATAGGTTAATCTAAATTTTGCCGCCAAGATACGAACAGTCTTTTAAATCTTGTACTCCCGTGAAGGGTACTTTCGCTTTATTGTAACCGTACGTAGAAGCTAAGCTTTTGTTAAGGTCGTTGTCATCTACGTTTACTTGAACATCGTCCATAGTAATTTGACTAGGATGTTCATAGCCTGCAGCATGGGTTATCTCTAATAGTTCTTTTCTGAATGTATTAAAATACTGTGCCAGTCTATCTGATTTTAATGGTACGTTTATGCCTTTTTGTAACCATTTGCTTTGCGTGGCAATACCGGTTGGGCATGTGTTGTTATGGCAAACTTGTGCCTGAATACAACCAATACTCATCATAGCCTCACGGGCAACATTAATACAATCTACACCCATAGCGAAGGCCATGGCCGCTTTTGCCGGAAAGCCTAATTTGCCAGAGCCAATGAAAACAATACGTTCCGTAAGTTTTCTGTTCAAGAAAACCCTATATAAACTAGAAAAACCGTATACCCAAGGTAAAGAAACATGGTCTGCAAATGATGGGGGAGCGGCACCTGTACCACCTTCACCACCGTCTACCGTAATAAAGTCAGGACCTTTTCCGGTCTCCAGCATTAAATCTGCCAACTCTTCCCATTGGTCCAATTTCCCTATTGCTCCTTTGATACCTACAGGTAAACCAGTTTCATTTGCAATATCTTCAATTAGGGACATAAGCTCTGTTACATTGGAAAATGCCTTATGTGTTGCGGGTGACAAGACATCTTTGCCCACTTCAACACCTCTGATCTCTGCAAGTTCAGGAGTAATTTTTGCACCAGGTAATACTCCACCTTTTCCTGGTTTTGCACCTTGTGACAGTTTTATCTCTATGGCTTTAATACACGGATTGTCTTCAACCAGTTTTTTCATTTTCTCCATAGAGAAATTGCCGTCTTCTGTTCTTACACCAAAATAACCGGTGCCAAAGTGAAAAACAATATCACCGCCATGCTTGTGATAAGGAGATAAACCGCCTTCACCAGTATTATGATAAGCTCCTGATTTTTGTACTCCCTTGTTCATTGCTTCTACCGCGGCGGCAGATAAAGAACCAAAACTCATGGCAGAAACATTTACGATACTTCCCGGTCTAAAGGGCTTACGACGATTATTGTACGCACCCATAACTTTTGCACATGGTATAAAGTTGGGCTCGGTCTTGTTAGGGTGATCGGAAGGTACTTGATAGCCTATCATCCTATTTTTAATAAAAATATGCTGGTGGGCATATAAGTCCCGGTCAGATCCAAAACCTTCATAATTGTTTTCTTTTTTTGCAGATGCATAGATCCAACCTCTTTCTATTCTATTAAAAGGAAGTTCTTCTCTATTATTGGCTACAAAATATTGACGCATTTCCGGACCAATACTTTCTAACCAATATCTTAAATGCCCTACAACCGGAAAGTTATGTTTAATGGTATGGCGTTTTTGTATGAAAACATCATAAATAGCGACAATGAAAAGAAACAAAAAAATCCAAGTCCACCATGGTAGACTTGGAATGGCATTTAAAAAATCGTTCATCAAAATTATCCTTTTGGTTTAATATCTAAAACAGGTGTTTGGTCACTGTTTAAAAAATCGATGCTCATTTCTGTTAGTGTGCGGACACCTAACAATAACCCGCTATCATCGATCAGAAAATCGGGCGTGTGGTGTGGAAATGATTCTGTTGTACCAGGTGTCATTCCTCCTAGGAAGAAGAAAAATCCTGGTGCTTCTCTCTGAAAATAAGAGAAATCTTCTGCACCTGTAACCGCTTTTTGAAAAAGTACATTGTTTTCACCTGCAACCCTTTTCATGGTCGGTAACATTTGTTCTACCAATTCTGGGTTGTTATAGGTAATATCCGTAGCATCTGTAATTACACATGTAGCTT
>JAHDDL010000080.1 GCA_020629415.1 Maribacter sp. | reverse complement strand
ATGAATTTGTAGAAGTGCTTTCATACTTCTCATTCGAAAATTATGGTAAAAAGGATTTTCTTATCCGGCAGGGAGAAAAAGTAAATCACTGTTATTTTATTGTCTCCGGACTCTTAAAATTGGTGTTGGTAGACCAAGATGGTAAGGAACATATTATTTCATTTGCTATGGAAGATTGGTGGGAAAGTGATTTTTCCGCCTATTTCATGCAAACCAAGGCTTCCATGTCATTGCAGTCCATTGAACCCACAAGTGTATACGCTTTACCCCTTGAAAATTACCATGCCTTGTCATTGGCATTTCCAAAAATGGAGCGTTTCTTTTTAATGAAATCAAATTTGGGTCATATCGCCTCGCATAATAGAATTGTATCTTTTCTAACATCAGACGCAAAAGGTAGGTATGAACAATTGCTCAAAACACATCCAGCATTATTTCAACGTGTACCAAAAACCTTGTTAGCTTCTTATTTGGGTGTATCACGAGAAACACTTAGCAGATTATCCTCTTAGCCTTTCCTAGTTTTATAATTGTGATGTATGTCACACTTAAACGGTGCTTTAATTCAAATATTTGTAGTGTAAAAATGAACACCAAATATAAAATAGCATGGAACGAAGAATAATTAATCCCTGGGAATGGCAGAATGAAAGAAGTTATGTTCAAGCGGTTGAAGTCGTAAAGCCCGAAGCAACTTTGTACATCTCCGGTCAAACAGCTATAGACGCTGCCGGTATATCAAGTACAGGCGATATGAGAAGCCAACTTACGGACACCATAAGCAATTTAGAAAAGGTCATTGATGAAGCTGGGTATGCATGCAAGAATATTGTACGATTAAATATTTACACCACGTCATCAGATGAATTCTTTGCCTCTTTTGATATTTTTCAAGACTGGATAAAAAAGCATGGGATAAAACAGACAAGTACCGTATTGGAAGTTAAAAGCCTATTTGAAACCTTAAAAGTAGAGTTAGAGGTTACTGTGGTGCGGTAGTTATCGTTATCATACCAAAACAAAAGCCTCATTTAATTTTTGATGTATCTGCAACAAAATTGCTTTCGTCATTCTCGTTTTATACTTTTGAACGACTTTAATAGCAGCTATGGAATACGCAGAAAATATATTGGGAACAATTGGTAATACGCCTCTTGTAAAGATGAATAAGCTTACGGCAGAATTGCCTTGTTTGGTATTGGCTAAATATGAGACGTTTAACCCTGGTAACTCGGTTAAGGATCGTATGGCCTTAAAGATGATCGAAGATGCTGAAGCGGATGGAAGATTGCAACCTGGCGGCACCATTATTGAAGGTACATCTGGCAATACAGGTATGGGCTTGGCGTTGGCTGCCATTGTAAAAGGCTACAAATGTATTTTTGTATTGGCGGATAAACAGTCCAAAGAAAAGTGCGACATTTTACGTGCCGTAGGTGCAGAAGTGGTCGTGTGCCCTACTGCTGTTGAGCCAGATGACCCACGTTCCTATTATTCGGTTTCCAAAAGATTGGCGAAAGAGACGCCTAATAGTTGGTACGTAAATCAGTATGACAACCCAAGTAATGCCAAAGCCCACTACGAAAGCACCGGACCTGAAATTTGGAAACAGACCGATGGTAAGATTACCCATTTTGTAGTTGGCGTGGGTACGGGCGGCACAATTTCTGGTGTGGGCAAGTACTTAAAAGAACAGAATCCCAACATAAAAGTTTGGGGTATAGATACCTATGGTAGCGTTTTTAAAAAATACCACGAAACGGGAATTTTTGATGAGAAAGAAATCTACCCTTATGTAACCGAAGGTATTGGCGAAGACATTCTACCCAAAAACGTAGACTTTGATATTATTGACGGATTTACCAAAGTAACCGATAAAGACGGTGCGGTATACACCCAGCGTTTGGCAAAGGAAGAAGGTATGTTCTTGGGCAATTCTGCCGGTTCTGCCATTAAAGGCGTTTTGCAGTTAAAGGAACACTTTACCAAAGATGATGTCGTGGTGGTTTTATTTCATGACCACGGTAGCAGGTATGTTGGCAAAATGTTCAATGATGATTGGATGCGAAAGCAGGGCTATATAGAATAGCCCTACCCTAGCCATTTTTACATTTGTTCCACGAACTTTAAGAAAACCTCTTTATGGCGTTCTAAGTCCATATTAGGGGAAAGCGACACACGGGCGATATAATCCTTATCGTCCTCTTTGGTGGTACCCTGTGTTGACGTTGCCGGTATGGTCCAATAACACCCTTTTAATTGTCCGTAGCTTACGCAATACTTACTTTCATCAGGTATTTCGGTAATCATTAAATCGATCAACAGGGCGTTCATTTTTCTTTTGTAGCCCTCCTTTTCTTCTGGAGTATTCCCTTTTGTAGGTAGGTCCAAAGAAAAGACCGATGGCGTAAAACCTTCCTTTGCCAATGCCTCGGAAACAAAATTGATTTTCGCCGTAGGCAATGTTTTTTCTATAAAGGAAACAAAATTTCGTGTATTGATATAGGCATCATGAATTCGCTGCATCATAGACGGCATTTGTTTTGCTAAAATTTCATATTGCAAATCCGTAGCTTCATTATCACAAAGGGCTAAGTGCAAGTGTATTTTTTCGATCAAAGTTTCCGCTTTTTTATTCGCTATACAATATCCGGCGGTACACTTACCACCACTTGGAAATTTAGAACCACTGGCAAATGAAATGGTTCTAACAGATGAAAGAACATCGGAATCCCCTAAAAAATGGACATTTGGGCAAAACGTTTGGTCCAAAATAAATACGGGATCAATAGCCTGGCTCCCAGTATCGGTTTTTCGTTTGGCACTTAATACAGCCCTTAGTTTTTGAAGGTCAGGAACTTCAACTCTCGGGTTCGTTGGTATTTCCGCAATTATATAAGGAATGGCATCTTGGGCAGCTATTTGTTCCAAAACATGATCAATGCTTTGCACCATATCATTATCACCATCTACCAGTAAATCCACAATTTCTATGGCATCGCTGCAAGCCGCAACGCGCCTTGCTTGATCATTGGTACCACCGTAGCAATTTGGTGGAACCACAATTTTAATGGCTTTACCCTTGTGGTTTTCCAAAGCGTCATGCACCAAGCCCATTAGAATCGCATATTGAACGGATAATCCGCTCGATGCTACCAATGGTGTGGTCTGGCTGCCACTCACCTCTTGTATCAAATCCAACACGGCAGCTTTTTGCTCCGTTGTGTTGGTGGTTACCGAATTTTCAGTCGGCAGTTGCACCAAAGACCGTAAAGCGTTCAAGCAATTATGAGGTGTCATGGCAACGGTTTCCCTACGTCTAAAATGCTGAATATCTGAAATGTAATGTATATTTTCTGCACCGTTGATAAGCAATACACTTCCCAATTCTGCATACATATTAACGTAAAAGTCAATATGTGATGATATGCTTATTGCTGAACTATCATGTTGCTGTGAGATAAAAATGGTACTGCCCTCAAACGATTCCACATCAGCGGGACTATCCACTTTTTTCAGCTCAAATGAAAAACCGTAGATGTTTTTTAAAACATCTATATCAAATGAACTTGGAAGTTCTTTGGTGTATGTAATAAGCGTATTTCTGTGTTTTAAAAGGTTTGTTCTTAAAATGGATAAAATAGATGCCGTTTTAGATTGAAAACTGATCACCTGCTCGGCCGGCAACCTGTTGATATTCCCAATGGCCCATTCTAAAACACAGGACAACGGGTGACCCAAACGAATGTAGTCATACGCCGTAGGTAAATTGCTCAATGCCGC
>JAHDDL010000051.1:9261-23142 GCA_020629415.1 Maribacter sp. | reverse complement strand
AATCATAGCTAGCATTTTATTTGCTCACTTTGGTTTTGCTCAAGATGTTGAAACAAATTCCTCATTAAAAAAATTACATAGAGTTTATCAAAATCATAAACTCCACAATACGTTCCCTTTTCTCTTCCTTCTAATTGAGTATGTTTTCGCTTGCCTACTCTTAAATTAACAGTGTTTAAAAGTGTTACTTGATAATTTGATTGTTACTACATCTATATTATTAGGTGATATAGTATGTTTTTATTTGAGCCTATTTTAAATTTTTCACAGCTAAAGTTTGCGACAGGTTAGCAATAATTTTAGCGCTCTTAACAAAACACCCTATACCATGGAAAAAGATAATAACGAGACTTCTAAGATTAAGGACTTAGAAAATTTCAGAAAAGATATGACGGGTAACCCCTTACTACAAATCAAGGGCTTAAAGTCAACGACACCAATAACAGTCTAAAGTCAGGTGAAAGAGGATCAACCTTGTTAGAAGATTTTCTATTACGAGAGAAAATTACAAATTTTGACCATGAGCGTATACCGGAGCGGATTGTACATGCTCGCGGCAGTGCTGCACATGGTTATTTTGAATTATATGAAAGTATAGAAGAATATAGTAAAGCGGGTATTTTTACGGATACTAAACGTAAAACACCCGTATTCGTACGTTTTTCTACAGTTGCTGGATCAAAGGGATCACCTGATTTAGCGAGAGATGTAAGAGGGTTTGCCGTAAAATTCTATACACAAGAGGGCACGTGGGACCTTGTTGGAAACAACATGCCTATATTCTTTATTCAAGATGCCATGAAGTTTCCCGATCTAATACATTCGGTTAAACCAGAGCCTAATAAAGAGATTCCACAAGCTGCATCTGCTCATGATACATTCTACGATTTTGTCTCACTAACTACAGAAACTTTACACAATCATATTTGGGCAATGAGCGATAGAGCTATTCCCAGAAGCTTGCGAATGATGGAAGGGTTCGGTATTCACACCTTTAGATTGATCAATGACAAAGGGGAGGCGCATTTTGTAAAATTTCATTGGAAACCAACGTTAGGGGTGCATTCTGTAACATGGGAAGAAGCCGTAAAAATTAACGGTGCCGATCCAGATTTTCATAGAAGGGATTTATGGGATGCCATTGAAGCAGGGCAGTATCCTGAATGGGAATTAGGTCTACAAATTATTCCAGAAGCAGATGAACATAAATATGACTTTGACCTTTTAGACCCCACTAAGTTGATACCAGAGGAAATGGTACCGGTAAAAATTATTGGTAAAATGACCTTGAACAGAAATCCTGATAACTTTTTCGCAGAAACGGAGCAAGTAGCATTTTTACCCGGACACATAGTACCGGGAATCGATTTTACAAACGATCCATTATTACAGGGGCGATTATTCTCATATAGAGACACACAATTATCCCGATTAGGCAGCCCAAATTTTCATCAAATTCCCATTAACAGACCTGTAGCGGACACACATAACAATCAACGTGATGCCCACATGCAAATGGAAATTCCGAAAGGACAAACAGCTTATTTTCCAAACAGTTTAAGTGGTGGTTGTCCTCATTTATCCAAAATGGCAGAGGGAGCATTTCATTCATATGAAGAACGTATAGATGCCAAAAAAATAAGAACACGTAGCGAAAGCTTTAGCGATCATTTTTCTCAACCAGCGCTATTTTATAGAAGTTTGGCAGATTGGGAAAAAGAACACGTTGCAGCTGCATATACTTTTGAATTGGGCAAATGTAACCATGAACATATTAAAGAACGTATGTTATGTTTAATAGCACAAATAGATACAGATCTTGCCAACAAGGTAGGGGAAGGACTGGGAATGGATATTCCAAAAGAAATAGAACAACCAATAAATCAAGCAATTGGTGCTGATGCCGATGTGAAAAAGCACCAACCAGGAAAAAAGAAAATCTATTTAGAAAAATCTAAAGCCCTTAGCATGGCGCACACCAAATTCGATAGCATTGCCACAAGACAAATTGCAATTTTAGCCGCTGACGGTTTCAGCACGAGCGATTATTCTCCAATTAAAGAAGCATTGGAAAAAGAAGGTGCTATGTTAAAAATTGTTGCTCCACATGGTGGCACCATTAAATGTGATAAAGGAAAGGAACATAAAGTAGATGCAGCAATTGCAACAACAGAAAGTGTTCTTTTCGATGCCATTTACATTCCTGGTGGCGAAAAGTCCGTTAGCACCATTGTTGAAAATGGAAAATATATAAAATTCATTAATGAAACTTTCAAATACTGCAAGGCAATTGCAGCAGATAAGGAAGGTGAAAATGTATTAGATCATACGTTCGTAGCTAACTTTAAAGAAGATGGCGCAATACATATCAACGATTCAACAGATAAGTTCATTAAAAGTATTGCCAAACATAGAAACTGGGATAGAAGAGAACATTCTGATAAAGTTCCGGTATAAAAAAATGCTCGGGGCAATATGTGCCGAGCTTTTAATCTAAATAATTAAAGCCCCTCAGGGAAAGCCCATGAGGTATTCAAAGTAAAACAAACATTTAAATTCAAGGCAAGCCTCGGGGTATGATACCCTTTGGCGGTGCCAATAAATTCAAAAATTATGAAAACTAGAAATATCAAAAATTTTGCACTAATGACATTTGCGGTATTGGCATTTGCATCTTGTAACGAGCAAAAGAAAAAAGATGCCGATAAAAAAGCCATGGAAGAAAAAGTAGCCATGGAGGAGGCTGAAATGAAAGCTGAAGAAACAAGAATGCAGGAAGAAGCCAAAAAGAAAGAAATGATGGCAACAAGTATTGCAGCGGTTGCCAGTAAAAATGAAGAGCTAAGCACATTGGTATCTGCGCTTAAAGCGGCAGATTTAGACCAAATGTTATCAGAACCTGGTAGCTATACCGTATTTGCCCCATCTAACAATGCATTTGAAAAACTTCCTAAAAAAATGTCGATTGCAGAATTGAGTAAACCAGAGAACAAAGAAATGTTGACTCAAGTATTACAATACCACGTTGTATCTGGTGTAATTACTAGCGACAAGCTTGTGGAGGCTATTAACGGAGCCAACGGAAAATATACCTTTACAACCGTTGGAGGTAAAGATTTGACCGCAAGCTTAAAGGGTGATAAAATCAACTTAAAGGATGAAAAAGGTAATAGAACAGAAATTGTTTTAGGTAATGTAGAAGCTTCCAATGGGGTAGTACACGTTATTAATGATGTGCTAATAATGAAGTAATCAGTATACACTTTCTATAAACAAAAAGGAGGACTTCATTAGTCCTCCTTTTTATATTTTAAATAGAAATTTCTATTCTTCACTTGATAGCACATCGCTAAGTTCTAACTCCTCATCCATAGTATTATCTACGGGTACAGAGTCTTTTACCGTATTAAATTTTGCAACACGTTCCATATCATCCTCTTCGCCAGAAAAGTAAGGGAACACGTCCATAATAGGTGATTCTGATATGGAAGGAACAGAATATTCACCCATAGTATCTTTCATAACACTAATGGTATTGTCATATGCTTCTTTTACGTCATTGGCCTGAACTAAAAGGTACATATTGGTCTTGCGTTCTTTACCACTTTCTTCGTCAAAGGCAATTAATGATACTTTTGATTTGAACCATCTGTCCGAATTTTCAAAGGGATGAATTTCAGCAAAATTGGCAACCTTTATATTCGTAATCTTTATTTCTTCCGTATCGCTTAGGTAAGCGGACATTTCTTCCGTAATTCTACTTTCTGCTTCGGTATAAGAAATTGCATCTACCAAAAATGGCTCGGTTTTCACCTTTAACATTCCAGATGCATCATCTAATTTTCTATATTTTATTTTACACTCGTACCACGTTGCACTCATATCTTATATTTTTTTTGGGGTGCTAAATATACTTCTTAGTCATAGTTTGCAACCTTAAAAAAAGCAATAGATATTCACAATTTCAAAATGAAGGGTATAGATGATTAGTACTTAAGTACTTATAAAAAAATGATGCAAAAAGAAAATTAATTGAGTTTTGCGCTAAAATAATTCTTGTTTTACATGGTCATAATAAGAATCACTCACCGGAATAATTACATCGGATAATTGCAAGTCTCTACCTTTTAATCCGGTTACATAATTTCTATTGACAATGTACGATCTATGCACTCTCATAAATAGACTGCTAGGCAACTCTTGTTCTAATGCCTTTAAACGCTGATTGCTGATTATTTTTTTAGTTTTCAGGTGAAAAGTTACATACTCACTATCACTTACTACAAAAAGAATATCGTCATACTTCACTTTATGAAGATCATACCCAGATTTAATGGTTATGGTATCCAATTTGTCAATACTGGTATTGGATTGTACCTTGTTGACCGCATTAACAAAGCGTTCAAAGGTTATTGGTTTCAACAAGTAATCTACAGCATTTAATTCGTATCCTTCTAAAGCATAGTGAGAATAAGCCGTCGTAAAAATAACTTTGGTTTTAGACCCGAGCATTTTGGCAAAGTCCGTTCCTTTTATTTCTGGCATTTGAATGTCCAAAAACAATAGATCAACTTGTTTTTCCTTCATTATGCCCAAAGCTTCTAATGGATTCTCAGCTTCACCAACTAAATTTAAAAACTGTAATTTATCAATATAAGTAATTAATAAAGACCTAGCCAACTCTTCATCATCTACAACTATACAGTTTATACTATTCATGTAATCTGAGTTTTAAATTCACTTTAAACGCCTTAGAAGTTTCATTGATCACTAATTCATGTCGATCAGGATATAAGATAGCCAAACGCTTTTTTACATTTTCTATGCCAATACCGCCAACATCATCTTTTACAACAACATGCTCTGGTTTTGAATTTTCCAGCTCAAAATCAATACCATCAGTAAATGAAGTAATTTTCAAGTTGATAAATGTGCCTTCAATCTTTTCAATATTACTATGTTTTAAGGCGTTTTCCAAAAAAGGAATCAGCAACATGGGTACAATGGGCACATTTTGATCTTCAATAGAAAACGTAGTGGAAATAGGGTAGGTTTTACTACTCTTTAGGGAGAACAGTTTTATGTAATTCTCAATATAATCTATCTCCTTGTATAACGGTACAATTTCTTGTTCACATTCATATAGCACATAACGCAACATGTCTGATAAATAGCTAATACTCTTTTGGGTTCTACCGGCATCAATTGCAGATAGTGCATAAATATTGTTCAAGGCATTAAATAGAAAATGAGGATTGATCTGTGATTTTAATAGCTTAAGCTCTGTTTGTAACGCTTCATTTTTATTGATGATGATTTCCTCTTCTTTACGTTGTGCAAACAAAAATATTTCTACAAGTGTTGCAATGATATAGGCAATTGTAATTAAAAGCAGATTAATAAAAAAACGTGAAGGTGGTCTACGTAATTCTTGCAAAGGTCTGCCGCCGTCAAACCTTGGTCCGGGTCTTGGTCCGGGCAAAGTACCCATATTCGGTTCGTTAACCATTCCTCCAGACCAAGGAATTAGATTGGTCAAAATTAAGGTCAAGCCAACTACAACTGCAATGGATGCTACTGCAAATAAAATGTACTTTCTTCTTAATAAAAGGTATGGCACCGTTAAATAAATCAGTACAGCAATTACTATTATTTGAAAAATAAGTACCATACCGTTTTCCAGTACGAACTGAAAATCACTACCACTAAAGATCCATGCGGTAGACCAAACCAAAAGCCATAAGGCTACATGAAATACTATATTCCTATGTCTGTTCATGGTACAAATAAAAGGAATAAATTTTCAACCCAACCTTAAAAACAGTGCTATAAACCGCTGCTAATTAAACGTTCATTGTATATAGAACACCTTTCGCTTAAAAGTAAACGGCAAACACTTAAAACGACCATTCCGCATTAAAGATTCTTACATCTTTGCTAACGAATATTAGTTATAAAATTAAATATATATGAAACGTATTACATTAAAAACAGGATTGTTATTTGCCCTATTAGTAGCTTTTGGTACAGTAGCAGTTAACGCACAATCCAAAGGTGAAAGAAGAGAGCCCCCAACATATGCCAAACTTTTAGAAGAAATGGATGCAGATGAGGATGGTCAGCTTTCTAAAGAAGAAGTAAAAGGTCCATTAAAGGATAACTTTTCTGAAATAGATACCAATGAAGATGGTTTTATTTCTAAGGAGGAATTTGATGAGGCTCCAAAACCTAAAGGAAGACCTAGAAATTAATTTCTACACAGTTTATTTTAAATTGATTCAGTAAAACACCTTAGGGCAAGCCCATGAGGCATTCACAGGAATCACACTATTAAATTTGAGGCAAGCCTCGGGGTATTATACCCTTTGGCGGTGCCAATAAAATTTGTTGAAGTTAGCCCAAAGCTTCATGGTGCGCCATGAAGCTTTATTTATCATCAATAAGATAAGCATATAAACAAATGGTCTTATTCAGAAAGGTTAGAAGTAGATTGATAAAATTAGAGAAATTCAAGACCTATTTAATCTACGCGTTAGGCGAAATTTTACTTATAGTCATAGGTCTTCTAATTGCATGGAAGATTAATGATATCAACGAATCCAGAAAAAATAGAATTGTAGAAGTTAAAATCTACAAAAGTCTAAGCCAAGAACTGAATACAAATTTAGGTGTATTGGATAGTGCCATTGCAGACTATACCAAGAATATACAAACCTTGCAAAACACCATAAATTATTTGGGTATGGAACCTGCGGAATTAACTGCCGATGCCAAGTCAATGATCGTAAATTTAAATTACCATAAGACCATTGTTAGGGATGAAGCCATAAACTCAATTAATGCAACCAATAAATTTGAATTTATTGAAAGTGATTCGCTCAAAAAACTGATTGCCGCTTACCCCAATGAACTTGACAATTTTAACAATCAACAAATCAAGATTGAAAATATTATAAACGAGCGCCTAAAACCTATCATTGAAAAGCATATTTCATTAATTGAAATTTTACCGGAAGACAGCTATAATTATCAGCGTATGAAAAACTTCGGCAACCAATCAAATTATCCGGATTTGCTAGTAAGCAGAGAATATCAAAATAGTGTCATTGACAGGTTGTTACAAACCAAAGGACAACTTTCTATTGCCAAAAATTTAAGGAATAAGACAAAAATTATTGCTACAAAACTAAATCAAGAACTGAACAGATCTTAACAAATTCACATTAATATGAAATCATCTGTCTTTGCCTACTGTTTTAAACATTTACTGGCTTACAAATTGAAATAGCCATCAAAATTTCTTGATCAAAACACTGTCTCACTTAAAATTTCCACCGGTTCACTGATTTTTAAAAATCCATAGTAATCAAGACATTAGTTTTATACTGTTTTAATAACATTAATCAATTTAAAAAGTCAATTATGAGAAAGAATAACATCAAACAAATACCCTCTATTTCTTTTGCTCTTGCATTAGCATTTATAACCTTTGTTGCCTGTAGTAGCGACAGTGTAGATGATGGAGTGATAGATGATAGTACAACAGACGATAGTGATGTAGATGATGAAGTAGTCACTGAGCTTCATGCTGCCTATAGTGCGTTTAATTCAGATGCCGTGACTATTTATTTAGATGGTTCCGAAGTTGTTATAGAGACTACCGGACTTCCAAATCATGAAACGGTTTATTGGGGAGAGGGTAATTCCCTATATAAAGAAGAGCCAGATGTTGCCCTTACTCCAAGTATCATGTCCAGTAATAACAATGCTTATACCATACGTGTAGATGCTACTCCTGATTTAACAGGTAGTACTGTACAAACAGAATTAGGTACTGTTGGTATTGCGGTAAGCGGCTCTTCAATATTCAATGACCAAGAAGGTGGGGGTGCCTTAGATCAAGCTGCCGCTAGTTTAGATTGGACAGGTGCCCATATTGGTCCTGGTGTGTATCATTATCACCTAGAGCCAAAGGCTTTTACCAATGACGACGATAACCTAGTAGGTATATTATTGGACGGCGTATTTCTTTACGGACGTAAATGCAGTGCAACAGGTGATTACCCAACGGATTTAGATGCTTCTGGTGGACATACTTCTACCACACAGTATACTGATGGTGAAGAAGAATACCATTATCACATTATCAATGAAGTGTATTCTACTACAGGTTCCTATTTAGCATTTGCAGGTCCATATCAAGGCTACTAAAAATGAATAGTAAACACTTCCATATCCTTTGCCTTGCACTGATGTTGCAAACCGGTTGTAAACAAAGTTCCGGTTCAAAGCCTCAGGTAGCAACCCCTGTTGAAATCAGTCAAGTAACTAAATTCAAGGAAGAGTTGACCCTTAATCAATTAGAAGGTACCTGGTATTACAAAAACTCACCTTATGATGGTTATGCATTAACCTTACATGAGAACGGCACATTGGCAGAAAAGGTGGGTTTTGTTAAAGGAAAAAGAGAAGGAGTCGCCAAAAGATGGTCTGTCAATGAAGTTCTTAGGGTTGAGTATCATTATAAAAATAACCGACTTGAAGGTTCTTACAAAACCTGGTGGGAGAACGGGCAGTTAGCTCAAGAAGCGAATTACGTAAATGGTAAAATGGATGGTGTGGAGAGAAAATGGTATCCTGATGGGCAATTGGCAAGAGAAAGACAATTGGTAAACGGTAGGGAAGAAGGACTACAAAAGGCTTGGTTACAAAACGGAACCTTATATGTAAACTATGAAGCCAAAAACGGACGCATATTTGGTCTAAGAAGAGCAAATTCTTGCTACCAATTAGAAGATGAAGTTGTAGTTAGATCAGAAAATGAACCTTTATGAAAAAGACTTTATTTCACGTTGCAGCTATACTTGTTTTGATTTCCTGTAAACAAACAGTAAAAAAAGAGCATATTCAGGTAACTGAAACTAGCCGGGTAGCGTATTTGCCTTATTATAATGACGAATCTTTTACACCACATTGGTTGACACCAAACTCTGAAGAAGAGAAACAATTTCATAAAATACCCGACTTTGAACTGGTTGATCAATTAGGTGATACATTGACACAGAAGTCATTTGAAAATCAAGTATATATTACCGACTTCTTTTTTACTACATGCCCCGGCATTTGTTTGAAGATGACGAACAATATGACCAAAGTACAAGAGGCTTTTCTAGATAACCCTGAAGTTGCCATCCTTTCCCATTCCGTAACACCATCCATAGATTCTGTAGCTGTGCTTAAAACGTATGCGGAAAAAAACGGAGTTATAGATTCAAAATGGCACTTGGTTACTGGTGACAAAACTGAAATTTACAACTTAGGTAGAAACGAATATTTTGTGGAGAACGATTTAGGTATACCAAAGGACATCAATGACTTTTTACATACAGAAAACTTCTTACTCATAGATAAAAATAAACACATAAGGGGTATCTACAACGGACTCAACCGTGCTTCAATAGCACAATTGATTACTGATGTAAATGCCTTGCTAGAAGAAAGTTGATTGTAATTGTTTGATTATTTATTGACAAAAAGCCCGTAAACTAATGTTTACGGGCTTTTTAATATCAACTAATTTATTGACTATTTCAAGGCAGCCAATAATTTTTCAGCTACCAATTCTGATGAAGCAGGGTTTTGACCCGTAATTAAATTACCATCTTGTACCGCATATGCTGCCCAATCCTCTTTCTTAGAGTAAATTCCGCCATTTTCTTGTAGCATATCCTCTACCAAAAATGGTACAATCTCAGTTAGCTGTACAGCTTCCTCTTCACTATTAGTAAATCCTGTTACTTTTTTACCTTTTACCAAAGGATTACCATCTGTACCTGAAACTCTTTTTAAAGCAGCAGGTGCATGACATACAAATGCAATTGGCTTTTCTTGTTCATTGAATGTTTCAATCAATTTTACAGAAGTAAGGTCGTTTGCCAAATCCCATAACGGTCCGTGACCACCAGGATAGAAAACGGCATCAAAATCATTGGCATTTACATCTGCCAATACTTTTGTGTTGGCAATTATCTCTTGCGCTTCTTTATCCTCTTTAAAGCGTTTGGTATCTTTTGTTTGTGCATCTTCAGTATCACTACTAGGGTCAATTGGTGCTTGACCTCCTTTTGGTGTTGCTACCGTAATTTCTGCTCCTTTATCTAAAAGAGCATAATATGGAGCTGCAAACTCTTCAACCCAAAATCCTGTTTTCTTTCCTGTGTCTCCTAATTCATCATGAGACGTTAATACAAATAATATTTTCATTTTATCTTCTTTTTAGTTACGCAATTATTTTGAAGTCTTATTATTAGACTTTTACTATCATTTTACCTTTGTTCTTACCATCCATCATATCCAAGAATGCTTGTGGTGTATTATCAAAACCTTCTACTATTGTTTCTTTATAGGTCAGTTTTTCTTCGCCCAACCATGTAGACAATTGTTTCATTGCCTGTGGAAATTTATCAGCGTAGTTAGAAACAATAAATCCTTGCATTAATGCACTATTCTTCACCAAGAAAGGCTGTACAGCAACAGCCATGGGTAGTTCGGTTTTATTATAAACTGAAATAGCTCCACAGTTAATAATACGAGCAAACTGATTTATATTGAATAATACCGCATCAGATATTGGTCCGCCTACATTATCAAAGTAGACATCCACTCCGTTTGGTGCCGCTTCTTTAATAGCAGCTTTCATATCTTTGGTTGTTTTGTAATTGATACCGTGGTCAAAACCGAATTCTGATTTCAGCATATCAATTTTTTCGTCTGTACCAGCGATACCGATGACATTTAAACCAAGAATTTTACCAATCTGGCCTACCACACTACCTACTGCACCTGCAGCGCCAGAAACTACCAAGGTTTCACCTTTTTTAGGCTTCCCAATTTCATGAAGTCCTAAATAGGCGGTCAATCCGGTCATACCGACGATACCTAAAAAGGCACTTAATGGTGTTTTGCTTTTATCTATTTTCTGCAAGCCTTCGCCTGTAGAAATTTGCTTTTCTTTCCATTGTAATAGACCTGAAACAAAATCTCCTTTTTGGAAATTACCATTTTTAGATTCCAACACTTCTGCTACAATACCGGAACTTATAGGTTCTCCAACTTTAAATGGAGGAACATATGATTTTGCATCGCTCATTCTACCACGTAAGTAAGGGTCAACGGATATATATTTCGCCTCTAATAAAAGCTCACCATCAGAGATAGTTAGTTCATCTTCCAATTCTTTAAATTCAAAATCGGAAAGTGTAGGGGTTCCTACGGGACGTTGTTTTAAATTAATCGACTTATTCATAAGCTATTTTTTAACTGTTCAAAGTTATCAAAAAAAAGAATGAACATTCATTTTTTAACATTGCTTTATATTTTGAATTTGACATTTCATTAAAAAAGCACCTAAATGGTGCCTTTCTAATTTAGTTACTCAGAAATCATAATAGATTTCACATTTACAAATTCCTTCATTCCAAAACCGCCATGTTCTCTACCATAACCAGAATCCTTTACTCCTCCAAATGGCATATTTGGTTCTGCCAGACCAAAAGAATTTATAAATACCATACCGGTGTCAAAATGTTTTTCAGCAAGTTCTGTCGCCTTCTTAATATCTTTTGAAAATATACCACCACCTAAGCCAAATCTACTGTCATTAGCTATACGCATAGCATCTTCATTATCCTTCGCTTTAATTAATGAGGCCACAGGTCCGAACAACTCATCATCATACGCTGGTTGCCCAGGAGTAACATTGGCTAGTACCGTTGCAGGGTAGAAGTAACCTTCACCGTCAGGTATTTTTCCTCCACATAACACATTGGCTCCTTTCTCTACACTTTCTTGTACCTGTTCGTGGATTTTCTCTCTTAGATCTTCACGTGCCATTGGTCCTAACTCGGTATCCTCATTCTTTGGATTTCCTACTTTTAAGGCATCCATGGCTTTTACGAATTTTTCCTTAAATTCATTATATACCTTCTCAGTAGCTATAAATCGTTTAGCCGCAATACAGGTTTCCCCGTTATTATAAATACGTCCCATAACACTTTTTTCTACTGCTACATCTATATCGGCGTCGTCTAATACTAAATACGCATCATTGCTACCTAGTTCCAATACCGTTTTCTTTAGATTTGCACCTGCTTTTTCCCCAATTTTTTCTCCAGCCACAGGGCTTCCCGTAAGGGTAACGCCTCTAACCAAATCATGTTCTATTATGGCATTAGACTGATCGTGTTCAATTATAAGAACATTGAACAAGTCTGCCGGCAAACCTGCCGTATCAAAAATGGTCTTTAATAATTTGGCGGTACCTGTAACATTAGATGCATGTTTCAGTAAAATACTGTTACCTGCCATTAGGTTTACAATAGTATATCGCAAAACTTGATAACTAGGGTAATTCCAAGGCTGTATACCGTATATTATTCCCATAGGGGAATAGGTGATAATTCCTTTTCCTCCATTTGATAGCTCACGCTCTTCATTCTTTAAAAATTCTGGTGCGTGTTTTGCCGAATATTCGCAAATAGAAGTACACAGGTCTACCTCATGGTTGCTTTGTTTAAGCAATTTTCCCATTTCATCGGTCATTAACTCCGCTAGTTCTTTCTTGTAATTTTGAAGTTCCTTTCCAATTGCCTTTATGACATCACCACGTTCTTCAACGCTCTTCATTTTCCATTTCTGAAATGCCTTGTGTGATCGTTGAATGGTCTCTTCAACTTCTGCATCGGTCATATAGGTATAAGATGCTATTTCTTTTCCCGTTGTGGGATTTATAGTTTTAAATGTATCTTGTTTTGTTGTCGTTGACATAATTTGTTTTTTAAGTTACTCGATAATCGAGATTTTAATACTCCATCGCTTACGCTGAAATACTAATTTGTTTTCAAAACATAGTTTTGGGGATTATCCCAAGGAATGTTTACTGTTGCTCACTTGGCACCAAATAAACATCGTTGATATTTACTCTAGCTGGCTGAGTTAACACGTAATAAATGGAATTTGCAATATCCTCCGCCTCAAGCGTTTCCATTTTTTGCATTTCCTTCATCTTATCTTTGATATCCTCATCGGTGATTGTGCTGGTCAAATTTGTAGCCACGGCACCAGGTTCTATAGAGGTAATGTTGATACCATATTTTGGTGCCAATTCTTGGCGTAAACCTTCTGAAAACATTTTTACTGCAGATTTCGTTGCACAATACACCGCTCCACCAGGAAAATACCTGTTGGCGGCCATAGACGATATATTTATAATGTTACCGCCTTTATTTTCTTTCAATGCCGGTAGCACTGCCGCAACACCATTTAATACACCTTTTATGTTGACATCTACCATTTTATCCCATTCGTCTGTTTTTAATTTTTCAACGAACGATAACGGCATTAAACCGGCATTGTTGACCAACCCGGTAATTTTACCATATTCTCTTTTGGTCTTGGAAACCACCTTTTCAAAATCTTCTTTCTTAGTTACATCTCCTGTAACTACAAGAGCTTCTCCACCTTTTTTAGTGATGTCTGATTTTAAATCGTTCAATTCATCTTCACTACGTGCCATTAAAACTACTTTTGCTCCATTATCTGCTAACTTCATTGCTGTAGCTCTACCAATACCGCTAGATGCTCCTGTTATAATTATTACTTTATCTTCTATTTTCATTGCGTTTTAATTTAATTTGAACACAAGATAAAACCAGTTTTGAGGTTCTATTGACCAGATAAGTTGAACTATTGACGTATATAGTATTACGATACTTCTTTATTGTTTAAAGTCAAAAAACCTTCCCGTTTAGGGTGTTAAAAAGAATACAGAAGAAATTATAGATTTATTAAGACCGTTACTTATTTAAATGCCATTAATTTGAT
>JAHDDL010000051.1:0-9161 GCA_020629415.1 Maribacter sp. | reverse complement strand
ATTACTAGGGTAGGTGTATTGGGAAGTACCGGTACCATTTTGGCAAAAGTATATCCTGAAGTGCTATCAAAATACGGTATTGAGGTAATACAACCTTCTGAAGATATTCAAGATTTATTTGTGCATCCGTCAATTTATGATACTAGTTATGATATAAAGGCTTTCTCCAATCCTGTTCACCAAAAGGCAAAAGAAAATTTGAGTATGGCAGCCACATATTTATCTAGAAAAGGTGCCCAAGCGGTAATATTAGGTTGTACCGAAATTGCGTTAGCCATACAATATGAAAAAATAGAAAACAGTTTAATTATTGATGCCACAACGGTTTTGGCAAGTGCCCTTATCAGAGAATCTAAAAAAATGGAACAATTAGTTTAAGTATGCACAGCGGGTATACAAGTTGCTCTTTTCAATAACATATATTCGCCTTTAATTTTAAAATCCCGAATAGATGAGCCTGTGTAACGTTTAAAGGTTTTTGAAAGATGACTTACATCTGTAAAACCTAAATCATCTGCTATTTGGGTAAGGGTGAAATCTGAATTTAAAAGGCGAATTTCTACCAATTTCAGTTTTGCCTTGATTATATATTCCCGTAAAGACATACTAACTTGTTTTTTAAAATATTCACTTACATAGGTGGGCGACATGTTAAATACCTTGGCTAAATTTTCGACCTTTAATAATTCCGTTTTATCGATATGAGTATTAATATAGGTGAGCATTTTAGTGATGCGATCATCAACTTGGTTCTTTGGCAATTCAAAATAATTGCTCTTTTTAATATTGCGAATCAAAATTTCTAAAATACTCGTCATTAAACTAGTGACCAAGTTTATAGATTCTTCTCCATAGTTTCTAGACTCTTGAAGAATCATACCTATTAAATTTTCTAGATAGTTGCGATCCATTTCATTCTTAATGATATCGCCTGGCAATTGATTGTAGTTAGATAATATGTAAGACGCTTCTTTAAACCATTCATTTCTATCAATAGTTATCCTATTCGCATTTTTAAAAAACGAATCGGTAAACTTTAAAAAAACAAAACGCGTAGGTTTTTCTATAGTAAAAGAATGGCACTTTAAGGGAGGTAACAAAAACATACTATTCTTGCCATAGGCATAATCATTGTAGTTGATGCACTGGGTACCTTCACCTTCTTTAATTAATACCAGTTCAAAAAAATTGTTCTTCACCGGGCGTTGCTTCCAACTAGTCAATTCAATTTCTTGTATTTCAAAAGGTTTATGTGCTTCTAATACCTGCATTTTTTTTTAGTTATTCAGTAATTTACAGACTAAAATAGGTGAAATGAAATAAAATTGACCTAACAAAACCTTTATTTATACAAATTAAACCGTTACTATTACTTATAGTTGTAACTTAAAGTAAATATCTTTGCAAGAAGATTACCATTAAAAATTTGTTATTCTATTGGATTTATTTAATCAAACCAGTTTATTTTCAACTGATGAAGTACGTAAAACTACTTTTGACTTGCCGGGAGCAGAAATTATCTTATTTGAAAAATACTTTAATAATCAAGAAAGCAAAAAGCTATATCACAACCTAGTAAACAATACGCCTTGGCAACAGGATAAGATTATCATTCATGGTAAATTAATTGATTACCCAAGATTAACAGCTTGGTACGGAGAGAAAAGCCAAGATGCTACCTCTACAGAAAAGAATAAAGTTATTCCGTGGAATGACGAATTGTTATTCATAAAGAACCGAATAGAAAAGGAGGTCAATATTAAATTTACACGTTGCTTGCTCAATTATTATCGTGACGGCAAAGACAGTGTTGATTGGCACCAAGATTATAAAGGAGAACAACGTAATAACACTGTGATAGCCTCGGTAACATTTGGCGCTACCAGACCTTTTCAATTAAAGCACGTATCACGATCAAATTTAAAACGAGTTGACATCCCATTAGTTAATGGCAGCCTTTTATTGA
Source organism: Maribacter sp. (assembly GCA_020629415.1). Lineage (GTDB taxonomy): Bacteria > Bacteroidota > Bacteroidia > Flavobacteriales > Flavobacteriaceae > Maribacter > Maribacter huludaoensis. Next base: position 7,195 of record JAHDDL010000051.1, on the reverse strand, counting down.
TGCAAGGCGCTACACAAGAAAATTGGAAACATAAAATCCCTAAAACTTCAAAAATAATTCCCCCAAGAATTAACCTAACCTTTAGATGGATTGGTTGATCTTTTATTCTTCATTCTCTATATTTATACGAAATAGTAGTTAACAGTTTAGATATATTATGAAGAAATCCTATTTAACCTTAGTAGTACATATCCTTGTAAAGGAAGCATATAGAAAAGAAATAAAAGCTGAATTGCTTAAACTTATTAGTCCTACTAGAGGAGAGGAAGGTTGTATTGCCTATGACTTACACCAAGATAACAATAACCCAAACTTATTCCTATTTCATGAAAAATGGGTTAATCAAGAATATTTAACCAAACATTCTCAAAGTGACCATATTGCGGCATATAGAATTGCTTCTAAAGATAAGTTAGAAAATGTTACTGCTTATAAAATGACGGAGCTTACCAACTAGAACAGTAACAAAAAAGGTTTTATTCCTAATAATTAGTTTATAAACCAGTATTTATATTGGTTTACGGCTTTTTTTTGGCGAAATTTTAATATTTAAACCCTGGAAAACCTCTTTTTGTACATACATCACCTTCTTTTGTACCAATAAAATACTGGGCTACTCATATATCTTTGTTTTAAAATTAAACAATAGATATAAAATATATATAATGAGCACACCTAATATTGCCAAAGAAGACATACTAAACGCCTTTAATTACAGACACGCTACCAAGGAATTTGATGCTACAAAGACCATTTCTGACGAGGATATGAAATTCATCTTAGAAACGGCACATTTATCGCCTAGTTCATTTGGTTTTGAACCTTGGCATTTTGTGGTGGTACAAGATAAAGAGTTAAGAGAGCTGTTAAAACCTGTTGCTTGGGGCGCGCCTTTAAAATTAGATACTGCCAGTCACTTTGTTTTAGGTTTAGCAATGAAAGCGCCTATGGTAAAGCATAACGCAACTTATATAGAGCATATGATGAAAGAGGTAAAACAAATGCCTGCCGAAGTTATAGAAATATACTCTAAATTTTACAGAGAATTTCAGGAGCGCGATTTTAACTTAGATACGGATAAAAAGCTTTTCGATTGGTCTTCTAAGCAAACCTATATTGCATTGGGCAATATGATGACATCAGCAGCATTAACAGGTATAGATTCTTGCCCAATTGAAGGATTTCATCAAGAAAAAGCAGAGGCTTTATTAAAAGAGAAATTTGGAATTGATACCGATAAATACGGACTAGCTTTTATGGCAGCCTTTGGGTACAGAAAAGCAGACCCGGAGTTTCCTAAGTCTCGAAGAAATTTTGATGATATTGTAACTTGGAAATAAGGACAAATTCACTTAAAAATCACATTTATGAAAGCAATAGGATACAAAGAGAATTTACCAATTGAAAATGTAAATTCGCTCCAAGACATAAACGTTGAAACACCCAAAGCAGCTGGCAAAGATATTTTAGTTGAAGTAAGGGCCATTTCGGTAAACCCAGTAGATTATAAAATTAGAGCCAACAGACCAGCTCCAGATGGAGAATGGAGTATTATTGGTTGGGATGCTACAGGTGTTGTTAAGGAAGTAGGAGAAGATGTATCTCTTTTTAAAGTAGGTGATGAAGTTTGGTATGCCGGTGATTTAAACCGACAAGGTAGTAATGCCCAATATCAGTTGGTTGATGAACGTATAGTAGGTAAAAAACCTGCAAGTTTATCATTTGCAGAAGCCGCTGCCTTACCACTAACCACGCTTACAGCTTACGAAATGCTGTTTCACAGATTAGAGGTTTCTAAAGATGATGCCAACAAATCTATTTTGGTTATTGGTGCTGCTGGTGGCGTGGGTTCTATTTTGGTGCAACTGGCTAAAAAGCTTACCAAATTGAATATTATTGGTACCGCTTCTAGAGAAGAAACAACTTCGTGGTTAAAAGAATTGGGTGCAGATACGGTAATTAATCACAGAAATAAGCTTAGCGAGGAATTTGATAAATATAACTTGCCAGCACCAGAGTATGTGGTGAGTTTAAATGCTACTGAACATCACGTAGATGAAATTGCTAAACTGATTAAACCACAAGGGAAATTCGGATTTATAGATGACCCAACATCGTTAAACGTGATGCCTTTTAAAGGCAAAGCGGTATCTACACACATTGAGCTAATGTTTACGCGCTCTATGTTCCAGACCGATGATATGATTGAGCAGCATAACATTTTAAATGAAGTTTCTGAGCTTATAGACAATGGAACAGTTAGAACCACTTTGGGAGAAAACTTCGGGACTATAAATGCTGAAAATCTTAGAAAAGCACACGCTTTTTTAGAGACCGGAAAAGCAAAAGGCAAAATTGTTTTAGAAGGATTTTAAATCCATTATCATAAATGTCACTTCGAGTGTTTTTATTGAAATACCATGGAAATAAAAAAGTATCGAGAATTTGGGAACATGTTTGCCATTCTACATGAAGCAATGTAAAACACTATTGATAGAAATATTAAAACATATCAAAATGAAAAAAACAATACTTCTTGTATTTGCAATAGCAATAACGGCATATTCAAACGCGCAAACACCAACAACTGACGACATTAAGTCTGTAAATGAAGTGGTAACCGCAGATAATGTAGAATGGGGTTGGTTAAACCCTTTGCGAGGCGATAAAAGTCCGGCTGCAGGAAAACTTTGGGGCGACAGAACTAAAAACGAACCAGCGGGATTTTTGGTGAAATTCAAAAAAGGATTTTCATCACCACCGCATATTCACAATATAACCTATAGAGGTGTAGTAATTAAGGGATTGTTACATAATGATGATGAAAATGCCGAGAAACAATGGCTGCCAGCAGGTTCTTATTGGCAACAACCAGCAGGAGAAGCGCATATTACTGCTGCTGACGGTGAAGAAAATATGGCGTTTTTAGACATTCAAGAAGGTCCGTATTTGGTGAAACCTAAATCTGAAGCTTTTGATAATGGCGAAAGACCTGTAAATGTGGATAAAACAAACTTGGTCTGGTTAAATGCTAACGACATCCAATGGGTTTCAGAAAAGAGTAATGTTCAAACTGCCTTTTTATGGGGAAGTCACGAAAAAAATCAGCTACGTGCCGCGCTTGTAAAACTGCCAGCCGGTTTTAGCGGAAGCATAAAAAACTTAAGCCCAAACTTTAGAGCGGTTATTATTTCTGGTGAAATAACACATCAGTTTTCTAACGAAGATTCTAAAAACGAGTTACAACCTGGTTCTTATTTTGGAGCGCAAAATGGTGCTACATCAAAAATTTTAACAAAAAAAGAAACAGTTATTTATATAAGAGGCAACGGCGTATTTGAAGTTAAATAAACGGGTAATATGCTGATTTTTCAATTGTATTAGAGATAAAAAGCTTCCTTGTTTTGGTCATAAGAATGTACAGACTCAAACACTTAATCAAAAAATAGTTTTCTTGAAAAATTCTTAACCCTTAGTCATAACAGATTTGCATTTAACAAGATTAAAATGTTAAAAGGGTCAAATATAATTTCAAATAGGCTATTAACTACTTGATAATTAATGGTTTTATTAAAGTTCTTTCTTTAAATTTATAAATATCAGTTTAATGAAATGTAGAACATAAAATTTAAAGAAATGAAAACAAATATTGGAATTACCGAGGAAAACAGATCAAAGGTTGCAGAGCATTTATCCACTATATTGGCTGATGAATATGTGTTGTATACCAAAACTTTAAGAGCACATTGGAATTTAGAGGGTATTGATTTTCACACCAAACATGTGTTTTTTGAAGAGCATTATAATGCAATTAAGGAATATATTGACGGTGTTGCAGAACGTATTAGAAAAATAGGTCATTATGCCCCTGGAACTTTAAAACAATTTTTGCAGTTAACACATTTATCGGAAGAAATAAAAGGAGACAATTCTAGCAGTAATTATATGAAAGTCTTGTTAGCCGACCATGATACCATTATTGTAGAAATGAGAAAAATCATCCCTACAATAGAAGAAGATTTTGGTGACGTTGGTACTGCCGATTTTTTAACTGGACTGTTACAAGAACATGAAGAAATGGCTTGGATGTTACGTGCCAGTTTAAGCTAAAAGTATTTAAACAAAGGTTTAGATTTAAATTATGCAGCAAAAATCTTGCGACCACATAAAGGCCATTTCCAACATCAAAACTGCTACTGAGCGTGTTTGTGAGGAATGTATTAAACATGGCTATGGCTGGGTACATTTGCGTACATGTCAAGAATGTGGTGTAACACTTTGTTGTGACGATTCTAAAAATAAACATGCTACGGCCCATTTTCATGCAACTAAGCACCCGGTTATAAATTCGGCAGAACCTAATGAAAAATGGTTTTGGTGTTATCTTGATAATGCTTTTGTAACCTATTAAACCAAACCAATTATGATCGACCCAAAATTTCCTGAATTAACCAATGTTCAGGTAGAAAAACTTAAGAAGTACGGTGAAATAGAGTTCTATAAAGAGCCAACGGTCGTTTTGGATTTTGGAGACCGGCATTATGATTTTTTTGTGGTGCTTACTGGCGAAATCAAAATTATAGACCCTGATAAAAAAGATGAAAATATTGCCATTCATACCAGGCATCAATTCTCAGGTTCAAGTAGTATTCTCTCACACAGAGCCGTTGGGGTTTGCGGTGAAACCTTAGCAAATACGCAGCTAATAAGAATAAGTCCTGAAAACCTAAAAAGTGCCATTGCCAAATTCAGTGATATTAGCGATGTACTTCTAAATGCATTTTTGTTGCGTGAAGACGCGCTGAAAAACAATGTTCAGGGTATTAAGCTAATTGGTTCTGAACACTCCAATGAAACCTACGCTATCCGTGATTTCATGGATAAGAATGATATTTGGTACAATTTTATTGATTCGGATAAGGAAGACGGATTGGTGCAGTTATTGGAAACTTTCAATTTAAAAGAGTCTGACCTGCCTGTTTTGATCAATAGTCAGAATGAGATTTCCGTTCGCCCATCCATAGATGAAATTGGTACGTGTACCGGTGTTCGGTTGCAATTGGATGATGATATTTATGATGTTCTAGTGGTAGGTGCTGGTCCCGCTGGCTTGGCTGCTAGTGTTTATGCCGCTTCAGAAGGCTTGAAAGTGTTGACCATAGACAGTAATTCCCCTGGCGGTCAAGCCGGTAAAAGTTCTAAAATTGAGAATTATCTAGGGTTTCCTACCGGAATTTCAGGACGTGACCTTGCCAATAATGGCTACATACAGGCACAAAAGTTTGGTTGTACCATATCCGTGCCTCATAGGGTAGAGGGAATAGCGCGCAAAGAAGGCTATTACGAAGTTAATTCTAACAACACATCTATATTAAAGGCTAAAACGGTCATTGCCGCAACAGGTGCCGCGTATAGAAGACTGCCTTTGGAAGGTATTGAAAAATTTGAAGGTTCCGGAGTGTACTACAGTGCCACTTCAATGCATGCCAATATGTGTAAAAACAGCGAAATAGGTATTGTGGGCGGTGGCAACTCCGCAGGTCAGGCGGCATTGTTTTTAGCAAGCCATGCGCATAAAGTATATGTAATCATCAGAAACGAGGATATTGGCGCAAAAATGAGCGATTACCTTGTGCAGCGAATTTTCGCATGTGATAATATTGAAGTTTTAACGGGTAGTAATGTCGTTAAGGTTGAAGGCGATACGTATTTGGAAAAGGTAGAAATCAAACAAAACGATGCTTTAGTAGAAAACAACATTAATTACCTATTTACATTTGTTGGCGCAAAACCGTGTACGGAGTGGTTAGACAATATTATAGACACAGATGCTAAAGGCTTTGTACATACAGGGCTCACTATTTGCGACAATGCTTTAAATGGCGAATCGGTATTCAAACATAGAAAACCTTACACTTTTGAAACCAGTTTACCCGGACTTTTTGCTGTTGGAGATGTGCGTTCCGGGTCGGTTAAACGCGTAGCTTCGGCAGTAGGTGAAGGGTCTATTGTAGTTAGTGACATCCATAAATTTTTAGCGCTTGAAACCGAAGCAAAAATTATATAGTACTTTTATGCCCTATGCCACGTACCATTATCGAAAATATTGTAATTCAGGAATACAAAGACCAAACTTTTTTTGAATTTTGTAAGTATACTACCATCAGGTTTTTTGAGATTGTGTATTTTGAAAAGGGTAGCGGCACCATAAAGATTAATGAGAAAACAGTAAACTATTCGGCTAACAGCATTTTTGTTTTTGTACCAGATGATATTTACATCGTAAATCCGGAATCGGCAACTACTACTATTGCCATTAAATTCTTGAAAAGCTTTTTTAAGGGAGATGCACCGCAAAATGCAAATCTTCCTGTGAACGATTGGTTTCGTAAAATTGAAGGGATTCTAAATAGTGAAAGTCATCAATTACGTGAAATGCGTTTTGAAACCGAATCGGACAAAATACATTTACTTTCATTGATAAAAATGGTGGCTGCTGAAAACGATAAAAAGAAATCATACGACCTGTTTATCATTCAAAATTCACTTTCTGTAATTCTTCATTTAATTGCGCGTAACATTCAGTTTTTAAATGCCGATATGAGTACTAAAATTGTTGAATCGTCTAAAATTCAGCAAATCATCAACTTTATTCACGCTAATATTTACAATTCAGAATTGCTTACCACCAAAAACTTGGCAGAAGAGTTTCATATGGCGGACAATTATATTAGTGAATACTTTAAAAAACATACCGATGTTTCTTTAAAAAAATACATTCTTAACTACAAATTAAAACTGGTAGAAACCCGATTAAAATATACCGATCTGCAGTTCTCAGAGATTGCAATGGAATTAGGCTTTACAGATTCTAGTCACCTTAACAAGACCTTCCAAAGTTATAAGGGGATGACTATTGGTGCCTATAAGGCAGGTATTTCCCAATAAATTACCATTTACCTCTTTTTTTACTAAAAGCCCTTTGTTTTTTACTTATCCAAAGCTTGAGTGCCTAGGTAACTTTGTACTGTAATACTAACAGAACAATATTTACCAAAAACTCAATATTATGGAATACAAGAATTTTCAAACATTTACGGCAGAACAAAAAGGAGGAATTTTAACAGTGACTATCAATTTTGGTCCTGTAAACGTACAAGGGCAAGAAATGCTTGCAGATTTAAGCAGTCTTTGT
>JAHDDL010000050.1 GCA_020629415.1 Maribacter sp. | reverse complement strand
AAGTAATTTTACCTTGTCCTTACTGGGTAAGTTACAGCGATATCGTAAAATTGGCAGATGGTGTACCAGTAGAAGTACCTACCACTTTGGAGAATGATTTTAAAATGACTCCTGAGCAGTTGGAAGCCGCTATTACACCAAAAACAAAAATGTTGTGGTACAGCTCTCCTTGTAACCCAAGTGGGTCTATTTACAGTAAAGAAGAATTACGTGCACTGGCGGACGTACTTCAAAAGCATCCTCAAATCATAGTGGTGAGCGATGAAATCTACGAGCACATTAATTATGGTGTTACGGCACACGCCTCAATGGCCGAATTTGAAGATATGTATGACCGTACCGTTACTGTAAACGGTGTTGCCAAAGCATTTGCGATGACCGGATGGAGAATTGGATACATTGGTGCTCCTGCGTACATTGCACGTGCTACCAATAAATTACAAGGCCAGGTAACCAGTGGTGCAAACTGTATAGCACAACGCGCAGTTATTACAGCTTTAGAAGAATCACCAGAGCGTATAAAGTATATGGTCGATGAGTTTAAAGAAAGACGTAAACTCATTTTAAGCTTATTGAATGATATTGAAGGTTTTAAATGTAATGAGCCAGAAGGTGCATTTTATGTATACCCAGATGTTACCGCTTACTTTGGAAAAACCTTGAGAGGAAAGCAAATTAATAACGCATCTGATTTTTCTATGTACATACTGGAAGAAGCAAATGTAGCTACCGTTACGGGAGATGCTTTTGGTAATGGAAACTGTATTCGTATTTCTTATGCGGCGTCAGTAAAAGAAATCAAAGAAGCAATATCAAGAATTAAAGAAGCCCTGAAGTAAACCTCAACCTATATTCATAAAAAAGTCCCTTTAGAAAAGGGACTTTTTTATTTCTACTAATCTTTATCAATTAAGTACTCTTCCAAAAATAAGGAGTCAACAAAATTAGTACGGTAAATAACTCTAACCTACCGGCAAGCATTAAAAATCCGCACCACCATTTTGCAAGATCGGGCAAGCTGTTAAAATTACTTACAGGATTTAAACTCCCTAAAGCAGGACCTACGTTACCTAATGAAGATGCCGCCCCGCCTATGGCAGATTCAAAATCTAATCCTAAGAAGCCTAATACCAGGGCACCAATTATAAATAGCAGCATATACAGCACAAAGAACCCTATGATATTATAGACAATCTTCTCTTTAACGGTTTTGTTATTATAACGTACAGGTATAATGGCATTGGTATGTAATGTTCGCTTAAACTCCAATACCCCGTTCTTAATAATCAATAAATGTCGCATTACTTTTATACCACCGGCAGTAGACCCTGCAGAACCACCCAAAAAGAACAGCCCGAAGAAAAATACGGTTAAAAAAGGTGTCCACTGTGTAAAATCGGCACTAACAAAACCAGTAGTGGTTATTACAGAGATAATCTGAAAAAATGAATGTCTAAAAGCACTCTCCGCCTTACCCAATACCATAGGATAACCTGGCGTAAGTTCTGTGATATTTGCTTGAAAATAAACCACTAGAGCCACTATTATGGTAAATACCGTAACAAAACCGGCATAATACCTAAATTCCTCATCTTGCAAAACCTTCTGTACTTTGCCCTTAAATGCGAAATAGCTCAGCACAAAGTTGCTACCGGCCAAAAACATAAAGAATATAATGATATATTGAATAATGGGCTGGTCATTATAATAAGCGACACTGGCATTTTTAGTTGAAAAACCTCCGGTAGACAGCGTTGCCATAGCATGGTTTACAGCATCAAAGAAAGACATACCCGCAACCTGCAACAATATCGTTTCTGCCACGGTATAACCAAAATATATTAACCATAGCCGCTTTGCCGTATCTGTTATTCTTGGATGCAATTTATCTCCAGTAGGTCCTGGAGCCTCTGCCGAAAATAATTGCATACCACCAATACCTAGCAATGGTAATATTGCTATAGCCAAAACGATTATACCCATACCACCGATCCAATGGGTCAGGCTTCGCCAGAAAAGAATGCCCTCTGGCATTGCTTCAATATCATCCATAATGGAAGCGCCCGTTGTCGTGTAACCTGAAATAGTTTCAAAAAAAGCGTTTGTAACCGTGGGCAATGCACCAGAAAACAGATATGGCAACATACCGGAAATAGACATTACGATCCAACCAAAAGTTACGATAATGTACCCCTCCTTCTGTTTCACTTCTTTTTTATGCCCTCTGGTATAGTACATCATAAAGACCCCAACAAACATGGTGGTTATAGATGCAAGCGCAATACTTAACGTTGCTCCATCTTGGTATACCCCACTTACTACAGCCGCTAGAAGCATAAAGCCTCCGTTGCAAAGCAATAGAAGCCCCATTATGTGAATTATGATTCTTAAATTTAGCCGCATCTTAAAGGAACATTCGTTCTATTTTTGGAATTTCGGAAGGTAGACAACAAACTACCACCCTATCGCCTTCCTGTATTTTAAACCCACCAAGTGCTATATGGCCTTGACCATCTCTTACTACTCCACCAATTGTGGCCGCTTTTGGAAAATCCAATTCCCGTATGGTCGTTCCCGTTACTTTAGAGTTTCTTTTTACGATAAACTCCAAAATTTCTGCATTTAAATTGTTCAAGCGCATTAAGGCAACAACCTCACCTTTACGTATATGTCTAAATATATTGTTTGCCGCAAGAAGTTTTTTATTGATCAAGGTATCAATACCTATAGAATGAGATAACTGAAAATAGTCCATATTTTCAACCAGAGCAATAGTCTTCTTTATATATTTTGATTTTGCGACCAAGCATGACATAATATTAGTTTCCGAATTTCCGGTAACCGCAATAAAGGCATCCATAGATTCCAAACTCTCCTCATCTAACAATTCTACATTTCTACCATCTCCGTTAATCACCAATGCATTTGGCAATTCATCTGCCAAATCAAAAGCTTTCTCCTTATTCTTCTCGATCAACTTTACGTTGAATTTATTGGCACAAAGATCTCTAGCCGTTTTGTACCCTACTTTACTTCCTCCAAGAATCATCACATTCTTGATTTCTGCCTTCTTTTTCCCGGTAAGTTTATAAAGCTCATCAACGCCTTTTTTTACGGTAATAAAGTATACCTGGTCTCCTTCTTTAAAAAGGGTATCTCCCCTAGGTATTACCGTATATTGCGTACCGGTTCGCTGCAACGCAATAGGCATAAAGTGCAATTCCGGAAAAATCTTTGCCGCCTCCTTTACCTGCTTACCCACAAAAGGTGCGGATTTAAGTAATGAGACACCAACCATTATCAACTCACCATCTTCAAATTCGTAGGTATCGTTAAAAGCAGATTTATTAAGAAGCATCTGTATTTCAGTTGCCGCCAAAGCTTCTGGAGATATCAGTTCATCAATTCCTAAATCCGAGAATCGTAATAGCTCTTTATTTTTTATGAATTCGGTATTTGAAATTCTTGCAATCGTTCGCTTACATCCCAATTGTTTTGCCAACATGCAAAGCGTTAAATTGGTAGTTTCAGAAGAAGTTACCGCAATAACCAAATCCGAATCTTTTACTTGAGCATCATTTAATACCGCAATAGAAGTTGCATCACCTTTTAAAACTCGTATATCTAGATGATTATCCGCATACGCAAGACTTTCTTTTTTAGAATCGATCAAGGTAATATCTTGTGACTCATAAGAGAGTAATTTGGCTAAATGAAAGCCTACTTCTCCAGCACCAGCAATTATAATCTTCATTTATTTTATTAGAGCGCTAAAAATCAAGCACAAATTTTTACTCTTAACTATTATGTATACTTAAAAGTAGTCTTGAAAAACAATAGCATTTATTAAGGCACAAAATTACATAATTAAATTAGTTTAATCTTTATTTTCAATTCTTTAACCCATCAATTAGTAACCTAAGTAGTTAAAATGGAATTAAGCATTAGCTATATTGTATATTTGTCAAAAAAATTGCAATAAAATGCCCCAAAAAGTCACTCCATATAAAAACTCCGATTTAGGAAAAAAAGAGCAGGTTACTCAAATGTTCGATACTATTTCTAAAAATTACGACGGCTTAAATCGTGTAATTTCTTTTGGAATTGATATTAAATGGCGCAGGAAAGTGGTTGAAATTTTAAAAAAAGAACAACCCCGATCTATATTGGATATTGCAACAGGTACTGGAGATTTAGCCATTGCCCTTGTCAAAACTGGCGCAGAAAAAATTGTAGGTCTAGACATCTCCCCCGGCATGCTAGCTGTTGGCAAAGAAAAAGTGAGCGACAAAAAGCTTGACAGTACTATTGAAATGGTGGTAGGCGATAGTGAAAAACTTACATTTGACGACAATTCTTTTGATGCGGTAACGGTATCTTTTGGCGTTAGAAATTTTGAAACCCTAAATACCGGGATGGCAGAAATTCTACGTGTATTGAAACCTAAAGGAACTTTGGTGGTATTAGAAACCTCTGTACCTACAAAAACACCGTACAAACAAGGCTATAATTTTTATACCAAAAACATTCTTCCCTTAATTGGAAAATTATTTTCCAAGGATGATTCTGCATATGGCTATTTAAGCGAATCGGCTTCCGTTTTTCCTCATGGCGAAAACTTCAACAATATTTTACGCGAAATTGGGTTTATAGATGTAACAAATAAACCTCAAACATTTGGGGTTGCATCAATATATGTTGCAAAAAAGGGTTGATCGCAATATTTATCCACAATATATTTTTGATGCATGACAATAGCAAACCAGGATATATGAAAAAGTGGTTTTTTATAAGCCTAACGTTGTTGATTACGAATTTGATCAGTGCTCAATTCAACGAAAGTCCTATATTGAATAAACAGAACGAAGACAAAAAACTCTTGAACTGGGGTTATTTTCTTGGTTTAAACCAATATGATTTTAAAATTGAATACAAAGAAAATGCCCAAGATATTTTGGTCAGTAAAAGTTTTGGATTTAATGTTGGATTAATTGGCGAGGTGCGAGTGAATGAATTCTTAGATGTTCGCTTTGAACCCGGGTTACATTATGGATCTAGGTTAATGGGTTTTCCAGGTTTTGAAGATGAGCGTGATGCTATACGGGAAGTTAAATCTACTTATATTAATTTTCCGTTACTGCTAAAAGCAAGCACTAGAAGATATGGCAATTTTAAACCATTTCTTTTAGGCGGTGTTTCTACAGGACTCAATTTAGGGAGCAATGAAGAAAGTCTTGATGACAACAGTACCGGTACCTTTAGAATGAAAAAATGGGTATACAATTATGAACTTGGTTTTGGAATTGACTTCTACCTGGAGTATTTTAAATTTACCCCATCTATTCGTGGAGTTTTTGCCATTACCGATGAGCTAGTGCCGGACAATGACCCTAACAGCCCATGGACCAGAAACATTGAGTCACTAAAAACACGGGGCATCTTCATCAACTTCACTTTTGAATAGCAATTAGCAATTAGCAATTAGCAATTAGCAATTAGCAATTAGCAATTAGCAAAAGCTAAAAAATTTTCAATTAAAAAACCGCGCTATTTTCTTATTTCGTGTAATAGAATTGCCGTTGCAGAAGCCACATTTAAGCTTTCTGTAGTAGCACCTCCAAATTGTGGTATTGCCAACCTTGCCGTGCACAATTTCGCTACAGATCCAGATACCCCCTTACCTTCATTACCCATAATCATAATTCCTTTTTCTGGTAGCTTAGTCTTGTTTACGCTTACACCGTTCATAAATGTGCCATAAACAGGTAACTCTGTTTCCAACAAAAAAGTTTTAAGTTCCGTGTACCTAATATTCACCCTTGTAATAGAACCCATAGTTGCCTGCAATACTTTAGGATTATAACAATCAACCGTTTCTAAAGAACATACAATATCACTTACACCAAACCAATCGCTAAGTCTAATAATGGTCCCTAAATTACCTGGATCTTGCACTCCATCAAGTACCAGAACCCAATCAGAACTTATTTTTCTAGTTGGTTCCGGTATATAAAACACCCCAAGATATCCGTTAGGGTTCTTTAAACTGCTCATTTGACCAAGTTCCCTAGCAGTTACTTTTTCAACATGCTCTCTACCTACTTCCAGACCTAAGGGATCAACTGCAAAAAGCTTGTATATTTTCATATCAGAATTCACTACTTCTTCAATAGCCTTTTTTCCTTCAACTACAAATAGCCTATGCTCATTTCGGCATTTTTTTTGCTGTAGACTTTTGATAAGTTTCAATTCACTTTTGACAACCATTCAAATAATGTATTTTTGATTTCTATGAGGATGGCACTTTGCTCCAAAAACATCATGGCTAAAATAAGCTTATTATCCCTACTGGCAATAGTCCTGTTATCCTGTAACTCGCTAAAGAAAGTTGGGGACAATGAATATTTGGTGGTCAAAAACGCCGTTTACGCAGATTCTATCAAAGTAAACGATGAAGAACTGGAAAGCCTCATCTACCAAAAATCCAACTCTACCGTTCTAGGTTATCCCCTAAGACTTAATCTTTATAACCTAGCCAAAGAAAATCCAGACTCATCATATAACGCTTGGTTAAACAAAAAAGAGAACAGAAAAAAAAGACTTGATAAACTGCTTTCAGAAAAACAGGTTGAACGCCTAGGAGAGTCTTTTATAGTAAAAGGACTTAGTAATTGGCTAAAGGATATTGGCGAAGAACCTACAATTTTAGATACTACAAAAACACGTTTAAGCCTAGCAAAACTGAGTGCCTATTACCAAAGCAAAGGATATTTTACAAATAATACTACGTATGAAATTGACAGTACCAGGCACAAAAAAGTTAAAGTAAATTATCATATTGATCTTGGTGACCCATACATGATCGATTCGCTCACTAACAATATCTCGTCTACGGCAATAGACAGTTTGTACTTTTTAAATTCCGCTGAGTCCCTTATAAAAGAAGGACAACAGTTCAACTTAAGTAATTTTAATAATGAAAGAGAAAGATTAACCGGTATTTTTAGAAATAGCGGTATACGTAACTTTCAAGAAAGCTCTATTACCTTTGATATTCTAAGAGATACTATAAAAGCGGCAAATGATCAACAAATGAACATTACGTTGAACATTGGTGACCTAAAGACCAGAGGAGAGAACGAAGTGACGACTTCTGCGTATAAAGTAGAGACTATAAACAAAATAAATATTTACACTGACTACCTTTCTGCAAATTCTCAAGATTCATTGTATTCTATAGACTACCAAGACTATACCATTCATTATTCAAAGAATTTTGATATCAAACCAAAAACTTTGGCCAATGCCGTTTTTTTCAAAAAAGATAGTATATACAGGGACGTAGACAAAATAAGGTCATCTAGACAATTAAACGCACTCAACGTATTTAAATACCCAAACATAATTTTTGAGGCAGATTCTGTAGGCAACAAAGTTAACACCAACATATATCTAGCACCAAAAACCAAATACGCCCTTGGAACTAATTTTGAAGTAAGCCGATCTAACTTACGTAGATTAGGTTTAGGTCTTGGCACTACCCTTCTAATACGAAATATTTTTAAAGGTGCGGAAAATTTGAGTATTTCCGCAAATGGCTCTTATGGTCTATTAAGTAGCAATACGTTTGAGGCCAATTACTTCTCTGAATTCGGTGGTGATATCTCATTGGATTTTCCAAGAATCTGGTTTCCTTTCATCAATACCTCTAGATTAATCCCAAATTACACGTTGCCCAAAACCAGAATTGCCATAGGTACCAATTTTCAGAACAATATAGGCTTGGACAAACAAACTCTTAATGCTGTTATTGGCTATAATTGGGCACCTAGTGATTTTGTGAAACATGAAGTTGAATTACTAAATATTCAATTTGTCAGAAATGTAAACGAAGAAAGGTTCTACAATGTTTATACCAACACTTATGAGTTATTAGATGATATTGCAGATGGTTATGAAGACCCAGATTTATATCCTGAACTAACAGATTTTTTTGAGGCTGGGGATAGTGACACTGAATTAAATTTAATAATCCCGTCAGGAACAAGTGGTTTTACAAATGCAATTTTAGATGGTGATGTCTCTTCTTCAAGTGATGATTTTGATGATGTAAACACCATTGAAGAAAGACGAATTAGATTGACCGAGAACAATTTAATATTCGCATCCAATTACACATTTAACAAGACCAATAGAACCGGGCCTATTGATAATTCTTTTTACCAATTTCGCTGGAAGGTGGAAGGAGCAGGTAATGTATTATCGGCAATTTCATCTGTAATTCCATTCAATAAAAATGACGATGAACAGTTATTGGTATTTGGTGTTCCCTTCTCACAATACATAAAAAATGAGTTTGAGTATGTGAAGTACTGGGATTTAAAACGAGCTAACGTCCTGGCCGCAAGAGCATTTTTCGGTATCGCTATTCCCTATGGCAACTCTGACAACATCCCCTTTGTTCGTAGTTATTTTGGAGGCGGATCAAATGACAACAGAGCTTGGTTCCCTTATTCATTGGGTCCGGGAAGCACTTCTGCAATTAATGACTTCAATGAAGCAAACTTAAAACTGGCTTTTAACCTAGAATATAGATTTCCTGTTGCTGGCGATATTAACGGTGCTATTTTTGCCGACGCAGGAAATATTTGGAACGTTCTTGATAATGTTGAAGACCCAAATGCAACTTTTGACGGAATTGCATCTTTAAAGGACATTGCACTAGGCACCGGACTAGGACTTAGATATGATTTCACCTACTTCCTATTTCGATTAGACCTAGGTTTTAAAACTTACAATCCTGCTGAAATTCAATCAAAAAGATGGTTTAGAGATTACAATTTTGCAAATTCAGTATTACAAATAGGCATAAACTATCCCTTTTAAATATAATTGTTTTATTACTTTTGTTTTTCATTTTTTTAAGAAACAAACAACAACATAACTATGGCTCACAACATTAAACCGGGAGTTGCAACCGGAGATGAAGTTCAAGAAATCTTCAACTACGCAAAAGAAAAAGGATTTGCATTACCTGCAGTAAACGTAATAGGTTCTGACACTATTAATGGTGTTCTAGAAACTGCAGCTAGCTTAAACGCTCCCGTAATTATACAATTTTCAAATGGCGGAGCCCAGTTCAATGCCGGTAAAGGGCTTTCTAATGATGGGCAACAAGCTGCTATCTTAGGGGCTGTTGCAGGTGCCAAACATGTACACCAATTAGCAGAAGCTTACGGTGCTACGGTAATTTTACATACAGATCATTGTGCTAAAAAACTTTTACCTTGGATCGACGGACTTTTAGATGCCAGTGAAAAACATTTTGCCGAAACCGGTAAATCATTGTTCAGCTCCCATATGATCGATCTTTCTGAAGAGCCTTTAGAAGAGAACATTGAAATATGCAAAGGTTATCTGGAGCGCATGAGCAAAATGAACATGACCTTAGAGATCGAATTAGGTATTACAGGTGGTGAAGAAGATGGTGTAGATAATTCTGATGTAGATGATTCCAAACTATATACACAACCAGAAGAAGTAGCGTATGCTTATGAAGAGCTTTCTAAAGTTAGCCCTAGATTTACAATTGCCGCTGCTTTTGGTAATGTTCACGGGGTATACAAACCTGGTAACGTAAAATTGACCCCAAAAATCCTTAAAAATTCTCAAGAATATATTTCAGAAAAATACGGTGTAGAACATAACCATATTGATTTTGTATTCCACGGTGGATCTGGTTCTACTGTTGAAGAAATTAGAGAAGGTATTAGCTACGGTGTTATTAAAATGAACATTGATACAGATTTACAATACGCATTCTTATCTGGTGTTCGTGACTATGTGCAGGAGAACAAGGAGTATTTACAATCTCAAATAGGTAACCCTAAAGGAGCGGACGAACCAAACAAAAAGTTCTATGACCCAAGAGTTTGGTTAAGAAAAGGAGAAATATCCTTTATCGAAAGATTGAAAAAAGCATTTGAAGATTTAAATAACGTTAATACGTTATAATCGTATAGGATAACCATAAAATGGATGATATGACGGCTTGGTTTAAAAGAAAAGAAAAAGGTATACAAACCTCTACCGAAGAAAAGAAAGACACACCAAAAGGCTTGTGGTACAAATCGCCTACAGGTAAAATTGTTGAGTCAGACGATCTTGCAAAAAACTTTTATGTAAGTCCAGAAGATGATTATCATGTAAGAATTGGAAGCAAGGAATATTTTGAAATTCTTTTTGACGATAATAAGTTCACGGAACTTGACGAAAAACTTTCTTCCAAAGACCCTTTAAAATTCGAAGACACCAAGAAATATAGTGAGCGTTTAAAAGCAGCTCAGAAAAAAACAGGATTGAAAGATGCTGTTAGAACAGGCTTTGGCAAGTCTTATGGCAAAGACATTGTTATTTGCTGTATGGATTTTAAATTTATAGGAGGCTCAATGGGTAGTGTTGTAGGTGAGAAAATTGCCCGCGGTATAGATCACGCCATTAAGAAAAAAGTGCCTTTTATGATGATTTCTAAATCTGGTGGTGCTCGTATGATGGAAGCTGCCCTATCATTAATGCAATTAGCAAAGACATCTGCTAAATTGGCTCAATTATCTGAAGCTGGTTTACCATACATTTCTTTATGTACAGACCCAACAACGGGTGGTACAACTGCATCTTATGCTATGCTAGGTGATATCAATATTGCAGAGCCAGGAGCACTTATTGGTTTTGCAGGTCCAAGAATTGTAAAGGATACTACAGGTAAAGATTTACCTGAAGGTTTTCAATCTTCAGAATTTTTATTGGAACACGGCTTCTTAGATTTCATTTCACATAGAAGAGATTTAAAAAGAAAAGTAAATCTATACATAGATTTAATACAAAATAACCCTGTGAGGGCAGAAAAAGCTTCTGCTTAGTGTAGTAATGAAGAAACGCTTTCATTAATATATTTCGGTAAATTATAAAATGCTCGCCACATCAATTGATTTGGTGAGCATTTTTGATTATAAACATGCCGCACATTTCAATATTAATTGTATATTTGCGCCCTGATTGAAAAACAATCACATACATAAAAATCATTTAAAACAATATTGGAATGTATTTATCAAAAGAAGTAAAAGCCGAAATTTTTAAAAAATACGGCGGTAGTGCAGAAAACACTGGCTCTACAGAAGGACAAATTGCTTTGTTCACACACAGAATCAACCACTTGACCGGTCACTTGAAAAAGAATCACAAAGATTACAACACTGAGCGTTCACTTGTAAAATTGGTGGGTAAAAGAAGAAGTCTTTTAGATTACATGATTAAAAATGACATTGTAAAATACAGAGAGCTTATTAAAGAGCTAGGTATTAGAAAATAATTTTTAAAAAGGGGATAGTTTACTATCCCCTTTTTTTTAAGTACTCCATGCCTTAGGAGTTAAAGCCAAGTATTTTGGCAAAGGCAAACAAAAAGCTACACACGGTTTTTCATTGGTCAACACAACAACACAACAACTCCGACCAGAGAAAATTTCAGTCGGAAAGACCATTGTTTAACAAATCTGCATGAGCAGGTTTTAATCGAATTTTATGATTCCAAAAGTATTTAAAGAGGTCATTGACCTTGGGGATGGTAGAGAAATTTCTATCGAAACCGGAAAATTGGCAAAACAGGCACACGGTTCTGTTGTTGTACAATCAGGAAAATGTATGTTATTATGTACAGTTGTTTCCAACTACAAACAAAGTGATGTGGACTTTCTTCCACTAACGGTAGATTATCGTGAAAAATTTGCCGCTGCGGGTCGCTACCCAGGTGGTTTCTTTAAAAGAGAAGCAAGACCAAGTGACGGTGAAGTATTGACCATGCGTTTAGTGGATCGTGTACTACGTCCATTATTCCCAAAAGATTATCACTCTGAAACCCAAGTGATGATTCAATTAATGTCTCATGACGAAGACGTTATGCCAGATGCTATGGCAGGTTTAGCAGCTTCTGCAGCTATTCAATTATCAGATTTCCCTTTTGAATGTCCAATTTCTGAAGCTAGAGTTGGTCGTGTAAACGGTGAATTCATCATTAACCCAACTAGAGCTCAATTATTAGAATCTGACATTGATATGATGATCGGTGCTTCTGCAGATTCTGTGATGATGGTTGAAGGTGAAATGGATGAGATTTCTGAAGAAGAAATGACCGAAGCAATTAAGTTTGCTCATGAAGCCATTAAAGTACAGTGTGCTGCCCAAGTTAAATTAGCAGAAGCTTTTGGTAAAAAAGAAACACGTGAGTACGAGCCAGAAAGAGAAGATGCTGATTTAGCTCAGAAAATTCACGACATGGCATATGATAAAGTTTATGCTGTTGCACAAGCAGGTTCTGCCAAACATGAACGTAGTGCTGCATTTGGTGAAATCAAGGAAGAAATTATCGCTTCTTTTTCTGAAGAAGAGCAAGCAGATTTCGGCGGATTAATTTCTAAATACTACAGCAAAGCTGAAAAAGCCGCTGTTAGAGATTTGACATTGAATGAAGGTTTGCGTTTAGATGGTCGTAAGACAGATGAAATTAGACCTATTTGGTGTGAGGTAAACTATTTACCTTCTACTCATGGATCATCTATTTTCACACGTGGAGAAACTCAAGCTTTAGCTACGGTTACCTTAGGTACAAGTAGAGAAGCAAACCAAATAGACATGCCATCTTACGAAGGTGAAGAGCGTTTCTATTTACACTATAACTTCCCTCCTTTTTCAACAGGTGAAGCAAGACCTATTCGTGGAACATCTCGTAGAGAAGTTGGTCACGGTAACTTGGCTCAACGTGCATTAAAAGGAATGGTTCCTGAAGATTGTCCTTACACAGTACGTGTAGTATCTGAAATTTTAGAATCTAACGGTTCTTCTTCTATGGCTACTGTTTGTGCTGGTACCATGGCAATGATGGATGCCGGTGTTCAATTGAAAAAACCTGTTTCAGGTATTGCAATGGGATTGATTACAGATACTGAATCTGGAAAATACGCTGTTCTTTCCGATATCTTAGGTGATGAAGATCACTTAGGTGATATGGACTTTAAAGTAACCGGTACTGCAGATGGTATTACCGCTTGCCAAATGGATATTAAAGTAAAAGGATTGTCTTATGAAATTCTTGTAAACGCTTTAAAACAAGCTCGTGACGGTCGTTTACACATTTTAGGTAAAATTACCGAAACTATTGAAACACCAAATGCAGAGGTTAAGGATCACGCACCTACAATGGTTACTAGACGTATACCTAATGAGTTTATTGGAGCATTGATCGGTCCTGGTGGAAAAGTAATTCAGGAATTACAAAAAGAAACCGAGACTACAATCGTTATTAATGAAGACCCTGTTACAGAAGAAGGTATTGTTGAAGTATTAGGTGTTGGTAGCAAAGGTATTGATGCTGTTATGGCAAAAATAGATTCTTTATTATTTAAGCCAGAAGTTGGTAGCGTTTACGAAGTAAAGGTTATTAAAATGTTGGACTTTGGTGCTGTTGTAGAATATACAGACGCGCCAGGTAATGAAGTATTGTTACATGTATCTGAATTGGCATGGGAACGTACAGAAAATGTAACCGATGTTGTGAACATGGGTGACGTATTCGATGTTAAATACTTTGGTATAGACAAACGTACCCGTAAAGAGAAAGTATCTCGTAAAGCACTTTTACCAAAACCGGAAGGCTTTGTTGAAAGACCGCCACGTGATGATAAACGTAGAGACGATCGTCGTGGAAACGATCGTAATCGCGATAGAAAACCAAGAAGAGATTAACTCTTTGTAAGTTTATTCTTAAAGCCTCGACTAATTAGTTGAGGCTTTTTTTATGTAGTTCAACGGAAAAATGAACTTTTTTTTATTGAATTGTAACATTCGGAAGATTTTTACGTATAAGTATATGCAGTCTATGCAAATTGAACTTAATTTATTTTAATGAGACAGCTTAAGATTACAAAACAGGTCACCAATAGAGAGACCGCATCTTTGGACAAGTACTTACAAGAAATTGGAAAAGTGGACTTGATTACCGCTGATGAAGAAGTAGAGTTGGCACAACGCATCAAGGCAGGCGACCAGATCGCTCTTGAAAAACTTACCAAAGCCAACCTCAGATTCGTGGTGTCAGTTGCCAAGCAGTACCAAAACCAAGGACTTACTTTACCGGATTTGATTAACGAGGGAAACCTTGGTCTAATCAAAGCTGCACAGCGTTTTGACGAAACGCGGGGATTTAAATTTATCTCCTACGCCGTATGGTGGATCCGTCAATCTATATTACAAGCTTTGGCAGAACAATCTCGTATCGTTCGTTTGCCATTGAACAAAATTGGTTCTATCAATAAGATCAACAAAACTTTTGCCTTTCTAGAGCAAGCGCATGAAAGAATGCCTTCTCCAGAAGAAATTGCAAAAGAGTTGGATATGACCGTTGATGATGTAAAACAATCATTAAAAAACTCAGGTAGACACGTATCTATGGATGCTCCTCTAATTGATGGTGAAGATTCTAACCTTTACGATGTACTTCGTAGTGGTGAGTCTCCAAACCCAGATAGAGAATTGTTACATGAGTCTTTACGTACAGAAATTGAGCGTGCTTTAGAAACATTGACACCACGTGAAGCTGATGTTATTCGTTTGTATTTTGGTCTTGCTAATCAGCATTCCATGACTTTAGAAGAAATTGGTGAAACTTTTGACCTTACTAGAGAAAGAGTTCGTCAAATTAAAGAAAAAGCGATCAGACGATTAAAGCATACGTCTAGAAGTAAAATATTAAAAACGTATTTGGGTTAAAAATCCTTAGCGTTAAAGCTATAAAAATTACATGTTAAATATTCCTCAAATTGGTAATATGGCATATTAATTGTAATTTTAACGGTAACAACAGTTTATCATGACTGTTCGTTTTTTGATTGATGAATAAACTCCGGCTGATTACCGGAGTTTTTTCATTTATAATAGTTTCATAATTCACCTACTAAAAATTACCCCTTATAAGATTCTTAACTATCTTAGAAGCTTACACCATGCTAATGAGGCACATATTACTAATTTTTATAATTCTACTATTGTTTAATTCGTGTAAAATATCTGATAAAACCAAAGAATTTTATGACTTCCCTACGCCCGTTGAGGAAAATCTCTGGGTTGCCTATGGTAAAAATTCCACTTCATTTAAACTATGGTCCCCAAACGCAGAAGAAGTAGTATTAAGATTATTTAAAAAAGGTAATGATGTGGAAGCTTTTGAGATATATTCCCTTAAAAAGTCAACCACTGGTGTATGGCACATAGCAATTCAAGGAGATTTGAATGGAACATACTACACTTACCAAGTCAAAAACAACAATAAATGGTTAGATGAAACTCCCGGTATATATGCAAAAGCAGTAGGTGTTAACGGCAATAGAGCCATGGTGATAAATATGGAATCCACTAATCCTATTGGGTGGCACAATGATTGTGCTCCCCTGTTAAAACAACCAAATGAAGCCATTATTTATGAGCTACATGTACGTGATATGACCATACACGCACAATCTGGTTCATTCTATCCGGGTAAATATTTAGGGTTAACTGAAAAAGGTACTACTGCAAATAATAATGTATCCACAGGTATTGACCATTTAAAGGAACTGGGTATTACACATGTGCATCTTTTACCCTCTTTTGATCACTATTCTATTGATGAAACAAATTTAGATTCTCCACAATTTAATTGGGGATATGACCCAAATAATTATAACGTTCCAGAAGGTTCCTTTTCAACAGATCCATTTAATGCGGAAGTACGTATTAAGGAATTTAAACAAATGATCAAATCTTTCCATGACAATGGCATAGGTGTAATTATGGACGTTGTTTACAACCATACGGGCAGAACCGATACTTCTAATTTTAATCTTGAAGTTCCCGGTTATTATTACAGACATTGGCAAGACGGATCTTATTCAGATGCCGCTGCCTGCGGTAATGAAACTGCTTCTGAACGTAGTATGATGCGCAAATTCATGATAGAATCTGTCACCTATTGGACCAAAGAATATCATATTGATGGTTTTAGGTTCGATTTAATGGGCATTCATGACATTGAGACCATGAATAATATTGCAGATGCCGTTCTAAAATTAAACCCTGATGCATTACTTTACGGTGAAGGGTGGACCGCAGGAGATTCTCCTTTACCGGAAGAAAAGCGTGCCCTTAAAAAACACATGCAACAATTACCAAAAATTGCAGCTTTTAATGACGATTTGCGTGATGGACTAAAAGGGTCTGTTTTTGATGACCAGAGTTTAGGTTTTGTAAGTGGTGCCAAGAATAAACAAGAGTCTATAAAATTTGGAATTGTAGGAGCTATTCAGCATCCTGATGTCAACTACGATAGTGTTAATTATTCCAATACCCCTTGGACCAATGAACCTTGGCAATCTATAAATTATGTCTCTTGCCATGACAACCACACACTTTTTGACAAACTGAAAATTTCAAGACCAGATGCTGATGTAGAAACGTTAATAGCAATAGATAAACTAGCGAATGCCATTGTACTGACCTCACAAGGCACTCCGTTTCTACATGCCGGTGTAGATATGCTACGTACTAAAAATGGGGAACATAATTCCTATAACCTGCCAGATAGCATTAATCAAATCAATTGGAATTGGAAAATTGAGTATCATAAAGTGTTCAAATACTACAAAAATTTAATTCGCTTACGAAAAGAGCATCCTGCATTTTATATTTCCAATGCAAACGAAGTTCGCGAAAAAGTAAAATTCCAACATACCAATGATAGCCTTGTTTCTTTCATTATAGATCAGAATGCAAACAATGACAATTGGCAGAAAATACTGGTCATTTATAACGCATCAAACAAAAAAATAGATTATAAAATTGAAGGCGTTTGGCATAAAGCCGTTTCAGGTAGTACCTTTGACTTTGAAGGTTTACATTTAGTAAAAGATAACATTCAGGTTCCTGCACTTTCCATGTACGTTGCCTTTCAAAAATGAGTACTATTTATAATATAATCCAATCATATGAGTTCAGATTCTCAGCCCAACAACCCACTTCACGGTGTAAAGCTCGTGACCATTTTAGAAGAACTTACAGAGAAATACTCTTGGGAAGATTTAGCAGGACATGTAAATATCAATTGTTTTAAAAGTAACCCTTCTATAAAATCAAGTTTAAAGTTTTTACGTAGAACTCCATGGGCCAGAGAAAAAGTAGAACATTTATACTTACAATCTTTTAAAAAATAATGGGCTTTCATATTGTACTTATAGAACCTGAAATTCCTAACAACACCGGTAACATTGGCAGATTGGCACTTGGCACCGGTTCTACCTTGCATTTGGTTAAACCTTTTGGTTTTGAGCTAAGCGATAAAAGATTAAAAAGAGCGGGGCTAGATTATTGGCAACATCTTAATGTAGTCATGTATGAAAACGTAGATGCATTTTTTAAAGAACATGATGACAAAAAAATGATTTTCTTCTCTGCTACCGCAACCAAAAATCATTGGGAAATTGATTTTGAAGATGACATGTTCTTAGTTTTTGGAAAAGAATCTGTTGGGCTACCTAAGACCTTATTAAACAAACATCAAGAAAACGCGGTTAAGATACCATTATACAGTACACATATTAGAAGTCTTAATTTGGCAAATGCTGTTGCTATTTCCATTTATGAAGGTTTAAGACAAATCAACTAAAGCCCGTTTGACTTTACTTTTCAGAGCTGTTTTTATTAAAATTGCATCATACTCCTTGCATATACATTTGATAAAATAAGCACTTCATTTTTAGAATATTCTAAAGCAAAACGGCGTAATAATCGCTTATCGCATTAATAGGATTGACAAGTCGTTAAAATCTTCCTTTCCCTAATTATTCGCAGATTAAATGCTTATTTTCAAGCAACCAATTATTCAATTTACCCACCAAACAAAGACTCTTATGAACTCGAAAATTTCGGCAATTGTTGTCCTTCTATTTTTTTCCTTTACCTCTACTGTATTTGCGCAGAAAAAGAAAGCAAAAAATAATACTCAAGATGTTGTAATCGACAAAGCTTTCTATGAAAATTTGGAATGGCGAAATATTGGTCCTGTACGTGGAGGTCGATCACTTGGTTCTACGGGGAGCCCTAGCAGACCTAATGAGTATTATTTTGGAGCAACGGGCGGCGGATTATGGAAAACCACTGATGCTGGTAATGAATGGGAACCGGTTACGGATGGGCAAATAACCAGCTCTTCCGTAGGTGCGGTTGCAGTTGCCGAAACCAACCCAGATATTGTTTATATAGGCATGGGAGAAGTTCAATTGCGCGGAAGTATTACTCAAGGTGATGGTGTTTACAAATCTACTGATGCCGGTAAAACTTGGGAACACTTAGGTCTTGAAGAAACCCAAGCTGTTTCAAGAATCAGAATTCACCCTACAAATGAGAATATTGTTTATGTAGCGGCATTGGGCCATCCCTATGGCGACAATGAAGAAAGGGGCGTTTTTAAAAGTATTGATGGTGGAAAAACATGGAAGAAAACTTTATATGTTAGCGATAAGGCGGGTGCTGTAGATTTAATTATAGACAGTAACAACCCAAATGTTTTATACGCCAGCACTTGGCAAGTGCAACGTAAAGCTTGGAAGATGTGGGGCGGTGGCCCGGATTGTAAACTATGGAAATCTACCGATGGCGGAGAAACCTGGAGTGATCTGTCTAATAACCCAGGTATGCCCACAGGACCGTTAGGTAAAATTGGTATAACGGTATCCCCTGCAGATTCTAACCGTGTATGGGCCATTGTAGAAGCTAATGAAGGTGGTGTTTTTAGATCTGACGATGCCGGTAAAACATGGACCAAAACCAATGACGAAAGAAAACTAAGACAACGCGCATTTTACTATTCTAGAATTTACGCCGACCCTGTTGATAAAGAAACCGTATACGGACTAAATGTTGATTTTTGGAAGTCTACGGATGGTGGGGTAACTTTTGATACTGAAATTAAAGTTCCACATGGTGACAATCATGATCTTTGGATAGACCCTAACGATCCTAACAGAATGATCTCTTCAAACGACGGCGGTGGCGTGGTAAGTATCAACGGTGGTAAATCATGGACAGAGGAAGATTACACCACAACACAGTTATATCATGTAATGACCACAAACGATGTACCTTACCATGTGGCTGGTGCTCAACAAGATAATAGTACCATTGCCGTACCAAGTGATGGCTGGGGCCATATGCAGGCAAGAGGTCAAGGGGATGGTTGGGCATATGCCGTAGGTGGCGGCGAAAGCGGGTGGATTACCCAACACCCTACCAACTTGGATATATTTTATGCAGGTAGCCAAGGCGCACTCCTAACTAGGTATGATCGTAGTAACGGCCAATCTAGGGATATACAGGTGTATCCACGGTTTTTCTCTGGTGAACCGGCAAGCGCTTTGCCAGAACGTTGGCAATGGACCTTCCCTATTATGTTTGCACCACAAGATGAAAACGTAATGTATACCTGCTCCCAACATGTTTGGAAAACTACCGATGATGGTCAATCTTGGGAAAAAATAAGTCCTGATCTTACCTATGCAGACCCATCTACTTTAGGAAAGACCGGAGGTATCATTACCATGGATATGAACGGTCCTGAAATTTACGCAACCGTATTTGCACTTGCCCCATCTAATCATGACATTAATACCATATGGGCAGGATCAGATGATGGAAAAATACATATTACAAGAGACGGTGGCAAAAATTGGTCAGATATTACACCAAAAGAATTACCTAAATTTTCAAGGGTAAGTATTATTGACGAATCTCTTCACAATCCTGGTACGCTTTACGTAGCCGCCAATAGATACCAAGTAGACGACAGGCAACCCTATGTATTTAAAACCCATGATTATGGTAAAACTTGGACTAAAATTATTAATGGTATTGCAGACGGGCATTTTGTAAGAGCTGTTCGTGAAGATCCAGTAAGGGAGGGACTTTTATTTTTAGCTACGGAACATGGCGTATATTTCTCTATGAACGATGGCGAACTTTGGCAAAGCCTTCAACTTAAATTACCAGATACACCGGTAAGAGATTTGGTAGTTAAAGACTATGATGTTGTTCTTGGTACTCACGGAAGAGGCTTCTGGATTTTAGATGATATTCAACCGCTAAGACAGTATTCCCCAGAAATGGTTGAACAAGAAGCTATTCTTTTTAAACCTACCAACGCTATTAGAGGTGTCACAGATGCTTCTATTCAGTATTATCTTAAAGAAGAAAAAGATACCATCACCTTTGAAATTTTCGACGCAAATGACAAATTGATCAACACCTTTACCGGTAGCAAACCAAAATATGAAGTAGACCCTAATTTACCCTATTGGCTAAAAGGAGGCTCTACAAAGCCAACCACCGCAAAAGGGATAAACACGTTCACCTGGGATATGAGATACACAGGAGCTACAACATTTGACGGAATGATTATTTGGAGCGCAAGACCTGCCAGAGGTCCAAAAGCCCCCATAGGTTCTTACAAAGTTAAAATGAAGTCCGGAAATTATGAGCAAACCTATTCGTTCAATATAGAAATGGACCCAAATCTAAAAGGTATTACAAAAGAAGATTTGGATGAGCAATTTGAGCTTTCCAATAAAATTATGGAAAAAACTTCTGCTGCTAATGAAACGGTAATCAAAATACGTGATATCAAAAAGCAGCTTCAGGATGCTAAAGAAAAAATTGAAACTACCGACTATGAAACGATCGTAACGCCATTTCTTGGTGAGATCACTGAAGTTGAAGAAGCTCTTTACCAAGTTAAAAATCAATCAGGTCAAGATCCTTTGAACTTCCCAATTAAACTCAACAACAGATTGGCATCTTTACGCCGAAGTGTAGAATCTGGAGAAGCAAGACCAACAAACGGTGCTTACAAAGTGTATGAAGAGTTATCGGCAGAACTCACTATTGAGCTGAACAAATTGAACGGAATTTTTAACAAATACAAGTCAAAGGTAAATCCTATTCTCATAAAAAATGGCGGCAAGGCAATTGATTGATCGTAGTTAAAGCAAATCTAAAACCACTGTAGAACGAATTACAAATCCGTATTTTTGTACCGAACAATAAAGGTTTTATAAAATGAAAAAGGCAAGCATAGCGCCATCTCTTTTAGCTGCAGATTTTGGTAATTTACAACGCGATGTAGAAATGGTGAACGCCAGTGAAGCAACGTATCACCATATAGATGTCATGGACGGCGTTTTTGTTCCAAACATATCTTATGGTATGCCCGTAGTTAAAGCTATTCAAAAACATGCTACAATTCCTTTAGATGTGCATTTAATGATTGTTGACCCAGATAGGTATTTGGAAGAATTTGCCAAACTTGGAGCGCATATTCTAACCGTTCATTATGAAGCCTGCACTCATTTACACAGAACTATACAAGCCATGAAAGCTTTGGGCATGAAAGCAGGTGTTGCGTTAAATCCGCATACCAACGTATCTCTTTTAGAGGATATTATTCAAGATATTGATGTGGTTTTGATCATGAGCGTTAACCCTGGCTTTGGTGGACAATCGTTCATTGAAAACACCTATGATAAAATAAAAGTTGCAAAGGCAATGATTACCAGAAAAAATTCGTCTGCTTTGATTGAAATTGATGGTGGTGTTACTACAGCCAACTCTAAAAAATTAATTGATGCCGGCGCAGATATTTTGGTTGCTGGTAGTTTTGTTTTTAAAAGCGAAGACCCAACAACTACTATTAAAGATTTAAAGGGATGAAAACTGAATTTGATATTGTCATCGTTGGCGGAGGACCAATTGGTATAGCATGCGGATTAGAGGCTAAAAAAAACGGACTTTCTTATCTGATCATTGAAAAAGGACCTATTGTAAATTCCCTTTTCCACTACCCTAGCAATATGCAATTTTTTTCTTCATCGGAAAAATTGGAGATAGATGAAATACCATTTATCAGTAAAGAAGCCAAACCTAAAAGAGACGAGGCATTAGAATATTACAGACGAATTGTTACTTCAAATAAATTGCATATAAATTTGTTCGAAAAGGTTGAGAACGTCCAAAAAAAAGGAGAAACATTTACTGTCACATCCAACAAAAATACATACACATCAAAGCAAATTGTGGTAGCAACCGGTTTCTATGACTTGCCCAACTTACTGAATGTACCGGGAGAAGACTTAAAAAAGGTTGTTCATTATTACGATAATCCACATTATTATGCCGGGCAAAAAGTTGCAGTTATAGGGGCAAGCAATTCTGCAATTGATGCTGCCTTGGAATGTTACAGAAAAGGTGCCGAAGTTACACTGATCATTAGAGGTCCAGAAGTTGGTCAACGTGTAAAATATTGGGTAAGACCAGATATCATTAATCGTATAGAGGAAGGAAGTATTAAAGCCTATTTCAACACAACGGTTAAAGCCATTACCAAAAATAGTATCATTTTGAACACTGATACGGGCGAGGAAGAAATTGAAAATGATTTTGTTTTAGCGCTTATCGGATATAGACCAAATTTTAGTTTCTTAGAGAAATTAGGCGTAAATATTAGTGAAGATGATAAAAAGCTCCCTGAATACAATCCAGAAACCATGGAAACTAACGTGTCTGGGCTATACTTGGCCGGGGTGATATGTGGTGGTATGGAAACCCATAAATGGTTTATAGAAAACTCAAGAATACATGCTAAAATAATTGTGAAAGATATCATAACAAACTCTGTAACCACTTAATCTAAAAATTTTCATTAGAAACGATTATTGTTAACAGTGTATGATTGATATTTTATGTAGTGTACTTAACTACGAAATATATTATACTATTACCCTTAACCTTTTAGAGAATTTCTTATTCTCATTTTTACTACCGTAATGTTGAAATTAACTTTAACCTAAGTCAAAAGCTTTCAAATACAATATCAAGAGTCTTCTTTGATAGTTATAGAGTAATTAAATTTTTGACATATAAATAACCTGAACCAATTTGGTACCCGATAACGTTACGGTAATTATTGAAAGGATATTTTGGCAGTCCTAGACTTTAAGGTATAAAAAAAGCCC